>JAPSLB010000055.1:18095-24481 GCA_031181145.1 Microvirga sp.
CGCCCGCGCGAAACGCGCGGGCAGCGGCTGGGGCATGCGCACGAGCGCCAGATCGACGGAGCGCTGCCGGGTCTCGATGGCTTTCGCGTTGTAGCCCGGGTGCACGGCCTTGGCGGCGGGCGGGATCAGCACCGGCTCGCCCGCCTCGTCGCGAAAATGAACCCGGTGCTCGTCCGCGCCCGTCACGCAATGGGCGGCGGTGAGCACCACGTCGCGCGCCACCACGACGGCGCTGCAGACGCCTCCGTTCGAACTCAACACCATCACGCTCTGCCGGGCGAGGGGACCCTGGTCCTCCGCACCTCCGACGATGGCTTTTGCTCCAGTCGCCGCAAGCGACAGGGCGAGGGCAAGCGTGATCACACGATTCATCATGGAAGGATTCCTGTTGCGATGATTCCGATATTCGTTGATGGCCCCGCCGTCGAGCCCGTAACGCTGCCCGAGATGAGGGCGTATCTGCGCCTCGACGACGACGGGCAGGACGATCTGGTCTCGGGCCTGATGAGGGCTGCGCGGCTCATGGTGGAATCCGTCTCCCGGCGTCTCCTGATTGAGCAGGGTTGGCGCGTCGTGATGGATCGCTGGCCGCAGGGCGGCAGGATTCGGCTGCCGCTCTCCCCGGTGCTGGCCGTGGATCGCGTCAGGGTGCGCGATGCGGCAGGCATCGCCACGGAGATCGACCCCGCACTCGTCGAGCTGGATGTCGCGAGCGATCCGCCCTGCATGATTGTTTCCGACGCGCCGGAGCCGGGAAAGGCGAGAAACGGAATCGAAATCGAGCTGCGGGCGGGCTACGGAGCCTCTCCCGAGGCGGTTCCCGACAGCCTGAAGCTCGCGATCAAGATTCTCGTCGCCCATTGGTTCGAGAACCGGGGCGACCTGTCGGGCGAGCAGGTTCTGCCGCCCGACGCCATGGCGCTCGTGGCCCCCTTTCAGCGGGCGCGGCTCTGACATCCATCCGCCGCCGCCGTTCCCCGACCGGGTGCGGCCCTGACGCGAAATCCATTCCTCTTCGTATGTTCCGATGAAAACCAGGTCATTGCCCATCGGCGCGCGCTCGCGCCGTTTCGTTCTCGAAGTGCCTCTCGAGAGCCCCGACGGGTTCGGAGGCGTCATCCGCACCTACAGGTCCGGACCCCAGGTCTGGGGCGCGATGGAAATGCTTTCGGGCTCCGAGCGCGTTCGCGCCGACAGGCCGGAACAGGGCCTGACCCATCGGATCACCCTGCGCTACCGCGACGGCGTGACCGGCGCCATGCGCCTGACCTCGGGCCTTCGCCGCTTCGCCATTCGGGCCGCCTGCGATCCGGACGGCTCGCGGCGCGATCTCGTCTGCCTCGTCGAGGAGATCAAGGCATGACGAGCCCGATCCTCGCCTTGCGCCGCGCCATTCTGGAGACGGCTTCCGGGGATGGGGAGCTGATCTCGCTCATGGGCGGAGCGTTGCGCCTTCATGACGAGCCGCCCCGGAATGCGGAGCCCGTCTATGCCCTGTTCGGCGGGGTCGCGGCCCGGGACTGGTCCACCGGCACGGATCGCGGCCACGAGCAGGATCTCGCCATCGTGATCTGGTCGGAGCGCGGCAGCGCCCGCTCGGGCCTTGCCGTAGCGGAACGTTTCTCCGCCATCCTCGACGATGCGGGGCTGTCCGTGGAAGGGCACAGGCTGGTCAATCTTCGGGTGACGGAGATCGCATCCAACCGGGACGAGGAGACGCAGCTCACCCGCGTCACCCTGCGTCTTCGCGCCGTCACCGAGCGTGAGTGAGGCGCGGTGAATGCCCCTTCACCGTACTTGAGGCGGTGTTTTCATGGATCCTCGCCTTCGCGGGGAGGGCGGCGGAGAACACGTTTCTCTCCTTCGCGTCATCACCGGCCTCGTGCCGGTGATCCGATGCTTGGAGGCAACGCCTTTCCTGATCGAGAAGGCGGGGACCGATTTCCGGATCAAATCCGAGGACGGCCATGACGCGGCGGACGGCCACGGCGGTTGAGGGTTGATCGCCCCCACGACTTCTTCATCTTTCGAAAGGACTTCTCATGCCTGCTCAGAAGGGCAAGGATCTGCTCATCAAGGTCAGCGACGGCGATACCGGCTTCGTGACCGTGGCGGGTCTGCGCACCCGCCAGATGTCGTTCAATGCGGAAACCGTCGACGTCACTCACGCGGAATCGGCCGGCCGCTGGCGCGAACTGCTCGCCGGGGCCGGCGTGCGCCGCGCCGGGATCACCGGCTCCGGCGTGTTCAAGGACGAAGCCTCGGACGCTCGCATGCGCCAGGTGTTCTTCGACGGCGATATCCTCACCTATCAGGTCATCGTTCCCGATTTCGGACGCATCGAGGGATCGTTCCAGATCACCAGCCTCGAATATCGCGGCGATCACGCGGGCGAGGTCACGTTCGAGATGGCCCTCGAATCCGCCGGCGCCCTGACCTTCGTGGCGCTGTAGCCGCTGTCGTTTCCCGCATGGCTCGCACGCCGCCGGCCTTGTGCCTGGAATGGCCGGATCAAGTCCGGCCATGACGGTGGAGAGCGACGACAGGGGAAGCGGAATCGCCCGCGGGAGCGGGACCACACATGGAGAAATCATCATGGCGAACAGGAGGCGCGGCGAAGTCGCGCTGCAGCTCGGCGACAGGCGTTACACCTTATGCCTCACCCTCGGCGCATTAGCCGAACTGGAGGATGTCTTCGGAGCCGAGGATCTCATGGCGCTCGCCGATCGCTTCGGCACGGGCCGCCTGTCGAGCCGGGATCTCGTCAGGCTGCTGGCTGTCGCCTTGCGTGGCGGCGGTCACGACATGAGCGATGCGGAGGTGGCGAACCTTCCGCTCTGTGACGGTATCGAGCCGGTCGCATCCGCCATCGCCGATCTTCTCGTCGTTACCTTCGGCGCGGGTGCCCCACCATCAAACCCTCCGCAGCCGCAGGGTGCTTGAGCGAGCCGCAGGCCTTCCCGTGGGAAGACGCGGCGATGCTGGGTTTGAGCGTCCTGCGGTGGAGCCCCGACCAGTTCTGGCGCGCAACGCCGCGTGAATTGCTCGCTGCCTGGGAGGGCCTGAGCGGCGGGCGAGGAGTGGAGCCCGCGAGCGGCCGTGACTTGAGGCGGATGATGCAGGCATTCCCGGATGCGCGCGGACGAGCCGGCTCCGCCGACACCCATGACGGAAGAAACAGCGACGGAACTGGAAAAGAGTTTTGAAGGAGAGGCCCCATGAACGGCCAGAATGACCCGGCGCCCGCGCAGAAGGACGCCCTCGACGACAGGCAGCGCCAGCTCAATGCGCTCATCGGCCTTTCCGAGAAATTCGGCGCCTCCCTGTCAAAGGCCTTCGCGAAGAACATCGACGAGGGCAGGAGATTCGACGGCGTCTTGAAGAAGGTGGGAGAGTCTCTCGCGCAAACGGGGCTGCGTCTCGCGCTCGGGTCCCTGCAATCCGCCTTGAGCCAAAGCCTGAAGGGGCTGTCCGCCGGGTCCCTGCAAGGATCGCTCCCGGCGGGCGGCGGGGACCTGTTCGGCGGCCTCTTCAAGGGGATCGGCTCGCTCTTCGGCTCCCTGTTCGGCTTCGGGGGAGGCTCTGCCGCGCCCTTCGCGGCGGGCGGCGTGTTCTCGCGCGGCATGGTCATGCCATTCGCAGAGGGCGGCGTGGTGGGGGCGCCCACCTACTTTCCGTTGGGGCGCGGTCTCGGAATCATGGGGGAGAGGGGAGCCGAGGCCGTGATGCCGCTGGCCCGGGGGCCCGACGGCAAGCTCGGCGTGCGCTCGGGCGGAGGCGGGCGCTCTCCATCGATCACGGTCAATATCGCGACGCCCGACGTGGAGGGGTTCCGCCGGTCGGAGGCGCAGGTTTCCGCCGCGCTGGCGCGGGCGGTCGCCCGGGGCCAGCGCGGGATGTAGCGCCGGACGGCTCAGGCGTTCTCGTTGTCGAGCATCGCCATGATCTCGTCCTTGATCTGCAGGCGGCGGCGTTTGAGCTCTTCCTCGATCTCTTCGGGCTTCGGCTCCACCCGGGTCTCGATGCGGTGAATGGTGCGGTTCAGCTCGTTGTACTCGTCGTAGAGCCGCGCAAAGTGATTGTTGCTCGTCTTCAGCTCGTGAATCCGATCGACCTTGTCCGGGAAATCCTCGGTGAGGTCGTTGGGAGCGTTGCTCATCGCCTGCCGTCTCCATGGATGATCGTCCTGTCCCGACGACAACGCCACCGCCTCTTTTTTCGTTTCATGTTCGCGAAGGATGGATCATGTCATCCGATTTCCATGAGGTGCGCTTCCCCCTCGACGTCAGTTTGGAAAGCCGGGGAGGGCCCGTGCGGCGCACCGACATCGTGACCCTCGCTTCCGGCCGCGAGCACCGCAACAGCCGCTGGGCCGCATCCCGCCGCCGCTACGATGCGGGGCTCGGGGTGAGGACCGTGGATGCCCTGCATGCGGTCATCGCCTTCTTCGAGGAGAGGCGCGGCAGGCTCTACGGTTTCCGTTTCCGCGACCGGGTCGATTGGCGCTCCGGCCCGCCCTCCGCGGAGCCGGCTCCCCTCGATCAGCGGATCGGCACGGGCGACGGGACGACCGGGACCTTCCAGCTCGTCAAGACCTACGGCTCGGCTTTCGCTCCTTACGTGCGAACCATCGCCAAGCCTGTCGGCGGTTCGGTGCGGGTGGCCGTCGACGGGGCCGAGCAGGAGGTAGGGTCCGCCTTCAACTGCGATCCGGCGACCGGCCTCGTGACCTTCGTCGCTCCGCCTCCGGCCGGGGCCGCGATCACGGCCGGTTACAGCTTCGACGTGCCCGTGCGCTTCGACACGGACGAACTCGACATCGATCTGTCCGCCTTCGAGGCGGGGGGCATTCCGCAGATCCCGCTGATCGAGATCGTTCCTTGAGGTCACCACCTAAGCCATCACCGGCCCTGTGCCGGTGATCCCGATCCGACGAGCGCCGCGCTGTTCCTCGTCGTCAGGCCGGGACGGACAGAAGAGGCTCGATCATGCGCACCATCCCTTCCAACCTCGCCGCCCATATGGCGGGCGGGGCAACGAACCTTTGTCATTGCTGGAAGCTCATCCGCCGCGACGGCAGGAGCTTCGGCTTCACCGATCACGACCGCGATCTCGCCTTCGGCGGAACCGTCTTCGCCGCCCGGTCCGGGCTGGAGGCGGCGGAGGCCTCCGCCGAACTCGGCTTCGCGGTCGGCGGCGGAGAGGTTTCCGGCGCGCTCATGTCCGCCGGTCTCACCGAGGATGACATCTCGTCGGGTCTCTACGACGACGCGAGCGTGGAGACCTGGCTCGTGAACTGGAGCAATGTCGCGGAGCGGCTGCTTCTCGACATCGGCTCCATCGGCGAGATCAGGCGCGCGGACGGAAGCTTCATCGCCGAGGTCCGCGGGCTCATGCATCGCTACGACGAGGAGCGCGGGCGACTGTTCCGCGCCACCTGCTCGGCGGATCTCGGCGACGCCCGATGCACCGTGAATCTCTCGTCGTCGACCTATTCCGATACGGGCACCGTCACGCGCACCGACGGATTCCTGAGCATCGTCGCATCCGGCATCGGCTTTGCCGACGGCTGGTGCACGGGAGGCAAGCTCACCTGGACGGGCGGGAGCAATGCGGGCCTGTCCGTGGAGATCAAGGTGCATCGCGCGATCAACGGAACCGATGAATTCGACCTTTGGCAGCGCGCGCCGCAAGCCGCCAGGGTGGGCGACACCTTCCGGGTCACGGCCGGGTGCGACAAGACCCATGCGACATGCCGCAGGAAGTTCGCCAATGTGGTGAACTTCCGCGGCTTTCCCCACATGCCCGGCAACGATTTCATCATTCGCATGCCGCAGCAGGGCGAACCCGGCCTCGATGGCGGGAGCCTGTTCAAATGAAGGCAGCTCTCTCTGCGCGTGTGATCGACGAAGCGCGCTCCTGGATCGGCACGCCCTACCGCCATCAGGCCTCCCTCAAGGGGATCGGCTGCGACTGCCTCGGTCTTCTGCGGGGCGTCTGGTGCAACGTGATGGGTGCCGAGCCGGAGCTGCCGCCGCCTTACTCGCCCGACTGGGCGGAAGCGGGTGCCGATACGCTCGTGGCGGCGGCGCGCCGTCACCTGATCGAGGTCGGCGTCGCCGCGTTCGAGCCCGGCGACGTGCTGCTCTTTCGCTGGCGCGACGCTCTTCCGGCGAAGCATTGCGCCATCGCGACCTCGTCCGACACCATGATCCATGCCCATGACGGGGCATCCGTGGCGGAGGTCGCCTTCGCGCCTTGGTGGCGGCGCCATCTCGCTTACGCCTTTCGGTTTCCGGAATCCTGACCATGGCAACTCTCGTTCTTCAAACCGTCGGTTCCGTCGTGGGCGGCATGGTCGCGGGCCCCCTGGGCGCGATGGCGGG
>JAPSLB010000008.1 GCA_031181145.1 Microvirga sp.
GTGCTGGTGAGCTGCCAGCCGGCCAGCGAGGCGCGGTCGGCTCCGGCGGCATTGAGGCTACTTGGCTCGGCCACCGTGAGCTTCGTCGCTCCAGAGATCGTCGGAGGATCGAGCAGGTGTTCCCAGCCGGCGAGCGACGCCGCCTCGAAGGGTATTGCTGTCTCAATGGTGCCGGTCGCGCGCTCCAGCATCCAATCGCCGCCCGCTCCGGAAAAGCCCGTCGCATCGATGGACGCCGCGACATCGGCGCCGGTGAGCCGCGACAGACTTTCGATGAGTGCTTCGCCCGCGGGCATGCTCGCCACGTCGCAGCCCCAGATCATGATGTCGGCGCCTTCGGTGAGCGCTGAACTCCAGCCGGTGATGGCACCCGCCTCCCGCGCCAGCGTCGCCGCGTCGACCTGCGTATCGCCAAGTGAGAACGTGCCGCTGTCCCCGTGCCCGACAAAATGGATCGCCGTTAGGCCCTGCCTGCCGGCGAGCGCTTCGCTGACCTGGGCGATGCCATTCTTGGCCGGGTCGAGGACGACGACCTCGAGTCCGGCCCTCGCAGACAACTGGTCGAGATCGGGCAGGCGCGCATCGACGAAGACGATCTCCGTGACCTCAGCCGAGGCCACCGTCCCGCCGTCGTCGGCATCGGGCAATACACTGTCGCCCGCGGCGTGTGCATCGCCGGCATCGTCTGCGCTGGCGGTATTGGCATCCTGCTCCGCAGCCGCGTCGTGCCCGCCCCTGTTGGCTGCGTCGGCCGTGTCGGCCAGCGTCGCAGCCGTCGCGGCGCCCGCCGCGTCGTACATGAAGCGGGGCTCGAGCGCCAGCGACAGGCGCGCTACGAAGCCAGCCGACGTGGAATACTTGACGTTAGCTGCGCTAGCTCCCGCCAAGCTATCCTGAGGCGGCTCAACGCCGGGTCCCGGCACGGCTGCGCGCTGATCGAGCTTATCGCCTCGTGGCATGCAAGGATCCCCTTGAGTAAGATTGTTCAATATTTTCCCATACTGGCCGGCACGGCAGGAATATTGACAGGCCTCCCCTGAGGAAGATGCGAGATTTTGCCGCCGGCAAAGAGGCATCGCTTTTCCGTAAAGGAATCCTTTCTTTACCTTCTAAGAGGTAAAACTAAGGGTAGGCAATTGCATAGGTGCAACATATTGGTCAAAAGCTGAACTTAGGACCTACCTGGCACGGATTGCGATTGATATCCTTGCTGAGGTGACGTGTATGTCTGCGCGACCATAGGATGAGATCCAGTTATGCTCTTGATATGGAAAATGGGGCTGTCCGGTCCGAGACTTGGACTCGCGCAGTTTAGCGGGCGCCGAGGCTGAGGTAAAAGCCGGGACGGCAGTCCTCATATTGGCAGCTGGATCCGGTCCGAGAACGCAATGCCCAGGCTGAAAGCATCCGAGGCCTTCAATCGAGACTGACTTCGGCTACCAGCGCACCCCGGTCCACCGGCACGCCAGACACCGTGAAGACCGACGCTCCCCTGCTAAGGCCCGCAGCGCCTGCGGCTCCCCATCGCCCAGGGATGCCGCCAGCCAAAAGACCGCGTGAAGCCAGCGCAGATCCTGGTTGAGGAGGCAAACCCGGGTCGGAGGTCGGCGCCGCTCCAGCCGTCGAGCCGTCGCTATGATATTGCCCTGTTTGGTGCCGAATGGAGGAAAGGTCTGAAATGGGTCAATCTTTCACATTGCGGCCGCTCAACGAACGTCGGCACTTGAGTGTCGAAGCGGACTAAACGCTTACGTCTCAGGCGTGCCGATTTTGTTGAAGAACTCCCGCGCCCTACTTCATCGGTCTATTACTAGCGTCAGCAGGCTAGACGAGGCCCAGCATCCTGTATACTGCTCACCTAAAAGTCGGCCTTTGCCCAGTTTTTCAACAGTATCTGCCAGCAGCAGACTTTCCGAGCGTGGAAGCCGTTGCCGTCAATGGACTACAGCATGAACTTCGGGAAAGGCCGTTTTGGAGCTGAGTATACACACACTTCGAAGTGCGCTCATGCGTGCAAGAATGCATCTGTATTGGACGGGCAGCTCTAGGCAGTCGTTTCAAAGAGAAGGCGGTAGGCTGTTGGAGTGAGCCCGACGCTCCGTTTGAAATGGCTTCTCAGGATAGGGGCAGATCCAAACCCTACATGGGCGGCGATCTCTTCCACGCCCATCGATGTCTCCTCGAGAGCGATCCTTGCCTGCGCAACGCGCTCCGAAATCAGCCAGGTCCCCGGAGCAGCCCCCGTCACGCTCTGGAAGTGGCGGTGCAGGCTCCTTATGCTGACCCCTGCTTCCGATGCCATGCGCTCAATGGACCAAGTTTCAGCGAGGCGGCTTCGGATCAGATCGAGCAAGGTTGCCAGTCGAGTACCCGCCCCCTCCGGCACGGAGCGTTCGATGAATTGCGCCTGGCCACCCTCGCGGTGCAGGGAAATCACCAGCCGGCGCGCAACCCGGTTAGCAACCTTCGCGCCGAAGTCCTTTCGCACAATGTGAAGGCAGAGGTCCAATCCTGCCGCACTGCCAGCCGATGTCAGGACTGATCCCTCGTCGACGTACAGAACGCCCGGCTCGACAATCACACCAGGATACGCAGCCAGCTTCTCGCAATAGTGCCAGTGCGTCGTCGCGCGCCTCCCCGCTAGCAGACCCGCAGCGGCCAGCACGAAGGCCCCAGCGCAGATCGAGACGAGGCGACACCCGCGCTCATGTGCCCGGCAAAGTGCTTCGAGAACGCCGGGTGGGATGGCGCCATCCGGCCCCCGCCATCCTGGTATGACAATTGTGGATGCCTTTTCCAAGAGATCGAGGCCGCCGTCAGCCCGGACCTCAACGCCACCCATTCCGCGGAGCGGACCAGGCTCTGCGGCCACGACCACGCATCGGTACCAGTCGTTCAGGATCTCGGGTCGTGCCAGGGCAAAGATCTCGACCGCGCAAGCGAACTCGAAGGTGCAGAGCTGGTCGTAGGCCAGGATAGCAACAAGAGGGGTGGTCGAATTTGGCATGATTCAGACGATAATGGCCGATTCTGCCACTGGCAACAGCCAAGCCTCTTTTGCAAGAGTCAAACCGCCCCTCTTCAGCGAACCAGCAAACCTTGCGAGAAAGACTCATGCGCCTGATCGGAATGCTCGATTCCCCCTATGTCCGCCGTGTTGCCGTATCGATGCAGATGATGCGCCTGCCGTTTACCCACGAGCCCATATCTGTCTTCCGTCAGTTCGAGGACTTTGCCGCGATCAACCCGGTGGTGAAGGCCCCAACATTGGTGACCGATAATGGGGTGGTCCTGATGGACTCGACCTTGATCCTCTCCTACCTGGAGCGCCTGTCGTCGCCGGAACGGGCATTGACGCCGGTGCCGCTCGCTGAGCATGCGCGAGCACAGCGGATTACCGGTCTCGCCTTGGCAGCCTGCGAGAAGACGATCCAGATCGTCTACGAGCGGACTCTCCGGCCTGAGGACAAGCATCACCAGCCCTGGATTGATCGTGTCAGCGGTCAGCTTCTCGCAGCCTATGGCTCACTGGACGCTGAGATTGGCACAGGCAAGGCTTGGTTATTTGGAGAACGCCCACTTCAAGCGGACATCACCGCGGCTGTGGCATGGCGGTTCACGCAAAGCGTCGTGGGTGAGATCACTCGAAGCAGAAGCTTTCCGGGTTTATCGGCACTCTCGGAACGTGCCGAGGCTCTGCCGGAGTTCCTCATGTACCCAATCGACTAACAACACAGCCATTCTTCATGGACATATACGGAGCCGAGATAATGTTGGGGTGGCAGTATAGCTATCGTGAGGGCAAGGACCAGAAATCTGATGATCCGGGAAGAGGTTCGGCGCGAGTCTGATCAAGCCGCCTGAAAGGAATCTTGAGTTCTTTGAGCTCATCGCTTTGCCACCCTCCGACCAGCCATGTAATGCCAAGATGGCCGTTCATGGGACTGTCCCCGATATGACGATCAGCTTTATATTCGGTTGATCACCCAAGGAGATCCTGATGCACTTGCCGGCAGTCATTCAGAGCTACGTTGATGCCTACAATGCGAAAGATGTTGATTGCATGCTGCAATGCTTGGTTGATGAGGTGCATTTCCAGAATTTTTCATCGGGAGAGATTAACGCTGAAGCCAAGGGGATCAATGAGTTCACGGCATTGGCGAAGATGGGGGCCTCGGCGTTCCGAGAGCGGCATCAATCGGTGACCAACTGTATCGTCGTCGCGAACAGGGTCATGATCGAGGTTGATTACACCGCTGTTGTCGCGACCGACCTTCCGAATGGATGGACCGCCGGACAAACTCTCAGCTTTAGAGGATCCAGTTACTTCGAGCTGGAGAACGCCCGGATTGTGAAAATCGTGGACGCGAGCTGACAGCACGAATTTCCGACAATGGTACGTTGTGGAATGCGGTGCCAAGCAATAGTCCGCTCCGGGTCAGGCAGTGAAATTCGTTCGCTGACAGGAACGACCAATGTTCCTGTCCAAAGCGGAAGTTCGCCCCCCGTCCGGAACGTGCCAGGAGCGGCCATTGAGGGTGCAGTGTCTGCTCTCTAATGGCGCATAAGCTAACCAGCCAATGGATGTAAGGCACCGAGGGCTGGCGCCCATGGACATCTTCCCGGCCAATCAAGCCCTTTGAGGGTTAAGCCCTGTTCCGTTGCAGGATATATCGTGAATCGAAGCCCATGGTGAGCGGTTCTGGCCTGGATTTCTGCGGCGAGCAATTCAACGACCGACGCAGAGTACCTAGGATGGTCATCTATCACGCGCATGAGTTCGATCGGTCTCTGCGTAGGGGCAAAAGGGGGTGGTTTCCCTATACTGTGCTTAAACGTAGTTTTGCGAGAGATCGTCTATGACTCTCGGAAGGCTCTCGACATGCTGTCCTTTAGTGGTTGCATTAAATACTGCAGGAAGGTGCGCTCAGCTGTGGTAATATATACTTCTGCCGGCATGCCGGGTGTCGGGGCAAAATGCTTGATATCCTTGGCCTCGACCTCGTCGAGCTCCACCCGCACCACGTAGACGTCGTTCCGGATGCCCGGAGTCATATCGTCGGGCAGGGCATCGGCGGAGACGTACACCACCTTGCCGTCGACCATTGGGGTGGTGCGCTGGCTCAGCGCCGAGAGGCGCACCATGGCCGCCTGCCCCATGCGCACGTCGTCGATGTCCTGCGGGCGCACCCGCGCTTCGACTACGAGCGAGTCGCGCACTGGGACGATCTCCATGATGCTCTTGCCCGGCTCGATCACGCCGCCCGCTGTGTGGTAGCGCATCTTCACCACCACGCCCTTGACCGGGGCGGTAATGGTGCCCCGCTCGACGATCCGGGACGCTGAGCGCATGCGCTCGCGCACGTCGTTGAGCTCAGCTTGCACCTCCTGCAGCTGCTCGGAAGCCGCCTTCTTGGAGGCATTGCGCAGCCCGAGGAGCTGCTCGTGGATGCGAGCGATGCGCTCGCGGGCGTCGCCGATCTCGCCGATGAGGCGGCCAGTCTCGCCCTGCAGGCTGGCCTGAGCGCGCTGGAGGGCGAGCACCTCAGGCTTGCGCACCATGCCGCCCTTGAGCAGCGCCGACTTGGTCTCCAACTCCTCCTCAATGATCTTGAGCTGGCGTGCGACGGCGTCCAGCTGGGTGCGCCCGCCCTTGATGCGCTCCTCCAGAGCGTCAATGCCGGACCGCAGCGTAGCGGTCTCGCTTCGCAGGTTGTTGCGCCGGGCATCGAAGGCGTTGCGCTGCGCGGTAAGGATCTCGGACAGCTCGCGGTCGCCCTGCGCCGTCTTGAGAAGGTCTGCGGGGAAGGCGAACCTATCCTCGTCGCGGGCCTCGGCCTCCAGCCGCGCCTCCATCGCAGATAGCCGGGCCTGGCGCAGCACTAGCCGGCGCAGCTCCACCTGCGGTGTCGTCTCGTCGAGGAGGATCAGGGGCTGCGCCTGATCAACGGTGTCGCCCTCGCGCACCAGGATCTCCTTGATCACCCCGCCCTCAAGGTGCTGCACCGTCTTGTTCTGGCCGGTGGTCACGAAGACGCCGTTGGCCACCACCGCGCCGGCGATGGGCGCGGTGCCGCTCCAAAAGCCGAACCCGCCCAGGGCGACCGCGATCACCGCAATTCCGTACAGGGTTGGCCCCTTGGTGCTGCGCGGTACGTCCGCGTACCATTCCTTGCCCGTCATCTCGCCCATGGCTGTCCCCATGTCCTCACACGGCCTCAGTGTCCTAGCGGCGGCCCGCCAGGATCGGCAGTATCTCGTCGCGTGGCCCGAAAGCCTGTACTGAGCCGTCCTTCATGATCATGATCTTGTCCACGCTCTTGAGCAGGGCCGGCCGCTGGGTGATCGCGACTACCGTAATCCGGCGCTCCTTGGCGCGCTGCAGCGCCAAGGCCAGAGCGACCTCCCCAGGGTTATCGAGGTTCGAGTTGGGTTCGTCGAGCACCACCAGGCGCGGGTTGCCGAAGAAGGCGCGGGCCAGCCCGATACGCTGCTTCTGGCCGCCGGAGAGCGGGCTCCCGTCCATCGCCACTACGGTCTCGTAGCCCTGCGCGAATTGGGAGATCATCTCGTGCACGTCGGCCATCTCGGCAGCCTCGAACACCTGCTCGTCGGTGGCGTCGACCCGCATCCGGGCGATGTTGTCCTTGATCGTGCCGGGGAAGAGCTGCACGTCCTGGGGTAGGTAGCCCACGCTCTCGCCGAACTGGCGCGGGTCCCAGTTGCGCAGGTCCATGGCGTCGAGGCGCACCGCGCCGGCGGTGGGGGTGATCGAGCCCACCAGCATCTTGCCCAGGGTCGACTTGCCGGTGCCGGACGCGCCGACCACGGCGAGCGATTCGCCTGGCTCCAGGGAGAAGTTGATGCCGTTGAGGATCACCTTCTTGTTCGGCGGCGGCACGTAAAGTACGCGCTCGACAGTCAGACGGCCCTCGGGCTGGGGCAGGCGTAGGCGCTCCAGGTTGAGCGGCGAGTTGCTCAAGAGGTTTCTAATCCGCCCGTAGGCGGCGCGGGCGCCGATGAAGTTGCGCCAGCCCTCAATGGTGCCCTCAACCGGGGCCAGAGCACGTCCCGCCACGATGGAGGAGGCGATGACCATGCCGCCGGTGAGCTCGTGGTTGAGTGAGAGCCAGGCGCCCCATCCCAGGATGCAAACCTGGGTGCCGAGACGCACAATCTTGGACAGCGCCGACATCATGATGTTGCGATCCTGCGCCGTGACCTGCGCCTTGAGCGACTCCGCGGTCTCGCGCCCCCAGATCACAACGCTCTCGGGGATCATGCCCATGGCGTTGATCACCTGCGCATTGCGGGCCATGGCGTCGGCCTGCAGGTTCGCGCGGGAGGAGTAGGCGCTGGCCGCCGAGAAGGGCGCATGCGTGATGCGTTGGTTGATGTAGGCCACCAGGAGCAGCAGGATGCCGGTGCTGGAGACGATGAGACCCAGGTCGGGGTGGATCATGAAGACCACGAGCAGGTAGACCGGGGCGACGGGCGCGTCGAGCATGGTCAGCAGGACCGGCCCCGTCAGGAAGCTGCGCACCTGCTGCAGGTCGGCCAGGGTCTGGAACTCCTTGCTCGACCCGGCCTGCGAGGCCTTGGCCGCCGCGGCCAGCACCGGGGCTCCCAGCTTGCTCTCGAACTCGACGGCCACCCGCATCAGGATGAAGCGGCGCATCATGTCCATGATGACGTGCGCCACCACGGCGCCGACGACCACCAGGCTCAGCATCACCAGGGTGTCGACGCTGCGGCTGGTGAGCACCCGGTCCGAGAGCTGGAACAGGTAGATCGGCATCGCCAGGATCAGCAGGTTGACCACGAGTGAGAAGATGGCCACCGTGACCAGGTTGCGCCGGCAATGGGCTAGGCCCTTGGTCAGGGCTTGGCGGAAGTCGCCGTCGCCTGAGCGCCGCTGGAGCGGTGCCGCTCCAGCGGGGTTGGCTTTCCTGTCCGGGGTGGTGTGGTGAGGGAGGCGGGCCGGGCTTGCGGCGGAGGGGGCTCCGGCGCGGGCCTGCGGCGCCTCCGTCCGTGACCGCGCCAGGATGGCCGCGTCTGTGATCATGCTGCGTTCCTTTTGATCGTCTGCTTCCGGGGCGGCCCTATGTGAGCACGGCCCCCATCATGTCGTCGTGGCCGACGCGCCCGAGGACGCATTCCAGGCAATTGTCCGCCATCGGCTGGTCGAGGAGCCCGGTGAAGGCCACCGCCTCGGAGACCAGGGCCATCGTATCTGGGTTCACGACGGCGGCGGAGGCGTCGATGTACTCCGCCTGGATCATCACGGCGTCCGTGTAGTGCTCGCCGCCCAAGTACTGGTCGAAGATGCCGCCCATGTCGATGATCTTGGCGCTGTTGTGGGCGTCGTTGCCGCCGGTGTTCATCCACTGCGCCCCGCCGCCCTTGGCGAGGTGCTGCAGGCCCACGTCGGCGTCGACGATCACGTTGGTCTGGGAGATCACGTTGATGTCCCAGTAGTCGCCGCGCACCACCAGGACGTCGAGCCGCCCGGAGGCGGCTCCAGCGAAGTCGGCCCAGTCGTCGAGGCTGGGCGTGCCGCGTCCGTTGATGGTGGCGATCAGATCCTCTAGCGCGTCGGGCACGTCCTTGAACCCTCCGGTACCGTGGTTCTCGATGGAGGCGTCGTTGACCAGGTGGTTGCGCCCGCTGTGCTGCGCGCCGGCCGCTTCGCCGCCGCTGACCGTCGTTCCCAGAATGTCGTCGTCGAGGATAACGTTGGTCTGGGTAATCATGTTGAAGTCGTGGTAGTCGCCCAGCACGATGATGACATCGTAGTTGGCGAGGTCCACGAAGCGGGCCTGGTTGGCCTGGGTGTTGCCGCCGACGTAGGTGCCGCTGAAGGCCTCTGACGTGGTCTGCACGGCCTCGTCGTTGTCGGAGATCCAATTGCGCTGCGTTAGCGACTTCACGTCGAAGAGGTCGCCGTCCGCAATGGTGACGTTTACGTCGAGCCCCTTGGAACCGATCCAGTCGCCCTTCTGGCCTGACACCTCCTTGGCCACCAGGGCGGCGATGTTCAGGGAGAGATTGTCGCCGGTGTCCGCCTGCCCTGCGCCCGCCGACATGGGGAGGACTTGGTCGCTGTCGCTGTAGACGTTGGCCTGCACGATGGCGTTGGTCTCGTAGTAGTCGCCGAGTACGATCAGGGTGCCCGTTGCCTCGGCGAGGTCGGCGATCACGGCCGCGTTCATGGCCTTGTTGCCGCCCGTCTCCAGCACCTGGGTGCCCGGCTCGCCCTTCTCGGGGAGCTCGGGGCGCTCAGAAGCCACGGGGGGCTTGTCAGCGACGGACACGCCGTTGACATAGGTACCCTCCTCGACAGTTTCGCCGCCGCCCGCCTCCTTCAGAGCCGCGTCCCGCTCCTCGACCAGCTCCTGCCACCGCAGTGGCGAGTGGCCCTGCGGCACGAGGTCTTCCGGGACGGCAGCCTTGGCCTGGCCGAGGAGGTCAGCGACCACCTCCGGTACGTCGGCGGTGTGCATCTCGCTCACGCCGGCGCCGGCGTTGGCAACCAAGGCGTCGTCGTCGTCGATCAGGTTAGTCTGCGCGACGGTGGCGAGCTTGTCGTTGCCGCCGTCCTCGAAGGCGACCTTGTAGGCGGGCACCTGAGCGCTGGGGTGGGGCATGGGGCCAGCGCCGCCGGCCGCCGGGGCGTGCTCAACCAGCGCAGGGTCGTCGAGCCGCACCCAGGCTTTCGGGGCCTCCACGTCAATGGCGGGAGCGGGCGGGGCTTCAGGCGAGGTTAGGTGCTTGGCGGGAGGCGTGGCTGGCAGGGTGAACTTCAGGGGCTTGGACGCGAGCTCCGGCACGTCGGCCTTGGGCAGCGCGTCGGGAGACAAGTCCACTGCGTAGTCGGGACTGCGGACCGCGTGCTGGAAGGGGTCGTAGGTGGTGCGGGAGGCCGGGTCGGACTCGACGAGGCGCAGGTAGCCCGCGAAGTGCCGGATGATCTCGCTCGTCACGTCGTCAGACATCACTCACCCCTCAGGTCATCGGCAGACTGGCGGGGGCTTGCCCCGCCGGAAAAGAGGGAGCCCACGCGATGCACGGGCTCCCGGGTCTTACGAGGATGTTACGAGATGTCGCCGCCGTCCGTGGTCGTGCTGTCGCCGCCCACAACCGACATGTTGAGGTTGTTGTACTGGATGTTCGATCCCATCACGATATTCTGAGTGAAGGCCTCCAGCTGGGCCACGCCGTCCGCGGAGGCGCTGGCGGTGGCGCGGTCGCCAAAGTCGCCGTCAACCTTGGCATACCCGCCGTCGCCGTACTGCTCGGCGTCGAACGAAGCGTCGTTGCTGACGCTTGGGCGGTAGAGGTGGTCTTGGTCAGCCAGCTCGCTCACCTGCGACAGGTTGAACATGGCGTCGTTGCCTTGGCCGGCCAGCGTGCCAGCGCCAACGACGTTCATGACGTCGAAGTCAAGCCCGTCGAGCTGCAGCCAGTCGTTGTCCTGGTTGTAGCTGTCGGTGGTCTCCTTGAACGCGTCAGAGATCGCTACGTCGATCGTGGTCTCGATGTCCGTCGTGGTCGTGGTGCTGTTGAAGCTGTCCGAGATGTCGGTGTCCTTGTTGTAGGAGTCCTCGATCTCAGTCTTGGTAATGTGGTCGTTGTCTTGGTTGTAGGAGTCCCGCACGTCGTCGTCCGAGAGGGAGACGTCCACGTTCAGGGTGTCGTTGTCCTGGTCGTTATCCTGGTTGTAGGAATCCTTCACGTCGTCGTCGGAAAGGTTCACGGTCTTGGTGAAGCTGTCGTTGTCATTGATGGTCTTCGTGATCGTGTCGTTGTCCTGGTTGTAGGAGTCACGCACGTCGTTGTCCTCGACGGCGACGTCGACGCTGTCGTTGTCCTGGTTGTGGCTGTTCTCGACGTCATTGTCGTAGGAGGTATCGGACGAGGACGTGTTGTTGCTGTTCGTGGTATTGCCGACGTTCTCGATGTCGTCCACCGCGACGGCGAGGCCGAGGGCGGCGGCGGCGGAGCCAGAATTGACGTTGTTGCGCTCAGTGTAAGCCATGGATGCGTTCTCTTCTTGAATGAAGGCACAGCTTATCCATCATCGCTGATCATCTACGTCTGCGATGCCCGGAAGAAGCTAGTGCTTATGATTGAAGTTTGGATTTCAGGTGCTAGTGGCCAGGGCTCGCTCATCGCAAGGATCCATTCAAGGCCATATCATGCTGACTTGGGTTCTATTCTGTTTGCACCTCCCCTATTATGAGAGCGTCACACGCTCATCGCTGTTAAGCTCTGCGTCCGAAGCATGCGTCCCCCATCGGCGCACGCGATGGTACGCCGTCAAAGTTACTTGAACTTCAGGACATGCTCACATCTCAGAAATTGAGATGCCTACCTTGAACTCCGCACAACTCGGATGGTCGTCCTATGCGAAGCTCACAAACCTGACGACCTGCCATCAGATTCCTTGATCAACTGCCAGTTCGGCGAGAAGCCCATTTGTGACCTCATCTTTCGCCCCTGACAGCGGTATTATCCTAGGAATGGACGCAGCTAAGGGTCAATGTTCAACAGGAGATAGGCTGCATTTCAGAAGAGTTACTACCTGCGATGTTAGAAGAGTTATTACCTGTCGCAGATGGCTCCTGCGCGGCGAACGATTCATGCAGAGTTGAAATAAATAGTCGGGACAATGCGCCTGGTTAGCAAACAAGCAGAAAGACACTTCTGCCAGTCTCTTCGAAACGATGTATTGCGGAAATCAGGACGGTATCTCAACTCCTTGGATGGCTCGTCTGAGGGGAAACAACAGATGCCTGCAGGCGTGGCAAGAAGTCCCAAAGCTCACGGTTGAGCCTTTTAAGATCGTTGATTGTCTTGACCATCTCATTCACCCGAGATTCATCCATGGCACGGATTTCGCCCAGCACGAGACGGCCCTTGCTCTCGCGAATTCTCATTGTATTCGTGTGTGTGATCTCCCCGCGATCACTCAACGTGTACATGCAATGATTAAATTCGTTACGTACGCGGGTGTAATCATTGAAGCGGTCGATCACACGCTCAAGTGTTTTTGCTGTCTCAGGATCCTTGATCTTTGCTTTTGCGAGTCGCTGGATGAGTTCAATCCGCGCTCGGGTCGTATTCAAAGTGGCAAAGACGATTGCAGCCGAAACCTCATCAGTTTCGAGGAGAATCATGAGAACGTAGATAAACATGCTCTCGTTGTTCGACCAACTGAAGACAAGATTTCCAATGAGAGCCAGGATCTTGGTTCGATGATCAGCAGTCTCGATTGCAGCGGATTCAATAGCTTCGAAATCAGGCCTTATAGGTATTTGGGTCGACATGCTGCCGCCTCCTCTGGGTTGATGAGCTGATGCAAGCTTCAAGATCTTTATAGGTCAATATCGAGAGGTCTCTGCCATTATTGATAGTTATTTGTTAAATCATTACATATGGTGTTCTGTCATAGTTCAAGTATGTTGACCTGCTAGGTCATAGTCTGGCTTAACTCTCTGATATCCCTAACTCACCGCCATAGGGGAGCGGAATACGGTAGTTTGGAGTTTCTCAATATCCGATTTTGCTTCAACACTCCCCAAAGCGAAGCATCAGAGGTCATTGATCATAAGAGTGTCACTGCAGCGTTGATGATACTCTTGTATTCGTTGCTCTCTGCACAAAACACGGCTTCCGAGGTTCCGTAGCGCTGTACTTCCGCTTAGGGTCAGGCGATGAAGTTCGACGATGGTTCGCAATGTCCGGTGCTTCCCCTGTGAGCGGACATTTGGCTGCCACTCACGGATCGAAGGGTTCAAACATCAACAGCCCAACTGGCCTAGAACAAGCGGGCAACGAGTGCTCTTCACTATGGCGAGGAGGCAGGTCGCTTCCGCGTCGCCACTTCTTGAAGCGCGGTGGAGTACTTGCTCGATGGTTTCGCCGGCACCGGGCGCATGCCTGTCACAGACGGCAAGCACATGCTCGTACAGAGCTCGATCCGCCGGCTCGATGCCCCACACCAAGGCGAACGCCGCCCTGATCTCCTCTAAGGACACGTCGGGTACGTCCGCTGCCACAAACGGGTAGGCCAACTCGAACAACCCACCGGCGCCTACTGTCCTCTGGTCTTCCGCAAGTGCCCCGATGGCCCGCTCGATCGCTTCCTGGATCAGCTGTTCACGCTCATGGGTCATGGGGGGCACCTCCACCGGCTGTAAACGTCAGAATACCCGAACTCCGGTCACCGGTATGCGGGATCTTTGCAATTGTTGGCCTCCGAGAATATCGCCGGCTGGCGCTCGAGCCCCCACACCCACTCGCCCGCTCGCTCCGGGTGTGCCTGGAAGTGGGCATTGCGCTCGGCAAAGTAACGGTCGATTGCCGCTTTGGCCTCCTCCGCAGACGGGTAGTTGCTGTTGTGGATGACGGCACGAGCCATGCCGCTGAAGACGGCTTCAATGACATTCAGAAACGGAGCACAGGAGGGCAGCGGCACAACCTTAATCTGCGGTCCGCCCCTGACCTGAGCGTCGGCGTTGTGCTGCGCCAGCCAGCCCTTGAGCTGGTTCGACGCATGCCAGGAAGCCGCGTCCCAGGACAGGTAAAGCTGACGGCAGGCGGCATACTTCGTGACGAGGATCTCAATCAGTCGGATCATCTCGGCCGTGTTTTTCTTCTCGCTGTAGACATGAGTGACTTGGTTCGTCGACAGCTCCAGGGCCGCCGTCAGAATCAGCGTGCCGCGCGCCTTCTGCCGTGCAGGGACAGTCCGGACCGTACCGGGGGGCGTCAGCGCTCGGCCGCCATGCAGCCTCACAATGAACGGCCCATACTCATCGATCGAGAAGAAGGCTTCGTCAGGTTGCAGCGACGCGAGGGTTGAGCGCAGGGTCCGAACCTTCTCAGAGTAGTCCGGGTCTGTCGATGTGAGCACCTTACGAGCTTTGAGCCAGCGCCAGCCCGCCTGTTGCGTGATCTTGCGGATCGTATCTCGACAGATAGGACTGCCTTTTTCTGCAAGAGCGTGCTGCAACGAACCCATAGTCCAGGCCGTCCGATTGATGCCGTAGTTGAGCGGCGGCTCATGGAGGATAGTGAAGATAAGACTCTTCAGTGACTCGCTATCAACCTTCCTGCGGGGTGGGGCACGGGGTGCAAACAGGGCTGCTGCCCCGCCCCGTTCATAGGCCTGACAGTAGCCGCAGTACGTCTTCTTCTCGATGCCGAGAAAGGCGCAGATTGCCGTCGAAGGCCAGCCGCGTAAGCTGCCGAGGACCACCAGCGACCGATTGCGCGCGTGGCGGCCCCCGTCCTGAAGCCTGCCCAGCAGCACGTCGAGGTCCGGCACATCGCCCAGCTCGCGCCGCAGGTCGGCGGCTGGCATCCTGTGTTGCGAAAGCTGACGCAGCCACGTGAAGGCAGCCTGCCGCGTCACCTCCTTGTGCGTCTTGCGTGCTGCGGACGATGTCAGTCTTTGCCGTTCGTTGGCCCGGCACTGCTTGGCGACACGCATCAGAACGGCGACGGCGGATTGCTTGTCCAAGCCTCGGATCTCATCATAGGCGGCTTCCCACAGCATGCGATCGGTCGGCTTGAGCGACCTGATGTAGTTTCGGACGGTGTCGTACCCTCCGCTGAAGCCCTGCTGGCGAATGTGCCTGTAGATCTCGCGGAAGGACAAGTCTGGATGTTCCGCGCTCGACGCCATCTGCCGGATTGTCTGCAAGTATGGTCCTAGCTTGGGAAACACCCGCTCTCGCGGGCCATAGGGCACCGGCTGCCGCTCGCGCAACATCTTGCGAACCGTATTCATGCTGATGCCAGTCTCGCGCGCGACCTGTCTCTGGGTGGCTCCTTCGACCAGAACTCGGTATCGGATCCGCGCCCATTGCTCAGGGTCGCTGTACATGAGGTGACCTCACGCGCGATGGTGCTCGCTCATGGCACATTTGTAACAGGATCCAAACGCGATGTGAAACTTGAACCGGCGGGGTTACAGCACCCCATCTTCCGATAACAAGCTCACACAGAAGGGTTGAAGAGGCTGCCAAGAATCCCCTATCCACAATCACAACCTGATGACCGTGGCTGGCACCTATGGCATCAAGCCGCCGCTCCCGGCGATCGGCGGCACCGAGGCGCTCGGCATGGTGGAGGAGCTCGGCGCCGGGGTTGAGAACCTCCAGGTGGGGCAGTGCGTGATCGGCGGCTGGCAAGGCCGACCATTCCCTGGTCGATGCGAGGCACGAACGCCCCGTGCCCGATGGCATTGACGATGGGACCGCTTGCCAGCTCATCGCTATGCCCCTCAGCGCCAAGATGGTGCTGGCCGATCTTGGCCTTCAGCGCGGCGACTGGCTCGTGCAGAACAGCGCCACTGGCGCGGTCGGACGCCTTCTGTCGCGCTTTGGCGCGGAAAAGGGCGTCAACGTGCTCAGCCTTGTTCGGCGTGACGCGGCAATCGCCGAACTTGCCGCCGTCGGCATCACCAACGTCGTGTCGACCGAGCAGCCCGGCTGGGAAGCGCGCCCGCGACCTTGTTGGCGATGGGTCAATCCGCCGGTGCCAAATGGAAATCTCCAAAACCTGACATCCGTCATGCCATCCGCCGGCACAACAGCCTCATTTCGTGAGCCGAGTGGCCTTCGCTGCAGGCAGCTGTCAAGGCAAATGCCACAAGCGTCAAACAATGACATCTGCCATAACCATTGGTCTTGCCGCAGCGAAACTAAGCATAACCCGTACTCTCGCCGAGCTGATTCTTCTGCATCAGAAAGTTGCAGGGAGGCGCCTGCAACTTTCACTCCTTGCAAAATTAAAAAATAGTTTGTTATCAATATTATGGGGCAGGTTCTTAACAAAGAGCCCCGACACATAGGCTCTGCAGATGCCCTGCAACTCGACTTGCAACTTTAGCCGCTCCCCTTCGCCGGCAGGATGGCTCACGCTCCAGGCATGCAGGTTGCTATTTCATATCGAACTTCTGCCCGTGCAGCACTCGTCTTGCGACGATGCGGCCTGCGCCCGTGATACTGGACAGCACAAGCGCGTCCGCAGAACTTCGCATTCGAGCGCTTGCTGGTGAATTCCTGCCCGCAGGAGAGGCACATGAGAGCCCGTTCCTCGCGGGGTCGGATTGAGCGAGCCTGGGCAGCTCGTCTGTTGCAGATCTTGCTGCAATAGCGTTGGGATCGCCGGGTGGCGGAATAGTCGTGTCCGCAATGATCGCAGCTGCGCGCCTCACCTGCGAACCTGTTGGCCCGCCAGCGATCCTGGCATCGATCCGAACAGAATGGTCGAGGAGCCTGAAGGCTGCGCGTTTCGAACGGCGCGTCACAGACCAAGCAGGTCAAGCGGTGGACCGGGCCTTCGCCCAGCGCCATACATCTCGGCGCTACTTGCGGCGAGGTGATTGGGCTGGATCGTGCGGCCAGTTTGATGATGCCGGGTGTGCTCGCTGCGCGGCATCGCTTCAAGATTCTTTGGGCTGTTGTTGGCGCGGTCATGGTCGCGATGGTGGATGACGTGGCCCCCGGGATTGGGCCGAAGTGATCCTCATAGACCCGGCGGTGCAGCTTCATACCGTCGGTGTTGCAACAGTAACCACTTTGACACCGCCACCAGGTTTCCCCACCATAGTTGATCCGCCGTGGGCGGAAGCTACCGTGCATGGTAGCCTCCCACGTCAGCGGCACCAATCTCCTGGTACCGAACAAGCCGTTCCAGATCGCGGGTCATGCTCACGCGGCGCCCCAAGACCGGTGCGACCGGCGTTTGATCGTGGCGACAATGTCGTTCCCGGCGCACACGAAAGCCAAGTGCGTAATGCGCTTGTGGCGTATGCTGTTTGACGATGTAGGCGAATGCTTCGTGCGCATCGTCGACAGGCCGCAGGTGGGCCACTCCGGGATCCGGCCAGCGCCGGGCCAGCGCCCGCGCCAGTGGCTTTTGCAAACGCTTGGGCACATGGAGCAGCATGTGCATGTGCTCGCGGTGGGGGCTGAGATAATTCTCGCGTGTCCATACGGCCGTCCATTGGTGGCCCTGGCGACGAAACCACCCGCCTAGCCAGGCGACCACCCCACGCTCGAAGAACCGGCCGGCATCGCAGGGGCACTGCTCAAGATGCCCCGGGTGGATTGTGAACATCATGTTCGGGTACTTACCCAACCGCTTGGCCTCCCGCAGAGCCCGCCGAAGGAGCCGAACATTCACTACTGTGAGGGGGCCGTGAAGCGTGCGCTTATGCATGGCTTCCCCCTCTCCAGAGAACATCCCCCTCTAACATATAAAGATGGGCGGGTACGCCTTGTGGCAGCCCCCATGGAACCAATGCGCCTTGTTGTTCAAGGGCTTGCCAGGGGCACCAGGGTGTGTATGCCCCGACGATGGTTTGCATCGAAACTATTGGGTTCCGACCCCGATGAGCAGGGTCGTGAAGGGCCGGAATCGGGGCGGTCATTTCCACCCCCGTTCGATCAGGTCGCGGATATCCTGAACGCGCCACACGGTGATCCGCCGGCCCAGGCGAACCGGCTTGGGGAAGCGTCCCGTCTTGACGCCCTGCCACCAAGTGGATCGTCCGATCGGAATGGCCCGGCCTGGCCCGAGAAAATGCGCAAGCCGAACAAAGCCCTCTCGGGGGAGGGGCGCCCCTTGGTCTGCCGAATTCATGAAAACCTCCGACATCGTCCTTGTTTGGGTCTCTTGGGACGTCCTGGTATCGACTATTCGAACAATTATTGGAGACAGAGGTTTCCTGACCATGTCATCGAAAATGTGGAAAACTGGGAACGTCTTGACCAATACGCGGATATTTGTGGCGGATTGCCACAAATTACTTATCGATCGTCAACATGCAGGCAATCGTTCAGTTGTGGCGGATCGCCACAACTTTTTCAGAAGTACAGCGCCTTAATGGATTACGAAGCCGATGGCATCAGCACCTTAGACGAGCAAACGGGAAGGATGGGGACAGCGTATCGTCCTCGGGGATGTGGGCGGCCTGCAGCGCTTATTGGACGCGCGTGGGCTCGCCGACAAACGCCGCCCAAGAATTCATGAGGTGGCGGCGTTTCTCGAAGAAGTCGCTCCGGCGATACGCCGCCTCGACCCGGTTCTCAAGCACGTGGGCTAAGGCCGCCTCGGCTACCTCGCGGGGAACGTCGGTGCAATCCGCCGCCCAATCTCGGAAAGAGCTTCGAAAGCCATGCACCGTCGCATCGATCTTGAGCCGCCGTAGGAGCATTTCCAGGGCCATGTTCGATAGCGGACGGTGGGGCTTTTGGCCCGGAAACACAAAATCGTCCGTGCGCAGTGCAGCCATCGTTGCAACGATTTCCCGAGCTCGGGCCGCGAGGGGCACGCGGTGCTCGCGCCCGGCCTTCATCCGACGCCCAGGAACCACCCAGATGCCGCGTTCACGGTCAAACTCACTCCATTGGGCGCCAATGGCCTCGCCGCTGCGGGCCGCGGTCAGGATGGTAAACTCAAGGCAAAGCGCACTGATGGATCCGAGATCCCGCAATCGAGCGACCAGATCGGGCACCTCGCCATAGGGCAGCGCTTTGTGATGCCTTTTTATATGCCTTGGACGGCTCGGCAAAAGGTGGTCCAGATGGCCCCGCCATCGCGCGGGATTTTCCCCTGAGCGGTGCCCCTTCGCCTTGGCGGCATCCAGGACCTTCTCGATCCGGCCCCGTAGGCGATTGGCCGTTTCGGGCACTCTCAGCCACAGCGGCTTGAGAACGCCGAAAACTTGCTCTGTCGTGACGGCATCAACCGGCAGGTCTCGGATCGATGCGCAGTATCGGGTCAGCGTCATGCGCCATTGATCGCGATGCTTGGGGTTACGCCAGGCCGCCTCCAGCGCAGCAATGACCCCATCAGCCACCTCGCCGAATGTTGGCACCTTGGGCTGCGCCTTTCTTTCATCGAGGGGGTTTCGGCCCTCTTTGACAATGCCCCTCGCTTGAGCGGCGAGTTCGCGGGCCTGCGCCAGGCTCACGGTGGTTGCGCTGCCCAGGCCCATCTCGCGCAGCCTGCCCACACCCGTTTCGCCGGGGGCTTTCCAGCGGAACAGATAAATCCAGCGTCGCCTGGACCCATCGGGCGAGATGGAAAGGTAGAGTCCTCCCCCGTCGCTATGCCGCCCAGGTTGTTTGAGCGTTGCAACGGTGCGAGCCGAGAGCTTGTTGAGCATTCGTGCCATGGCGCAGCATCCCATGGGCCCCAACTTCGGCCCCAACATGGAGCATGGATTGCAATGGACAACCATGGCCTCTTCTGGACAAAGCCATGATCTAAACCCCATAAAAATAAGGATATTTCGGATGATGCGAGACCGACGAGAACGACAGTATAGCGGACACCCCCTCCGCCATCCGTGGCACTAACCGTTTGGCACTGTTCGCAAATTTGTTGAGCTTGCGATCACGACGCCCCACGTCCTGGCCCACATCCATAATCACCTAGGTTGCGGCTTGGAGCTATGCCGCACCGTTTGAGTTGCAGCAGAAGCGGACATGAATCATCCCATCATGGCCCGTCACGTCGGGGATCAAGTGCGGGTAGTGTGGTGGGATTTCTGCGGATCGTCTGAGCGAGGCGACACTGATCGCACATAAAATAAACTTCACATCCCGCAATCGGATCCGCCGCCGGATCGAGCGCTTCCCATCGCCACCGGAGACCCGGCCGTCCGCCGGCCTCCAGGGTGCCCTGAGCCGGAGGACATGGCATTCACGGACGGGGGTCCGGGCGAGGCATTCACGATTCTTGCCGGGGCCTCCTGAGGAGGAATGACCGAAATGTCGAAACGCCCGGTTCGACTACGGAGATGCCCGGCACGGCACTGCACATCTCAAGGCCACGGGCAGAGACCGACCTTCTGAATGTCAGTGCAGATTGCTCCGGCGCAAATGCCCGGGAACCTTAGCCGTCGTTCAGGGTCATCCTTGTACTGCTCTTCTTCAGGAACCGGAGCAGCAAACAGAGACTGGCCGATGGGTGGACGAACCTCTTCTTTAACCGCATTGTTTGCGGCCCTTTCCTTGGCTGCTCCAGTCACCGCAGCCGAGGTGCGGATCGTGGTCGACAAGGCGACACAGCGCATGACTGTGTCCGTGGATGGACAGGAGCGGCATTCCTGGCCTGTATCGACCGGCACGGCAGGGTATTCTACCCCAGCCGGAGCGTTCACACCGTCTCGCCTGGTGAAGGAGCACTATTCGAGAGAATGGGACAACGCGCCCATGCCGTATTCAATTTTCTTCACGGATGCCGGCCATGCCATTCATGGCAGCCGTGCGACAGGGCGCCTCGGCATGCCGGCTTCCCATGGCTGCGTTCGCCTGGCGCCGGCTCATGCTCGCACCCTCTTCAACCTTGTTCAGGCGGAGGGGCTCGGCAGCACGAGAATCGAGGTTGCCGGTATCGAGCCTATCGGAACGGCTTGGGCCAGCGGACATAGTGGCGGACGCGACTACAGCCGTCTGACCAGTTTTGATCCACTCACGGCCGGGATCATGGCGGGCGGCTCCGGAGATCGCCCGCTGCGGAAGGCGCGGGAGCGCCAATGAGCCAGCACGGCTGACGGAAATCCGCAGGGCCGGGTTGCAAGCTTTATAACGATCCGCCGCCCGAGCCCGTCTCAGTGAGCTACGGGGCAGGATTGGGTCTGACACGGGTCGTCAGAGCCAGAAGTGCCTCTGCCAGCCGCTGTTCCGCGCGCTCCGCTGACTTCTCGTCAAGAGCCTCGAGGTCGAGAAACAGGTCGAGCCCGGTTGCATGCTCGCTAATCACCTGCGGGCGCTGCGCCAGCTCGCCCAACAGCCCCTCCACGGCATAGGGAACGACCTCGCGGCTGATCCCTTTCATCGCAATCGGAGGCAGCGGGCGGGCGCGCACCAGGTCGCGAACGAGGGCATAGGTCTCGTAACTGAGGCAGATCCCGCCCGGTTCGGCTATCGACTGCAGCCGGGCCGCCAAGTTCGCCTCTGCGCCGATGATCGTGTAGTCCATCCGATCATCGCTGCCGAAGTTCCCTACATTGCAGTAGCCCGTGTTGATCCCCATCCGAGCCCGAAACGGCTGCTCAATTCCCTGCTGACGCCAGAGCATGTTCAACTGCTCCACCCGCCGCTGCATATCGACTGCCATCCGCAAGCAGGCCCGAGCGTCCTCCTCGATGCCTTTCGTCTCAGGGTCGCCAAAGAAAGCAAGGATCGCATCCCCGATGAACTTGTCGACCGTAGCCCCATGCTGCAGGGCAATGGTCGACATCTCCGTGAAGTACTGGTTCAGGAGCGCTGTCAGATCCTCCGGCTGCAGCCGCTCCGAAATAGCAGTAAAATCTTTGATATCGGAAAAGAAGATCGTGAGCTTCTTGCGCTCGGTAGCGATCGCAACATCCTTCTGACCACTGAAGATGCTCTTGTAGATCTGGGGCGAGAGGTACTTGGCGATCTTCATCGAGATCGTCGCCAGGAAATCATTGGCCTCGGCCAGTTCGCGATTCATCCCCTGGATCAGAGCCGCCTGCCGGCGCTGCAGGAGGATGACGGTGAAGCCCGCCACGCTTGCGAGAGAAAAGTACGACAGCAGGAATTTGAAGGAGAAGATGTTGGCCGCAATCGGCTGGGCCACCGAAATCTCCTGGATGCCGCGCACGTCCCCTACCTTCCAGTCACGCTTGGGGCTGTCCGGATGTGTGTTGTGGCAACTGACGCATACTTGTCCCATGAGGACGGGACTGGCCACACGGACAGAGCGGTCAAGGAGCGATCCTGTGATCTCAAGGACAGCGTTGTCCGGATTGGCCCGAAGGGTTGCGATCGCTTTCTGCTCGAAAGGATCTAGGTTATGCGGCTCCCGGCCCCTGAATGGATGATCCGAGACGAAGCGGTACTTCACGGAACCATCGTGGGCACTGATGCGCTTGCCAAGCTCGATTGAGAGGGTCGCCGGGATTGGGATTGCGCCTGCAAGGTCACGATAGTTGTGGGCGGCCGTCACAGGGCCGTTTGCCGCGAGCACCCGTGCGACCACGTCACTTCCGTAGAAGCCGCGCATGTCGTCAATGATCCGGCTGATCTCGCCCGCTTGGGTCCGGAGCATGTTCTCGGAGAGCAGCCGCAGATCGAGCCACACGGCGAGAGGGAGACCGAGGAGACCGAGGATAACCGCAAGGAGGAGGAGCGGCCCCATCGCTCGCTGCTGCCGTACAACCCGATCACGTGCACTGGCCATTGTCCGAGGCCGCTCCTGGCTTGGTGCCAATAAGCTTCGTCCGTAGGCAGTGTGTCACAGAAGGTAGCGGCGCTCAACTTGGAGAGCTGGAGTGCACCGGCATCACGCAGGCTGCAGGCTCGCCTTAGTAGTTTTCGTAGCGTTTGGGGCGCTGAGCGGTCCGTTGGCGGAGCGACGCGCGGTCAGCGCTCTGCCTTCATGCTGAACATTGTTTCATGATCGGAAACCCTCGGTTCCGGTCAGGCAGGAAAATCGCCACCTTCTCGGAACGTCTGTGCTCGCGCCCAAAGCGGTACCTGTCGAGCCTCCGCGTCGCGCCAAAAGCGGCCATTTTGGGCATGGATTTTGGTGCCCGTTCGCGCGTCAACACAGCCGTCCCGGCGCCTGCGAGGGAGCATGCGGGCTCGGCCGCAGTCACATCCAGGCTGGGACTGATCTGTAGCGTGACGATCGGGGACCTTCGACCGATATGGCTCCGCCTCTGGACGGCGCAGATGTACCGCCCCTGCCCGAGCATAGCGCGGACGGATAGAGCACCCGTCTCCGGAACCCGGGCGAGGTTCGCGCCTCTCCATCGCCAATCACGTGATCCGAATGCGGTGGTCAGTCAGCTGGGTCTCGGCGCTCGGAGCCGGCGTCGGTCGTCACCGGCTCTGACTCGGTCCGCTGCGCCGGATATCCCGGGGTAAGGCGTTTGCGATTGGGCAGCGACCCCATGTCGACGGCGGAACGTGCATGGCGGCCGGCATCTCCCAGAACCTCGACCAGGAGGTCTGAGCATCCGTTGATCACCTTGAATGATCGGAGAAGTCCGGTTCTGCGTTGACCATGCCGAGCAACTTAACGACAGCCTCGACCCGGCTGAGTTCACCGGGAGCCGATTGCGCAACGGCCAGGAGATTGAGGCCGTAAGGCGGGCTTCTTCATAGGCCTCCTCGATCGAGATGTCCTTTCCAAGGCGCCCCGGAAGAAACGTTCCGTCCGAACGCTTAGGTCCCTGCCCTGACAGGTACAACAGATTGCCCGCCCAACGATAAGGCACGTAATTGGCGACCGGTACGGGCACCTCGGGCAAAGTCAGGCCAAGGCCGTAAGCTTCTCTTCGGGTGTCATGGCAGGTTTCCGTCGGGTTTGATGAAATGATCTTCTTTGCGAAACTTATGTACTTTCGCGCTTGACGAGCTTCAATGCGACGGTCTCGCAGGGCAAGCCGGTTGTTCCGCGCTCAAGCGGGCAAACAGCATCTCGCCGGCGCGGCCGCCAGGTCGCTGTCGCCAAATCCGCCGATCGCGATGTCGCTCGGAACACTCAGTCCGCGCCGAGAGGCTTCGAGGACCGAGCCATGACAATCTCGAATGAGGTCGTCGAGCAGACGGAGCAATGCCTGCGGAACATTCGCCAAGCCCTTGAGAAAGCGGGAGCCGCGCTCACCGACGTTGTCCGGGTTCGTTACATCCTCTGCCTGATCCCGGTGACTTTCCTCGCGAGTGGCCAGGCTACGCCGTGCTTTTGGGGAGGTCCGGCCTGCGGCAACGATGATCGCAGCAGGCCCGTCGATGCAGGCCCGGGGCCAATCTGTCACCCCAGGGCAAAGTCCACAAATGGAAAAGCCCAGGCTCCGGGGCGAACGGGCGGGATGCCTTCGCATCTCCTGCCGCGCCTGCTACGGGCCTGGGCTGATCGGGTACCAGACGGGCACCTGCATCGTCAGGCAGGTGCAGGAATAGACCGGGCCGGATTACATCCGTCCTGACCACAGTCTCATCGAAACAGGCGGTGACGTCCGCTGCTTCAGAAGTCCACAACAATGTCCGCTGGGGTGAGCCTCATATGGGGATGGAAATTCGATCCGCAAGGGCAAGGCCGCCTTCTCTCCTGGAGGCTCAGCAGCTATGGAAGCCTCTGTCCGGAATCGGTGCCAGCATGAGAATTCCTGTCACGCGTGGATTGTCCCCGGGCTCCAGGACCAGCGCCGCCCCTTCCGGGAAGACCCTCCCGCCGACGCTCGACCCGAGCACCATGATTGCCGGTGTACGAGGCCCGACCATTACCCGGTTGACACCAGCGGGCACTGGTTCGGGCATAAGCCTACGATGCTCGTCCAAGACCCAGTAGAGCCGTTCGCCGCCATAATCATCCGCCAGCAGACTCTCCATGACCCGGACCCGCTTGCGACCAAAGGCGACCTCGGCGGTGTCGCGCGCCCGGAACACCGGTCCGGGGAGGACCGGCTCCTCCACCGGAATCCCCAGTCGGCGGAGGGCCTTTCCAATGCAGCGCGACTGCTCCCTCCCCTCAGGCGAGAGGTTTCTCTGGCCGGAGCGGTCCTCGATCCGATAGGAGCGGTCACAGGGCATGCCTTTGGTGTCCGCATGCCGAAAGAACAGGACGCCCCCGCCACGGCGGAGCCGCGCAACGAGCGCCCCCTGTGGCTCTTGCACTGTGACAGGCGACAGCTCTTGGCCGCCTACAGGTCCGCCGGCGGTGAGCGCCAGGGTCGCCCCGACGATCACTGCCGCAATCTGCATCCGCATCATCGACAGCCCGACGAAGTTCGGCGCTGGATCTCCAACCGGTCAGGCATCGGTTCCGGGCAGAAGCCGGTGAAAATGATCCGGCGGATACTGAAGCCCGTCCGCATCGGTGATGATGACATCGAGCACCCCATCAGCAAGAAGGTCATGTGCCTTCTCGACCGCCGCGGCGGCTGTCGCGCAGGTGACTGCCACCGGCCCGTTCAAATCCTGTCCTGTCACAACAAAGAACATGCTTTCTCCTGTCGCCTCCAGAGTAGGCCTGTAGGGGTTTACGTCCACGCGTGTCCTTTTCGATCGGTTCGGTTGCGAGTCACAAACCGCGCGGGTCGATTTTGTTCTTACACATGAACGGGAACGAAGGGGCGGTAGTGCTTCCCCGGGACGGCGGTGAGCGTCCGAACGGCTCGTCGAGCAAAGGATCTCGGCTCCGGCCACGTCGTCCGCGGCCGTGTGACCGTCGCCTTCGGCCACCCGAAAGTGAAGGGTACGCAGGAAGCCATGGCGATCAAGACGCCGCAGACCGTCGGGCCCCCTGTCGTTCCGCGCTTCGGCTGCGCGCTCAACGGACTTTGCGGCTGCGCTCCAGGACGGGCCGGTGACCTTCGGCATCGAGGGCGCCGGAGGGTGCGACGCTGTCGTTCGTCACAGCCTGCATCCCCTCGTGCGCGGTCCTCGAAGACGGCCTATCGGCGGCAGGATCGCCGGCCGCCTGCTTCAGGGCCAGGGCCCGGTGCGCATTCGATGTCAACTCCTGCCGTGCACTTGCGATGCGCCTTCGTTCCCTTTCTTTGCTGGAGCGCTTGAGGGCCGCAGCCAGCAAGGCGCCCTTATCACTCATGCCGCTGTTGTCTGTGGCTGGTCGCGTACCGGAGGGTGCCGCCTTGCCTCTGACTTCTCGCCGTTGCTGGCGAGCAACGTCGCGAGCACGGTCCCGCTGCTCGCGCAAACGCTTGATCAGATTGGACAGATCGCTGTCGCTGAGGTTCCGTACAGCTGGATGGCGGGTCTGCTGTACAAGCTCATGCTCGTGACTGCTCAGCAGCCGTGCATCGTCCCTGCGGGTGCGTGACATTGGGCTCACCATTTCCGACGAATGGATATGGTCAACCCCAACGGCCATGGAAGGTTGCGGCACGCCGAAAGCAGGCGAGCCAGCGGAGTTCGTAAGGCCTTTTAGCGCCAGCTATGCCAGGCAGGTGCGAGAGATGATGCGCTCGCATGCTGGAACCCGGCGCGCAGACTTTGCTTTCTTCCGATGTGCCGGGCTTGAGGCTCCAGCCCCTACCTGCTCGACAGTCAGCCGGGAGAACCTGATGATCCTCGATACTTCCACCGTTCTGAAAGGGGCGGTGAACAACCGGGATTATCGCCCGATCAGCGACTATGCCTTCATCGGCGACTGCCATGGCGCTGCGCTCGTGGCGAGTGATGGCTCCGTGGACTGGTGTTGTCTGAGGCGCTTTGATGCCGAGCCGGTCTTCAGCCGTCTCCTCGACCGACAGCGCGGCGGTTTTTTTCAGATCTCGCCACAAGCAGAAAGCCAGGCCCGGCGCGGCTATGTCCCGGCCACGAACATTCTGGAGACGATCTTCGAGACGGACCACGGGACTATCAGAGTCGTCGACTTCATGCCGGTTCAGTCCGAGGATCGCTCGGCCCAAGGCGATCATACAGCTCTTGTCGCCAGGCACTGGCTCGTGCGGATCGTGGAAGGCGTGAGCGGGTGCGTGCCGATGGAGGCTCTCTATCGTCCGCTCCCCGGCTTTGCCGAGGCTTTCCCTGCAATCCAAGCGGACGGGAACGTCCTTTCTGCGGCTGGCTGCCCGCCACTCACCAGCTCAACCGACTTCCTCGTTGAGAACGGCATCGCGGTTTCCCGCTTCGACATATCGGCGGGAGAGAGCCTCTGGTTCGTCCTCGGCGAGGGAGCACCATCCGGTGACGGCCTCGTTCGCATTGTCGAGGAGTGCAGGGCGCAAACGAAGGCATTCTGGACCGCGTGGAGCAGCCACATCTCCTACCATGGCCGTTATCGCGAGGCGGTGCTGCGCTCCTGCCTGGTTCTCAAGGCCATGACCTATGCACCGACGGGCGCGCTGCTGGCAGCGGCAACCACATCCCTTCCCGAGCAGATCGGCGGCATCCGCAACTGGGACTATCGGTATTGCTGGCTCCGCGACGCCTGCTTCGCCCTCTATGCCATGAAGAAACTCGGCCTGCTCGACCTTACCTCGGAGTTCTTCCGGTTCGTCATACACATATCTGACGAAACTCTCCCGCGACTGCTGCCGCTATACGGAATCGGGGGAGAAACTGATCTGCCCGAGGCGGAAATCGGGCATTTCGAGGGATACCGCGGCAGCCGGCCCGTGCGCTTCGGCAACGAGGCGGTGGAGCAGCACCAGCTCGACGTCTACGGGCAATTGCTCGACCTCATGTACTCTTACAAGCGCTTGGGCGGCAGGCTCGACGAGGAGATCCAGAGGATCGGCACCGTTCTCGCGGATTATGTGGCGGAATGCTGGCGCGAACCGGATGCAGGCCTCTGGGAGCCGCGCATCGAGGAAAGGCGCTACATGCACAGCGCCATCATGGCCTGGGTCGCCGTTGACCGGGCCATCCGCCTCTTCGGCGAGCGGTCTGCCTGGTGCGAAGCGCGCCATGCGATTGCAAAAGACGTCCGTACGAACGGACTGCACCCCAAGGAAGGCTTCCTCACGCAGGCCTTTGGCTACACAGATGTCGACGCGGCCGTGCTGGTTGCTCCCATGGTGGGCTTTCCACTCGACGATGAGGTTCTCGAACGCACGGTGAACGCCGTCATCGAGAAACTCGGCCATGGCCCGCTAGTCTATCGCTACAAGGGCGAGGATGGCCTGCCCGGCGAAGAAGGCACCTTCCTGGTCTGCGCCTTCTGGGTGATCGATGCGCTTCTGGCGCTCGACCGCGGCGATGAGGCGCGCCAACGGTTCGAGGACCTTCTCGCCATGGGCAACGACGTTGGACTTTACTCGGAGGAAATGGCCGAGGATGGAACGTTCCTCGGCAACTTTCCGCAGGTGTTCACTCATCTTGGGTTGTTGCAGACCGCGCTCGTGCTGGACCTCTACGAATGTGGCGGTGTGGAGGCGGTGCGGGGCACCTACGCTGACCGAGCCCTCCGAGACACGGCCAACCGTACGCTTGCTCCAATGTCGGGAGTTGGTACTGGCTTCTGTGAGTCGTGACACCGGGTTCGTCTCGATGCCCGGCCGAGACGACGGGCTGGCAATGCAGTGGCAGCTCATTCATCGCGTCGGTCGGAGTGATGCTGCCTCTCCCAGGAGAACCGTCGGCACGGAACACGTCCTGGCCGGAACGGTTGAGGAATGATGAGTCCAAGAGGTGATCTGATGAAATCGAAGTCCCTTGTCGTTTGGGTATGTTCCTCCGTCCTCCTCATCGCCGGCGCCGCGCTCGCGCAACAGAGCACACCGGCCCAAACCGGATCGATCCCAAACCTCACCAACTTGCGGGAGGTAAATGACGACCGGATGATCCAACCGTGGAACATCTCGGTGGATCGTGCCGAGGACATGGACCTCCATTCGCCTGCAGGCCAGAAAGTCGCCGAGGTCGAGGAGGTGCTGGAGGATTCATCCGGACGTATCACGGCTCTGGTGGTGGAGGTCGATGTCCCAGGGACGAATGACAAGGAAGTGGTCGTTGCCCTCGATCAGGTGAACCTGCAAGGTGATCGCCTAACCACGAACCTGACGGCAGACCAACTGCGTTCCATGCCTGAGTGGACACAGTAGGGCTGCTGCCCCGCAGGGACGAACACAGCTGCGCAAAGCAGCCTCCGGAGAATAGACATGCAGATCCAGGTCAATACGGACGACAACGTGCAGGGCCGGGAGGAGCTCGCCCGGCGGGTGGAGGCCGAGGTCACCAATACCCTCGGGCGTTTCAGTGACCAGATTACGCGCATCGAGGTTCACCTCAGCGACATCAATGCAGGCAAATCGGGTGGTAACGACAAGCGCTGCCTGATGGAGGCACGGCTGGCCGGCCGGAACCCCGAGGCCGTCAGCCACGAGGCCAGGACCCTGAACGAGGCCTTCACCGAAGCCGCAAGGAAGCTCAGGCGGTCCCTAGAAAGCACCCTTGGACGTCTGAGCGACCAAAAGGGAGCCGATAGCATCCGGAGGGGCGGAGATTTCTGACCCCGCCGTAGCAAGGCCCCTGCAGTCGAGGAGACGAGCTGTTCAAGCTTCAGGGAGGTTCCGCAGGCTCCGTCTCATATCGGGAACCGTAGCAGCGCCGCCACAGGCGAGTTCGGATCCGGCAGATCGCCCTGGCGCACACCAACCACTTCGCCACCGTACAGGATGGTACGGCCGACAATCTCGTCCACGATGTCATAGCTGGACGCGCTGGCCTGCGGTTCGATGTCGACTGCACCCGTCTCCTCATCCACGCGTCCAGGGGTCCCCCCATCGATGTCGAAGAGCAGCGCGTGAACCGCCCCGGCGGAGACCGCCCGGCCCACCAGGGCGAGATCGCTCGTGGCGCGGCCAGTGCCTGTCCATGCCTCGTAACGGTCGCGTAGGGCTGCGACTGCGCGATCGTTGTGCTGCCGCAGGATCTCTCTCGCCTGCTCCGCGATCTCGCGCGCGGACAGGTGCTCGACGTTGCCGCCAATGACCTCCTCGGCGAGGTGGGGATAGGAGTTCACCGAGCGATAGATCGGGGCAAGGGATTCCACGCAGGCGAGGAACAGTGGCGTCGTCCGGCCGGCGAGCAGGCCCCGGATGGCTGCGTCGACCTCACGCGCGTATTTGCGGATGAGAACCTTCTGGCCCTCGCCAGCCTGGCGGGTTGGCGAATCCGGACTGCGGCGGTCCGTTCGGGAAATCACCTGAGCCAGGCTTACGGGCATGTCGGGTAACGCCACCTCCTCTGCTGGCCCGTCGGGTGTGACCTCGATGAGGCGGACTGCGTTCTGGGAAAAGGCAAGTACGAAGGCCACGCCCGGGAAGCTGACGGCGCGGATCATCGGGCGCAGGTGAAAGCGGTCGCTGACCTCGACACTAGACTGCAGACGCGACGGAAGCCGGTAGGTCGACAGACTATCCGGCGTCGCCAGGACCGCAAGGCTCGTGGCTTGAAACTGCCAGAACTCGTAATCGGCGCCAAGGTCGTTGAGGTTCTCCTCGATAGAGGCGACCCGCTGCGGATCAGCTCCGCCGTCACGCAGCTGATCGATGGCCGCCTCAGCCAGCCGGCGAAACTCCAATCGATCGAGATCGGCATGCTGCGTGACCGCATGGGTTGGAAGGTACAGCGAGACGCAGGCGTCTGACCGCTTCTCAACAAGGTTCTTGAGATCGTCGGCGGTTGGAAGGTCAACGTGCAGCACGAGCAGGTTCCTATCATGGCATGTGGCGCGGTGCTGGCGCTGAACCAGCGTGGTGTTGCGGGCCGTTGGCGGGTCAACAGGTTGTGCGGTGAAAGGTTCTGGTGCCGGATGCCCTTGTGTTTAGGGGCGTCATGGTGCCGCTGGCATCAAACCCCGCTTTTCACCAATGCGTCGATATCGAGGGATAACTGCATGCCGGAATACCGCGCGTGCGTCTCCAGGAAGGCACTGGCTGTCCCACTCCAGCAGGAGTGGCATGTCGAGGCGGCTGGCCGCAGCGGCAATCATCGCCAACGCCATCACCAAAATGACAAATTGGAGTCGGTAGACCTCGCCCGTCGAATGACGCTGGACCTCTCCGCCTTGACTTTGAAGGTGCGGAGTACCTGTCAGGGACAGACTCGAGTGGAATGGCGTTGTCCCACATTGCTGGAACGATGGCTAAGCCGAGAGAGGGTGTTTCTTAGTGGAAACGAGCATGACATTCCGGAAGGTCGACGGCTTTGCGGCATTCGTTTGCGCCCCAGGTCTCCTGTTGGGCACCCTTATGTTCGTGGCTTCGCTGACCCCGAGCCTCCTGCCGCGAACGCCTCTCATGGAGGGGATCGTATCAGGACTTTCGTTCTTCGCAGGCTATGGTATCGGCGTCGTAGCCGGCCGGATTTGGGCCTACCTTGAGCTTCCAATACCAGGACTGAATGTTGCTGGGAGGATCCGCGCATTGGTCGCTGTATTCTGTGCGGCGACGGCGCTCGCATTCCTGCAGCTCGCCGCGGAATGGCAGAACTCCATCCGTGGCCTGATGAAACTCGAACCTGTTGAAGGAGGACAAACTCTCTATGTCGCCCTCGTGGCTCTGGCTGTGTTCGCAGCTTTGCTGGCGATCGCCAGGCTGTTCCGGCTGACCATTCATGCAATATCGCAGAGGTTGAAACGGGTCATTCCCCGCCGGCTCGCCTACATGCTGGGATTGGCAATCTCTGTGACGCTGTTCTGGTCGGTTGCAAGCGGTCTGCTCCTCAGGGCAGGCCTCCGCATGGCCGACAGCTCCTATCAGCAGCTTGACGCCCTGGTCGAGGACAGCGTGCAGAGACCGTCCGACCCGAACAAGACGGGCAGCGAGGCATCATTGATCTCCTGGGAGAACCTCGGGCGGGCCGGACGGAGGTTTGTGTCATCCGGGCCGTCCGTTAAGGATTTGAAAACCTTTCTCGATGAGGACGCAGCCGACCCTATAAGGGTTTATGTGGGGTTGAACTCGGCTGAAACTCCCGAGGAACGGGCCAAACTCGCGCTGGAGGAACTCAAACGCGTCAACGCCTTTGCCCGCTCGGTCCTGATCCTGGTGACCCCAACCGGAACAGGCTGGGTCGACCCAGCCGCAATAAACACCGTGGAGTATCTCCATCGAGGCGATATCGCGAGCGTGGCCGTCCAGTATTCGTATCTCGCGAGTTGGCTCGCGCTGTTGACCGAGCCGGGCTATGGGGCTGAAACGGCGCGGGCGCTTTTCAACGAGGTCTACGGATATTGGACCACTCTCCCTCGGGATCGTCGGCCCAAACTGTACCTGCACGGCCTGAGCCTCGGAGCTCTGAACTCCGACTTATCGGCTGATCTTTTTGACGTGATCGGCGATCCCTTCCACGGCGCCTTGTGGAGTGGCCCGCCGTTTGCGAGCGAGACTTGGCGTGCCGCAACCAAGGGGCGGCAGCCGGACTCCCCGGCTTGGCTTCCACGCTTCCGTGACGGCTCCGTCATTCGCTTCACCAACCAGTACGGCTCTCAGTCGCTGCTGAACCCTTCGTGGGGACCCGTGCGCATTGTGTTTCTGCAATACGCCAGCGATCCGATCACGTTCTTCGAGCCTCAGATCCTCTACCGGCGGCCCGACTGGCTGCATCATCGGCGCGGCCCCGACGTCTCGCCGCGGCTTCAATGGTTCCCGATTATCACCTTCCTCCAGTTGATCATCGACATGCCGGCATCGACCCAGGCACCTGTTGGGTACGGTCACGTTTATGCGGCCGAAGACTACGTCGATGCTTGGCTGGCAGTCACTGCACCCGCTGGCTGGAGCAGCGAAGACATAGATCGCCTCAAATCTCATGTGAAACGGGGACGGTGAGACGGTCACCTGTCAGGCGGGGCGCCACTTCGCCGGGGCTTGGCCAAGGCCTGCTTCGACTTGCTCTAGCTGAGACTTGACCGTTGGCCCGTATGGGTGATCGCAGCTGAGACGGCATCGGAATCCAGGTAATGCATCGTTTGGCCGAGACCAGGGAGGGAGGTGAGCTCGCTGTGGCCGCTCCCGGTGCCGCCGTGCAGACTGGCGGCCTGCATCTACAAGCTGACCGTTGTATTTGCCGGGCGGTTCAGGGACCGTGCGGGCCTGACCTCGCCTGTTCCATTCCTCACCGGGCCAACAGGACAACGGCGCGAGACTAGCTCTGTGGGAACTGAAGGCGAACCGTTGTGCCCGGCTCCCCCCTCACCTCGCTCAGTTCTGCCCCGAGCTGAAGGGCAAGACTGGACACAAGCCTCAGCCCTGATCGAGGCCGGAAATCAAACGACTTGCTGGAAATACCAACCCCACCATCGGAGACGACAAGCGTACAGTCGCCGCTCTTGCATCCGAACTGGACTGCGATTTCACCTCTCCTTCCATCAGGGAAGGCATGCTTCAGAGCATTCGTGACAAGTTCGGTTGTAATCAGTCCAAGGGTCACAGCTTTATCGAGGCTGATTTCCGCATTCTCCGCCTCTAGCCGAATGGACACCTTGTTGTCGTGGCCGCGTAGCTGAACCAGGCTGCCACAGAGCTTTTTCAGATAACTGGAGACCGGCACCCGTGTCAGTTCGTCTGAGGCATAGAGGGCATCATGAACCAGTGCAATGGCATCAACACGGCCTAGAATGTCAGTGTAGCCTTCCTTGGCGTCCTCTGAATGCGTTTGCCGTAGCTTCATCCGAACGAGGCTTGAGATAATCTGGAGGTTATTTCGGACCCTGTGATGGACCTCACGAAACAGCTCATTCTTGTCGCTTAAGGCTCGTTCTAGCTCAATCGTCCGGTCCAAGACCCGTCGCTCGAGTTCGCGGTTGAGGTTTTCAAGTTCGGAGCGGGCCCGCTTTAGCGAGGCGTCCTCAATAACCTCCCACGATCCTCTGCGCCTGGTCAGTGCAAACTGATGGTTCCGCACCACCTCCAGCACATCTGTCGGCCGGCACCGACCGAGGCAATAACTGCAGAGAGCCAGAATCGGTTGAGATGAGAACTCCTGGTTGACCTTGTTTTCGTAGTCGGCGAATTCGTCGAAGCCATCACATTCCAGCCAGAAGGTATTCCCGGTCAAGCGCAGGCCGGAGTACCCCTGCCCTACGGCCGAGTGTGCGCGCTCCAGCCATTGAGATACAGTCTCATCGGCGTCCAGGTTCCCCGTCCGTAGATACCAATTCTGGAAATCGATGATCTCGATCTGTCCTCGCGCTTCCCTCCGATCCAGATCGGGTACGGCCGCGCGGAGCGAGTCCCTGGCGTCCCCGCGACCGAATGGCTCGGAAGTCACCCAAAGACATTTCTCATTGTTTTCCAGGCCCGCCTTGAAGAACGGCACGAGGGCATCAGCCAAATCATCGCGATTCTCGTAGAACTGACAGAAGTGCGTTCCCCAGGGGAGCTCACCAACAGCGGCAATGCCGCTTGGAGTCCGGGTCATGAGAGTCCTCGCAACAGGCAGCTTCGGAAGCCGCATTCGACCTTTGGCAGACAGCATTTATCTATACTGAAGCGCTTGGATAGCAAGGGCATCCTCCCGAACCGGCAGGATGCTCGTCCCGTCCCAGCATCAACTCCTCGCCTGTTATAATAGTTGGTCTCAGCTGCGATGGCCGGCTTAAAGCTGTGGCACGACATCTTCGGCGACATTGCGGGCTTGCTGCCCAACGCTCAGCGCAGCAGCGGCCCTCGCCAGGAAACTTCGTAGCATTCAGGTCACGGGCCGCGCAGAATTTGCGCTGCGGCTCTATGCTTCCGTACAGGATCCGAGCAATGATAATTGAGGCAGCCTTCCAAAGCACGGAGGAGTTCCGGACAACACCATACGCGTCACCCATCCACACGGGTAACAAAGCTGCGAATTGACGAGCCGTCTCAAGGCGAAGGCGTCAAAGGACCGCATCGGGTCAAACCTTCGCATTCCGGCGGATCGAGAGATGTCGGCTCGGAGGGACCGAAGCAGACCAGGTGCTTTGCTCTGGGGGTACCGACACGGAACATCCCGCATACGTGAGCCGATGGCGCGAATAGCGCGGAAGGCTGTTTCTCGAATGGGGCTACTCGGCGTAAGCCACCCAGCCTTTGATGCTGAGTCCAGCATAGAACAAGCTGACGTTCGAAAATCCTGCATGGCCCAGCATTGTCACCTCCTCCTCTGGAGAAAGGATTGTCAGCCTGCTGCCGATTGCTTTCCGGGCACTCTCAGCATGGGCGGGGTCGGTTCCATTCGATAGGCCAAAGGCGACATGGCGGGCTATCCATAGTGAGCGCTCAGGCTCAGCCTGCGGGAAACTGAGATGGACGAGCACGAAGGGCGCGCCGTCTCTCAAGCGACGCCGAACCTGCTTCAGGGTTTCGAGCCGTTGGTCGTACGGGATGAAATGAAAGGTCAGAATCGATGTGGCGGCGTCGAAGGGACCTTCAGGGGCATCGTCAATATAGCCTTCATGCAACTGTATGCGTGCGGCGTGGGGTCCAACCACCTCTTCGGCCAGCCGGAGCATATCGGACGACGGATCCACACCATCGAATGACCAACCTGGATGCGCTTCCGCGAGAGCCTTGAGTTCCTGTCCCCCGCCCGCTCCAAGGACCAGCACCCGGCCATCCGGTGGAGTGCGCTCAGCGAGCAGCAGCGACACCATGCGGTGAAGGCTGGAATAGCCTGGAACCTGTCGAGGTGGGCCTTCAGAGTAGGAGCTGGCGGAACGTGCATCAAAGGAAGATGGTGACATAACGCGATTCTGCTGCCTGAGAGGTGATGGGTCAAGGCAACGAGACCGGACGGCGTAGTTCGCAAACCGGGATTGCGGATACCGTGGCGGATGCGAGTTAAGCTGCCTCAGAACACATAGAGTGGGCTTCGGGTGGACTCTGAAGATCCTTTTTCCTGTCGCGAACCTCCGTTGTTGCCTGCTAAAGCAGATATTCGCCTTACTTCCGAATAGTGCCAGTGGAGAATTAATCCTCCACTGGGAACGACCTCACGAGGGCCTTCAAACGGCGGCGTCCCATTCCGGTGCCAGACCGGGCGGGCTGACGAGCCGGCCGCCGTCCGGCTTCGCCAAAGCATGGATCAGTGCCATTTCCTCATTGGATAGCTCGAAGTCGAAGATGGTGAGGTTCTCAGCCGCGCGGGCTGCGGTCACCGTCTTGGACAGCGCGACAAGTCCCTCCTGCTGCAACAGCCAACGCAGCACCACTTGCGCGATCGATTTGCCATGACGATTGCCGATCGCGTGCAGCACCGGATCGATAAAGACCCGGCCGTCCGCCATCCCGTAATAGGTTGTGATGGAAAGGCCCGCCTTGCGGGCTGCCTCGATCACCGGCATCTGGTCGAGGTAGGGGTGATACTCGATCTGGTTCGTGACCAAAGGCGCATCGCTGAAGCAGCAGCAAGTCCACGTAATCGGTCTTCAGCTTGACGAGGCTTTCGTCCACCGAAGCCACGAAGTCGTCATGGCGATAGTTCTCCACCCAGACTTTTGTCGTCAGGAACACATCAGCGCGGGCGATGCCGGATCTGGCGAGCCCCTCCCCGACGTCCGCCTCATTGCCGTAGATCTGGGCCGTGTCGATATGACGGAACCCGAGTTCCAGGACATGCGGAACCATCCGCAGGACGTCCGAACCGGACATCCGGAAGGTCCCAAACCCGAGCGCCGGAATGGCCGCTCCATTGGCCGTAACGGTTATCATAGCAATCTCCAGTTTATCGAGCCGGGCACATCGCCCGGCCGTTTCCATGGTTGACGGGATGAGGTTCGCAGGCGGCCTCCCGCGGTCATGCCGGCTGGTTGACCGGGACCGGGCGACGGTCGATGGCACCGCTCCAGATGGTCAGCACGAGAGCGACGGCAACCAAGATCGAACCGACCCACGGAGTGGCACCTAGCCCGAGGGGTGATGAGACCACCATGCCGCCAACCCACGCCCCAAAGGCGATGCCGAGATTGAAGGCCGCGATGTTGAGGGCCGAGGCGACGTCGACCGCACTCGGACGATGCTGCTTGGCGAGTTCGACGACGTAGATCTGCAACCCTGGCACATTGGCGAAGGACAGGAACCCCAGCGCCGCAAGGGTGACGAGTGTCCATACCGGCGAAGGGGCCGTGAAGGTGAACACGAAGAGAGCCATTGCCTGAACGGCGAAGAGGCCGGTCAGCGCCTTGACGGGGTTCCGGTCAGCGATGCGTCCACCGGCCAAGTTGCCAACGGCGATGGACGCACCGTAGAGGACGAGGATCAGGCTCACGCTGGATGCGGCAAACCCGGTCACCTGCTCTAGGATCGAGGCAAGGAAGGTGAAGGTCACGAAGGTGCCGCCGTAGCCCAGTGCCGTCATAGCGAAGACCAAAAGCAGACGACCGCTGCCGAGCACCCGAACCTGATCGATGAGGCGGGCGGGCGCGGCCATTGACAGGGCGGACGGGAGCAGCGCCGCTATCCCGGCAAAGGCGACGACACCCAGCCCCGAGACGGCCCAGAAGGTAGCGCGCCAGCCGAAAGTTTGGCCGATGAAGGTGCCGAGCGGCACGCCGGTGACGATGGCTACTGTCAGGCCCATGAACATCATAGCGATGGCGGACGCGCGGCGTTTCTCGGGCACAAGATCAGCCGCAATCGTCGAGCCTACCGAGAAGAAGACGCCATGAGCGAAAGCGGAGAGCACGCGGGCGATCAGCAGCATCTCGTAGCTTGAGCTGAGAGCCGCAACCACGTTTCCGCCGATGAACAACCCCATGAGCCCAAGCAGGAGGGGCTTGCGTGCGATGCGCCCGGTCAGCGCTGTGAGGACAGGTGCGCCAAACGTTACGCCAAGTGCATAAACGCTGACGATCAGGCCCGCTAAAGAGAGGTTGATTCCAAGGTCGCCGGCGACCGTAGGCAGGAGACCGACGATAACGAATTCAGTTGTGCCGATCGCATAGGCTGCGATGGTCAAGGCAAGAAGAGCCAGAGGCATGAGAATATCCATCCTACCTGAGCAACTCAGTTGCAGATTCTTGACGAGAAGCTCGTGTGTTGGTTGAGGCTGTTTCGTGCCGGAATATGAGCCATGAGGGCTTGCGCGATTAGCCGGTGCAATAGATCAAAGCTTTTGAATTGAATTCAAAGGTGAGCGCCGGCTATGAATAATCGAGCGGGAGAGATGGAGGTCTTTGTTCAGACCGCCCAGCTTGGCAGCTTCTCTGCGGCGGGGCGCAAGCTCGGTCTCTCACCCTCTGCCGTCAGCAAGATTGTCACACGTATCGAGGAGCGGCTGGGGACCCGCCTGATCGTTCGCTCGACCCGCGCGCTTCAGCTAACTCCGGAAGGCGACACGTATCTGCAACGAGCCCAGCGCATTCTGGGTGACATCGAGGAGGCCGAGCGAGTGGTCGCCGGCGGCGCGAAGGCAGCTCCTCGCGGCAAACTCCGGGTCAGCGCCTCAGTGGGGTTCGGGGTGCGGTATGTGGTGCCTCTCGTGCCGGAGTTCCTCAGTCGGTATCCCCATGTGGAGCTCGATCTGTCGCTCACCGATGGCGTGATCGACCTGCTCGAAGAGCGGGCGGATATTGCAATCCGCTCCGGTCTGCTGCGGGACTCCACCTTGAAGGCCCGCAAGATCCTGGAAAGCCGTCGGGTTGTCGTGGCTTCTCCCGAATATCTTGAGAGACATGGGGTGCCCGAGAAGCCCGATGATCTGGATCAGCACAACTGCCTGCTGTTCAACTTCCGTCGGGGCACGGAAGAATGGCCCTTCCGCGATCCGGTCAACGAGAACGTCTATATCAGGCAGGTCCTAGGCAACTTTCAGGCCAATAACGGCCCGACCGTACGCCGCCTATGCCTTGAGGGGCTGGGGCTGGCGCGGGTTGGCCAATTCCATGTTCAGCCTGATATCGACGAGGGGCGGCTTGTTCCGGTGCTGGAACCTTTTAATCCCGAGGATATCGAGCTGATCCATGCCGTCTTCGTCGGCCACGAGCACCTTGCAGCGCGCATCCGCGCGTTCATCGACTTCCTCGGCGAGCGTATTTCCCCCGCCAGGAACGGCGAGTTCCGATCCAGGAAGGGATAGGTGCGCATCATTGAGTTCGGGCCTCATATGCTGCCTCTGGATTGCTTGAGATCAGAAGTGGCGACTTGATCCAAACGTGAAGCTCCCTACCCTACCCGGGCAGCATCCCCGCAAGGCCACTCGTTGCCGTTGAGAGCGCGCGTCCCCTCCTCTCGGGATCGGCGATCGACGTGCCAACTCCGAGCGCTGTCGGCGCGAACATGGCTGCACCCAGACTAGCAAGCACGCTGCCCACAAGAAGAGTGTTCAGATCCAAGGCGAGTGCGGTGATGACGTTGCCGTCGACGAAGAGGCCGAGCGCCGACACTGAACATACCGACTGTCTCAAGGCCAGGGAAATCAACGGCATGAGCCATGTGAAAACTCACCTCTGAGAATGGCTCAACGGCCATGCGTGTGAGCGTGACACCCACAGTGCGTCCAACGTGATCCCAGGATGATGCTGCAGATGTTCAGGCGTTGGAAGCTCGGGTCCTTCTGCGCAAGAAAATCTTCGTTAATGGTACCAAAGGTACTGTTGGGGCGATGCTTCATACCCTGATAGAACGCCTCGATGATCTCGTGCTCGAATTCCTTGCCACGGGGATAGGCAGCGATCACCGCCTTGCGTTGCTCGTCCGTAAAGTCGTCATAGCCGCGCCCCGTTATGTCCATTCCCGCTCCAGTCTGGACCAGGGCGACCTCGGGATCTATGTATTCAGGAATGCCGCGGCCTCGCAGAAAATCGCGTGCGGCATTCGCACCATCCACTTCGAAGCGAAGCTGACTTTCCCGATATCTTTCTGTGAGGCCGATGTCGTGGAACATGGCGCCAGTATAGAGCAATTCCGGGTCGAATTTCAGGCCCTTCCGTTCGCCTGTCAGGGCAGCCCAAAAGTAGACGCGAGTGGAATGATTGAAGAGCAGCTCGGACGCGGTGTCGCGGACGATCTCCGTCACCTCGTGCGCGAGCTTGCTGTCAGGGATTTCGATACCGTCTGCAAGGGTCATCAGCGTGCCTCCTATCAGTCGTTAGACATTAAAATGCGGCAGCCCTGTCCTCTATGTTCACACTAATGCGAAAATGGACATCTGGCCCGCTAAACAGGACAGGCATCCGAACCGAGATCGATCGCCGTCTCGGCTTTGCTTGGTGTACAAGCGCTCGACGTCGCCTCCCGACGAGAACCTCGCCTCGCATGCATTGATGACCTCAGGCCTCTCCGGGCGGTTGTCGTGATGGTGGCCGGCAAGGATCCAGATATCGATCAATCCAGGAAGGACGGCCCGAGTGCAGTGCCAGTCGATCGGATGCCGGTAGTCGCGGAGAAGGCGAAAGGCCTGTTCGCCCGTGGTGGCGGTCAGCACCTCCTAGCCGGTCTCCCGATGGCGCACCCGGTGCCTTGAAAAGGGCAGCACGGCCCCGTACGGGGAAGGCCTCCAAACAGGGCCGTGCTGCTGAGTGTCCCACTCGGGGGTCACTCGTTCTGCCCCTACGGTCAAGTTTTTCCGCCCGTGACGGAGCCTCAAAGCAAAGCATGAGATCGACACTGCTGGGACGCCCACCTGCATGAACCCTCCCTCAGGAAGGGCTGAACCTGGGGCCGGCATCGTTCCGGGGAGCATTTCCCCATGCCAGATGCAGAAAAGATAAAGCCGTTCCATTCTCTGGGGCAGGCTCGATGGACCGCTAGATCCGGTCGGACGCACACCGCTTCAGGTCAGGCCGACACGCAGCCGGGCCCGTCAGAGCAGCGCCATCACGTGAAGCCTCTATGAGACGCCGGCCGGTTTTCTGGTCGTATTCGACTGGCGGAAGCTTGCGCGATACTGGGCAGGAGTCACGCCGAGCCGCTGATTGAAGACGATCCGCATTCGATCCGCCGTCCCGAAGCCGCAATCATACGCAACCGCCTTGAGCGGGCGATCGCTCCCCTCAAGCAGCATACGGGCGGCATCGATCCGGGCACGCTCGACGAACTCGTGTGGCGTTATCCCCGTTTCCTGCACGAAGTGGCGGGCGAGAACGCGAGCGCCAGCGAACCTGCCAGCCTGCTGGCTGTCTTCGTCGTCGACCCGAGAGAGAACCCTCTGACTATACCGGAGCGGGAATAACAGTCGCCAAAACGGTTCGAGCCATCCCGCAAGGAGCCATGGGGTCGACGTGGCCTTCTTCTTGGTCAATGTCACAACCCAGCACCTGACAGAGATCGCAGACCTGTTCGACAGCGGTGCCCTGAGGACGCGAGTGGGTGCAGTCCTCTCCCTGACAGATGCACGCGAGGCTCATCTGATGCTTGAAGGCATCCGCCCTGCGCCGAAAGGCAAGATCGTTCTCGCGGTCGGAACCAAGTAGCGGATGGGACGGCGGACGCGTCAACCAAGCTCCGTCTATCCAAGAACCAGTGCCTGCACTTGGAGCGTCGCATTAAGGTGCGTCGGCCCGATCTTCCGATTCAACGGGTCGAACGACGAGCGTTTGCTTGCGGGCTGGAACCGCCTAAGCCAATCGGGATGCGGTTCACCTCGCACAACTCCTCGACAAGCGGCTCCCAGGCGATCTTTCAACGAAGCAGAAAGGAACCTCCTGGCGCCTGCTCCTGGGTGCGGGGCGCACCATGGGCAGGTCGACGATACCGGCATCGTAGGTCGGAGTCGGATCGAGATAGGCGAAGGTTGAGGTCACACCGGCAAGGGTGCCGATCACGCCGCCATCGGCGTCAGGATCGTGTAGGCGGTCGACGGCCGATAGGCTGGGCACTAACGATCCGGGAACCTTTCAGGGTCGCCCTCATCCAATGTGGGCGTGCAGGCCAAAGCAGGCCTGGCGTGTCAACGGAGGACGTCATGAGGATTGCTGTCGCCACATTCGCTTTGATCGCCGCCGGCAGCTTGCCTGCCCTGGCCGCCGATCAGGTCGGGAAGGCACCGCCGACAGGCGCGTACAAGAAGGTGAGCGAGCTCGTGAAGCTGCCCGACTTTCTGCCGGGTCTCGGTCAGCTCTATGTCGATCCCAAGACCCTGCCGGCCGGCCCGTTCCTGGCCTACGACCGCGAAGGACGGCTCGTCAGCACGGTCTACATGCTGCCCGTGGAGGACCTCTCGAACAAGGACAAGCGCTTCGACGATCTCGCCGCGCCCGGCGGCGATGTCGACCACGTCGACGTCTACTTCAACGCCGGCCACCCGGGTGTCGAGAAGCCCCATGCGCACATCGTACTCTGGCATGTACCCAAGGCCGACGAAGCACGGGTTGCTGCGAAATGATGATGTCGCGCCGACACGTCCTGCGGATCGGCGGGGGGCTCTCCTCGCCGGTCTGGCAGCCCCCCGGTTCACCTTGGCCCACGAATCTGTGGTGATCCGAATGCAGGGCAACTCGGATGGATCGCACGTCTGGTTCGATCCGATCGGCCTGCGCATTGAGCCCGGACAGGCGATCCGCTGGCTCAACTTGGATCCCGGCAACTCTCATACGGCCACCGCGTACCATCCGAAGTACTTCGAGCGCCCTCAACGCATCCCCGAGGGCGCCGAGCCCTGGGACTCTGGCTATCTGCTGCCAGATGAGAGTTTTTTCGTCACGCTCAGGCTGGAAGGGGTCTACGACTTCTATTGCGCTCCGCATGAGCATGCCGGGATGGTTGGGCGAATCATCGTCGGTCAACCCGGCAGGTCGCCCGGGGACAGCGTATCGGCACGGCCGGCATCCGGAGAGCCCATCCCGGAGATTGCCCTTCGGGCCTTCCCATCCGTCGATGATATTATGCGGCGAGGCGTCGTCAGGCCCACATAGATGCCGCTCATGGCGGCTCGGGAACCTTTGTCCGGTTGCCCCATCTAATCGGCACAAGACGGGAGCGTCGTCATGCAACAGCTGACAGCCGCATCAATGCATCTGGATAATCTTGATGATGGGGCTCTGGTTGAACGGGCACGAAACCGGGACGGGACTGCGGTCCGGCTCATCATGCAGAGGCACAATCGGCGCCTGTTCCGCGTGGCCCGCAGTGTCCTGGACGATGATGCCGAGGCCGAGGATGTGGTCCAGGAGGCCTACTTTCGCGCTTTCACCCACCTGGATGGCTTCCGGGGTGAGGCGCAGCTCTCGACCTGGCTCACGCGCATCGCCCTGAACGAGGCGCTGGGACGCCTCCGACAACGGCGTCTGACGGTCGGCTTGAAGGACATCGATGCCATCAATGATCAGGGAGAGGCCCGCGTGATCTACCTGCCGTCAGCGCACCAGGACAGCGACCCTGAAGCCGCGGCCGCCCGGGCCGGGGTGCGGCGTTTGCTCGAACGCGCGGTGGACCAGCTGCCCGATGCATTCCGCATGGTCTTCGTACTCCGGGACATAGAGGAGATGAGCACTGAAGAGACCGCGACTCATCTGGGCCTGCGCTCCGAGACAGTGAAAACCCGTCTTCACCGAGCTCGGCGCCTCCTGCGGCAGTCCCTCCACGAGACCTTATCCTCCACCTTGGGGGACCTCTTCCCGTGCGCCGGCGGCCGCTGCACCCGCATCACGGAAGCTGTGCTGACCAAGCTTGGGATCGATCAGCGGCCAGAGGAGTGATCACGGCCTAACGACCGATGTTATTCAGGAAAAGGATTCTCAAATGGACCTGCCCCGACTTGTCGCAGAGGCAATCCTCGCGGATGCTGCCGACGCAGTGGTGGCGACGGATCATAACGGGATCATCCGAGTGTGGAATCCCAGGGTAAGCGGATCTTCGGCCATCGTGGCGGCGAGGCGCGCGGCCAGTCGCTGGATCTCATTATTCCCGAGCAGTTGCGTGCGCGCCATTGGAAAGGCTTTCGCAATATCATGACAACGGGCGAGAGCCGCTACGGCGCAGGTGACCTCCTGTCGGTGCCGGGCATCCGCAAGGACTGACAACGCATCTCTTTGGAGTTCACCATCGTGCCGCTCAAAGATGAGCAGGGACGGATGCGGGGCATCGCCGCCGTCATGCGTGACGTGACGAGCCGCTTTGCGGAGATCAGAAGCCTGAAGCAGAAGCTGACCGAGGCAAGCGCCCCCCGAGACACGGTGAAGACACGTGGCAGGCATCATGCGATACCCAGCGGCGCTCGATCGGCGCCACTCGGGTCTCCTGGGTTCCCTTGTACGGGATATCTGTCTGGGCGCTGTGGAGGGGTCGAAATCCCAAAACTTGGCTCATGTCAGCTCTGGAGATCGCCATCCCGGGGACAATAATCTTGACGAGCTGTCGAAATCGACCGAGAACGCCCTACCTGTAGATGTTCGCCACGGGCCCGAGAACCATAGCGTCTCAGTGTCGATAGACCTGTGTTTCTGCCGAGGTGTCCGGGCGATTGCCGGGTTCGCCGCTGCGAGAGGTAGTTGGCTCAAAGGAAGATGAACTCCGATGACGGTTACCGCTCTTTCCGCCAGCCCACCCTTGCTCCGGTCAAGCTTTCAGGAGCTCGTCACCGTCAGTCAGACCATCCTGGATGTCATGCCCACGGCCCTATATGTCTGTGCCGCGGACGGGACGATCCTGCGTTACAACCGGCAGGCTGCCGAGCTGTGGGGACGCCAGCCGCGCGTGGGCGAGACCGACGAGCGGTATTGCGGATCCTATCGTCTCTACCACCTGGATGGACGCCTGCTCCCCCACGGTGAGACGCCGATGGCCATGGCGCTGCGCACCGGCCAGCCCGCCCATGGACTCGAGGTCGTGGTCGAGCGACCGGACGGCGGCCGCCGCATCGTGCTGGTCCAGATCGAGGCCCTCCTCGATGAGCACGGCGCCATCCTTGGGGCGATCAACTGCTTCCAGGACATTTCCGAACGCAAGGCCACGGAGGACGAGCTCCGCCGCAACCGTCAGGACCTTGAGGACTTCTTCGAGAACGGAGCCGTCGGCCTTCATCTGGTAGCCGCGGACGGGACGATTCTGCGGGCTAACCAGGCGGAACTCGATCTCCTGGGCTATACGGCAGACGAGTACATCGGTCGCCATATCGCAGAATTTCATGCCGACGCCCCTGTCATCAAGGACATTCTCAGGCGTCTCACCCGAGGAGAAAGGTTGGACAAGTACCCAGCCCGCCTGAAGGCTAAGGACGGTTCGATCAAACATGTCCTCATCACGTCCAACGCGCATTTCCAAAATGGCGAGTTCCGCAACACGCGCTGCTTCACTGTTGACGTTACCGAGCGATACAAGGCCGATGAGGCCCTGCTGGAGAGCCAACAGCGACTGGCTGTCACCTACGATCAGGCCCCCGTCGGCATTGCCGAGGTGGATGCCGCAGGTCGATTCGTTCGTGTCAACGCAGCCCTTTCGTCTGTCCTCGGCTATGCTCCCGAGGAACTTGTCGGGCGATCATTCATCGAGCTGACCCACCCTCAGGACAGGGACGCCGACGCACAGGATTACGCGCGCCAGGTGCAAGGCGAGATAGCCCATTATTCGACACAGAAGCGTTTCCTGCGCAGGGATGGTGGCGTCGTCTTCGTAAATGTTCTCAGCTCCTCCGTGCTCGACCAGCAGGGACAGTTCCGCTATGGCGTCCGCGTGATCCAGGACGTGACGGAGCGGCTACAGGCAGAGGAGCGGCTGCGGGAAAGCGAGCGTCACAACCGTGAACTCCTTGAGGCGCTGCCGGCTGCGATCTACACCACGGATGCGGAGGGCCGGATCAACTACTACAATCAGGCCGCCGTCGCTTTCTCCGGGAGGAGGCCCATCCTGGGAAGTGATGAGTGGTGCGTGACGTGGCGCCTCTTCACGCCGGACGGTACCCCGCTGCCGCACGATCAATGCCCGATGGCTGTTGCCCTGAAGGAGGGCCGCGCTGTTCGCGGTGAGGAGGCGATTGCTGAGCGCCCGGACGGCAGCCGCGTTCCATTCATTCCATTCCCCACACCACTGCGGGATGCATCCGGCAACGTCGTCGGCGCAATCAACATGCTGGTGGACATCACGGAGCGAAAGCGAGCCGAGGAGCATCAGAGGGTGCTGATCGACGAGCTGAACCACCGGGTGAAGAACACGCTGGCGACCGTGCAGTCGATAGCGATCCAGACGATCCGAACCTCGGCCGACATCGAGATTTTCTCCGAGAACTTTGAGGCTCGCCTTCTGTCCTTGAGCAAGGCCCACGAGCTGCTGACACGCCAAGCGTGGACGGGCGTCAACCTGCGCGACATCATCTGTCAGGAGCTGGAGCCCTACCACGATGGCTCCGCCTTACGTGTTCGACTGGAAGGCGCGGACCTCATGCTGGAGCCTCGGGTCGGCCTCGCCCTCAGCCTAGTTCTGCATGAACTCACCACCAATGCTGCCAAGTATGGCGCTCTGTCGGACGGACAGGGAATCGTCACAGTGCGGTGGACCGCTTCCGAGTCAGGTTCTCCTGACGTCCTGCGGATCGACTGGATCGAGAGCGGGGGACCGATTGTCACGCCGCCTGCCAAGCGCAGCTTCGGCACCCGCCTGATCGAACGCACCATGACGAAGGATCTTCAAGGCATGGCTGTGCTAGATTTCGATCCCGCAGGCCTGCGTTGCGTCCTCGAGCTGCCGCTCAATCAGCTCTGAGGCTCTCGATCTCGGGCTGAGCGGATTGCACCTCCTCCTGGCGGACGATGAGAGCTGTGTGGCGGCCAGTTCCGCTGGGATATCTGGAGCCTTGAAGCCCATCGAGGCGACGGGTATCGACGTCGTGCTCGATGGAACGTTTCCGGCGAAAGGTCTTCCCCATCGCGGAGTACCTCCGGATCAACTGATCCCCTTTCGCGTTTCTGAGTACAAGGCTGAAGGTTTACGATCCACGCAGAGGCTCTTTGCAGGGTTTGCACGCTCGGCCTCAACGCCGACTAAATCACGGAGGACCGTTTCGGGTCTCAGACAGTCCTTCAGGCACGGTCGAGTAGAGGCCCGTTTGCTTTGCCTATGCCGAAATTCGACGGAGATCTGTGCTGCGTCGAAAGCAGTCGTTCCTGAGACCCAGAGATCACGTGGGTCCGCCGCCTCCGGCCAATTGGGAAGGCTCTATGGGCCAGTTACGCGCCAGCGTGCCGAACAAGAAAGTCCCTCAAGTCCTCCGCTGGTCGGCCGAGGAGGCCAGCAATATACGTGGAGACCCGTGCGTAGCGCCCCTCCCCGATCGAGGCGCACAGCGTCGTGAAGGCGTGGGGCCAGGGATCGTGCATTTCCGCCCAGGCTCGTCTGAGATAGTCCCCTGGGGAACAGGAAACGTACGGCCATCGCCGACACGTGGATCAGGGGCGTTGCAAACTTCCTGCAGAATTCGATCGGCTTGGCATCGGATCGAACAGGTCCCCTGGGCCATCCTATGTCGCCGCCGAAATGCTGGAGGACGGCACCCGGGTTTCTCTATGCCGTGCACTCATTTTTCAGCATCCGTCCGACTCGCTTCGGATTGGAGCCTCTCATCGTACCAATCGGTCAAATCGGAAGCGAAATCCTCATCCTGGCCCAAACGTACCAGGAAGGCCGATGCCAGGAAGAAGTGGAACGGAATATTCGACTGCTCGTCATCGAGCACCGCCTCAACCTCGGGGCTGACAATCAGCTGCCGGCTGATTTGCCCACCCTCGAAGCCGAGGACGATAGCGACTTGCCCGGGCTCAAGAGCGACCGTTGTCTTCTGGTCCTTGCTGTCGGTCATTCGGATGGCTCCATTCCAGGTACAGGGCTTCAACCAATCAATCCTATGAATAGGCATGCGTTCCCGCTGCTCCCTGCCCGATCCCTTCGGGCTTGGTGCGAAAAGCCTAGGATCGTCAGCCAGCGAAACTCTGGGAAGAGCCGTTCAGGTCAGGGCCTGGAGCGAGACGCAGGACGCTCGAGTTGCGCCTGGGCAAATGCGGCCAGGGGTTTCGCTTCCGGATTGAAAATGGCTGCGATCCATCCGGCCGGGAACGCACGGAGCTCCTGATTGTGAGCCCGAACGGCGCTGATGAGATCGCTGCGGGCAACGACAATCCTGTCCTCGAGCCGCAGGAACTCTGTCAATTGCTCTACGAAGCGTGTGTCGCCTGACAGTTCAGGATAGCGCTCGATGGCCTCGTACAACATGCCTAGTGCGGCCGTGAGGCGACGTTGGGCCTGGACATATTGCCGAAAACGCTCCGGATCGGCGATGAACCCGTCCGCATTCAGGATTCTCACAACCTCGTCGCGGGCAGCCATGATTTCACCGAGCACCTCGCGCTCGGCTGGGGCGGTCCTTCGTACTGCCTCCACCAGCGGCGGCACCTGGTCGGCCCGCTGCCGATACTGGTTCTGCACCTCGATCCAGGCGTGCCGGGCCCGCTCTCTGAGGGCAGCCAGATCGTCATGGTCGCAGGCTGCAACGCTGAACATCAGACCGGCGGCAAGGCTCCAAATTCCCAGGCGGGCTAGCAACGTTCTCTCCTGCCTGAAAGTGACGGTCACTCGTCGGTGTCGTCCGGTACGGAGCGGTTGCTCACCTTCTTGGGGCGCGGAACCTTCCGGTTCCCGACCTGCGCGATCGCTGGCGTGGCCGATCCCGGCGCCGTGTCCTCGGAACTCGGCTCCGGCTGCTTCTGTGGCGCGTCGCTCAACTCACGCCGTGCTCTGTACCAGTGGTCCTGCGGATCGCCTGAGCGGCCCTCGCGTTCCCAAATCTCGTAGGCACGGCGCCGGATGCTCTCCTCGTCCATGCCGGCTTGGCCCTCTTGGCGGGCTCCCTGTGCAGGCTCGTCAAAGATCTGGCGGCCGAGGTCGAGGCCGATACGCGGGGTTGCGTCCGGACCGGTTTTTTCCTGGCTCATGATGGCTCCTGTCCTGCGAGTTCGGGTATCAATGCCCAGGCGCGGGAACATGTTTCCCGTCGGCGTCCAGAAAAACCGCCTTTCCCGGTTCAGGATTCATCTACGGCATTTGGAGCACTTGGGCCGCGGCTTCGGCCAAGCGCCGGTGAGCCTGAGTTGTCGGGTGAATGCTGTCCCAGAACAGGTGCCCCTCGCAACTCCGGTACTGATGACAGGGGGTGACGATATCGGAGAAGCCTGCTGCTGCCGGATCTGCGCTCACGCGTTCCGCCAACTCCCAGACGTCGAGCCGATAGAGCCGCAGCCCGGTACGGTCGGCAAACTCCGCGAGGGCCCGATCGAGGGCGGCGTTGAAATGCGCCGTCAGCCTGTTTGCCGCTTGGACGGCACCAGGGCCCTGCGCTCGCACTGCCGGCGTGATTCCGATACCCGGAAGGTTAGGCACGAGAATCTCGCGCGCGCCCTGGCGCGCAAGATCGTCCACGATGCTCCTCAGGGAGGCTACGGCGGCATCCGCCGCCGAAAAGGACTGGGACTGACCGACAGCAGCCAGCAGGTCGTTGCCCCCTCCGTAGACGATGTGAAGGATCCGTCCCTGCGAACCGGGCTCCCGCAGATAGGAATCTGCCTGTACCCGCAGACTCGTACCGCCGGAGCGGGGATCGAGACGGGCTCCTCCGACGGCGTAGTTTGTCCCGCCTGCGCGGCTTGGTTCCAGCGGCACCTGCAGGCGCTTCGCCAGATACTCAACCCAGACGGGGCCGTTCGAGGCGCGTCCCGCATTGCCGTTATCGGACAAGCTGTCACCAAAGACCACGACGTGATCGAAGGCAGGAGCGGAATGGGCGGATGGGTTCATGAGGGCAAGGACCGCGACGACAAGAAGGGAATGGATGATGTTCAGCATGGGACTAGCCTGTTTGTAATCTCCACTGCGAAGTCACAGGCCTCGCACATCGTCGATGCGGAATTGGCTTTTGGGGATCGCAGGCATTCTTGACAGGTCGACGCGGAGGTCCTGCGGCGGCACCCGGTAGCTCATCTCCCGCGTCAGCAGGCGCATCGCCGTTTTCAGCAGTTCCACGGTAATCCATTCACCCGCGCATCGGTGACCGGCGATATGGTCACCGCCGCCTTGCGGGATGAAGCTGTAGGCATTCCCGTCCCAGTGGCGGAAACGCTCGGGCCGAAAACGGCCCGGCTCATGCCAAGAACGAGGATCGTGGTTGGTGCCGTACAGATCCAGGATGACCCACTCCCCCTGCTCGAAGCGACGGCCCCTCCATGCGAATTCCTGCAGAACCCGTCCCGCCACGACCGGGAAGAACGGATAGTAACGCCGGACCTCCTGCACGAAGAATTCTAGGTATTCATCGTCGCCCGCCTGGAGCCTCTCTCGACATTCAGGATGATCGTGCAGGGCCAAGGCTCCGAATGTGATGTAGCGGGCGACCGCTACGGTCGGCCGCAGCACATTGATCAGTTCCACCGCGGCCGTCGACCTGTCCAAGAGCTTTCCTTCGAGGTCACGGTGCCGCGCGATGACATGAGCCGCGGCTCCGTCGGAAGGCCCGATTTCCCCCGAACGCAGCTTCTCCACGACACCACGGGCCCAACGCTCGGTCCGCCGCCGCATGAGCATGCCGCGCCAGTTCCGCGGCCCCACGGCTCCGGCCCCATCGATCATGGCAGCGAACTCCCGTGTCCGCGCGGAGGCCTCGCTCCCGGTCAACGGAACCCCGGCCCAGTTGCAGACCGCACCGCAAAGGACATCCTCCACCTCCTGGTGAAGCACGATCTCGTCCGCATCCCGCCAGCGAGCAATGCGCGATCGCCATTCGTCCGCCACGAGATCCGACAGGCGCCGTATGGCAGTCGGCGTCATCAATGACATGAGCATCTGCTTGCGGTGCCGGTGTGCTGCGCCATCAAGAACTTGAGCACTGCTCTGATCCTGCAGCAGCCAGAGAGTTGGTTTCGGCAATGCCTGTTTGCGAGTGAAGCGGCCGGGCTCATAGAATTCCCTGGCGGCTTCCGCCCCCATCATGCAGACAGCCTTGGCGAGCATGATCCGCGTCTCGAAGAGGTCGGATTGAAAGCGCTCGCAACGCGTCGAGATGAAGGCATAGCCCTCGCTCAGAAAGGCCCTCGTACTGTCCAGGCTCTTTTCACGCGGGATTGCAGTCATCAAAGATCCCCGGGGTGGGCTGTCGTTCTCTCACCAGGCCCCGAGGAGCCAAGAAGTTTCCAGGCTAAAGCCAAGATTGTGCGATCCCGCCGGACTGATCAGCAGGCGGCCGTTTCTCCGCCCCGCCTCTACCAGGCACTCTGCCCCAGCGTCTCATCTCTCATGGAAACCAGCTTATTGAGCTGGAGCGGATCCATGTCGAGGCGGGCGGCCCATTCCTCCAGGGCAGAGGAGTACAGGTAGGTGAGGAAACGTGTTGGGCCATCAGCTGCACCCTTGAGCCTGGCGAGCTCGGACACGGCCTCCTTCAGCAGGTCGAAATTACGGTCGGTAATCATGGCAACTCCGCTTGCTTTTCCAGAAAACTGGGCCCCGCGTCAGCGCAGACAAGGGGGGAGCGCCATTCAGTCCGGCCGCAGGGTGACGGTTCCACTCCTCTCCCCTGTCCCATGGCTCCTGCCAGGCCCGAATGGCGCAAGCGAGGAGCGGCCTCTTCGGGCTCCTATCGCCCGCCAACTCCCCTGCCGACATGCACGAAACCGGATGGCTTGAAACGGTATGGCACCCCGCTTTCGCCTCAAGGCCTCCCGACGTAGAGTTTGCCCCCGCCCGCCAGGAACTCCTGGCTCTTGGTTCGCATCCCGGCCAGTCGCTCCTGATCCTCAGGGCTCATGGCCGCCATCTCCGCCCGTAGGTCCTGGGTGATCTTCATCGAGCAGAACTTCGGCCCGCACATCGAGCAGAAGTGCGCCGCCTTGTGCGCCTCCTTGGGAAGGGTCTCATCATGAAAGGCGCGAGCCGTGTCCGGATCAAGCGAGAGATTGAACTGGTCCTCCCACCGGAAGTCGAAACGAGCCCGGGAAAGAGCATCATCCCGCATCTGTGCCGCCGGATGCCCCTTGGCAAGGTCAGCCGCATGAGCCGCGATCCTATAGGTGATGACACCTGTCTTCACGTCGTCCCGGTTCGGCAGGCCGAGATGTTCCTTAGGGGTGACGTAGCAGAGCATTGCCGTGCCGAACCATCCTATCATGGCGGCGCCGATGCCCGATGTGATGTGGTCGTATCCGGGCGCGATGTCCGTTGTAAGCGGGCCGAGGGTGTAGAAGGGGGCCTCTCCGCACTCGCGAAGCTGCTTGTCCATATTGACCTTGATCTTGTGCATCGGCACATGGCCGGGCCCCTCGATCATGACCTGGCAGCCTTTGCTCCAAGCGAGCTTCGTAAGCTCCCCAAGGGTCTCGAGTTCGGCAAACTGAGCGGCATCATTCGCGTCCGCAATCGAGCCGGGGCGCAGCCCATCGCCCAGCGAGAAGGAGACGTCATAGGCCCGCATGATGTCGCAGATCTCATCGAACCGCTCGTAGAGAAAACTCTCCTTGTGATGTGCCAGGCACCAGCGCGCCATGATGGAACCGCCACGGGAGACGATCCCGGTCACCCGGTTCGCGGTGAGCGGGACATAGGGAAGACGCACACCCGCATGAATGGTGAAATAATCGACTCCCTGCTCGGCCTGCTCGATGAGCGTGTCCTTGAACACCTCCCAATCGAGCTTCGCCGGATCGCCGCCGACCTTCTCCAGCGCCTGGTAGATCGGCACTGTGCCGATGGGAACCGGCGAGTTCCGCAGGATCCAGGAACGGATGTTGTGAATGTTTCGGCCGGTGGAGAGATCCATCACCGTATCCGCCCCCCAGCGGATCGCCCAAACGAGCTTTTCCACCTCATCGGCTGCTGTGGAGACGACGGCGGAATTGCCGATGTTGGCGTTGACCTTCACCAGGAAGTTGCGGCCGATGACCATCGGCTCGAGTTCGGGATGATTGATGTTCGCCGGGATGATGGCACGCCCGCAGGCGACCTCACGGCGCACGAACTCCGGTGTTATGAACGGCGGGATCGCCGCTCCGAAGCTCTCGCCGTCGGCAATCCTCGCCTCGGCATTCTCCAGCATCGTTTCGCGGCATAAATTCTCGCGATGCGCGACGTAAATCATCTCTTCCGTGATGATGCCTGCCCGGGCGAACTCGTATTGTGTCACCATCTGTCCAGGCGCCGCACGACGTACGACGCGCTCGGCCGGACAAGGCACGACAAGCCTGTCGCCCGAGACGTAACCGTTGTCCTCCGGCTTCACCGGCCTGGCGTCGGCTGCCTCTATGCCCCGGGCAGCAATCCACGCCTCCCGCACCAGCGGGAGGCCACGTTTCAGGTCGATGGCGGGGTTCGCTTCAGTGTAAGGCCCTGACGGATCATAGATTCTGATTGCCGTTTCGGTGCGGTCCGACAGCGCGATCTCGCGGAAAGGCACTCGGATGTCCGAACGTTCCTTGATTTCGGCATAAACCTTGCGCGATCCCTGGATCGGACCAACGGTCACGGATTGGGGAGCACCATTGGGGTTCTCGATGTGGACGGTCACTGGATCTCTCCTCTTGGACAAAGGGAGATCCGGGCAAAGCGAGCTGAGGGATTTTTGTCGTGCTCGGTAGTTCCAGTCCCTCCGCCGGTATGACCCGGATCAGGTTCAAGGGTCACGGCGGATCAGCCGACTCTCAGCCCCTCATAGGGCTCCCCTCGGAACGGGCAGATAGTCGTTGACGCCATCGTCGCTGTCAACCGGCGCTACGCAGAACCAGGAGAATGCTTGTCAAACCGACGCAAAGGGTTTAATCCGATCACATCTCCTTGGGGTGCCCGGACGGGCTGAGAGGTCTTGAAGACCAACCCATCGAACCTGATCCGGATCATGCCGGCGGAGGGATTGCGAGATGACGAGAACACCTGCGTCCAGAATGGACGCCTGCGACTTTCCCCAACTGGCCGCACTGCTGCTCGGTCGCCTTCGCAGCGAGCGCAGTCGTGTGCATGCGATCACGAATTCAGTGGCGCAGGCCTTCACGGCAAACATGCTGCTGGCTGCGGGCGGCATTCCGTCCCTCACCGTCGCGCCGGACGAAGTGCCATTCTTCACGCGCCGCTCCGATGCGCTCCTCGTCAATCTCGGAACCCTCGACAGCGAACGTCGTAAGGCGATTCTCTTGGGCATTGCGACCGCTCGGGACCATGGGAAACCCTGGGTGCTCGATCCGGTCTTCGTGGAGGCCTCCCCTTCCCGATTGGAGTTCGCCCAATCGTGTCTCTCCGGCGAACCCTGTGTCCTTCGCTGCAATGCAAGTGAGTTCAGAGCGCTTGCCGGATGCGATGCCGATCTTCCTGCCCTGCAAGCCTTTGCACAATCTCATCGAACCGTCGTTGCGCTCACGGGTGAAATTGACTGGATCACAGACGGCGCGCGCGTCGTACGCGTCGATAACGGGCATCCTTTGATGGCTCATGTCACGGCGATGGGATGCGCCGGAACAGCTCTCATCGCGGCTTTCTCGGCCTTGCACGGCAATGCGCTCGAGGCAGCGGTAGCGGCCGTCCTGGTCACCGGCGTTGCCGGAGAAATCGCCGGCGCGCATTCGAAGGGACCAGGTGGTTTCCAACCTGCTTTCCTCGACGCGGTATTCAATCTCGACAGTGAAATACTCACCACCCATGGGAGAGTCTCATGACTCCAGTCGACCTCCGACTGTACGGCATCATCGACCCGGATCGCGCCGCGGGCCGCGATCCCGTCGATCTCGTTCGACAGGCTGTCGCTGGCGGCACGACGCTCATCCAGTACAGGGATAAGCGAGCTGACGGGAGACGCCTCGTCGAGTTGGCTCGGGCTCTGAAGGAGGCGCTTCAGAATACAGGGGTTCCGCTCGTGATCAATGACCGGGTGGATATTGCTTTGGCTGCCGGAGCCGACGGCGTTCACCTGGGCCAGGATGACATGCATCCTGCCGATGCGCGTTTCCTGCTCGGTGAGCGCGCGATCATTGGGCTCACGATCAAGACACCGGAACAGGCCGATGCCCTGGTGCGGATGCCGGTGGATTACAGCTGCATCGGGGGGGTCTTCGGCACCATGAGCAAACACAATCCATCCGCTCCGATAGGGATTGACGGTCTTGCCGCAATCGCCGTCCGGGCCAGAACGGCAACCCGCGCGCCACTCGGTGCCATTGCCGGCATCGACGCCTCGAATGTGCAAGCCGTCGTTGAAGCAGGGGCTGACGGGATCGCTGTCATCTCGGCTCTCTTCATGGCACCGGATCCGCGAGCCGAAGCCCAACGGCTTCGAAGCATCGTGGATAAGTCGCTCGCATCCAGGAGCTCCCTCCCATGACCGCGATTGCAGTCACGATCGCGGGTTCCGATTCCGGCGGCGGAGCCGGAATCCAGGCGGACCTCAAGACCTTTTCGGCGCTCGGAGTCTACGGAGCCAGCGTGATAACGGCCCTGACGGCCCAGAACACTCTTGGCGTTCAGGGCATTCACGACGTCCCTCCCGATTTCGTCGCACAGCAAATGGATAGCGTGTTTTCCGATCTGGCCGTCGGCGCTGTGAAGATCGGCATGCTGTCCCGCCCTGCCGTCATCGAGGCCGTAGCCCATGGCCTAGAACGGCACGGCATCAGGCGCATCGTGCTCGATCCCGTGATGGTAGCGGCAAGCGGCGATCGTCTCCTGGTTCCGGAGGCTGTGGATACCTTGAAGCAGGCTCTGCTTCCGAAAGCGTTGCTGGTCACACCCAATCTTCCTGAAGCCGCGGCGATCCTCGATGAAGCAATGGCTGACGATGACCGGACGATGGTCCGCCAAGCCGAGCGGATCCTGGCGCTCGGACCCACCGCCGTTCTGTTGAAGGGAGGTCACGGGACGGGAGCGCAAAGCATCGACATTCTCGTCGACGCTGACGGCGTGCATCGATTCATTGCGCCCCGGATCACCACTCGCAACACGCACGGGACCGGTTGCACCCTCTCTTCAGCCATCGCCGCAGGACTCGCCAAGGACCTTCTGCTGGCGGACGCCGTCGCTGCCGGCAAGAACTTCATCACCGCTGCCATCCGAGCCTCCACGACTCTCCAGATCGGGAACGGGCATGGGCCCGTGCATCATTTCCATGCCTACTGGTCCTAGACTTTCCCGCCGCACGGCACTCACCGCCGGGGCCGCCGTTCTCGCCGCGCCCGCTGTTGCCCGGGCGCAGACGCTGCACTGGCGGATGATCACCTCTTGGCCGAAAGATCGTACCGGCCCCGGCATTTCCGCGCGCCGGATCGCCGAGCGCATCAAGACGATGAGCGGCGGGCGGCTTCGGATAGATCTCTTTGCCGCGGGTGAGATCGTGCCGCCCTTCGCGGTGCTCGATGCCGTCTCGAATGGAACCGTCGAGATCGGGCACACGGCATCGCTCTATTGGCAGGGCAGGATTCCGGCGGCCGGGTTCTTCACGAGCGTTCCTTTCGGTCTCGGTCCCATCGAGCATCAGGCATGGATCGAGCTCCGAGACGGGCAGGCACTTTGGGACGAGCTCTACAGGCCCCACGGGGTGCGTGCGTTTCTGGCAGGCAATACCGGACCCTCCATGGGTGGGTGGTTCCGGCGCAAGCTCAATGAGGTGAACGATCTCAAAGGGATGCGCCTTCGCGTTCAAGGCCTTGGAGCGGAGGTCTATGCCAGGCTCGGCGCCGTCCCCATGACAGTCTCGGCCGGCGACCTCCTGCCTGCCCTTGAAAAGGGCTCCATCGATGCGGCGGAATTCCTTGCTCCAGCAACCGACCTGGAAACGGGCCTGCCCAAATATGCGTCCTTCTATTATGCGCCCGGCTTCAACAAGCCGAATGGCGCCAGCGAGCTCCTGATTGCCTCGCCGCTATGGGAGCGGCTTTCCCCGGATCTGCGCAGCATCGTCACCGAGGCTTGCAGGGCCGAGCATACTCTCGGACTTGCGGAAGCCTATCAGACCAATGCCGCGGCCTTGACCGAGATTCTTGGGAAATACCCGGTCACCCTGGAGGCATTTCCTCGCTCGATCATGGAGGCAGCCCAGGCGGCATCGACCGAACTTCTTGCCGACATCGGTGCCACCTCTCCCCTCGCCAATCGTATCGTAGAGAGCTACAAAGAGGCATTGCACGATTATCGGGGTTGGTCCGCTCTTGCCGCCGATATGGCGCGGGCCAACACTCGTGCGCACCTGCCGGCCCGCTGAACTGAGTGCTCGAGCAAAGCACGCCGCTGTTACACAGCCTTCGGTGCATTTTCTTATTGCCGAACTCTTGTCGGCAGGCTTGCGTGGAGGTTTTTACGAGCGATCCGGTCTCGGCATGCCCCCGCATAGGCACGGGAGAATGGACCGGTACTCGGCCTGGAAGCTCGGGAGCATCGGCCGAGGTCGATACTCTGCACTGCCCTTTTCCTCAGAGGCTTCCTTGTACCTCGGGGAGAGCGCCTGCTCGGCAATCATAAATGGCGCATCCGCCAGGAGACCTCGTGCGGCACGGCATTGTTCAGGGCAGAGCAGCGGCCTTCACGACGTTCGTGCTCAGGTAGCGGATAGCCCATCTGGCCGAAACCAGGACGCGCTGCCTCGGAGCACAAGAGACTGCCGCCGCTCGTCCCATAGGACCACTGAAGACTGGATTGTCCCGGAACGATGGAACCTCGCAGGAACATCACGCCGTCGGCAATTCAGCCGACGGCTGGTTTTATGAGAGACATCTCTTCGGACGCTCATCCGGTTGCGTAGTCCACAGAGGCTCGCTCAGGATTGTGCCTGATTTCGGACTAACGGCATTCTTGACGTGCCTTGCGCATCATGGCGGTGAAGCCCCGGAGCGAGAAGCTGTACGTCGTTTTATTGCCCCGCCTCGATTTCGCTTCGATGATCGCCACGCGCCCCTTCTCGAGGGCACGAACGAACTCGGCCTCCCGCTCGGTTCGGCGCAGCCAAGCGTAATTGCCCCGCGGGATCATATTGAAGCTCTTGCCGTCCACCTCAACGCGGATCGAAGCGGGCGCAAACTCGTAACCGGCCTGCAGGCTGGCTTCCGTTTTCGCCTTGTCACGGCTGAGCAAGCGGACGAACAGGGTCACTCGTCCATGATCAAGATGTTGAGGCTTCTTGGATGCAGCGTCGGAAAACACATAGCAGGCAGAAGCGTTGCTCTCCCTAGTTTTCCAAGCACTCCAGCTTTCGTTCGAACCAAGCATGCGAGGGCTCTGCGCCAGGGCGCAGGTGCTCGAGAGGACGACGATTGCAAGGGCCGTGCTTGTGATTTTCATCTACGAGGTACTCGCCTTGGGGGTTGCAGGAGCCCGCAAACTTCCAAGGCGAGGTTACTCGTTCGTAAATTTCACGACAGACAACGCCCTGCGCTTGCAGGGACACATGAATTTACTAGTTGTTTCAATACGTTAAAATCCCATCAACAGCTTGTGAACACTCTGCGATGCTCGCTGCTGCCCTTGGATCGCCCTGCTGCCGACAGCAGGCATGCCAAGCGGGCCTTAGAGGGGCCGCTCAAGTCTCTCGCTCTGTGCCGCCATGACTTTTGCGGCCCGCGTGAGGGCCAGAAGCGTCTGTGCATAGAGCTCACCAGTGGCCTCGAGCCCGGCAGCACGCTGAAATTCTTCGATCGCCTGCCGTGTTGATGGCCCGATCACGCCGTCCGCCTTCAGCTCTCCAAAACGGAGTTGCGTCAGCGCCTCCTGCGCTGCCATCACGTCCTGCTTCGTAGGCCGCGGCTTGATGCGCAAGACTTCAGGAGAAACCCCTCCTGCAAGGGACAGGTCCAGTTGCGGAGCGGCCGCCAACTGCTCTCGCGTTTTGGCCAGTTCCGCCTCCGCCTCTGCTTTGAGGCGCTGCATCTCCGACTGGGCGAGCGAGAGCTCCTTCCGCAGCTTCTCGATTTCCTTTGCACTCTCTTCGGCTTTCTGGCGCTGCGCCACGAACTTCGCCTGGTAATCCTGAAGAGCGGCAGATTGTCTGTGCAACTGCTCTTCCAGTCCTGAATGGGTCAGAGACGAGTGAATATACGTGCTCCAACCCGCGATCCCAGCAAGAGCCAAAACAAATACAACGATGCGCTTCGAGGTGAGAGAGGCCCCTCCAGGCTTCATTTTCACACTGCCTCCTTCAATGTTCAGATTCGAACCGACAAAAACCGTCCAGCGACAACCTAGAGGAAATCGTGTTCAAACCATGGCCTTGGTCGCTTTTGATGCTCGGTGAGAATGAGGAGATTGCAGATCCTTCCCACAGCTGCCGGCTGCTCTCCCCTTAACGTTTGTCTTACCTGTCGAATGCATATCAGAGCACCATCAATTTTCGTCCCCTGTCGCATCGCCACTTTGAAGCCACCTTGATCCATCCTGTGCGTGGCTCCGTGGCACCGCGCAAGCATCACGAGGAGAAATGATGTCGCCGAGATACGGATCAGAGCAGAAGACATTCAGCCATATCATTATCCTGGTCCTTGCCGTCGGGGCTGCCACGGGATGGGGAACGTGGTTTGTCTCCGGCCAGCGATCCGATCGGATCGAGCGGGATCTTAAGGAACAGGTCTCCACCCTTGCGCAGAGCCAGATGCAGTTGCTGCACGAGCGCGAAGTCGCGGCAGCCGCGAAAGCGGATCTGGCCACCCTCCAGACTCAAGTCGCCGCCTTACGAAAGGAGATCGAAGACCTGACGCAGCGCCGCAATCGGATTCAGGCCGAGCCTCGTTTGGACCGGAGCAGCGAGAACAACATCACCCCGGGGGGCGGTCAGCCGAGCATCACGGAGACAGGGTCGATAACCACTCTCGATCATCCGGAAAGGGTCTTCGTCACAACTGCCCAGAAGGCGCTCACCAAGCTCGGTTATGGTCCGCTTGCCGCAGACGGTGTCATGGGGCCGAGCACTCGCCGAGCCATCGAGGAATTCCAGTACAAGAACGGACTTCCTGTTACGAGAGAACTCGATATGGCGACGTTGCAGCGTCTCGGGGAGGTCGACAGCGTTGCCGCAGCGGATTGACAGCATGACACCTTTGCAATGAAAGGAGTCGTGCGCCGAAAGTGGTCGGCCTCCGGTGCGGGATCGTTCTGGCGCCCCTGCCCTGCCCGTCAAGAGGCGGATGCCAAAGCGTGGACACAGTTACAAAAGGCGCGTGCGGAGTGCTTCCTTTGGGGCGATACATTGTGTATCTCTACAGGCGTCTTTTACACCGGGAGTTCTCGATCAATGAGCCTTGAATCCGTACGTGCGTTTTTTTCGAAGAATGCGCCGGACATCGAAATCATCGAGATGAAGGCCAGCACTGCCACGGTGACTCAAGCCGCAGAGGCCCATGGCGTCGAGCCCGGGCGGATCGCCAAGACGCTGTCCCTCCGCGTGGGTGAGCGCAATTTCCTGGTCGTGACTAGAGGCGATGTTCGCCTGGACAACCGGAAGGTGAAGGCCACATTCGGTGGAAAGGCATCGATGCTGGACATGGAGCAGGTCCATTCTCTTACCGGACACCCCGTCGGAGGCGTTTGCCCGTTCGGCCTCGCAACGCCCTTACCGGTATACTGCGACATTTCACTTAAGGCATTCTCCGAGGTGGTACCGGCAGCCGGGTCTATCCACGCTGCGGTGCGGATCTGTCCTGAACGAATGGCGAGTCTCGTAGGGGCGGATTGGGTCGACGTCTGCCAGCCCCCCCCGCCGGCCCAAAGCTAGAGAATCCTGTAGAAGAGCCGACGCACTAATCTTCGACGTTATTTCATTGTGCATGTCGATTTGACCAACCGCCTGCCCAATCCGGGCGTATCACATATCCTGCACCGAAGCCCCCGACGATCTGCAATTCTGTCATATTGCTCATCGGCATCGGATTCGTGAACTTGGCGCATCTCCGAAGCGATCTATTCAGGTCTACGGATCCTTAACCTGCCCAGGCTAAATAAGTGTGGTTAAAGGGTTGCGTCGTGCGCCGACGGCGTTTAGCAAGACCTCACATCGTTCGGTGCCAAAACCACTTCGGAGGAGCCGTAATGCCCCACGAAGCATATTGCGTTGCATATCGCGACAGGCGTTGGTCTGTTCTTCACCGAGGCCGGGATCTGGGTGCTTTTCATTTCCGCACCACCGCGCTGAAATTCGCCGTCACCTCCGCTTATCGGGCGGGCGCGTCTGCCAACCAGAATGTCTATGTTCTTGATCGGAACGGTGCTCTCTACACGGTATGGAATTGGACGAAGGACCTCATCAGCCTTGATGCGGAATAGGCTGCCCGTTGCTTGATGAGGCCTGGATCTTGACCCGGTCGGATGAGGAACGCTCGGTCTGACGGTTCGATGCGCTTTGCATGCGCCGCCAGCACGCTTGCAAACGTCACACGACGGTGACCGACCAGCCTGGCAACCGAACCCACATGCGCCCGTTACGGGAGCGGGACTTGCCTCTTCCGAAGGACCTTCAGAGGATGCAGCCGCCTTCCTGTCCGGTTATTCGGGCGCGAATGCGATTCCGTTGCCCTTCAGTTCCATTCGGGCCTCGCGATCGAGCGTCAGAACCTTCAGGACCGGCGGCACGATCAAGGCGGCCATCGAGGCGATCACCGCAAAAGTCAACAAAGCCGTCATGCCATCCCTCCTGTCGGCGAATCCGCCCTTCAGAGGAGAGCTTGGGACTATATGCTTGCGGGAGGCTTGCAGCCCGGCCGTGAAACAGGCATTTCAGGAAAATGAAGAAAGGCCCGCCTGGAGGCGGGCCTTTCCGGAACGGAAAGCGGTTCCCGCTTAAACCCATCCGCCGTCTACGAGGTAAGTCTGGGCGGACATGGCGCTGGAATCGTCCGAGCCGAGGAAAAGAGCGAAATTCGCTATATCCTGGGGCACGAGCTTGCGTTTGACACATTGGCGCTTCAGCAGCTCCTCCTCGCCTTCAGGCGTGAGCCACAGGTCGATCTGGCGCTGCGTCATGATCCAGCCCGGGACGAGGCAGTTCACGCGAATATTTCTAGGCCCGAGTTCCCGCGCCAGTGCACGGGTTAATCCGATCACGGCGGATTTCGCGGACTTGTAGGCGGCGAAGGAATCGTCACTCACCATGTAGCTGGTGGAGCCCATGTTGATGATCGAGCCGCCTCCCGCCATTTCCATATCAGGCAACACGGCCTGGGCGGCGAAGAACTGGTGGTCGAGATTCGTGGCGAAACGCTCCCGCCAATACTCGGGCGTGACCTGGTCGATGGTGTGACGGTCGTCCCTGGCAGCATTGTTGACGAGGACGGTGATCGGGCCGATCGTCTCGCTCGCACGGCGGATAGCGGCCTGGAGCGCCGGGATATCCCGCACGTCGTTGTGCTCGAAATGGACCCGCTCACCGAGTTCCTTCGCCAGCGCCTCACCGGCTTCGGCATTGTAGTCGAGGATGGCGACCTTGCTGCCCTGCGCATGAAAGGAGCGTGCAATGCTCTCGCCGATACCGCTGGCGCCGCCGGTGATGAGGACCGTCTTGCCTTTCAGGGAGCCGTAAATCGTCTGCGTCATGGAACTCTCGTCGCGATATATGGGATCGTCATGGCGTTGCAGACACACGAGGTGCTGCAACGCCGCAAATGACACCTCCGGCGATCACTCGCTTCCCTTCGTCTTCGGCACGTAGGGGCCGTTGCCGTCGAAGGTATAGGCTGTCTTGACGGTGGTGTAGAATTCCTGCGCGTAGCGGCCCTGCTCGCGCGGCCCGTAGCTCGAGCCCTTCCGGCCGCCGAACGGAACGTGGTAATCCACACCCGCCGTCGGCAGGTTCACCATCACCATACCGGCCTCTGCGTGCCGCTTGAAATGGCTGGCATATTTCAGGCTCGTGGTGCAGATGCCGGAGGACAGGCCGAATGGCGTGTCGTTGGCGATCTCCAGCGCCTCGTCGTAGTCCTTCGCCTTGATCACGGTCGCCACAGGGCCGAAGATCTCCTCGCGCGCCACGCGCATCCTGTTGTCAACGTCCGTGAACAGGGCCGGAGAGAGGTAGAAGCCGGGCGCATCGCGCTTCAGAAGCTCACCGCCCGCCACGAGCTTGGCGCCCTCTTCCTGGCCGATACGAATGTATTTCAGATCCTGATCGAGCTGGCTCTGGTCCACCACCGGGCCGATATGGGTGCCGCTCTTGAGCGCGTCATCGACCACGAGCCCCTGCATCCTCTCCTGCATCGCCTGAACAAAGCGGTCGTGGATCCCCGCGGTGACGATCAGACGCGAAGAGGCGGTGCAGCGCTGGCCCGTGGAGAAGAAGGCGCTGTTGACGGCGCACTCGACCGCCACCTTCAGGTCGGCATCGTCCAGCACGATCATCGGGTTCTTGCCGCCCATCTCCAGCTGGACCTTCTTCATCGGATCGGCCGTGATGCAGGTCTGGGCCACGCGGCGTCCCGTCGGCACCGAACCGGTGAAGGAAATGGCGGAGACCTTCGGGCTCTGCAGCATGGCCTCGCCGACCACGGAGCCCTTGCCCATCACCAGGTTGAACACGCCCGCGGGAACGCCCGCGCGGACGATGATCTCGGAGAGCGCATGAGCAGAAGCTGGCACCAGTTCGGCGGGCTTGAACACGACCGTATTGCCATAGGCGAGCGCCGGGGCGATCTTCCATGCCGGGATTGCGATCGGGAAGTTCCAGGGCGTGATGAGACCGACCACGCCCACCGGCTCGCGGGTGATCTCGACATCGATGGCCGGGCGGACCGAGGGCAGTTTCTCGCCGGCCATGCGCAGGCATTCCCCAGCAAAGAAGTGGAAGATCTGACCGGCCCGAGCGACCTCGCCGATGCCTTCCGGCAGGGTCTTGCCCTCCTCACGGGAGAGAAGGCGCCCCAGCTCTTCCTTGCGGGCAAGAATCTCGTCGCCTACTGCCTTCAGGATGTCGTGTCGGGTCTGAATGGAGGAATGAGCCCAGGCGGGAAATGCGTCATAGGCCGCATCGATGGCTGCCTGGGCCTCGGCTGCGGACGCGCGGGCGAATTCACCGATCACGTCATTGGTGTTGGACGGGTTCTGGTTCGGCGAGGCCTCGGACGCGGCAATCCATTCGCCCGCAATATAGTTCTTCGTCATCAGCTTTTCTCCATTCCGTATACAGAGCCTCAGATGCGCCCTGGTGCCGCGATTGGCAAGGAGGCAGCAGCGTTCATCCAAAGCCTAAGATGCGAGGGCGCCTGCGTTACTTCTTTCGATTATAGACGTCGAGGGACACGGCTGCGAGCAGCACCAGGCCTTTGATCACCTGCTGGTAGTCGATTCCGATCCCGAGGATCGACATGCCGTTGTTCATGACGCCCATGACGAAGGCGCCGATCACGGCCCCGGTGACCTTGCCGACGCCGCCGGTGGCCGACGCCCCCCCGATGAAGACTGCCGCGATCACGTCGAGTTCGAAGCCAAGACCGGCCTTAGGCGTTGCCGTATTGAGACGGGCGGCGAAGATCAGACCGGCGAGACCTGCCAGAACGCCCATATTGACGAAGGTTAGGAACGTCAGCCGCTCAGTCTTGATGCCCGAGAGCTTCGCCGCCTTCTCGTTGCCGCCAAGAGCGTAGATCCGCCTGCCGATCGTGGTGCGGTTGGTCACAAACGCATACAGCGCGATCAATATCGCCATGATGACGAGGACGTTCGGCAAGCCACGGTATGTCGCCATTTGATAGCAGAATGCGATCACGAGCACCGCGAGAAGCGCATTCTTGAGGGCGAAGAGGCCAAGGGGCGCGGTCTCGACGTTATGCTTGATCTGGCTCGCGCGGCTGCGGACGCTGAAATAGATAAGAGCCGCGACGCTCGCGGTACCAAGAAACAAGGCGGTGTAGTTGAAGCCTTCGCCGCCCAGGACGTCGGGGATAAAACCGGAGCTGAGGCGTTGGAACACCACCGGGAACGGACCGACCGACATGCCGCCGAGAAGGGCCAGCGTCAGCCCCTTGAAAACAAGCATTCCCGCTAGCGTCACGATGAAGGACGGCACCTTGAAATAGGCGACCCAGTAGCCCTGCGCCGCTCCGATCAGGCCGCCAACGACAAGGCAGGCGATGGTCGTCGTCACGGGATCGAAGCCCCACCGGACCATCATCATGGCCGCCAGACCGCCTACGAAGCCAACGATAGATCCGACCGAGAGGTCGATATGTCCGGCCACGATGACGAGCAGCATGCCCAAGGCCATGATGACGATATAGCTGTTCTGAAGCACCAGGTTCGTGAGGTTCAGAGGTCGAAGCAGAGTGCCGTTGGTCATCACCTGAAAAAACATCATGATGGCCAGAAGCGACAACAGCATTCCGTAGTCACGAAAATGAGCTTTGACGAATTCCAGCCATGACGTCTGCTGGGGAACGTGCAGCTCTTCCGCGGTTCTCGTATCCATCTCAGCGCCTCCCCGACTTGACGATAGCGTGCATGATTTTTTCCTGTGAGGCCTCGGCCGCATGGAACTCGGCCACAAGAGCGCCTTCGTTCATCACATAGATCCTGTCGCACATGCCGAGCAGCTCCGGCATTTCGGACGAGATCATGAGGACGCCCTTTCCGGCGTCGGCCAGCCCATTGATGATCGTATAAATCTCGTATTTCGCCCCGACATCGATGCCGCGGGTCGGTTCATCGAGAATGAGGATCTCCGGGTTAGAGAAGAGCCACTTGCTCAGAACCACTTTCTGTTGGTTGCCACCCGACAGATTCACCGCCTCCTGGAAGACGTTGAAGGAGCGGATCCTCATCTTGGCGCGGTAATCGTTGGCGACGGCAAGCTCGCGGATATCGTCGATGACGAGGTTCTTCGCCACGCCTTGCAGGTTCGCCAGGGTGATGTTCTTTCGGATATCCTCTTCAAGAACCAGACCATAGGTCTTCCGATCCTCCGTAGCGTAAGCGATCCCATTGCCGACGGCCTTTCCCACGGTGCTGACGTCGATCTCCCTCCCATGCAGACGAACACGGCCGGAGATGTTCTGTCCGTAGCTGCGGCCGAAGAGGCTCATGGCGAACTCGGTCCGCCCCGCCCCCATGAGACCGGCGATACCGACGATCTCGCCACGCCTGATGTGAAGGTTGACGTTCCTGACGACCTGCACGTTCGCGTGAAGGGGATGATAGGCGCTCCAGTTCTCCACCTGGAATATTGTCTCGCCGATACGGGATTCCCGCTTCGGGTAGCGGTCCGCCATGGTACGTCCGACCATGCCGCGGATGATCCGGTCCTCGCTGACCTCTTCGGTCCGGCAATCCAGGGTCTCGACGGTGCTTCCATCCCGAAGGACGGTGATGGCATCCGCAACTTTCGAGATCTCGTTGAGCTTGTGCGATATCAGGATGGAGGAAATCCCCTGCGCCTTGAAGCGGAGAAGAAGGTTCAGGAGCGCGTCGCTGTCCTTCTCGTTCAGGCTCGCGGTCGGCTCGTCGAGGATCAGAAGCCTGACCTTCTTCGACAGCGCCTTGGCGATTTCGACGAGCTGCTGCTTTCCCACCCCGATATTGGTGACCAGCGTGTCCGGAGATTCGTCGAGGCCGACCATTTTGAGCAGTTCCTTCGTGCGCGCGAAGACCGCCGACCAATCGATAATGCCATATTTCGCCTGCTCGTTGCCGAGGAAGATGTTCTCCGCAATCGACAGGAGCGGCACCAAGGCCAGCTCCTGATGGATGATGATGATGCCGAGTTCTTCGCTGTCCGCGATGCCCTTGAACCGGCGCTCCTGTCCCTCATAGATGATCTGACCGGAATAGGAGCCGTACGGGTAAACACCGCTCAGCACTTTCATCAGAGTGGATTTTCCCGCGCCGTTCTCGCCGACCAGCGCATGGATCTCACCGGCTTTGACGGTGATGTTGACGTTGTCCAGGGCTTTCACGCCGGGAAACGTCTTGGTGATCCCTCGCATCTCAAGGATCGCGTTCATCGCTCGAACCTCAGGCAACTCCAGGAAGCAAGGCCACGCTTGAAATGAGCAAGGACCCTGCGCGATGCGCAGGGTCCCGCACCCGCTCAAGCCCTACTTGAACTGGTCTTCCTTGTAGTAGCCGCTGCCGATCAGAACCTCTTTCCAGTTCGACGCATCGACGCTGACCGGCTTCAGCAGGTAGGACGGAACGACCTTCACTCCGTTCTCATAGGTCTTGGAATCGTTCACTTCAGGCTGCTTGCCGGACAAAACGGCGTCCACCATGTTGGCGGTAACCTTCGCGAGCTCGCGGGTATCCTTGAACACGGTCTGGGTCTGCTCCTTGGCGAGGATCGACTTCACGGACGGCACCTCGGCGTCCTGTCCCGTGATGACCGGCATGGGCTGTTGCGGAGTACCGTAGCCGACCCCTTTCAGCGAGGAGATGATGCCGATGCTCAGGCCGTCATATGGTGACAGAACCGCATCGACGCGCTTGTCGGTGTAGAAGGCGCTCAGCAGGTTATCCATGCGCGCCTGGGCGACGGCGCCGTCCCAGCGCAGGGTCGAAACCTTATCCATTCCCATCTGCCCGCTCTGCACCTTGAGCTTGCCGCTCTTGATGTAGGGCTCGAGCACCGACATGGCGCCGTTGTAGAAGAAATAAGCGTTATTGTCGTCCGGCGAGCCGCCGAAGAGTTCGATGTTGAACGGTCCCTTCCCTTCCTTCAGGCCGAGAGCCTTCTCGATATAGCTGCCCTGGAGCACGCCGACCTGGAAGTTGTCGAAGGTGGCGTAGTAATCGACGTTCTTCGAATTGCGGATCAGACGGTCATAGGCAATGACCTTGATGCCGCTGTCGGCTGCCTGCTGCAGCGCATCGGAGAGCGTCGTGCCGTCGATGGAAGCGATCACCAGCACCTTCACGCCCTTGGTGATCATGTTCTCGATCTGGGAAAGCTGGTTCGGAATGTCGTCTTCGGCGTACTGGAGATCGACGTTGTAGCCCTTCTCCTTCAGCACCTTGACCATGTTGTTGCCGTCGTCGATCCAGCGCGCGGATGACTTCGTCGGCATGGCCACGCCGACGGTGCCCTTGTCCTGCGCCAGGGCGGGGCCGAGAAGTCCGGCTGTTCCGAGCGCCAGCGCTGCGATTGCAGTCGTGAAAGTCCTCAAGGTCGTTCTCCCTTGTTATCCTATGGCCGAGCCGAGCGGTCCATGGTTGTGCCGGCTCGTATCTAAAGTTCCGATACGGCGAGCCTAGGCGGCTTAGGCGGCCCTCCTGTGAGGAGCGGCCAAGCTTGGAAGGCTCTTCTGGAGGAGCCCTTGCGGTCGCATATCAGGCGATTTCTCCGTGATTGTCACGGACCTAATCGCCCAATAATACTATAATACTATTTTGGCGCGGAGAAGTCTCTACCGTAGGTCTCCCGAAGTCTAAATTGACCTGCCAAAACCCTCAATCACTTGAAAATGCGTGCGTCTCGATCGCCGTCAAAGCGCTTTTGCCGCGCTTGATCCGAATGCGCTCTGCCGCCTGCATGATCAGGACGGACATGGCCTCACTGGCCGCAGGAGGGTTCTGCTGTTCGATGGCGTCGAAGACGGCCTGATGCTGCTGCATGACCTTCTCGAAGCGGTCGTCGCTCGAAACGGGAGAACTGATCGTGAAGGACGTCGCCAGCGCCGCTCCAATGACCGAGCCGATCGATTGCAGGAACGGATTGCCGGAAGCCTCCAGAATGGCCTGGTGGAAGGCCAGATCGGCCTTGGTGAAGCCCTGGCGGTTCGTCGCGCAGCCATACATGGCCTGCAGGGCACTCTTCATGTTCTCCAGTTGCTTCGAGCTCCGCCGCAGGGCCGCAGTGGCGCAAGCGAACGGCTCGAGCGTCTGCCGAATCTCGAACAGCCACCCGAGGAACTGCGCGTCGACGCCGAGTTCGAGATGCCATTCGAGAATATCGGCATCGAACATATTCCAGTTGTTCCGGTCCAGCACCTTCGTGCCGACCTTGGTCTTGGACTCGATGAGGCCCTTTGCGGCAAGGGTCTTCAGCGCCTCGCGCAGGGCGGTTCGGGAGACGCCGAACAATTCCATCAGCTCCGCATCGCCGGGCAGGATGCTGCCGACCGGAAAGTGCCCCCTCATGATGCTCTGGCCGATGCCATGGGCCACGAGATCATGGGCGGATCGCGTTCTCGCCGGCTTCTGCAGTTCGTTCGCCAAAACCATGATGCTTCTCTTGAACCTCTACCTTGTCCGGATCGATGCCGCCGACAATCCCCTCTGAAGGACGATGAAGGCGAACAGGAGCGCTCCAATCGCGATCTTGGTCCACCAGGAACTCAAAGTTCCCTCGAAGGTGATGTAGGTCTGGATCAATCCCTGGATAAGCACGCCCACCAGCGTACCGATGATTGTTCCAGAGCCGCCCGTCAGAAGCGTTCCGCCGATGACGACCGCCGCAATCGTGTCGAGTTCGACGCCGGTTGCCGCAAGGGAATAACCTGCGGAAGTATAAAATGAAAAGGCGATCCCGGCCAACGCAGCCAGAAAACTCGACAGCATGTAGATTTTAACGGTGGTCTTCCCCACGGGCACTCCCATCAACTGCGCCGACGTCCTGTTGCCGCCGAGAGCGTAGACATTGGCACCGAACCGGGTGAAATGGGCCAGCACAATACCCAGGGCAAAGACCAGCAGCATCACGATCGCCACGAAGGTCAAGCGCCCTCCTCCAGGCAGCGAAAATGCGATGTCAGTGACTTGCCCATAGATTGGCGCATTGATGGGTATAGAGTCGGTCGTCAGAACGAAGCACATGCCCCGGACAAGGAACATCCCGGCCAGCGTGACGATGAAGGCCGGGATCTCGAAGATATGGATCAGAAGCCCCATGCCGGCGCCGAAGAGGGCCGCAATTCCGAGGATCAGCAGGAAGGCCAGATAGGGATTGACGTTGTACCGCTCGATCACGACGGCGAGGAAGACACCCGTGAACGCGATGACGGAACCCACCGACAGATCGATGCCGCCCGAGAGGATCACGAACGTCATTCCAACCGCAACGATGCCCAGAAAGGCGTTATCGGTGAGCAGATTGCCGATGACGCGCGTCGAGGCGAAGCTCGGAAACTGCGCGAGACAGATCAGGTAGCCCGCGATGAAGACGCCGAGCGTGATGAGAACCGGCAGGTGACGGCGCATCATGCCTTGCCTCTCCTCCATATGACGCGAAGCCCCGTCAGGACCGGCGACTGCGCCAGAAGAACGGCCAGCACGACGATTGCCTTGACGATGAGGTTGTATTCCGGCGGATAGCCGCTGAGCAGGATGCCCGTGTTCATGGCCTGAATGATCAGGGCCCCTACCACCGACAGCGCCAGGCTGAAACGCCCACCGAAGAGTGACGTGCCGCCGATGACGACCGCCAGGATAGCATCGAGTTCGAGCCAGAGACCTGCATTGTTGGCGTCTGCCCCACGGATATCGGCCGTAACGATGAGTCCGGCAATCGCCGCGCATAGGCCGCACCACATGTAGACCGCGATGGTGACCGCCTTCGTGCCGATCCCCGCATAGGCGCTCGAACGTACATTCGCGCCGATGGCTTCGATGAAGAGGCCCAGTGCCGTGTAGCGCACCACGAGATGGGTCACGATCAGCATCACGAGAGCGATCACGACCGGCATGGGCAACATGAGGAACGAGCCGCTGCCGATGGCCGCGAAGCCCTCGCTGACGAAGGTGATGATCTGCCCTTCCGTGATGAGCTGCGCGAAGCCGCGCCCCGCCACCATGAGAATGAGGGTCGCGACGAAGGGCTGTATTTCGAGCACCGCTACCAGAATGCCGTTCCACAAACCACAGATCAGCCCGACTCCTGCAGCCGCAGCCAGCGCGACCGGAAGCGGATATCCCTGGGCCGTCAGGGTGGCGGCGACGGCTCCAGCGATCGCCATGACGGCACCGACGGAAAGGTCGATGCCGCGCGTGGCAATTACGAGCGTCATTCCGAGCGCCAGGATCGCCACCGGAGCCCCCCGGTTGAACACATCGATGAGACTGCCGAAGAGACGACCGTCCTGTAGCCGTATGGCGAAGAAATCGCGAAACACCAGCCAGTTGACGAGAAGCACGACCAGGAATGCCGCAATCTGCGGCAGCCCTTTGGGAACGATACGAGAAGCACTGACTTGCATGGCGCTGCTCATTGATGACCCGCGATCGTCGTCATGATCGTATCCGCATTGACGTCCTCACCCGACAGTTCGCGAACATGCCTCCGCTCCCGCAGGACCACGACCCGGTCGCTATAGGAGGCGATTTCCTCCAGCTCGGACGAGATGACGAGCAGGGCGAGACCATCCTCGCAGAGCCGCTCGATCAGACGAATGATCTCGGCATGGGCGCCGACATCGATCCCGCGGGTGGGTTCGTCGAGGATGAGGAAGCGCGGTTCCGTCGCGAGCCAGCGGGCCAGCAGCGCCTTCTGCTGATTGCCGCCCGAGAGAAGCCCGATGGGTTTTTCCGCATCAGGCGTTCGAATGTCGAGGAGCCTGATGAAACGGTTGGCGATCTCGTCCTGCCTGCGCCGGGTAAGCTGATGCAGCCAACCACGCTGGGCCTGCAGGGCGAGAATGATGTTCTCCCGAACGGACAATTCCGCGACGATGCCCTCCGTTTTCCGATCCTCCGGCGTGAAGCCGAACCGCAACCTGGAGGCGTCCCGGGCGGATGCAATGCGCACAGGCTTGCCGTCGACGTAAGCCTGGCCGGTCTCCGCGCGCTCGATGCCGAAAATCAGTTTGGCCGTCTCTGTGCGCCCCGATCCCAGAAGGCCGGCGAGGCCCACCACCTCGCCCGGCCGAACGGCCAGATCGAACGGCTCCACGAGGCGGCGCTTGCCGTAATCCTTGAACGCCACCAGGGGATCGCCGGTAACGGCCGGACGCTGGTTGCGATGAAGCGCCTCAGCCGCAAGCTCGCGGCCCAGCATCATTGACACGAGTTCGATGCGCGGCAGCTCCGCCGTGGGGCGGGATCCCACGAGGCGTCCATTGCGCAGGACGGTGATCCGGTCGCACACGGCATAGACCTGATCGAGGAAGTGGGTGACGAAAACGATACCGATACCGCGCGTCTTCAGATCGTTGAGGATGCGGAACAATGTCTCGACCTCATTCGCGTCCAAACTGGCCGTCGGCTCATCCAGGATCAGCACCTTGGCGGAAAGATCCACGGCACGCGCGATGGCGACGATCTGCTGGACGGCGACGGAAAAGCTCCCGAGCGGTTCGGTCACGTTGATGTCGAGGCCGTATGTCGAGAGAAGCTCGGCGGAACGCCGGCGCATCTCGCCCGTACGGACGAGGCCGAACCGGTGCGGCTGACGGCCGATGAACAGGTTTTCGGCCACTGAAAGGTTGGGGAGGAGGTTGACCTCCTGATAAACGGTACCGATCCCGAGCGACAGAGCGTGGGCCGTATCCCGCGCCTCGATCTCCTGCCCGTCGAGCCGAATGCTCCCGGCATCGCGCCTGTAGACTCCCGTGAGAACCTTGATCATCGTCGACTTGCCGGCGCCGTTCTCACCGAGAAGTCCGTGAATCTCGCCTGCCCGGAGCATGAAATGGACGTGATCGAGTGCCTGAACGCCAGGGAACCCTTTCGTCAGACTACTGATCTCGAGAAGATCGGGCTGTACGTTTAATGACTGCATACCCCCTCGCCCGCTCCCAGCAACACCGCCTTTCCGGCGGAACATGAGAGGCGGCGGGCCCATTGAGACCCGCCGCCGACGTGATCAAGGGTCAGTAGAGTTCCTTGCGCTTCTCGTATTCGGCCAAGGCTGTTTCCGGCGTGAAGACCTTGGACTCGGTCTGGATCCACTTCTTCGGCGCCGTCCCATCCTTCTTGTAGGCGATGAGGGCGTCCAGGGCAGGGCCGGCCATGTTCGGAGTCAGCTCCACGGTGACGTTGGCCTCACCATCCGCCATGGCCTTGAAGATGTCAGGCACGCCGTCGATGGAGACGATCTTGATGTCCTTGCCCGGCTTCAGGCCCGCCTCCTTGATGGCCTGAATGGCGCCGATGGCCATGTCGTCGTTGTGGGCATAGACGGCGCAGATGTTCTTGCCGCCGCCTTCCGCCTTGATGAAGCTCTCCATGACCTCTTTGCCTTTGGTGCGCGTGAAGTCGCCGGATTGGGTGCGGATGATCTTCATGCCCGGATTGGCAGCCACGATCTCATCGAAGCCCTTCTTACGGTTGATCGCAGGGCTCGAACCGACTGTACCCTGGAGCTCGACCACATTGCAGGTGCCCCCTGTTTCCTTGGCCAGCCACTCGCCCGCCACCTTGCCCTCATAAACGGTGTCCGAGGTTACGGCCGTGAGGTAGAGGGAATCGTCCTTCGTCTCGATGGACCGGTCGAGGAGAACGACAGGAATCTTCGCTTCCTTGGCCTCTTTGAGCACGGCATCCCAACCGGTGGCGACGACCGGAGCGAGCAGAATGGCGTCGACGCCCTGCGCGATGAAGGAGCGGACGGCGCGAATCTGGTTTTCCTGCTTCTGCTGGGCATCGGAGATGCGCAGGTCGATGCCGCGCTTTTCCGCCTCGATCTTGGAGACCTTCGTCTCTGCGGCTCGCCATCCGGATTCCGAGCCGACCTGAGAAAAGCCTACGGTCATTTTGCTCTGAGCGTAAGCGGCACCTGACGACAGCATCAGCGCAGCCATCCCGATTGTCGTCAGAAGATGACGAGCCCTCATGTGTTTTCTCCCACTGCATTCTCTGGATTTTAGACTTTAGCAGCCTTAACAGCCGCCTATTTATCATATTATATACAGGCGAGCCGGCAACCATCCGACGATAGTCGTAGTCTCCGTATTCTCGAAGTGCTCCCGCAGACAGTCAGGGCGAAGAAATCATGACCGAAGACAAGAAGCGCCAGCTGCGAAGCCAGGCCTGGTTCGACCGTCAGGACAAGATGGGCTTCTATTACCGCTCCTTCCTGAAAAACAGCGGCTTTCCCCAGGATCAATTCGAGGGGCGTCCTGTCATCGGGATCTGCAACACATGGTCCGAGCTGACCCCCTGCAACGCCCATTTCCGCACGATCGCGGAACATGTGAAGTACGGGGTGCTCGATGCGGGCGGCTTTCCGCTAGAATTCCCGGTCTCGTCGCTTGGCGAGGTCACCATGCGGCCCACCGCCATGCTCTTTCGCAACCTCGCGGCTATGGACGTCGAGGAAGCCATTCGCGCGCATCCGCTTGATGGAGTCGTCCTGCTCATGGGCTGCGACAAGACGACCCCGGCCCTCTTGATGGGCGCGGCCTCCGCCGATCTGCCGACCATCGGCGTGTCGGGCGGCCCGCAGCTGCGCGGCGTCTATCGAGGTAAGTATATCGGCTCGGGGACGAACATCATTTCCATGAGCGAGCAGCTGCGCGCTGGCGAAGTGACCTTGCAGGAGTTCCACGAAGCCGAGGGCGGTATGAACCGCTCGGCCGGTCACTGCATGACCATGGGAACCGGCTCGACGATGGCCTCGATGGTGGAGGCACTCGGCGTCGGCCTACCTGAAAATGCCGCCATTCCGGCAGCGGATGCCCGCCGCAACCACCTCGCCCGCATGGCCGGACGCCGCATCGTCGAGATGGTGAGGGAGGATCTCGTCCTTTCTAAAATTTTGACCCGCCATGCCTTTGAGAACGCCGTCCGAACGCTTGCTGCCATCGGCGGTTCGACGAATGCCGTCGTGCACCTGCTCGCCCTGGCAGGACGCGCCGGGATCGATCTCACCCTGGATGATTTCGACAGACTTGGCCGGGACATTCATTGCCTCGTGGACCTGATGCCATCGGGCCGTTTTCTCATGGAGGATTTCTATTACGCCGGAGGCCTGCCGGTCGTCCTGCGCACGCTCGGCGAGCGTGGCCTGCTTCACAAGGACGTCCTGACCGTCAACGGCAAGTCGCTCTGGGAGAACGTGAAAGACGCGCCCTGCTGGAACCGCGAGGTCATCACCACATTCGAGCAGCCCTTCAAGCCGGAGGCCGGCATTGCGATCCTGCGCGGCAATCTTGCGCCCAACGGCGCGGTCATCAAGCCGTCCGCGGCCTCTCCCGATCTGATGAAGCATACCGGGCGCGCGGTGGTGTTCGAAACGATAGAGGAGCTGCACGAGCGCATCGACGACGACACGCTCGACATCGACGAGACCTGCATCATGGTGCTGAAGAATTGCGGCCCGAAGGGGTACCCCGGGATGGCCGAGGTCGGCAACATGCCCCTGCCCCAGAAGCTGCTGAGGAAAGGCGTTCGCGACATGATCCGCATCTCGGATGCTCGGATGTCCGGCACGGCTTACGGGACAGTAGTGCTGCACGTTGCGCCCGAGGCGGCCGCCGGTGGCCCCTTGGCTCTCGTCCGGAACGGCGACCTGATCACCCTGGATGTACCGGCCCGCAGCCTCCATCTTCATGTGGACGCCCAGGAGCTCGAACACCGCCGCGCCGCCTGGATCCCTCAGGAGCCGCATGCCACGCGCGGCTACGTGAAGATGTACGTCGATCATGTCATGCAGGCCGACAAGGGCGCCGATCTCGATTTCCTCGTCGGGAAAACCGGGGCGCCCGTCCCGCGCGACAATCATTGATCGCACAATTCATCCGACAGAATATCTCAGGGAGAGAACATGTCCTTGCTCGGCAGGTCTTCAGTCCGCCCCTATCGCGGTGTCTATCCGGTCGCGCCGACCATCTTCGACGACAACGGCCAGTTGGATCTCGAAGGGCAGAAACGGGCCATCGACTTCATGATCGAGGCAGGCTCTGACGGCCTCTGCATCCTGGCCAATTTCTCCGAGCAGTTCCTGCTCACCGATGCGGAGCGCGAACTGGTGATGCACACCGTGCTCGATCACGTGGCCGGGCGCGTTCCGGTGATCGTCACCACGAGCCATTTCTCGACGGACATCTGCACCGACCGCTCCAGACGGGCGCAGGAGGCCGGGGCTGCCATGGTAATGATCATGCCACCCTTCTACGGTGCGACATTGCGCGTGTCGGAGGCGGGCATCTATGAGTTCTTCCGGAGGGTATCCGACGCCATCAACATTCCAATCATGATTCAGGACGCTCCCATGGCGGGCACCTCCATGTCGCCAGCCTTCCTTGCACGCATGGCCAAGGACATCGCCAACGTCTCATATTTCAAGATCGAAGTGGCAGGCACGGCCAACAAGCTGCGCGAAATCATCGCCTTGGGCGGCGACGCCATCGAAGGCCCCTGGGACGGAGAGGAGGCGATCACCCTCATGGCCGATCTCGATGCAGGTGCGACCGGTGCGATGACGGGCGGGGCCTACCCGGACGGCATCCGTCAGATCATAGATCCGTATTTTGCGGGCGATCGAGAGGAGGCTGCGGCCGCCTATGAGCGCTGGCTGCCGCTGATCAACTATGAGAACCGGCAATGCGGCCTATCTGCCGCGAAGGCGCTGATGAAGGAGGGCGGCGTGATCGGGTCAGAGGCGGTCCGCCACCCGTTCCAGCCGCTGCACCCCGAGACCCGCAAGGGCCTCATCGAAATTGCCCGCCGCCTCGATCCGATGGTCCTGCGCTGGGGACGCTAGGGGCGCTGTTGCGGCGGCTGGAACGGCATGGCAGGAGTTCCTGCTGTGCCATTCTCGGGAATTCAGCAGATCAGCGCTCCCGGCGCCGCCGGAACGTCCACCTCTCCGGCCAGAAAGCCAAGGCAGCGACGAACAGTGCAATCAGCAGAAGCATCACCATCGTCCGAACGGTTCCAAAGAGCGGAGCGTCCTTGGCCAGAAATAGACCTGTCACCACGCCAGCCACGATCATGATGATCCGCACGATCCAATTGAGCATCATCGTCCACGCATCCTGATAAATGCCACCGCTTCGACCCCTGGGCGCACTGGTACCCTATTCCTGGATCGACTGGAGATAGGCGAGCACATCGCTGATCTGGGCGGCATCGAGCTGGAACTCCGGCATGGACGGGTGGCCCGTGGTGATGCCCTCCGCCAGAGCTTCCGCCAGATATTCGAGAGGATACCGTCTCTGAAGCACCCGGAACGGCGGAGCCTCCGCGAACGGGCTTTCCCCGCTGCGGCCGACGGCATGGCACATGGAGCAATTCGTCTGCACGAATGTGCGCCCGCTTTCAATGCGTGCCTCCTGCGCCCGAACGGGTTGGGTGCCCAGGACAACCGCGAGAACGACTATGCACGAACGCCACATGGCACCCCCTCCATCATCCTTTCGGCCTCGACGGCCTGAAGGCCGCATGAAAGGGACCGTGATCCTGGTACCGAGCTCCACGTTCCCCTCAGAATGGTGCCTGCTCTGGGCGAGATTAGGGTGATCGGAGGATCGGGGATTCGCGCGGACTGGCAGCCTTGAGCAAATCCAACAGACCGTCTTTATCCGACCGGACCTCCCTCCCCGCTTCTACCGAGCCTCAGCAGCGTCTTCCTTTAAGGTACGGCATTCAGCTCGTTTTCGGGCTCCGCGCCAAGGAAGTAAATGCAAAGCGACAAGGCTCACCTGTTCTGACATGACGAGCTCCGGCCGGAGCGGATGTGGCAATCTACCCGTATTCCATGGCGTTTAGTTTGATCTGTGCCAACCGATCCGCTCAATCCGCGGAGGACAACTCATGACGTCCCGGACCTCGCCGTCAACCATCTCGACCTGCCCTATTACGGGGGAAAGCTTTTCTCAGCGGGATTCCGTCATCCTCGATCACCTGCGTCCTGCAATCGTGGAGCGCATCCTCAAGGAGTACCCCTCTCTCACATCCGAGTCCCGCATCAGCCGCGCTGCCACCGATCGATATCGCATGCTCTATGTAGAGGATCTGCTGCGGCAGGAACGCGGGGAACTGACGAGGCTCGATCAGGAGGTGGCGTGCAGCCTCGCCGAGGGAGCAACGGTCACGGCCAATACGGAGGAGGCCTACGACGAGCGCCGCACCCTGGGAGAACGCCTTTCGGACGGGCTTGCTACGTTCGGTGGCAGCTGGACCTTTCTCATCGCATTCGGCATTGTCCTGACAGGCTGGATCGGGCTCAATGCGCTCCGTGGCGGAGACGCCTTCGACCCATATCCTTACATCCTCCTCAACCTCGTCCTGTCATGCCTCGCGGCCGTCCAAGCCCCCATCATCATGATGAGCCAGAAACGACAGGAGGCAAAAGATCGCCTGCGATCGCTCAACGACTATCAGATCAACCTCAAGGCGGAGCTGGAAATCCAGCACCTTCATGAAAAAGTCGACCACCTGATCTCGCGGCAATGGGAGAGGCTCGCGGAAATCCAGGAAATGCAAATCGAACTTCTTCAGGAGCGTCGTTGATCGGCGGAATTCCCGCCTGGGGAGAGAAGCCCATTGGCTTCCCGGGCACAGGCCGGCATCATGCGCTGGGCGATGAACACAGGCCCGATCTTCGCGATTGCGTGCTTCATCATGCCGATCCGGGCAGACGTGTTCCTGAAGCACGGCGGCAGGACAGTGCTCTCGAGGATCCCGTAGAGAGCTTGCACATGCTCTTCCGGCATTCGATCTTGTCCGGTCCCCCATCCCGTGACGCCATCCTCGCGGCCTTCGAGCCACCATCCGTCGAGCGTGCTGAGGTTCAGAACTCCATTGAGAGCAACCTTCATGCCGCTGGTGCCCGAAGCCTCGATCGGAGGCAAGGGCGTGTTTTGCCAGATGTCGCTGCCCGCGACGATGACCATGGCCACGTCTATGTCGTAATCGGGCAGGAAGGCGATCGGGATGCCACCATGGTTCGCCTGTCGTCGATATCGTGAATCAGCCGTTTGCCACTTTCGTCGCGGGAATGGGCCATCCCGGACAGGACGATCTGAAATGGATAACGACGATAGATCTCCAGGAGCCGGGACAGATCGCTGAACAGCAGGCCCGCCCGCTTGTACCCTGTCATGCGGCGGGCATAACCGATGATTGGGCGCTCCAGGTCGAGCCGCTTTCCGGTCTTCTCCCTCACTAGGGCGATGAGACCTCCTTTTGCCTCCCCGTGCGCGCGCCAGACGGCATCGTCGGCCAAATGAACGGCGCCTCCTAGGGTTTCGGGCTGCACGTCCCAGTTCGGAGGAATATCGCGGAACAGGCATGCGACGGCAGGGTGTGTCCATTGTCCCATATGAACTCCGTTCCTCACTGCGTGGACGCGATGTTCCGGGAACATGCGCTGGGTAGAGGGTTCGCCGGAGTTTTATGGCCGCGAGCCGACGCCCACCCGTAGAGCCATGGCCAAATCCAGACGTTGCATCCCTCTATGGTTGCGGCCATCACGCTTGGGAGCGGCGTTGCCCGATCCTCGGGCACCCACGGATCGGCATGGTCGACCTGCCCCCTTTTGCGGTCGGTCTCATGCCCAGATATCCTTGCCGATTGGCGATCATGACGAAGACCATCGGGAGTTGAAGGTCGGCGGCGGAACGCACCGCGTCGCCCGCCAGAATACCGAGCCCACCCGAATAGGTGCGCATCTCGCCCCGAAGGGCGATCCCATAGAGAAGTAGGCGATCCGTGTCTGTTCCAGATAGGGCTCTATCACCGACACTGTATCCTCCATAGCTTCCGGAAAGACGGGGTGCAAAGAGGGGAATTGCTAGCGCTAGCCTATCGCCGTGAGAGGTCCGACAGGGCGGGATGCGATCTGCTTTGCGTAAAGGCGTTCGACGTCCCCTCGCCGACAGAGCCCTGTCCCGGGTGTCATGAGCGTTGCCGCGCCCGCTGCCATTCCGAGGCGCACGGCGTGGCGCAGATCGAGCCCCTGAACGAGGCCGAAGCATACAGCCGCTACCATGCTGTCTCCAGCTCCGACCGCCGAGCAGACTGGCACCTCAACGGGGGCCAGCCTCTCATAGCCTTCTCTGGTTACGAGGAGCGCTCCGTCCGCACCGAGCGACACGATCATCACCTCACCGACGCCCCGGCCGATCAGGTGATGCGCCGCCGCAATCTGTTCCTCCTCCGTGCGTAGATCCTTGCCCACCCATTCCCGAAGCTCGCGAAGGCTGGGCTTGAGCAGGTAAGCGCCGGATTTCATATGACGCAAATCCTCTCCGGACGTGTCGAGTACGAAGCGGCAATAGAGCCTGTTTGCAATGTCGGCTGCATCCTGGACGAATTCTGGAGGGATACCGGGAGGAAGGCTTCCGCTTAGAACGACGATGCGCGCTCCGTCGGCGGCTCGTGAGAGCTCGTCGAGACAAGACCGGCGCTCCGCCGGAGAAATCTCAGGCCCGGGCAGGACAAATCGATACTGGAGGTCGCTGCTCCGTTCGGTGATCGTAAAGCTCTCGCGGGTACTCCCTGCTATGGGAATATGCCGGGACGGGAGATTCATCCGCCCAAGAAGCGCTTCCACCATGGAACCTGTCGGTCCGCCGGCCGGGTACAAGGCCAAGGCCTCTCCGCCCAGGATCTGAACGACGCGCGCCACATTGATCCCGCCTCCCCCCGGATCGTACTGGGCTGTACTGCAGCGGACCTTGTCGGTCGGAACGACCGTCTCCGCCCTCGTTGAAACGTCGAGGGCAGGATTCATGGTGAGCGTTACGATATCCGACACTTCCATCACCTCCGGGGCGGCACACGGCGATTTGTTATAGGGCAGGCACCCGCCAGCCCTAGCCGCATGAGACGGGAAACCTAGATCAGCATTCGGAGTTTCGGGTCTTCGGATCAGATCCACGGATGCAAAGGTGAGATTGGAAATGTCATCGACACTCTCCTCTACGCTGCCCGGCACTCTCGAGCCCGATCTCGCCAAGGTGCTGGATTACTGGAAGGATCTCCTCCGCGGCGAGAATCCGATGCCGTTCTCCGACGACATCGATCTCTCCCGCCTACCGGATCTTTCGTCCGCTCTCATGCTCCTGACGGCTTTCGAGAACCCGGACCGCTTTCGGTTCGAAACGGCGGGTGAGAAGATCGCCCTGGGCTATGGGGCACCGCTTGCCGGCAAATTCTCCGATGAAATGGAGCAAAGCGGTCCGCTGGAGGAATTCACGGAGCAATGCCGCCTCACGATCACGCAGCGTGCTCCAACTTACTTTCGTTCTCCGTTCGGCAATTATGCCCGTATTCTCCTACCGACATGGGGGGAAGGACACGTGACGCTCCTCCTCGGAGCGATCGCTCAGCCGTCCTAGCGGGCAATCTTCTCGATTGAGACATCGCGATCCACTCCTTCGGCCTGCTTGAATGGAGCGGCGCTGGCGCTGGACGTTTCGGCAATGCTGGCGAGAGCCTCCTTCGAAACAGCCTGAAACCACCCGTTGCTCGGATGCGACGCCCCGCATAGCTATGCCCCGGGGTCTCCCTCGAACAGAATTCCCGGAAGGTTGATCCCGATCAATTGCAGGAGTTCCGGCTGGGCATAATGTCTCATGCATCTTGGCTAGAGGACTAGGCGCCCGACAATAGGAACGGGATTTCCGCTGCTCCCGATTATCCGGCTGGAGACCATCATGATCAAAGACGTGCTCGTTCACCTCGACGGTAGCCCACGCGATGAGGAGCGTCTGCAGCATGCAGAAGCCATTGCCTCGATCTGGCAGTCTCATGTGACGGGCCTGTTCACAAATCCCACGCCCGACATCCCCTTGGTCGCCCCGATGAACGGAGGGGCCGCGGCGGCCGAAATCATCGTTTCGCTGAGCGAGGAATCCAAACGCGCTGGAGACGTCCTTCAAAAAAATCTGACTGGCCGTATGGCCCGCCTCAATGTGCCGAACGAGATCCGGCGCCTCGACGGCACACCCGGCGTACTCTCGAACGAGATTGTCACGGAAGCGCGGTGCGCGGATCTCCTCATCATGAGCCGACCCTACGGCTCGGACGGATCCGAGCGGTGGGATGCCGCCTTTGAGGCCGTGCTGTTCGAGGGAGGACGGAGCGTGCTGGTCGTCCCCCCTGGCCATCGCCCGCCGGATGTCATTCGTCGCGTGCTCGTATGCTGGCGCAACACCAGGGAGGCGACCCGCGCGGTCGCCGAGGCGGCCTGCTTCCTGGAGAAGGCCACGAAGATCACGATCCTGACGGTAGACCCGGACCAGAAAAAGGGAGCCGACAAGACCGAACCGTCAGCCGACATCGCCAAGCATATCAGCCGTTTCGGACCGCCCGTTGAGGTGAGCATTGCGCCCAGCGAGGGCCGGGCTATCGGCGAGGTCATCCTCGAACGCGCCCGGAGAGCTTCCGCGGACCTGATCGTAATGGGCGGATACGGGCACTCCAGGGCCAGGGAGTGGATCCTTGGAGGAGCGACCCGCGACACCTTGTCGAAGTCGGAAATACCTATTCTGATGGCCCATTGATCCAGCGGAACAACCTAGACCGTTCAGGCACTTACGGCTTCTCCGCTCATGGATTGCCTCGGCAGCCCGGTGTTGTAAACGCGGGTACTCTGTTGTAAGGCAGTGTCGCGTCTTGATCGCGTGCTCCCATACCCAGAGCGTTTGCGCGAGGCGTGACATCGATCTGAGACGGTAATCTCGCAGTGTCCGGGTTCTCGGGCTCGCAGCACGCCTGCCGGCTTGCGCCGTGCTTCCGACCGCAGGCCCGCCTGCCATGATTTCGCGCCGAAGCCTCGCTACGGGCCCTCTCCCGATGTCCATTTTGCCTCTAAGAGTGGAATTCTGCGGATGAATGCTCCCGCACCTAAAGTCTCGTTCGTGTCCCTGGGCTGCCCGAAGGCTCTGGTCGATTCCGAGCGCATCATCACGCAGTTGCGCTCTCAAGGTTACCAGCTGACCAAGGAGCATGACGGGGCCGACGTTGTCATCGTCAATACCTGCGGCTTCCTGGACAGCGCCAAGGCCGAATCTCTGGAAGCCATCGGCGAGGCGATGGCAGAGAACGGCAAGGTCATCGTGACCGGCTGCATGGGAGCCGAGCCCGAGCAGATCCGCGAGCACTTTCCGAACGTTCTCGCGATCACAGGACCGCAGGCCTACGAATCCGTCGTGTCGGCCGTTCACCAGGCCGCCCCTCCCGCGCACGATCCTTTCGTCGATCTCGTGCCGCCGCAAGGCGTGAAGCTGACGCCGCGCCACTATGCCTATCTCAAGATCTCCGAGGGCTGCAACAACCGCTGCACCTTCTGCATCATCCCGAAGCTGCGCGGGGATCTTGTCAGCCGCCCCATTGGGGACGTTCTGCGCGAGGCCGAGAGGCTGGCCAAGGCCGGCGTGAAGGAACTGCTGGTGATCTCGCAGGACACCAGCGCCTACGGCCTCGACATCAAATACCAGCCGAGCCTGTGGAAGGACCGCGAGGTTCGCACGCGCTTCTACGAACTCGGCAGGGAGCTGGGCGAACTCGGCATGTGGGTGCGCATGCACTACGTCTACCCGTATCCTCACGTGGACGAGATCATCCCGCTCATGGCGGAGGGCAAGATCCTTCCCTACCTCGATATCCCGTTCCAGCATGCCTCGCCAAGCGTGCTCAAGGCCATGCGCCGCCCGGGCAACCAGGAGAAGACCCTCGACAGGATCAGGAAATGGCGTGAGATCTGTCCGGATCTGGCGATCCGCTCCACCTTCATCGTCGGCTTCCCCGGCGAGACGGAGGAGGATGTGGACTTTCTGATGCGGTGGCTGCAGGAGGCCAAGATCGACCGTGCCGGCTGCTTCCAATACGAGCCCGTGCAGGGCGCGCCCGCCAACGACATCGCGGGCGCCGTTCCTGACGAGGTGAAGGAGGAGCGCTGGCACCGGTTCATGCAGACACAACAGAAGGTCAGTGCCGAGCTGCTGAAGAGCCGCGTCGGCAAGACGCTGCCGGTGATTATCGACGAACAGGGCGCGACCGTCGCCACGGGACGGACGAAGTACGACGCGCCGGAGATCGACGGCGTGGTCTATGTGGCTTCCAGGACCCCGTTGAAGCCCGGCGAGATCGTCCACGTGAAGATTGAAAGCTCGGACGAGTACGATCTGCACGGGACGGCGATTCAAGGACTCGCTTGACGTAATCCCTCCACGTCATCCCCGGCCTCGTGCCGGTGATCCCGACCCGTGGAGGGCCCCGCCCTTCTAGTCGGGATGGCCGGGACAGGCCCGACCACGACGAGGGAAAAGGGACTAGGCGCTCCAACCGGGATGGCCGAGGCGAAGGAGCGGCCTTCTATGGGGCGATCCGGTCGCTGCCGATGATATGAACTCCGGCAGCTTTCAAATCCGCCTGCGCCCGCGCCAGCGATCCATTGGTGTCGATCGCCCGCGATGCATCCTCGACCAGAAACGTCTCGAACCCCGCAGCGGCTGCATCGAGGGCCGTCCAGGCGACACAGAAATCCGTGGCGAGACCGGCGCAGAACACACGCTTGAAGCCTCGCTCCTTGAGGTAGCTATCGAGACCCGTCGAAGTCTTGCGGTCCGCTTCCCTGAAGCCCGAATAACTGTCGATGCCCGCATTGTAGCCTTTGCGGATGATCAGCTGCGCGTGCGGAATGTGGAGATCGCGGGATATCTCCGCTCCTGCTGTGCCCTGGACGCAGTGATCCGGCCAAAGCACCTGCGGCCCGTAGGTCAGCTCGACCATTTCGAAGGGTGCCTTGCGGGGATGGCTGGAGGCAAAGGAAGCGTGTCCCTGAGGGTGCCAGTCCTGTGTCAGCACGACATTCCGAAAAGCCTCGGCCATTCGATTGATCGGCCCGATCACGGCATCCCCATCCGGAACGGCAAGCGTCCCGCCGGGCAAAAAGTCGTATTGGACATCGACCACGATCAGGACATCGGAGTCATTGAGAGGGATCGCTTCCTGTTCGGCCATTCGCAGCCTCCGCCTCCTCACATGCGGGAATTATAAGTTGCATCAATGAAAAAGGCAGCCAATCGCTTGGCTGCCTATCACGAACTGGTTCGGGATGCCCGCTTATTGCGGGATCTTGTCCTCGATGCCCTTCACATAGAAGTTCATGCCGAGAACCTGCTCGTCGGAAAGCGCACCGTTGCCCTTGCACTCGATTTCCTTGCCGTCCTGGCCGTAGATCGGGCATTTGAAGGGATTGAGCGCGCCAGACCTGATCGCGGCCTCGGTTTCCTCGGCCATCTTCTTCACGTCGTCGGGCATGTTCTTATAGGGCGACATGACGACCATGTGTTCCGCCAGACCACCCCAGGTATCCTCCGACTTCCAGGTGCCGTCGAGAACAGCCTTGGCGCGGGCGATGTAATAATCGGACCAGTCATCGATAATGGCGGTCAGTTGAGCCTTCGGGGCGAAGCGCTCCATGTCCGAAGCCTGGCCGAAACCGAACTTGCCGCGTGCCTCGGCCGCCTGGATCGGAGCCGGGCTGTCCGTGTGCTGGGCCAGCATGTCCACGCCCTGGTCGAGCAGAGCCTTGGCGGCATCGCCTTCCTTCGCGGGGTCGTACCAGGTATTGGCCCACACCACCTTGATCTTCACGTCCGGATTCACCGACTGCGCGCCGAGATAGAACGCGTTGATGCCGGCGATCACTTCCGGGATCGGGAAGGCGCCGACATAGCCGATCACGCCGGACTTGGTCATCTTTCCGGCGATCTGCCCGATGATGTAGCGGCCCTCGTGGAATTTCGCCGCATAGGTCGAGACGTTCGGCGCGCGCTTGAAGCCGGTGGCGTGCTCGAACTTGATATTCGGGTACTTCCTGGCGACCTTCAGGGTCGGCTCCATGAAGCCGAACGAGGTCGTGAAGATCAGGTCGTGGCCCGTGCGGGCGAGCTGCTCGATGGCCCGCTCGGAATCGGCCTCAGGCACGCTTTCGACGAACGTGGTTTCCACCTTGTCGCCGAGCGCCTTGACTATCGCCTGGCGGCCCTGATCGTGCTGATAGCTCCAGCCATGATCACCCACCGGCCCGACATAGATGAAGCCGACTTTGATCTTGTCCTTCGCCTGAGCCATGGCGCCGCTTGCAGACAGAGCGGCAAGCGCCACGCCCGCGAAGGCTCCGAAGAGTTTCCGTGAAAACATGCTCGTCCCCCGAGGTTGAGTTCCCAGACATCCATTTGCAGGTCTGACGACGTCTGGCAAGAATACTTCTGCTCACAATCTCATCACAATGCCTAACGGTCAGGCACGAAAGGCGCTCCCAAGGAACCCGGCGCTCCAACCGCCCTGCCATGGCGCAGGGACAGGAGCAGAAGGGCGAGAATGGTGGCAAGGTAAGGCACGGCCGACAGCACCTGTGACGGAACGCCGAACTGAGCCGCCTGCGCGTGCAATTGCAGGACCGTCGCCGCTCCGAAAATGTAGGCGCCGATCAGCAGCCAGCCGGGGCGCCACGCGGCGAAAACCACAAGCGCAAGAGCGATCCAGCCGCGGCCGGCCGTCATGCCGGGCGACCAGAACCGCGTATAGACGAGAGCCAGATAAGCTCCGGCCAGACCGGCACAGGCGCCGCCGAACAGGATGGCCACGAAACGAACGCGCAGAACCGGCAGACCGAGAGCATTGGCCGAGGTATGGTTCTCGCCGATCGAGCGGAGCGTCAGGCCGGAACGGGTCCGCGTTAGATAAAGAGCGATCAGGATCGTCAACGCGACGGAAGAGTAGACGAACAGGTCCTGCTCAAAAAAGAGGCGCCCGATAAAGGGGATATCGCTCAGCCCGGGGATATCGACGGGCGGGACGGGGTCGCGCCGCGCCCCCACGAACGGAGCTCCGATCAACCCGGACAATCCCAAGCCGAAAATCGTGAGCGCCAGTCCGGAGCCGACCTGATTCGCGGCGAAACCCAGCACGACCAGCGCGAAGAGGGCCGCCATCAGGGCACCCGCCATCATTCCGGCCATGACACCGATGAGGGTCGAGTCGAAAGTCACGGCGGCCGCGAAACTGCACGCGGCACCCATGGCCATCATGCCTTCGACGCCGAGGTTGAGCACGCCGGAACGCTCGGTCACGAGCTCGCCGAGGGCTGCGATCAGGAGCGGAGTCGAAGCTGTCACGATGGTGAGCAGAATGGCCTCGAAAGTGGTCACTTGCCCCCTCCCCGTGTCACAAGACGAATGCGATAGCTCACCAGAGCATCCGCGGCCAGAACGCAGAGCAGCAGAATGCCCTGGAATGCCTGCGTGAGATCGAGCGGCAGCCTCAGCAGGATCTGTGCGCTCTCGCCGCCGATGAAGGTGAGCGCCACGACGAGCGCTGCGACGAGAATGCCGAGGGGGTTGAGCCGCCCCAAGAAAGCGACCGTGATCGCGGTGAAGCCGTAGCCCGGCGAGATGGACGGCTGCAACTGGCCGATCTGACCCGAGACCTCCGAAATCCCGGCCAGTCCGGCGAGTCCGCCCGAAATCGCGAACACCGCCATGGTGGTCGCCCTGGAGTTGAAGCCCGCGAACCGCGCGGCGCGGGGCGCGTCGCCCGTTAGTTTCAGCCGGTAGCCGAAAAGCGTCCGCCCCAGAATCACGGCCGTGACGAGCACGGCGATCACCGCAAAGAAAACCCCATAGTGAACCCGGCCGCTCTCCAGGATGGGGGGCAGCGTCGCGGACGGGTCGAAGGTGACCGATTGCGGGAAGTTGAAGCCTTTCGGATCGCGCCAGGGGCCGCGCACGAGGTAGTCGAGGGTGAGCTGCGCCACATAGACCAGCATGAGGCTGGTGAGGATCTCGTTCACCCCAAAGCGGGTCTTCAGAAAAGCCGGTACGAGGCCGTAGAGGGCGCCGCCGACGATACCGAGGACCAGCATGAGCGGCAGCACCCAGAAGCCTGCCTCCGTCCCATGGGTCTTCAGGGCTAGCCAGCTGCCGAGGATGGCGCCCATGACGTATTGTCCCTCGGCGCCGATGTTCCAGAGACTGGCGCGAAAGCAATAGGACAAGCCGATCGCGATGAGGGCCAGCGGCGTCGCCTTGACGAGCAATTCCTGCAAGGACCAGGGATCGCTCAAGGGCTGGAGCACATAGACATCGAAGGCTGCGATGGGCGAACGGCCCATGAGCCAGATCACGAAGCCCGCGATGAGAAAAGAGACGATGAAAGCCGCGACCGGCGCGAGAGCCCGCGCAACCGGTGAGACGGTGGTGCGGGGCGTCAGTTCAAACCGCATGTGCGCCCCCCTGAGCTTGAGCCACGCCTAGCATTTCAAGGCCGACCGCCTCCTTGGTCCATTCGCCGATAGGCTTGAGCGGGCTCAGGGAACCTTGATGAATCACCGCCATCTGATCGGCCACCTCGAACAATTCGTCGAGATCCTGGCTGACCACCACGACGGCGCTGCCGTCGCGTGCCAGATCCACGAGAGCCTGCCTGATGAGGCGGGCCGCACCTGCATCCACGCCCCATGTGGGCTGATCGACCACCAGCAGCTTCGGCTTGCGGATGATTTCGCGGCCGATCACGAATTTCTGCAGGTTGCCGCCCGAGAGCTTGCGTGCCTGCGGATCACCTTCGGGCGTACGGACATCGAAGCTCTTGATGATCGTGCGGGCGAGCCGCTTGGCGGCGCTGAGGAGGATGAAACCCGACCGGCTGACTTCCGTCGCCGCGTGGGAGATCAATGTGTTCTCGCTCAAACGGTGCGTCGGGGCGGCCGCGTGACCCAGGCGCTCTTCCGGAACGAAAGCGGCGGCGAGGCGGCGGCGGGCGTCGATCCCCGTCGTGCCGCAGGCCCGGCCTGCGATGGTGATCGCGTCCGCCCTTTCGGCCAGCCTCTCCCCGGAAAGAGCCGCGAACAGTTCGCTCTGCCCGTTGCCGGCTACGCCGGCGATCCCCACTACCTCACCGGCCCGCACCACGAGGTTGACGTCTTTCAGGGCTTGCCCGTGAAGCCCCGCCGGCGGCATGTCGAGATGGTCGACCCGCAGGATCTCCCCGTGAGGCACATGCGGTGCGTCGGTGCGGATTTCACCGACCTCGCTGCCGACCATCAGCGCCGCGATTTCCCGGGCGGTGCTTGCCCGCGGATCGATGGTCCCCACCACGCGCCCGGCCCTCAGGATCGTGGCCCGGCGGCAGAGGCGGCGGACCTCTTCGAGCTTATGGGAGATGTAGAGGATCGAGCAGCCGTCGGCGGAGAGCTTGTCGAGGGTGGCGAAGAGATGCTCGGCCTCCTGAGGCGTCAGAACAGAGGTCGGCTCGTCGAGGATCAGCAGGCGCGGGTTCTGCAGAAGGCAGCGGACGATCTCGATGCGCTGCCGCTCGCCGGCGGACAAGGTCCAGACGGCACGGTCCGCGTCAAGCGCGAGCCCATAGGTGCGGCTGATCTCGCCGAGCTTGCCGCGGACAGTGGCCAGATTCCACTCTCCGGAGAGCGCGACCGCGATGTTTTCGGCGACGGTCAATTCGTCGAAGAGGGAGAAATGCTGAAACACCATCCCGAGGCCGAGCGCCCGCGCCTCGACGGGAGAACCGATGGCGACAGGCCTGCCCTCCCACCGGATTTCGCCGGCGCTGGGCTCGATGACGCCGTAGAGAATCTTGACCAGCGTCGACTTGCCGGCCCCGTTCTCGCCGAGAAGAGCATGGATTTCACCCGGCTCGATGGACAGATCGATCCCGTCATTGGCGAGCAGGTCGCCATAACGCTTGCTGATCCCTTTAAGCTCGACAAGGGGCGGCCCAGATGATGATACGTCTGCCTTCACGCAAGCGACTCTGAACTGATGAATTGGAGATTGGTTCGACAAGAACCTTGGATAACGATCATAGGGATGCGCCACACAGGTCGGCAATGGCGAATCCATGGATTATTGTGAGTCGGCAAGCCGTCAGGCATCAGATGACGGGGAATATCTTGACCATGAAAAGCTATAGCATCGCGGTCGTCGGAGCCGGAGCGGTCGGCCTGAGTGCGGCCCTGGCATTCGCGCGCGACGGTTTCGAGACGGTTCTGATCGGCGGCCTCGACACGCGACGCGACGGGCGCACCGTCGCCCTTCTCAACGGCTCCGTACGATTTCTGAAGGCCCTCGGCGTGTGGCCCGCCCTGGTTTCCGAGGCGGCTCCGCTGGAGACCATGCGGATCATCGACGATACGGGGAGCCTCTTCCGACCTCCGCCGGTGTCGTTTTCCTCCCGGGAGATCGATCTGGATGCGTTCGGCTGGAATATCGAGAACGCAACCCTCGTCGAAAGATTGGCCGAAGCGGCCCGGTCCTTCGACTGCCTGACGATCCTGCCGCAGCATGCTACCGGCTTCCATGCCGCGGAGGACAGGGCCGTCGTCTCCGTCGCCGACGGCTCGGAAATCGAGGTGAACCTGGTAGCGGCGGCCGACGGACGCAATTCCAGGCTGCGGCAGATTGCGGGGATCGAGGCTCAAACCTGGTCCTATCCCCAAACGGCCCTGACCGCCATCCTGGCCCATGAACGGGAACACCGGGAAACCTCCACCGAGTTTCATACCCGGAACGGCCCCTTCACCCTCGTTCCCCTCCCCGGCAAGCGTTCGAGCCTCGTCTGGGTCATGAGCCCGAAGCAGGCTGAACGCCTGTCGAAGTCGGATGACGAAACACTGGCTCTTGCCATCGAGCGCCAAGCACAATCGCTGCTGGGGGCCATGCGCATCGACGGCCCGCGCGGCGTCGTCCCGATGACCGGGTTGTCGGTCAACCGCTATGGAGCTCCCCGCCTAGTCCTCGTGGGCGAGGCCGCTCATGTCTTCCCGCCCATCGGGGCCCAGGGCCTTAATCTGGGATTCCGCGACGTGGCCTCATTGAGGGATGCGATCGTCGATGCCTTCGACAATGGACAGGAGCCCGGAGCGCCGGAAACCCTGCGCCGGTATCAGCGCAGCCGCGATCTCGATGTGCGCCTGCGGACGGCTGCCGTGGACGGGCTCAACAGGACGCTCCTGACGGGGCTCCTGCCCGCCGACCTCTTGAGAGGCGCCGGCCTTCTGGCTCTCAGCAAGGTGGGATTCCTACGCCGTGCGGTCATGCGCGAGGGCGTTCTGCCTCATATGGGAGCCCCTCGCCTCATGCAGGACGCCTCGGCCGCCTAAGGGAACAGGTCGTAAGGGATGGTGCCGGTCTTGGTGGTGAGGTAGAGCACCCCCGTCAGAGTCAGGATCGACACCAGCGTTCCGATGAGAACGCAGGCGGAGGCGCGCTCCACGCCGACATTGTACTGGGTCGAGATCACGAAGATGTTCAATGCGGGCGGCAGCGCGGCCATCACCATGGCCGCATAGGTCCATGTCTGCCCGAAATCGCCGATCACGGAAAGAATCACCCAGACCAGCAGCGGATGCAGGATCAGCTTGATGGCGACCAAAGCCGGCACCTCGCCGGGCATGCCGCGCAGGGGACGCATTGCCACCGTGACCCCCAGCAGGAACAGGGCGCAGGGTGCGGCGGAGCCCGAAAGCCAGGTGACCATCTGGTCAACGGGGTCTGGAAGCTCCAGGTGAAGATAGCTCGCGACGATGCCCATGGCCGTCGCCACATTGAAGGGATGGGTCGCGACACGCCAGAGAATCCGGCGGATGGTGGCGGCCAGATTCAGCCTCTCGACCCCGGCGACGGACATGAGCAGCGGGACGACGGAGAACAGGAACAGGTTGTCGAACAGGAAGATCAGAACGACCGGTGCGCTCGCGGCGGGCCCGATGGCGGCCAGGATCAAGGGGGGCCCCATATAGCCGACGTTGGAATAGGAGCCCGCGACGCCCTGCATCACGGATTGCGGCAGATCCTTCGTGTGACGCCATCCAGCCCCGAAGGACAGGAGGAAGGCACAGGCGGTCGAGAGGGTCGTGCCTGCGATGAATGCCCAGTTGGCGAGCTGATCCAGCGGCTTATCGGCAATCAGGCGAAAGAACAGGCATGGCAACGCCACATAGATCAGGAAGAACTGCATCCATGCGAGACCGCTCTCGGGCTGCTTGACGACCTTGCCGCAGAAGAAGCCGAGTCCGATGAGCCCGAAGAAAGGGGCGAGCAGGTTGAAAAGCCCGATCAGGTCGGACATCGCAGGCTCCTGATACGAGGCTGGGCAGCAAGGAGTAGGAGGTCATTCTTCTGGCAAGGTTCCACGCCTCCGGCAATCCCGTCTTTGGAAGGCGGGCAGACCGAAAACGCAATGCTCGGCTTGCCGGCCAAGGCGCAGCTGGATCGCTCCGGGTCCGCGTCGGTTTCGATGGCAGGTTCTTGATGGCGTTCTCTGGATTGTGAGCGTCGCCAATTTGTAGATTCCGGCCCTCATCTCTATATGCAGGGTCAAGGAGTTAGGACCATGCCCATGAAAGCGAGTTCAGCGAAATTCGCGATCGGCCAAGTGGTTAGGCATCGCCTGTTCGATTTCAGGGGACTCATCTTCGATGTGGACCCTGAGTTCGACAACACGGAAGACTGGTGGCTGTCCATTCCCGAGGACGTTCGCCCCCGGAAGGACCAGCCTTTTTACCACCTCTTCGCCGAGAACGCGGAAACCGAGTACATTGCATATGTGTCCGAGCAGAACCTGATGCCGGACCTTTCGGACGAACCCCTGCGCAATCCCATGATCGAGGAAATGTTCGTCAGGGAATCGAACGGCGCGTATCGGGCCAAGCCGAGCTTTGCCCATTAAGCAATTCACCAAACGAAAAACGCCGGGCCATCGGGCCCGGCGTTTCCTGTTTCTGGACGTCCAGATTACTGCTTGGGCGCCTGGGGGGCGGCAGGCTGACCATCCTGCCCCGCAGCGCCGCTGCTCTGCAGCATCTTCTGGCGCATCTCTTCGCTCTTCTTCTGGAGCTCCTCCTGGAGCTTCTTCTGCTGCTCTTCGAGCACCTTCGGGTCGATCGGGGGGCCGTCGAAGGCCTTGGCGAAGCCGGCAGCCGGGACTGCGAAGGTGATTTCGCGGCCGACCTGGTTCTGAACGCTGACGTTCAGGTTCGCACCCTTCTTGAGGGAGGCGATGAAGTCATCCTTCACCTGAGCCTCGGCGAAGCAGCCGTTGGGCAGGCACATCACGTAGCGGCCGGCGGTCGCCTGACCCTGGTCGACCGCGAAGCGCAGGCCCGGCTGCAGGAGCAGGCCGAGCGGCATGACGAAGCGGACGACCTTCTGCGGCTGCTGACCCTTCACGTCGTAGACGGCAAGAGCGAGGACGGGCTGGCCCTGATCCGAGACGAAGTCGCGGGTGGTGTAGCAGATCTCGGCGTTGCTGTTCTGGTCCTTACCGCAGACCTTGGTCCATTCCGGCTGGGACGGCTCGGCCTTCACCTGGACGACCGTGGGGCCGCTCTGCTGCTGCTGCTGGGCAGCGGGCTTCGCCGGCTGGGCGGCAGGAGCCGCGGGCTTCTGAGCCTGAGCGAAGGCGGGTGCGCTGGCGAGAAGGGCCAGGGCGGTAGCCAGGCCGCAGGTGCCCCCCAAGCTCGCGATGCGTGTCGCGAATGACATGTCGTTAGATCCTCTTCAGTCGAAAGGTCGGCTCTTGAATGGGCCGTTGGTATCCGGCGTTCTTAAACCTGCAATGGGACGGTGAATCTTTGCCGAATGCGGCGAAGACATGACCTGTGGCGCTCCTTTAACCTTTCATGGGCTAGGTTTCCAGTCACCCCGATTAACTTTCTGTACACTATTGCCCTGGAAACACCGAAGCACGGCAGGAGCCCCATGATCTGCAGCCTCATAAGGACCTTTGCCCTGCTCGCCAGCATCGCCCTGGCGTGCCTTGGGCCAATGGTCGCAGCGCAGGCCGAGCCCCTGCGGCATGGGATCGCCATGCATGGAGAGCCTGCGCTCCCGTCGAATTTTCCTCACCTGCCCTACGTGAACCCCGATGCTCCCGAGGGTGGGCGAATCACGCTGGCGATCCAGGGTACGTTCGATAGCCTCAATCCTTTGATCGTGCTCGGCGTCGCGCCCCCTGCCGTTCCGGAGTATGTCCTCCAGAGCCTGATGATGCGCTCCAGGGACGAGCCCTTCACCGTTTACGGCCTCGTCGCCCGCTCCGCGGAGATGCCGGATGATCGCAGTTCGGTGACGTTCAACCTCGATCCTCGCGCACGCTTCTCGGATGGCCAACCCCTGACGGCCGAGGACGTGCGCTTCACCTTCGAACTTCTGAAAAAACACGGCAAACCGTTCCATCGGTCGAGCTTCGGGCTGGTCAAAGCCGTCGAGATCGTGAATCCTCATCGGATCAGTTTCGACCTCTCGGGCTCGAACGATCGAGAGCTGCCGCTGATCATCGCCACGATGCCGATCCTCCCGGCCCATGCCACCGATCCTGACACCTTCGACAGGACCACCCTCACCCCACCCGTCGGGTCCGGCCCTTACGCCATCACCGAGGTCCGGCCCGGCGAACGCATCGTCCTGAGCCGCCGCAAGGACTTTTGGGCCGAGGATCTGCCAATCGTCCGCGGTCTCTACAATTTCGATGAGATCCGCTACGATTTCTATCGTGACGCCAATACTTTGTTTGAAGCCTTTCGCGCGGGACTTTACGACTACCGACTGGAGGGAGACCCGGGCCGCTGGGCCACGGGCTACGACTTTGGCGCCGTGAGGAACGGGCGCATCCTGCGGGAAACGGTGCCGATCCGCCTGCCCAAGGGCATGAACGGCTTCGTTTTCAACACTCGCCGTCCGGTGTTCGACGATCCTCGTGTGCGGGAGGCCCTAAGCTATCTCTTCGATTTCGACTGGATGAACCGTAACCTGTTCTACGGCTTGCTCACTCGTGCGGACAGCTACTTCGCCGGTTCGGAACTCTCATCGACGGGGCGCCCCGCCGATGAGCGCGAGCGCGCTCTCCTGGCTTCATTCCCTGGAGCGGTTCGGGAGGACATCCTGGAGGGCCGCTGGGCCCCGCCTGCCCCCGACGGGTCGGGACGGGACCGGGACATGGCCCGCCGTGCCCTGTCCCTGCTCTCCGAGGCCGGCTGGGTCCTCAAGGGCGAGGTTCTCCGGAAGAAGGGCTCCGGGGAGCCTTTCGTCTTCGAGATGCTGGTCAGCTCAAGCCAGCAGGAGCGCCTGGCCCTCAACTATGCGCAGGCTCTCGAGCGGGTTGGCATCAAGGTCCGGGTACGCCTTGTCGATACCGTGCAGTATTGGCGCCGTCTCTCGCATTTCGACTTCGACATGGTGCAATGGGTCTGGCCTGCTTCCGCCTCTCCTGGGAACGAGCAGCGCAACCGCTGGAGCTCGGCTGCGGCCGACAGGAGCGGTTCGCTCAACTATTCCGGGGCAAGTTCACCGGCCATCGACCGCATGATCGATGCCCTTCTGGAGGCCAGAACGAGAGAAGAGTTCGCCTCCGCGGTGCGAGCCCTCGATCGGGTTCTCCTTTCGGGCTTCTACGTGGTTCCGTTGTTCTACGTGGCCGATCAATGGCTCGCTTACGACAGCGGCTTGGAGAAGCCTGATAGGACGCCTCTCTTCGGCCCCTATATCGACGCCTGGTGGAGGGAGCCCGGCTAATCCCTTCGCGCGATATGATTACCCTTATTGTTGAGCTTAGGTTCAGGTCGGCGATGCAACTAATCTGCTGCTTTGTACGTTGAGGAATGTATCTCCTGTCTCAATGAACGCGTTCTTACGCGAGGGTGTTGCAATGAATGGAATGCAGAAGGTTCTCGTCGTCGACAACGGCGAGCGCGCTCCTGACAGCGCTCTTTCGGCGGAACTCGCAGGCTTGGGGTACGCGAGCGTTACGACTCCCTTCGAAGCAGCAGACGATGTTCTGGCGCTGATCCCCAGCCCTGCGGCCGTCGTGCTACAGATGCCCCGGCATGCCAAATGGTCGGAGCGCAAGAGGTTCCTGGAACTGGCCACCCGCCTTCGCAAGACTTTGGCTGCGAGCCATACGCCTGTTATCGTCACCGGCGGAGAAGGTGGCACGGCAATGTTGCTTCAGAACAAGTTGAGCACCCTCGGCGCTGCGGTGCGGTCTCCCGACGCTCAAACCTGCAACAATTCGAAGACCCTCTCTTCAGTCCGAGCCTGATCCTCGTTGGCTGCGAAGAAAGCGGCTGTCCGCGACGGCCCTTGCATGTCCGGCATATGGTAGACGGCAATGGTACTGCCCGGTCCGCCGCCCGTGTGACCGGCGACTCTCAGGCCGCCAGTCGTTTCGCCGGTCATGAATCCCAAACCGTATCCGGGCTGTTTCCACGGCCTGCCCTGTACGGGGCCAGGAAGAACGAAGGGTTTCAGCATGATCTTCAGTGTTTCGGCGGGAAGGAGCGTCCCCCGCATGAGGCCGTCGAGCAGCCGCGCGGCATCCTGAACGCCACCCACCAGGAGACCGTGAAATACCCATCCCGGATGATAGGACGACGCGCTGCCCATGCTCGCATGCGCCAGATCGTCGGGCTTCGTCGCCACCCTTGCGCTCGCGATCCTCAACGGATGGAGCACGAGACGCCTCAAGGCATCATCGAGGCTTGCTCCGGTAGCCGTTTCGATCATCTGCCGCACGAAGAGATAGCCGACATTGGAATAGTCCCAGCCCTCCCCTGGAACATATCGGAGCCGGTCGACATCGACCCGCGCGAGCAGATCCGGCACGGCCCAGGGCTCGTCCCGGCGCGCGACGGCCTCGTGATACGCCGGGAGCCGACCGTATTCGGCAAGTCCCGCCCGGTGCTGAAGGAGATGGCGAAGCGTGTAAGGGCGGCCCGGCATCGGCTCGTCTAGGCCCGCCGCTCCATCGCGCATAAGCACCAGAGAGGCGGCGGCCAGAGCCGTCTTCGTGAAGCTCCACCAGGGCACGAGTTGACCGGCCCCGTGGCTTTTCACCACGACGCCGTCCTCAACCACGGCCCAGGCCTCGGTCATGGCGTCAGGCTGCCTTCTTCTCCGCGATCCGCACCAGATCGCGAAGGATGATCGTCGATGCCCTGATGCGCTCGTCGGGGGTCTCGATGTCGCGCACGAACACGATCTTCATGTCCGGGCGAACCTTCGCGAACGAGGCCTGCTCGGTCACGTAGGAGATGAGCCCCGCCGGATTGGCGAATGAGTTGTCGCGGAAGGAGATGATGATGCCCTTCGGGCCCCCGTCCACCTTCTCCACATTGGCGCGGCGGCAGAGCACCTTGATCGCCATGATCTTGAGCAGTTGGTCGACCTCCGAGGGGATTGGGCCGAAACGGTCGATGAGCTCCGCACGGAACGCATCGATTTCGGAATCCGCTTCGAAGGTGGAGAGGCGGCGATAAAGGCCGAGCCGCAGCTGAAGATCGGCGATATAGCTTTCGGGGATCATCACCGGCGCGCCGACCGCGATGGTGGGCGACCATTGGTCCTCCGCCGGCTCCTCGATGCCTGCCTTCAGCTGCGCGACGGCTTCCTCCAGCATCTGCTGGTAGAGCTCGTAGCCCACTTCCTTGATGTGACCGGACTGCTCCTCGCCGAGAAGGTTGCCCGCGCCGCGAATGTCGAGGTCGTGCGAGGCCAGCTGGAAGCCTGCGCCGAGCGTATCGAGCGTCTGGAGCACCTTGAGGCGCCGCTCGGCCTGGGCGGTCATGGTCTTGTTGGCTGGCACGGTGAACAGCGCATAGGCCCGGGTCTTGGAGCGTCCCACGCGTCCGCGCAGCTGATAGAGCTGCGACAGGCCGAACATGTCGGCGCGGTGCACGATCAGGGTGTTGGCCGTCGGGATGTCGAGGCCCGATTCCACGATGGTGGTGGAGAGCAGGATGTCGTACTTCCCCTCATAGAAGGCGGTCATGACGTCCTCGAGCTGCCCGGCTGCCATCTGGCCGTGCGCCACCGCGACCTTCGCCTCCGGCACCTCCTTGTCGAGGAAAGCCTTCACCTCCCCGAGATCGTCGAGGCGCGGCACCACGTAGAAGGCCTGCCCGCCCCTGTAGCGCTCGCGCAGGAGAGCTTCCCTGATGAGCAGCGGATCGAACGGCGTGATGAAGGTGCGCACCGCCAGCCGGTCCACAGGCGGCGTGGTGATGAGCGACAATTCGCGCACGCCCGTGAGCGCCAGCTGCAGGGTGCGCGGGATCGGGGTTGCCGAGAGCGTCAGCACATGCACCTCCGCCCGCAGCTCCTTCAGGCGCTCCTTGTGGGTCACGCCGAAATGCTGCTCCTCGTCGATGATGATGAGGCCGAGATCCTTGAACTTGATGGATTTGCCAAGAAGCGCATGGGTGCCGACCACGATGTCGACGGAGCCCTCCGTCAGCCCCTCCTTCGTCTTCTTCATTTCGCCCGAGGGCACGAAGCGGGACGCCTGCGCGATGTTGAGCGGCAGGCCGCGGAAGCGATCGCAGAAGGTCTTGTAGTGCTGGCGCGCGAGAAGAGTCGTCGGCACGACGACCGCAACCTGCTTGCCGCTCATGGCCGCCACGAAGGCGGCGCGCAAGGCCACTTCCGTCTTGCCGAAGCCCACGTCGCCGCAGACCAGACGGTCCATGGGGCGGCCCGAGGCCATGTCGTCCAGCACCGCCTCGATGGCGTTGAGCTGATCCTCGGTCTCGTCATAGGGGAAGCGCGCGGCGAACTCGTCGTAGAGGCCTTCCGGCGGCACCATGCGCGGCGCGTCCTTGAGGATGCGGGCCGCGGCGATCTTCATCAGCGCACCCGCCATCTCGCGGATGCGCTGCTTCATGCGGGCCTTACGAGCCTGCCAGGCCCCGCCGCCGAGCCTGTCGAGCTGAACCTCCGTTTCTTCCGATCCGTAGCGGGTCAGAAGCTCGATGTTCTCCACCGGCAGGAACAGGCGGTCGCCGCCGGCATAGTGCAACTCCAGGCAATCGTGCGGCGCGCCGGCTGCCTCGATGGTCTTGAGCCCCTCGAAACGGCCGATGCCGTGATCCACGTGCACCACGAGATCGCCCGGCGTGAGCGCCGCGACCTCGGTGAGAAAATCCTGCGGACGCCTGGACTTGCGCTTCTGCCGCACGAGGCGGTCGCCAAGGATGTCCTGCTCGCTGACGACGGTGAGGTCGCCAGTCTCGAAGCCATGCTCCAGAGGCCAGATCCCTACCGGGATCTCGTTGCGCGGATAGGCCATCGCTTCCGAGAACCGGCCGATCGGCTTCGTCTGCCGCAGGTCGTGATCCTGAAGGACATGGCACAGGCGCTCGCGGGAGCCGTCCGACCACGCGCCGAGGATGACGCGACGGCCCTGTGCCTGCTGATCGCGGATGTGCCGGACCACGGCTTCGAACACGTTCGCGTTCTCGTCCGCCCGCTCGGCGATGAAGTTGCGGCCCTGGCGCGCGCCGCAATCCACGACGATGTGCGGGGCACCCGCCTCCGGCACCGCGAATGGCGTGAGGCGCGCAAGCGGCAAGACGTTCGTCCGCTCCGACCATTCCTCGGGCCTGAAGTAGAGCTGGTCAGGAGAAAGGGGGCGATAGGGTGCGACCCCGGGCTGGTTCTGCCCCATATTCTCGCGCCGGGCGTCGTAATAATCCTTCACCTGGGAAAGCCGCTCTCCCGCGGCGTCGTCGGCCAGGGCGTCGAACACCACCGGAATGCCGGGGACGTAATCGAGCAGCGTGTCCAGGTGATCGTGGAAGAGCGGCAGCCAGTGCTCCAGCCCGGGATAGCGCCGTCCCTCGCTGATGGCCTCGTAGAGCCTGTCGTCGCGCGTCGGTGCGCCGAAGGCGGCCACATAGGACTGACGGAAGCGCTTGATGCTCTCCGTCGTCAACTGCACCTCGCTCATGGGAACGAGGTCCAGGGACCGGAGAGTGCCGACGGTCCGCTGGCTCTCGGGATCGAAGGAGCGGATCGATTCCAGCGCATCGCCGAAGAAGTCGAGACGAACGGGGTTGGGAAGGCCCGCGGGATAGAGATCGATAATGCCGCCGCGCACGGCGTATTCGCCCGTGTCGCGGACGGTGCCTGTGCGCATGAAGCCGTTGGTTTCGAGCCAGTTGATGAGAAGCGTCGTGTCCACGACATTGCCCGGCGCGGCGGAGAAGGTTTCCGCCGCGATGCGGGCCCTCGGCGGAACGCGCTGCACGAGAGCGTTCACGGTGGTGGAGAGAATGCGCGGCTTGTCCTCGGAAGTCTTGGATCGGGCAAGCCGCGCCAGGGTCGTCATGCGCTGGGCGGTGATCGCCACATTGGGCGATACCCGGTCATAGGGCTGGCAATCCCAGGCCGGGAAGGGAAGAATCTCGATCTCCGGCGCGATGAACCCGAGGCCGGTGGCGAAATTCTGCTGCCTCTGACCGTCGCGGGCGACATGGACCAGGACGGCCGGGCCTTCGACGCTCCCGGACAGCCCCCGGGCGAGATCGGCCACCGCCAGGGCATCGAACCCGTCCGGTACGCTGGAAAGCGTCAGGCCTTGGCCTTTCTTGAGGGCGTCGAGCGCGCGGTTCAGTGCAGACTTCATGATGGCGTATCGGGTCAATAGAGGAGAACGCGGGCTCTCAGGCCCGGTTCGTCAGAATCCGGATAGGGAAATGCGTCAGTTATGAATCGGCGAGGTGTGGGTGTGGAAAGCCTTCAGGCGTCGAAATAGGGGCGTATCGTAGTTCGAAGGCGTCTCGATCTCACCCGTGATCCAGCCGAGAAGGTCGCGGTCCGTCACTTCGATCAGCCGCTCGAACTCGGTGAGATCATCGTCGGAAAGCTTTCCTATCTCGGCATCGGCGAAACGCCCCATGATCAGATCCATCTCACGCATGCCCCGGTGCCAGGCCCGGAAAAGGATCTGCCTGCGACGGACGTCGAGGTCGGCGCTGGTGCGTGTCGTCCCGCTCATGAAAGTGCTCCGGTGAGAAAAAGATAACGTCGCTTCGAAGCGGCTTGGCCGCTATATAACCATCTCCCTTCGACTTGACACCCGTTTGATGTCTTTGCGCCCTTCCATTCTCGATCCCTTGTTCGCTCCGGCGGCCTCCCTGCCCGGCGTGGGACCCAAGATCGCCCCCCTGCTGGATCGCCTCCTGGGCGAGCCGGGCAGGCCAGCGCGCATTGCCGACCTGCTTTTTCATCTGCCCAATAGCGGCATTTCCCGGGAGATGAAGGGCTCCATCGCCGATGCGCCCGTCGGCGAGCCGGTAACCCTTTCCGTCACCGTGGTAGCCCATCGCCCGCCTCCTCCGGGACGCCGCGCGCCCTACCGGATTCTCGTCGAGGACGATACGGGGGACGTCTCGCTCGTCTTCTTCAACGGTCAGAAGGCTCGCCTCGAAAAGCTCCTGCCCGTTGGCGAGCGCCGCTATGTGTCGGGCAAGATCGAGCTCTGGGAGGGCCGCCGCCAGATGGTCCACCCGGACCGGATCCTGGACGACAAGGGCATCGAGAACCTTCCTGCCGTTGAGGCGGTCTACGGTCTCACGGAAGGCCTCTCCTCGCGGATGGTCGGCAAGTATATCGGAGCCGCCCTGGAGCGGGTGCCGAATCTGCCAGAGTGGCAGGATGCCGCGTGGCTCGACCGGAATGCCCTCCCCGATTTCGGGAAGGCGCTCTTCGCCCTGCACAGGCCCGACAGCGCGTCGCAGCTTTCCGAGGAGGCGATTGCCAAGTCAGCCTCCCGTCGTCGGCTGGCCTATGACGAGCTGCTTGCCTCGCAGCTCGCCCTCGCGCTCGTTCGGAGCCGCATGCGCCGCCTTCCGGGACGGGTGAACGCGGGCGACGGGAATCTGGTCGAGAAGCTCAAGAATGCCCTGCCCTTCGGCCTCACAGCATCCCAGTCTCAGGCGATCAAGGACATCCGCCGAGATCTGGTTTCCGACAGGAAAATGCTCCGGCTCCTCCAGGGCGATGTGGGCTCCGGAAAGACCGTCGTCGGCCTTCTCACCATGGCGAGTGCCATCGAAGCGGGCCGGCAGGCAGCCATGATGGCGCCGACCGAAATCCTCGCCCGCCAGCACTACGAACGGCTCGCCCCGATGGCGGAGCAGGCCGGACTGACGATCGCCCTCCTGACGGGTCGCGACAAGGGCGCCGCCCGCAAGGCGGTTCTCGCCGGCCTGGCGGACGGGAGCATCCAGATCGCCGTCGGCACCCATGCCCTGTTCCAGGAGGGCGTGATGTTCCAGGATCTCGGCGTCGCCGTGGTGGACGAGCAGCATCGTTTCGGAGTCCATCAGCGGCTGGCGCTGGGTTCGAAGGGCGAGGCTGTCGATATCCTCGTCATGACCGCGACGCCGATCCCGCGTACCCTCGCGCTGACCTATTTCGGCGACATGGACGTGTCGGTGCTGAGCGAGAAGCCCGCGGGCCGCAAGCCCATCGCGACGAAACTGATCTCCATCGACCGGCTCGACGAGGTGATCGGCGGTATCGGACGCGCCATCGCCAATGGCGATCAGGTCTATTGGGTCTGCCCGCTTGTCGGCGAATCCGAAACGGTCGATCTCGCCGCGGCGGAGGAGCGCTATGAGACGCTCAGGAGCTTTTTCGGCGATCAGGTCGGCCTCGTCCATGGCAAGCTCGCCGGGAAGGACAAGGATGCCGCCATGGAGCGGTTCTCGAGAGGTGAAACCAAGATCCTCGTCTCGACGACAGTGATCGAAGTGGGCGTCGATGTGCCCAACGCCACGATCATGGTGATCGAGCACGCGGAACGCTTCGGCCTCGCCCAGCTCCATCAGCTGCGCGGCCGCATCGGGCGCGGATCGAAATCCTCCACCTGCCTTCTCGTCTACAAGGGCCCGCTCGGCCAGATCGCTCAGGCGCGCCTCGAAATGATGCGCCAGACGGAGGACGGTTTCCGGATAGCGGAAGAGGACCTGCGCCTGCGCGGTGAAGGCGAGGTGCTGGGCACCCGCCAGTCCGGCACTCCCGGCTTCAAGCTCGCACGGCTCGAAGTGGACGGCGATCTTCTCGCCGCCGCGCGGGACGATGCACGCCTGATCGTCGACCGGGACCCGGAACTCTTGAGCGAACGCGGTCAGGCGCTGCGCATCATGCTCTACCTGTTCGAGCGGGATTCCGCGATCAAGCTGCTGAGGGCGGGCTAACCCCCTCCCGGCGTCACGGGGGCCTCTCACGGCCGCCCACTATCTCCTGCGCTCCCACCGTCATGGCCGGACTTGATCCGGCCATCCCGATCGGAAAGACGCAGCGTTTCAGATGATCGGGATCACCGGCACAAGGCCGGTGATGACGCGATGCAATGTTGTGGCGCGAGGGGTCACTCCACCGTCACGGACTTCGCGAGGTTGCGCGGCTGGTCCACGTCTTTGCCCATGAAGACGGCCGTGTGATAAGCGAGCAGCTGGATCGGGACCGAATTCAGAATCGGGGCCACGATGGGGTGCACGGACGGCATCACGATGGTCGCCATCGTGTCGAGGCCGGTTTCAAGCGCCCCTTTCTCATCCGTGATGAGAACGATGCGCCCGCCACGAGCCGCCACCTCCTGCATGTTGGAGACGGTCTTCTCGAAAATGTGGTCATAGGGCGCGATGACGATGACCGGCATGGTCTCGTCGATCAGAGCGATGGGGCCGTGCTTCAATTCGCCCGCCGCATATCCCTCGGCGTGGATATACGAGATTTCCTTGAGCTTCAGGGCGCCTTCCATGGCGAGCGGATAGGATGTTCCGCGTCCGAGATAGAGCACATCCCTCGCCTTCGAGAGTTCGCGCGCCAGGATTTCGATCTCGTGCTCGCGCTTCATGGCCTCGCTCATCTGACCGGGGACGCTGATGAGCGCATCCACGAGTTCCTTCTCCTGCTCGGCGCTCAGCGTGCCGCGGGCGCGTCCCGCCGCAATCGCGAGAGAGAGGAGAACGGTGAGCTGGCACGTGAAGGCCTTGGTCGAGGCCACGCCCACTTCGACGCCGGCGAGCGTCTGTGCGACCACCGTGCTTTCGCGCGCCATGGTGGAGGTCGGCACGTTCACGACGGAGAGCGTGTGCAGCTTCTCGGCCGCGGCATAGCGGAGCGAGGCCAGGGTATCGGCCGTCTCGCCGGACTGAGACACGAAGAGCGCCAGTTCGCCAGGCTCGAGGGGAGCCTCGCGGTAGCGGAACTCCGACGCCACATCGATCTCGACCGGGATCCGCGCAAGACGCTCGAACCAGTATTTCGACACCAGCCCGGCAAGGTAGGCGGTGCCGCAGGCCGAGATGGAGATCCGCTTCAGGTCCTTGAAATTGAAAGGCAGCTCGAACGGAAGCTCCACGCGCCCGGCGGTGAAGTTCACGTAATGCGCCAGCGTGCGCCCCACCACCTCCGGCTGCTCATGGATTTCCTTGGCCATGAAATGGCGGTGGTTGCCTTTGTCGGCCATGAAGGAGCCGGCTGGAATCTTGTGTCGCGGACGCTGGACCATCGCTCCGGAAGAATCACGGATGTCGGCACCCTTTCGGCGCAGGGTCACCCAATCGCCATCTTCCAGATAGGTAATGTCGCCCGTGAACGGCGCCAGCGCCAGCGCATCCGACCCGAGATACATCTCGTCCTCGCCGTAGCCGAGCGCGAGCGGCGCACCATGGCGAGCGCCGATCAGCATCTCGTCCTCGCCATGGAAAAGAAAGGCGAGCGCGAAGGCACCCCGCAAGCGTGGGAGAGTGACCGCCACGGCCTCCACGGGTGGGCGTCCCTGGTGCATTTCGTAAGTCACGAGCTGCGCCACGACCTCGGTGTCGGTCTCGGTTTCGAACTGAACGCCCTTGGCCTCGAGACCGGCCTTCAGCTCGCGGAAGTTCTCGATGATGCCGTTATGGACGACGGCCAGCTTATCGGTCGCATGGGGATGCGCATTGGTCTCGTTCGGCTTGCCGTGGGTCGCCCAGCGGGTGTGGCCGATGCCGATGACGCCAGAGAGGGGAGATTGCGAGAGCTTCGCCTCGAGATTGCGGAGCTTGCCCTCCGCGCGACAGCGCGCGAGACGGCCGTATTCCAGCGTCGCCACCCCGGCGGAATCGTATCCGCGATATTCCAGCCGCTTCAAAGCTTCGACGATCTGCGGCGCAACAGGCGAATTTCCGACAATTCCAACGATTCCGCACATACCCCACGCTTCCCATTGACGACGTTATTCTAAGCTAAGCTGCGCATTTCCATACAGAGAATGCGAGGTATGCTGGAATCAACTTCGATGACAGATTGTGACAGCTGGTCCTTATTGTCCCTTTGCAGCCTTGACCTTGGCCCGAAACTCCACGGCCCAGCCCTCCTTGACGACTTGACGGCTGCGTCCGAGGGCCAGGGCATTGGGGGGGACATTGTCCGTTATGACCGAGCTTGAGCCGATGAAGGCACCGTCCCCGATGGTGACAGGCGCGACAAGGGACGAGTTGGATCCGATGAAGGCCCCCTCGCCGATCACCGTCTTGTACTTGTTGTAGCCGTCGTAGTTGCAGGTGATTGTGCCGGCGCCGATGTTCGTCGCGGCCCCGATCCGGGCATCTCCGAGGTAGGTCAGGTGATTGACCTTCGCACCTGCGCCGAGCTCCGTATTCTTAAGCTCCACGAAATTGCCGATCTTGGCCTTGGGGCCGATGACCGCGCCGGGGCGCAAACGGGCATAAGGACCGATCTCGGCCCCCGAGGCGATCCGCGCCCCCTCCAGATGGCTGAAGCCGTGAATGACAGCTCCCTTGTCCACCGTGACGCCGGGGCCGAAAACCACATGCGGCTCCACGATCACGTCCTGCCCGAGCTTCGTGTCATAGCTGAGGAAAACAGTCTCGGGCGCCACGAGGGTGGCACCCGCCGCCATCGCCGCCGCCCGAAGCCGCTCCTGGATCATGCGCTCGGCAGCGGCAAGCTGCGCACGGTCGTTCACGCCGTGCACCTCCTCTTCCGGCACGATCGCGATGGCAGTCCGGTGCCCGGCCTCTCGAGCGATCTCGACGATGTCGGTCAGGTAATATTCACCCTTTGCATTGCTGTTGCCGATTCTCTCCAGAAGCGACAGGGCAATGTCGCCCCGGAGAGCCATCAGGCCCCCATTGCAGAGAGTGATCGCTCTCTCCGCCTCGGAGGCATCCTTATGCTCCCGAATCGCGAGAGCCTGGTCGCCGGACATGATCAGGCGCCCATAGCCGGTCGGGTCCCTGGCTTCGAAGGCCATGACCACCACCGCCGCCCCTTCGGCGAGGGGAGCACGCAGCTTGGCGAAGGTCTCGACCGTGACGAGGGGCGTATCCGCGTAAGCGACGATCACGTCGTCGGGCTTCCCGGCCAACGCCTCCCTGGCGCTCAGAACCGCATGGCCGGTGCCGAGCCTCTCCCGCTGCACGAAGATCCTCGCATCCGGCACGCTCGCGAGCGCCTCCTTCTCGACGTCCTCACGGTCCGGCCCGATCACCACGGCGGTCTGCGTGGCGCCCGCCTCCGCGAGAATGGCCAGGACGTGCCCCAGCAGGGAGCGGTTCGCAACATGGTGCAGAACCTTCGGCCTTTCGGACCTCATACGGGTTCCTTCCCCCGCAGCCAGCACGAGGGCCAGACAGCTCCGGGTAGTGGACGTCTCAAGGGAATGGCTCGATGTCATCAGGCTATAATCCGGTGGAGGAGTTCAGGGACGCTGCTAAATCAGAAGGGGTATTTCGGCAATCTTTTCATGGGCAAAGGCCCGCAAGGCGAACTGCCTCGTTTACTTCATACTCATGTTCGATGATAAATCATGAGTCTTCCCAATTGTCTGGCCCAAGTGCCAAGTTCACGCAAGAGTATCACTGTGTCGGTTTCGCTGGGGGCCTCGCGCCCTTCTCATCCTCGGCGACGCGATGTGCTGGCCTATCTCAGCGCTTCGGTTGCCGCGTTTACGCTCGCGCCTGCCGCCCAGGCCCAGACGCCTCAGGAAGGCGTCGCCTCCCATCTGGGGGACGGCCAGCACTTCGATCCGGCCGCGGTGACCGACATTGCCCGTCAGCTCTCGAAGAAGCCGTTCGCGCCGTTGCCGAACGACCTGCCGGATGCGTTCTCGAATCTGAATTTCGACCAATATATCGCCATCAAATCCCTCCAGCCGCCGATCTGGAGCACGGAGGGACGCGGCATCGCCTTGGAGCCGCTGCACCGGGGCTTCGTCTTCAACAATGCGGTCGACCTTTACATCGTGGAGGACGGGAGTGTCCGGCGGCTCGCCTATGACCCCGCAAACTTCAACTTCAATGGGTTGAACGTCCCCAACGATCTGAAGGACATCGGTTTTTCGGGATTTCGCCTGATTTCCCACCCACCCGAGGGCCAGCCCTTCGAATTCGCCATCGTGCAAGGAGCCACGTTCTTCCGCGCCCTCGCGCGCGGACAGAATTTCGGCGTGATCGCCCGGGCCCTGACCCTCAAGCCCGCCGAGGCCAAGGGAGAGGAGTTCCCGATCTTCCGGGCGTTCTGGATCGAGCGTCCGAGCATCGGCAGCAACAGCATTACCATTCACGGCGTTCTCGACTCGGAATCGACGGCCGGCGCGGTCCGGATGACGTTCCGGCCGGGCGACATGACCATTGTCGATGTGGAAACGACTCTGTTTCCACGGGTGAACATGGAGCATGTGGGTTTAGGGGGCATGGCCTCCACCTATTTCTATGGCCCGAACGATCGCCGGAACGCGGACGACATCCGCCCTGCGGTTTATGAATCCTCCGGCCTGCAGATGCTCAACGGCCAGGGTGAGTGGCTCTGGCGACCTCTTCAGAATCCGGAGACACTCCAGATCTCCGCCTTCGTAGACAGTTCCCCTCGCGGATTCGGACTGCTGCAGCGAGAGCGATCATACGAATTCTTTCAGGACGATGACCAGCGCTTCGAGCACCGGCCGAGCCTCTGGGTCGAGCCCTTGGGCGATTGGGGTCAAGGCAGTGTACAGCTCCTCGAGATTCCCACCGATGCGGAGATCAACGACAACATCCTAGCCTATTGGCGTCCCCGTGCGCCGATGGCGGCAGGCGCAGAGGTCCCCTTCGCCTACCGGCAGTATTGGGGATGGAGCGCGCCGGAGCGGCCACCGCTTGCGACCGTGGCCGCAACGCGGTCCGGTCGGGGAAGCTCCGGTCGCCGCCGTCGTTTCACCGTCGACTTCGTCGGGGAGATGCTGGGCGACAATTGGCCCAAGGACCTCAAATCGGTCCTGACGGTTGGTCCGGGAACGTTCCACAACCTCAAACTTCTGCCGTATCCGGAGCGAAAGACGATACGCGTTGCATTCGAGCTTGACCCGGGCAACGAAAACGCGTGTGAGATGCGTCTCATCCTCGAAGCAGGCGGGAAACCGATAAGCGAGACATGGCTGTATCGTTGGACACCCTAAGTTCCGACCCGAACACGAGTATCACCGCCCTTGGGCGGCCAGAATCCGTCATGCCTCCGGAAAAGCACCTGGACATGCCGACCCAGCATTTGAGGCGATGGTCGGCGGATCAGGAGCGCAAGCCTCTTCGACGGCATCCGAAGCTCGGAACCTGGCTCGCACGCCTGTTCGTGTTCGGCGGCGGCCTCCTGCTGACCGCGTATGGCACGTACGAAATGTACCAGGTGGTGTCGGTGAGCCGCACCACCGCCCTCCAGTGGGTGCTGGTGGCCTTGTTCACCATCAACTTCTCCTGGATCGCGGTGGCCTTCACCAGCGCCCTGCTCGGATTCCTCGCTCTTCTCCGGCGTCGTCCCCCCGGCCCTCTCCCTTCGGCGCTGCGGGCGCGCACCGCCATCGTCATGCCTGTCTACAACGAACAGACGGCACGGACCTATGCTGCGCTGGAGGCGATCTACGAATCCGTCGAGGCGACCGGCCTCGGCGAGAGCTTCGACTATTTCATCCTGTCCGACACGACGAATCCGGATGCCTGGGTTGCGGAAGAGCGCGCCTTCCTCGCCTTACGGGAACGCCTGGGACCCAAGGCACGGTTCTACTATCGCCACCGGCCGAAGAACCATCACCGTAAGGCAGGCAACATCGCCGATTTCGTATCGCGCTGGGGTGGGCACTACGAGCACATGCTCGTGCTCGACGCAGACAGCCTCATGACCGGCGAATGCATCGTGCGCCTTGCAGCCGCGATGGAGGCGGATCCGGATGCGGGCATCATCCAGTCGCTGCCGCTCATCATCAACCGCAACACCCTCTTCGCGCGGCTTCAGCAATATGCGGCACGGGTAACGGGCCCGGTCATCGCCATGGGTCTTTCGGTCTGGATGGGCCGGGACGGCAATTACTGGGGCCACAACGCGATCATCCGCACCAAGGCCTTCGCGGCCCATGGCGGGCTGCCGGATCTGAGGGGCAAGCCCCCCTTCGGCGGTCACATCCTCAGCCACGACTTCGTGGAGGCGGCGCTTCTGCGCCGTGCCGGATGGGATGTCTACATGCTGCCGGACCTCGGAGGCTCCTATGAGGAAAGTCCGCCTTCGCTCATAGACCTCTCGGCGCGCGACCGCCGCTGGTGTCAGGGCAATCTGCAGCACATGCGCGTGATCACCGCGAAAGGCCTGAAACTCCCGACCCGCCAGCACTTCGCCACCGGCATCATGTCCTATCTGGCGTCGCCCTTCTGGCTGTTCCAGCTGATCGTCGGTATCGCGCTCGTTCTGCAGACCACCTACATCAGGCCCGAATACTTCTCTCGCGATTTCCGCCTCTATCCCATCTGGCCGCGGTTCGACCCTGAGCGAGCCCTGGCGCTGTTCGCCCTCACCATGGGCATCCTGCTGGCTCCGAAGCTCTTCGGCCTGATCCTGATGCTGATCCGCGGCAAGGACCGCCGGGCCTCTGGCGGCGGCCTCCGGCTGATCGCCTCGTCGGTGCTGGAAATCATCCTGTCGGCACTTCTCGCGCCGATCCTGATGCTGATTCAGTCGGGCTCCGTGTTCCAGATCCTTCTGGGCCGGGACACCGGCTGGCAGCCGCAGCGTCGCGACGACGGGTCCATCCCGTTCAAGGACATCGTGCGCCGCCACCGCGCCCATACGGTCCTGGGTGTGCTCGCGGGCATCTCTGCCTTCATGATCGCCACATCCCTGTTCCTCTGGATGTCGCCGACGATCATCGGCCTGCTTCTCGCAATCCCCCTGTCCTGGCTCAGCGGCCAACTGGGGGCAGGCCTCGCGCTCAAGAGGCTCGGTCTCCTCCTGACCCCGGAAGAACACCGGCCGCCCGCTATCGCCACCCGCGCGAACGAGCTGCAGATGCGCAATGCGGCCCTCGGCTTCGACGACAAGGACAGCCTCAGGGCCATCTACTCGGATCCGGTCCTGAGAGAAAAGCACATCGAGATGCTGCCCCCCGCGCTTCCCCGCAAGCGCGGCATCATCGAGACGGAACGCGCCCTTGCGGAGGCCAAGCTGGTCGATGCGGAAACCATCGACGACGCCATCAGCTGGCTGCATCCGAAAGAGCGCATGGTCGTGCTGCACGATCGCGCGCTGCTCAATATGCTCGTTCATTTGAAAGAAAAGCCTGCCGACGCTCAGGCTGCGGAGTAAGCCGCCTTCCGAAGCCAGGGCTCAGCTCCTGGCTTCGACCTTGTCAGACAAGGGTTCCTTTTCCGCGTCCCCCGCGACTTCGCTGAGAATCCAATCACGGAACGCCTCGATCTTGGGGGAGCGGCGGCGGGCTTTCGGATAGACAAGCCAATAGCCGCGGCTTGTCGTCGCCATCAGATCGAAGGGTTGAACAAGGCGCCCTGCCGCAAGATCGGCCCTGAAGAAATAAGGATTGACCAGGGCAAATCCCTGCCCGGCGATGGCCGCCATCCCCTCGAGGTGCTGAACCCCGAGCGAGTTGTCCAAGCGGCGAGATAGATCGACATCCGGCAAGCCGGCTGCCGTGAACCAATCCCTCCACCAGGGATCCCCCGGCGAAATGATGGGGAACTTCAAAAGTTCCGCCGGTTCCCTCAAATCCGCGCTGCGGATGAGGTCGGGGCTGCAAACGGGCGTGAAGTAGTTGGGAAAGAGAAGATGCGTCTCGAGTCCCGGCCAATTCCCGTCGCCACTGCGTATCGCCAGATCGAACTCGCTCTGTCCTAGATCCACCAGCTGCTGGCTGACGGAGATCTGCACCGCGATGGTCGGAAACAGATGCTGGAAGCGGCCCAAACGGGGAACAAGCCAGTTGGACACGAAGGTGCTGAGGGTCGTAATGGCCAGCACGGAGTGCACCGTTTCCTCCACGCCGGCGAAGGCAGCCCGCAAGGCCTCGAAAGCCTCCGTCACCGCCGGAGCTAGCTGTTGGCCCTTAGCCGTCAGCACGACTTGCCGGGGCATGCGCACGAAGAGCGGCGCACCGACACGGTCCTCCAGCATCTTGATCTGATAGCTCACCGCGGCCTGGGTCATGCCGAGCTCCTCCGCCGCGCGCGTGAAGCTCTGGTGCCGCGCCGCAGCCTCGAAGGCCCGGACGGCGCTCAGGGGAGGAAGTCTGGAAGGCGATTTCGACATGGGCGATCCATAAGGCTGCCTTATGCCAGCCCCTTGGCATTCATTTTGTCAAGGCTGACGAACAGGAGCAGTCTCCTTGTACGAGCGAGGCGGCAAGACGCCTCCCCAAGAGAGCAATGGTGATCGTCATGAGATACGAAGATGCCCGCCGCCTGCGCGGCGTCGAGAGCGTTTGGCTGCGTCTGCGGATGTGGCTGCGTTCGTTTCATCTGCGGCCCTACCGGCAACCGACAGCCGACCTGCACCACCTCTCGGACCACGAGAGGCGGGATATCGGTCTGCCCGATCCGGTCCGCTACATGGACTGGCGCAGCCTGAAGGATGAGGCGCGCCTGTGAAGCGTCACGAGGACAGGCGGCTCGGCTTGAGCTGGCCGCTCTGTTCCAGGAGCGAATGCCCCGTCGCTGCAATGTGAGCCTCGATGCGCTTCAGGTCGCGCACGATGTCGAGTTGCAGGGCACTGGTGTCGCCGACCGTCCGTCCGGAGCGGATCTGCTCCAGCTGCTTCTGAGTGAAGACGCGCTCCAGGTCGCGGAAGCGCTCCTTCTCCGAGACGAGACGGCGGGCGGAGCCGATATCCTGGAACATGAGCACCGAGGCAGCGAGTTGCAGATGCTCCAGCAGCTTGTTGTGCATGCTGGTGATGTCTTCGAGACTGTCCTTGGGCAGGCGCAGGTGGTTCTTGATGCGCTTGGCGGCCAGCTCCATCAGGTTCTTGTCGATGATGTCGCCGATGTGTTCCAGGTTGATGGCGAAGGCGAGAATATCGGACAGCCTCTTTGCCTCCGTCTCGCTCAGGGCCTCGTGGTTGATGGAGCTGAGATACCGGCGGATCGCGCTGTAAAGGCGGTCCACCACGTCATCCGTGCGGCTCACCTCGGCCACGCGGCTGATGTCGTCCTCACGGAACAGGTCCTGCGAGCTGCGCAGCATGATCTCCACCGTGTCGGCCATCCGCAGGACCTCGCGGGCGGCGTTGGAGAGTGCGACGGAGGGTGTGTCCAAGGCGTCCTTGTCGAGATATTGCGGCATGCCGGGATCGGAAGGCACCAGCTTCTCCGGGAAGGCCCTGGTGAGCAGTTTCGCAATCCACGGGAGCGGCAGAATGAAGATCACGGCGACCGCCACGTTGAAGAGCGTGTGGAAATTCGCCGCCAGGCGGGCCGGGTTGGTGTCGAACATCGACATGTAGCCCTGAACGACATCGATCAACGGCAGCGCCACCACGCAGCCGATCACCCGCATGGCGAGGTTGCCGAACGGTACGCGGAACTTGGCCGGATCGCCTCCCAGGCCTTCAAGCATCGGGTTCAGGGAGCTGCCGAGGTTGGCGCCGAGCACCATCACCAGGGCGGCGTGGGTGTCGATGACCCCTGCCGTCGCCAGAGACACGATGAACAGCATGGCGGCAACGCTGGAATGGGCCATCCAGGCGAACACACCGGACAGAAGCACCAGAATCAGCGGATCCGGCGCAATCACCGCCAGCAGGTTCTTGAGCACTTCGGAGGATTCGATTGGACGAATCGTCTCGCCCAGCAGGTGCAGGGAGAGCAGCATCAGGCCGAGACCGATGGCGACGCGCCCCAGATCCCTGACGCGGCTCGAGCCACCGCGCTTGTAGGCCATGAACCCGAAGAAGATCAGCATGGGAAAGATCAAGGTGATGTCGAAGGACAGCACCTGCACGATCAGGGTCGTACCCACATTGGCCCCGAGCATCACAGCCAGCGCGGGAACAATGCCGACGGCCCCGCCAGCGGTGAAGGAGGCCACCATCAGGGCAGTCGCCGTGCTGCTCTGCAACACTGTCGTCACGCCGACCCCTGCCAGGAAAGCACGCACACGCGTACGCAGGCCGATCCCGAGAATCCACCGCAGATCGCTGCCGAAAGCGCGCTGAACTCCGCTGTTGACCATGTTGATGCCCCAGAGCAGCAGGGCAATCTCACCGAGGAGGTGGATCAAGACGGTGGTAGCGGACATCTATTCCTCTGCAATCGACGGATACGCGGTCAACCTTCTGCTTAGTCCGGTTGTTTCGGAACGACAATAAGGTTGCCGGCTAATAATGGCCAACCAAGGGAGATTTCCCTGTTTTCCGGCTGAAGCGCAGGCAAATAGGCGTTTTCCCCTCTGTTTGAAGAGGGGTCGATCGAGATCAAAGCTGATCTGCATTCGGGGCTCTACCAGCTCAAGCTGGACCGCGCTAACGCACAGGCAAGCCGTTATGGAGCTTTCCCGGGCGACAGCCATCAGGTGGCCCATCAGGGCGGCATATTGCGATTATTGCACGGATTTGATCGATGTATCGTGATCGTATTCGCCTCAACACGCTTTGGGGCATGGTAATGTCGCCGGAAGAAGCGGCCATGCTCATCAAGGACGGCATGACCGTGGGCATGAGCGGCTTCACCCGTGCAGGCGATGCGAAAGCCATCCCACTCGCCCTCGCCGAACGCGCTGCCGCCGAACCGCTGCGCATCACCCTCATGACGGGCGCCTCTCTGGGCAACGACAACGACAAGCTGCTGACCCAAGCCGGCGCATTGGCGCGCCGCCTCCCCTTCCAGGCCGATCCGACGCTGCGCGCCGCCATCAACAATGGCGGCGTCATGTTCATTGACCAGCACCTCTCCGAGACGGTGGAGATGCTCCGCTCCCGTCAGCTGGGACCGATCGACTACGCGATCGTCGAAGCCTCGGCGATCACGGAAGACGGTGGATTGATTCCGACGACCTCGGTCGGCAACAGCGCGACTTTCGCGATCCTCGCCGAGAAAGTCATCGTCGAGATAAACCTGGCTCAGCCCCTCGAACTGGAGGGCCTTCACGATATTTACATCCCGACGCGCCGTCCGTTCCGCGAACCGATCCCGGTTGTGGCGCCGGAGAGCCGCGCAGGGTTGCCGTTCATCCCCATCGACCCCGGCAAGATCGCGGCGATCGTGATCACACAGAAATCCGACAGTGCCGCGACCATCGACCCTCCCGATGCGGACACGGCCGCCATTGCGGGTCATCTAATCGAGTTCTTCCAGAGCGAGGTGCGCAAGGGGCGGCTGGGCACGACGCTCAGCCCCTTGCAGGCGGGGATCGGCTCCATTGCCAATGCGGTGCTCCATGGGCTCATCGACAGCCCCTTCCACGATCTCAAGATGTACAGCGAGGTGCTTCAGGACAGCACGTTCGAGCTGTTCGATTCCGGAAAACTCGTCTTTGCCTCGGGCTCGTCCATCACCCTCGGGCCCGAAGCCCATGATCGCGTGATCCCCAATATCGGCCATTACAAGAACAAGATCGTCCTGCGGCCTCAGGAAATCAGCAACCACCCTGAAGTTATCCGCAGGCTCGGTGTGATCGGCATCAATACGGCGCTTGAATGCGACATCTACGGAAACGTGAACTCAACCCACGTCAACGGCACCCATATGATGAACGGTATCGGCGGTTCGGGTGACTTCGCCCGCAACGCCCATCTCGGCATCTTCGTCACCAAGTCGCGCGCCAAGAACGGCACTCTGTCCCGTATCGTCCCCATGGTATCCCACGTCGACCATAACGAACACGATGTGGACGTGATCGCCACCGAAATCGGCCTTGCCGATCTTCGGGGACTGGCGCCGCGAGAACGCGCCCAAACCATCATCCGGAACTGCATTCATTCGAGCTACCGCGAGCTCGCGACCGATTACCTGAAACGTGCGTCTCAGCGTGGAGGGCAAACGCCTCATCTGCTGGAAGAGGCTTTCTCCTGGCATATACGCGCCCGACAGACGGGCAGCATGCTGCCCGAGCACCGAGCCGGCTGACTATCGGAGGCGCCAATCCGGGTCCATATGCACAATCTTGAGGCCCGGATCCGCCCGCTTGCCATACCCTCGCCACACGAGCCGATTTGGCTACCCCCCAAGCACGCCTTGTGCCGACCTATGGAACTCTGCTCTTTTCCAGAGGCAACAGATACGCATGTGAACCTGTAAGGCCAAGTTCGGAATGATCCGATGCTGATCGGCAATGCTCCACAGAGTGAGAATCGGGGAAGCGAGATGGGTTGGGACGATCCATTTCCTATTGAGAAGTGCTCGGGACGAGTACGGGGTGCGGTTCTCGCCGAGTTTCAGGGTCGATGTCCCACCATCAGGGAGGTCGCCAGCATCTCGGATGCGCAATGGTTGACAGTGCCCAACATCGGCCCGACCACCCTGGAGGAGATCCGCCGCTATATTGGCCAAGCCCCTGCCGAGCAGCGTCTCCAGAATCTCCCCACCATGGAAGATGGAGAGCTGCTCTCGCGCCTGAACCGTGTTCAACGGGAGCTGAACCTGATCGCCAGCGCCATTCGAACCCGGGCCGCATCAGCCACATACAAGAGGGAGCAGGAGAAGTAATCGGCCGACTGAATACTACCGGGCGAAGAACGCCCGCCATTAATGCAACGATAAATCATTGTGCAACAATGAATTCTACATTTGTTAGTTGGTCGAGTTCTTCCCCAGCGGCGCGCAGGCGAAGGAGAAGAACTATCTCCCACGACAACAGGACCGGCGTGCTCGACTACGATGCGGACGGCGCGCGCAAAGGCGCTGCGATCAAGTTCGCCCAGCTCGCCGGGAAGCCGAAGATGGCAGCCGCCGATTTCGACGTCTCCTGACGCTCAGTCGGCCCTAGATCGTGAACGACAGGACGGCCCGCGTGCCGGCATAATGCGGGTCGAACTCGATCGCCGATTGCAGGTTGGATGCCATGGCGCGCACAATCTTCGTGCCGAGCCCGCTGCCTTGAACCTGCCCCGTTCCCTTCCAGCCGATTCCGTCATCCTCAACGGACAGGAGGATCTGCTCACCCGAACTGGACAGAATGACGCGAATGTCTCCGGTCGCGCCTTCCGGATAGGCGTATTTGAAGGCGTTCGTGACAAGCTCCGTCACGATGACACCGACGGAGACCGCTTTGTCTGTCGGAATGGGAATGGGCTCGGCCCGAAGGGAGATCGTGTGCTCCCGGCCCGCGGTACGCATAGCCCCCTCCAGCTCCTCGACCAAGCCTTCCAGATAGGTGTCCATCTCGACGAAGCGGACATCGTTTGAGGTATAGAGGCGGCGATGGATCTGCGCGATAGCAGTGATGCGGCTTTGCGTCTCCGCGAGAGTGTCCTGCGCGACCGTATCGCCCGCGACGGCGCGCTGCTGCATGGCGACGAGAGAGGCTACGAGCTGCAAGCTGTTGGCGACCCGGTGATTCACCTCACGAATGAGCATCTCGGCCCGCTCGCGGGCCTCGCGCATTTCCCGCTCGGCCGCTTCCTTCGCGCGGCGCAGCCGGGCGGCTTCGAGAGCCTGCTCCGCGGCGGAGCGGAGCAGATCGAGGAAGACGCCTCCCACATCCTTGATCACGTAATCAGATGCCCCCGCCTTGAGGGCCGACACCGCGATACGCCCCTCATCCGCTCCGGTCACATAGACGACCGGCGGCGGATCCTGGAGCTTCTGAATTTCCGCCAGAACCTGGAGCCCTTCCTTGCCGGGCATGAAGTGATCGAGAGCGATCACATCGAAGGAGCCATTGGCGAGCTGCTCCAGGCCTTCGTCGCCGCCCGGAGCATGCGTAACCTGAAACCCATGCCGCGTCAGAGCGCGCTCGACCAGGCGCCCGAGAGCCGGATCGTCGTCGATATAGAGGAGGCGGATAGGCTGAGTTTCGCTCACAGCGTTTCAGGAACCTGAATGACTGAAAGAAAAAGGCCAAGCTGGCGGATGGCCTGAGAGAAGGACTCGTACTCGACCGGCTTGGTGATATAGACGTTGGCGCCCAAATCATAACAGCGCTGTACTTCGCGCTGGTCGTCCGTCGTGGTCAGAACCACCACCGGCGCCCGCTTGAGGCTCTCGTCGTTCTTCAGCTTCGCCAGAATATCGACCCCGTTCATGTCCGGGAGGTTGAGGTCCAGGAGAACCAGGAACGGACCGGCATTGCGCACATTCTCGCTGAAGAGGTGCTCGATCGCAGCCGTTCCGTTCGCGAAGGTGCGGATCTCGTTGCACACCCCAGCACGCCGGATGTTCTTCTCGATGAGACGGGCGTGGCCCTCGTCGTCCTCGATCATGATGATGGTAACAGGTTGCTGCTGGGGCATGCTACGCGGCCTCCGAACTCATACTGATGTACTTGGGCAAAGTGACGGTGAAGGTCGAACCCTCACCCAATCTCGATCTGACCGAGATTGTGCCTCCCAGCCTTCGCACGAGCGCCCGCACATGTGCAAGTCCGATTCCCTCGCCCTGCTGGTCCTGGGTTCCAGACCGGCGGAACAGATCGAAGATCCGTTCATAATCCCGCTCATCGATCCCGCGGCCGTTGTCTTCGACCTCGTAGCGGACGCTCAAACCGAGATCCCGGCCCCGCACGACGATCCTTCCAGGACGACCCGGCTCGAGATACTTCACCGCATTGTCGATAAGATTGCCGAAGACCTGCTCCACGGCCAACCGGTCGCTGACGAGATCGGGAACGTTCTCGATGAACAGCCCTGCCCCCCGCTCATGCAACTGGTGAGCCAGACTTTGGCGCTGGGCCTCGAGCAGATTGTTCATGCTGATCGGCTCCGGCACCAGGACCCTGCGCCCCTCCCGGGAAAGTTTGAGAATGGCGTTGATCAATTTGTCCATCTTGGCCGTGGACGACCTGATGAAGGCGATCGATTCCGAGAGGTCTGCCTCAATGGCCGCCCGGGCGTCCGGCGTGACCAGACCCGGCTGAGCCTCAGCGACCTTCCTGTAGAATTTCCCGATCTCCTCCCGAGCGTTCTCGAGTTCGCTCGTAAAGCCCATGATGTTGACGAGCGGCGCCCGCAGATCATGACTTACGATGTAGGCGAAGCGCTGAATCTCCTCGTTGGCGGCGTCGAGCTCGGAAACCCGCTCGGCCAGCATCGCCGCCAGTCGGCCGGTCTCCTCCTCGGATTGAACGGCCCGCTCCTGGCTTGCCCGCAGCTCTTCCTGGGCCTGCTTGAGGTCGTGAATGTCGGTGCACGTGCCATACCAGCGCGTGATCTGCCCGTGCTCGTCATAAACCGGCTGTGCGCGTCCCAGGACCCAGCGATACTGGCCGGAGCGGTGACGCAACCGGTACTCGATATGGTAGGGCTCACCGGTCTCGAGGCACTGCCGCCACGTCTTCCAGGCACGATCGCGGTCGTCGGGATGAAACATCTCGCTCCAACCGGCCCCATCGGTGGAGCCCTCCGGCACGCCGGTATATTCATACCAGCGCTGATTGTAGTAGTCGTGGAAACCGTCCGGACGGGTAGCCCAGATGAGCTGGTCGATGGAGTTGGCGATCGCGCGGAAACGCTCCTCGCTTTCACGCAATGCATTTTGCGCCCGTCGATGGTCCGTCACATCGTTGCCCTGGACGAAAATGCCGGATACCTTCCCGTCCCTGCCGAAGATGGGCTGGTATACGAAATCCAGGAAGTGCTCCTCGGAATCGTCTTCGCCCCCTTGCTTCAGGAAGACGCGCACGCCGCGCCCGACGAAAGGTTCACCGGTCAGATAAACCCGATCCAGAAGATTAGTGAAGCCTTGCTCCACGACTTCAGGCAGCGCCTCGCGCACCGGCTTGCCCACGAGGTCCGAGCGTCCAACCACCTGCCGGTAGGCCGCATTGGCCATGGTAAAGACATGATCCGGTCCGCTGAGGGCCGCGATGAAGCCGGGGGCCTGCTCGAACAGCTCCTGCAGGTGCTGACGCTCCCGTGAGAGGACTTGGTTCACCTCCTGAACCGCCTGGGCTCTGCGGAACATATCGGTCTCGATCAGCGCGGACGGGCCGGACAGGAGGGCGGAAGTTCGCGCCAAGTTCCGAAGATGGTGCAGCTCCGTCACGTCCACGGTGTGCTGGAGAATGGAGATCAGCTCCCCGGCCTCGTTGAACAGGGGCGTGTGCGTGGCGCTCCAGTAGCGTTCCTCGAAACCCTGGCCGTCGGGCAGGGGAATGGCGTACTCGATGAGAGGCAGGTGATCAGTCACCTTTTCCTGAATCACGCGGTCGAACGACGCCCGAAGCTGCTTGTAGCTCTCCGAGTCCGGGTCGCTGGGGAACGCCTCGAACATGCCGCGCCCCACAAGCTCCTCCCGCTTGCGCATGGTGACACGCAGATACGCGTCGTTCATGCCCATGATGACGAGCGACGGATTGAGCAGCACGTACGGGTTTGGCGACGCGTTGAAGAGAGCCTCGAAGTTGATTGATTTCAATGCTTTAAGCTGGAGGCGACCCAGCTCCCCTTAATATTTCCCGCACAGAGCACTGCCTTATGTAGGACGTGTCTCGGCTGAGGCCAGTTCTCTCACGGCAAAGCTTTCAAGGCCGCAACCAAACTTGGCCAGAAACGTTCCGGTTTGGAACATGCTCAGGAGACCCTGGTCCCGGCATCGTACGTGATTGGGTGCTCGATTGGAAACGGAATACGCTTCTTTGACTGCGGTCGGCGCTACGGCGGACGCCAAGGCAGGAGATTTTCATGCGCTCCAGGCGCGGCTCGCAAAGACCTTCGAATCCTTCGCCGAGCACGACGCGCCCCGGACCGTTCTCATCGTTCCGAGCCTGAGCATGGACCAGGAGGTGCTGGCCAGCATTTCGGGCGCCCACCATTATGAGGAGCGCATGTTGTGCTATCTCATGCTGCTCCGGATGCCGCGCACCCGTGTGATCTATCTATCGAGCTATCCCATCCCGGAATCGATCATAGACTATTACCTGCACCTCCTTCCAGGTATCCCGGCGCAGCATGCCCGAAGCCGCCTGACCCTCTTCTCATGCCATGACGGCTCGGCCACCCCGCTGACCGAGAAGGTTCTCAACCGCCCTCGCCTTCTTGACCGAATCCGGGCCTCCGTCCCCGAGCCCGAAGCCGCCTACATGATCTGCTTCAACGTCACCGCGCAGGAGCGCAGTCTTGCTACACGGTTGAACCTGCCGATCTACGGCTGCGATCCGGACCTCCTGCATTGGGGATCGAAGAGCGGCTCCCGCAAGGTCTTCCGTGAGGCGGGAATCGAGATGCCGGAAGGCTTCGAGGAGCTTCGCGGCGTGGATGAGACCATCGACGCCTTAGTGGAGCTGCGGGCGCGCAGGCCCGGTCTGAAGCGGGCGGTCGTCAAACTCGAGGAAGGCTTCTCGGGCGAGGGCAATGCCCTCTTCACCTATGAGGGCGCTCCGGACGGCGCCGCTCTGAAACCCTGGATCAGGGACCGTCTGCCTCAGCTCGCTTTCGAGGCCAAGGACATGACCTGGGAGCTGTTCGGAGAAAAGCTCGCGAGCATGGGTGGCGTCGTCGAGGAATTCATCGAAGGCGATGTGAAGCGCTCACCTTCCGCGCAGTTTCGGGTCGACCCGAGCGGCCGGCTGGAGGCGCTCTCGACCCACGATCAGGTTCTCGGTGGGGAAAGCGGTCAGGTTTTCCTCGGCTGCCTGTTCCCGGCAGCCGAGGATTACCGGCTTCAGATTCAGGAGAGCGGGCGCAAAGCGGCCCGCATTCTCGCCGCAAAGGGCGTCCTCGGGCGCTTCGCCATCGATTTCCTGTCCGTGAAGGAGGGCGACGGATGGCGCCACTACGCCATCGAGATCAACCTGCGCAGAGGCGGCACCACGCATCCCTTCATCATGCTCGAGTTCCTGACGGAGGGACAGTACGACCCTGCGACCGGCACGTTCCTCACACCCTCCGGACAGCCGCGCTGCTACTATGCCTCGGACAACCTGCAGTCGGACGCCTATCGCGGGCTTCTGCCTGCCGACCTCATCGACATCGCGGCCCTGAACTGCCTCCATTTCGACGGAGCCAGCCAGCAGGGCGTGATGTTTCATCTGATCGGCGCCCTGTCCGAATTCGGCAAACTCGGCGTGCTCTGCATCGCGCCCACACACGAGCGGGCGGAGGAATTCTATCGCCGCACGACCGAGGTGCTCGACCGGGAATGCCGCTCCGTCTGAGGGATCTCACCCTTCATAGGTGATCCGGATCTTTGCGGCCGCCTCGCACGCCCGCTCCCGCGCCTTCTCCACCGTGTCGCCCGAGGCCAGTGCCACGCCCATGCGGCGATACGGACGCGTCGTGGGCTTGCCGAAGAGGCGAACCTCGACGTCGTTTTCCTCGGAGCCCAGCGAAAGAGCCTCCTGTAACCCCTCGATGGAGAAGCGCTCGGCGTCCCGGTCGGCGAGGATCACGGCGGAAGCGGTAGGGCCATTCAAGCGAATTGACGGGATCGGCAGCCCGAGCACGGCCCGGGCATGAAGATCGAACTCGGACAGGTTCTGCGACAGCAGCGTCACCAGGCCCGTGTCGTGCGGCCGCGGAGAAAGCTCGGAGAAGATCACCTCGTCCCTGGTGACGAAGAACTCGACGCCGAAGATCCCGTAGCCGCCGAGATTGTCGACCACCTTGCGAGCCATTTCCTGGGCATCGGCAAGGAGTTTGCCGGTCATGGGCGTCGGCTGCCAGGATTCCTGATAATCGCCGCGCTCCTGCCTGTGTCCGATCGGAGCACAATAGGACACGCCCTCACGCGAACGGACCGTCAGGAGCGTGATCTCGTATTCGAAGGGGATGAATTCCTCGACGATCACCTTCCTCCGGTCGCCCCGCATGTTGGCGACGGCATAGTTCCATGCCTGCTCGAGCTCCTCGGAGGAGCGAACCGTGCTCTGCCCCTTGCCGGAGGACGACATGACCGGCTTGATCACGCAAGGCAGCCCCGTGTGCTCCACTGCCGCCCTCGCCTCGTCCAGACTTTCCGCATAGCGGTACTTGGAGGTGCGAAGGCCGAGCTCCCTGGCGGCGACATCCCGGATGCGATCGCGATTCATGGTCAGCGAAGCCGCCCTTGCCGAGGGAACGACCGTGAAGCCTCTGTCTTCGAATTCCTGGAGCACCTCGGTGCGGATCGCCTCGATCTCCGGCACAATGAAGTCCGGTCTGTGCTTTTCGATCGCCCGTCTCAGGGAATCGGCATCCAGCATCGAGAACACCTCGGACTCGTCCGCGACCTGCATGGCGGGGGCATGGGCGTAAGAGTCGCAGGCAATCACCTGGCAGCCATAGCGCTTGGCCGAGATCACGAACTCCTTGCCGAGTTCGCCCGATCCGAGAAGGAGAATTTTGGATGTGAACACCGTCAGGACCTTTCCTATGCTTTGGCGCGAAACACCGGCCGTCCGAGCGCGTTCTGTGGAAGCATGCTTTCGGATGGCTGACCAGCCACGTCGCGTCGGCACGGCCGGAAGTCTGCATCAGACGCATCCCTGCCGTCACGCCTACGCATTGTGCGAACCCAAGCCTCATACGTTAAGGGGAAGCCCAGGAGAAGCGGAATGCTTGGAACGAAGAAAACACCGAACCGCTATGCCAAGCGGGTCACGCGGGTCGAGCCCCCATCGCTGGACGAGGCCATTGCCGCCGCACAGGGACTGACCGGCGACATCGAGTGCCAGATCGAGATCGCGTCCCAGCTCATGGGCATGCCCGAGGACGAGGTGCGGCCCGTGGTTCTCAAGAGCGCGGCTCAACCCCGCCGGCCGGAACGCGCACCTTTCGCCGACCGTATCCTGGATCGTCGCGAAGGCGCCAAGGTCATCGTGGTGGAGCGGCGGCGTCCGCGCTTGGCAGTTCGCTAGGGATCTCCCTGTCGACGAATTCGAGCCGTCTGGGGACTGCGCGAAGCCGGTCCGTCCATTTTTTAAAGTTGCCCGTACATGGTCAAAGGCATCATCCTTGCTTTCCTTGCCTTTGCCGTGTTCGCCTGGGGCGACGCCGTGGTGAAGGCCATCGGTCACGATCTCGATCCCTTCGAGGTGACCTTCTTCGGCTACGTCATCCCCCTCCTGCTCTCGCCCGCCTTCATGAAACCCGGCGACCGGCTGACCGATCTCGTGCGCTGGAAGAGCCCCTGGCTCATGGCGCTCAGGGTCTTCTTCATCTCGGTGACGACGCCTTTGAGCGTCATGGCATTTACCAGGCTGCCCTTCGCGGAGGCCTTCGCGCTCCTGTTCCTGATGCCAAGCCTCGTGACGGTCCTGTCCATCTTCGTTCTGAAGGAGACGGTCAGGTGGCGGCGGGGCCTCGCCGTCTGTGCGGCCTTCGTCGGCGTGCTCATCATCGTCCGCCCAGGATTCCGGGAGATCCTGCCCGGTCACGTGATCGCCATCGCAGCCGCTCTTTGCTCCGCGGGCGGCGTGATCATGGGGCGCATGATCGGCACCACCGAGAAGCGCTATACCCTGATCGGAAGCGTGTTCCTCGGCACGGCGGTGATTGCCGGCGTCCTGATGATACCAGGCTTCACATGGCCTACACCGCCTCAGTGGGGCCTTCTGCTCGCCTTCGCGGCGACGGCTTTCGCAGCCCAGGCCTTTTTCGTCGTCGCGACGACCTATGCGCCGGCGGACCGGCTGGGAGCCGCGCAGTACAGCCAGATCCTCTGGGCTCTCCTCATCGGCGCGCTTTTCTTCGATGAATGGCCGGACGCCATGGCCCTCGTCGGTATCGCTATCGTCGTGGCAGCGGGATTGTTCATTTTCGCGCGGGAGCAGACGCTGAAGAAGGCGCCGGCCGCCTCATCGTCCGCCGGATCGCCCCGGGAGCAAACGGCGATCGAACAAAGTTCGCTTTGACGCGGATGTAAACAGACGAGCCTGTTGTTTCGCGCGCTCTGTTCGCATTGTCTCCTAGAGCGGATTCGTGCGGAGCCGGAGGTTTACGACTCCGAACGATGCGCCAGCCGAGAGAGTGAGCGTCGGACGGGACGTGAGCCCTCGTCTCTTCATCTCAAACTCATGTCACGGTCGTGTCCTAGGCAGCAGAGGTCTCGATAGCCGCAACAGCTTCGATCCTTCTCAGCGCGGCATCATGTCCATTGTCACACCATCGTTCGGCATATAATCCTCCTACCCGAACGCTTGCTGATCTGACCACCCATCCCCGCGCATGGCACTCACCGACAGGGACCAGGATATGGGACGGACATAGGCTGCGTCTGCCCATTTGCATGTCCGCGCGCTGCCCCTCAGCTTTTCTCTCAGGACGAATCCATGCCTGCTGTCGCGACCTTCAGCCCGACCGGGAACGCTTGCATCGACGGCGTTCTCGGCACCGTCAAA
>JAPSLB010000009.1:0-25882 GCA_031181145.1 Microvirga sp.
CCCGACACTCTCGAGGAAACGTCGAGCGGGGAAATCAGATCGTTACGATTGGTGCCGAAAACGCGTGCCATGTAGCCCCTCCGGGAATCTGAGTGTCAGCCACGCCTCTTTGAAGGAGACTATAGCTGTTCCCGGACCGCGGAACCGTTGGGCAATGGCCGTACTCCATGGGGGTCATGCGCGCATCCTACGGAGCGCTTGCGCAGAGGACGGCACGTTCATCCATCGTTTTGATGATCGGGATCGCGAATATTCATTGGTCTGCCCAGAGGCCTCGCGGTTAGCATTCCGGCTCCATCGGAATGGGAACGCCATGTATCAGCCGCCGCACTTCCGCGAAGATCGCCTGGACGTCCAGCACGCGCTCATCAGGGCGCATCCGCTCGGGCTTCTCGTGACCGTCGGGAAGGCGGGCCCCATCGCCAACCCCATCCCCTTCATCCTGGACGAAGCGGCCTCGCCGCTGGGCACGCTGCGCGCGCATCTCTCCCGCGCCAACCCGCAATGGCGCGATGTCGACCCCGCCCAGGAGGCTCTCGTCGTCTTCCAGGGCACGGAAACCTACATCACGCCGTCCTGGTACGAAACCAAGCGCGAGCACGGCAAGGTCGTGCCCACCTGGAACTACGCCATCGTGCAGGCCCGTGGCCGCATGCGGATCATCGAGGATCCGGCATGGCTCCTGGAGCAGGTAACGGCCATGACCTCGATCCACGAGACGGCCCGGCCGGAGCCCTGGGCCGTCGACGATGCGCCGCCGGAATTCCTCGCCGCGCAGATGAAGGGCATCGTGGGCGTGGAGATCGAGATCGCGCGGATCGAGGGCAAGTGGAAGGTGAGCCAGAACCGGCCGGAGGCCGACCGCAGGGGCGTGGCGGCAGGCCTGCGCGCCCTCGACGCGGAGCAGGCCCATCGCATGGCCGATCTGATCGACAACCGGGGGCCATGATGCGGATTGCCCCCTGCGATCCGCAATCCGTCGACGCCTGGACCGCTCTGCGCCTTGAACTGTGGCCGGAGACCTCCCTGTCCGAGCACATTGCGGAGGCCGAAGCCATCCTCGGCAAGCCGAAGGAGGCCATGGCCTTTCTCGCGCACGATGTCCGAGGCACGGCTTTGGCTTTCGCCGAGGCGAGCCTGCGCCATGACTACGTGAACGGTTGCGTCACGTCTCCGGTGGCCTTCCTCGAAGGGATCTATGTCCGCCCGGCCCACCGGAGGCAGGGCATCGCCCGCCTTCTGGTCGAAGCGGTGGAGGATTGGGCGCAGGGAATCGGCTGCGCGGAGCTTGCCTCCGACGTGGAACTCCACAACGCCATTTCCCAAGGCATGCACCTGGCCGTCGGCTTCGAGGAGACCGAGCGGGTTGTGTATTACCGAAAAGACCTTCGTGACCGGTGAAGCTTTCGGGCGCTGCGGATCTTTCCGTTTTCGCCCAAGCCCGCTACACCTTGCCCATGACCGAAGGACTGATCCTGCACCCCGACAACAGGCACCGCTGCTGGTGGCCCGGCACGGACCCTTTCTATGTCGCCTATCACGACACCGAATGGGGCGTGCCCGAATTCGACGACCGGGCTCTCTTCGAGAAGCTCATCCTCGACGGTTTCCAGGCCGGCCTGTCGTGGATCACGATCCTGCGCAAGCGCGAGAACTTCAGGCAGGCCTTCGCGGGCTTCGATCCGGCCGTGATCGCGCGGTTCGACCAGTCGCATGTGGAGGCGCTGATGCTCGACAAGGGCATCGTGCGCAACCGCGCCAAGATCGAGGCGACGATCGCAGGCGCGCGCGCTTGGCTCAGCCTTCAGGAGCGCGGCGGCTTTTCCAACTTCCTGTGGAAGTTCATCGACGGCCGCCCGATCCAGAACAACCCGAAGAGCCGGAGCGACGTGCAGGCGGAGACGGATGTGTCGCGGCGCATCTCGAAAGCCCTGAAGGCGGAAGGCTTCAACTTCGTCGGCCCCACCATCGTCTATGCTTTCATGCAGGCGGTGGGCATGGTGAACGACCACCTCGTCGGGTGCTACCGCCACGCGGAATGCGCCGCTCTCGCCGAGACGCTCTGAATGGCGAAGGAACCTCGCGTCTGGCAGCGGATGCTCTCGGGCCGCCGCCTCAACCTGCTCGATCCCTCGCCGCTCGACGTGGAACTCGACGACATCGCGCACGGCCTCGCCCGGGTCGCGCGCTGGAACGGCCAGACCATCGGCGGGCACATCTTCTCGGTGGCGCAGCACAGCCTGCTCGTCGAAGCCATCGCCACGCACCTCGATCCGGACATGCCGCGCGCCACGCGCCTCGCCGTGCTCCTGCACGACGCACCGGAATACGTGATCGGCGACATCATCTCCCCGTTCAAGGCGGTGATCGGTGACGCCTACAAGACCATCGAGGCGGGCCTGCTCGGCGCGATCCATCTCCACTTCGGCCTGCCCGCCATGCCCGGCGCCGCCCTGAAGCGCTTCATCAAGCAGGCCGACCGGCAGGCCGCCTATCTCGAGGCGACGCATCTCGCGGGCTTCGGGCGCGAGGAGGCGATCAAGCTCTTCGGGCGGCCGGAGCCCCTGCCCCGCAGCGTTCATGCCTTTCTGGAACCCTGGCCCGCCGCCGAGGCGGAAGAGCGCTTCCGGAAACGCGTTCTTTCCGTTACGGCCTGAAACCGTGCCGGTTCTCCATGTCTGTCCCCTCTCCCGCCTGAACGAGACCGTCGCCGCCATTGGCCCGAGCCATGTGGTGAGCCTTCTGAGCGCGGGCACGGCGGTCGAACGGCCCGCGTCGATTGCGCCCGAACGCCATCTCGTCATCAATGTCAGCGACATCCTGGAGCCGATGGAGGGGCATGTGCTGGCGGGGCCCGAGCACATGGATCGGCTTCTCGCCTTCATCCGCGCCTGGGACCGGGGAAATCCACTGCTTTTTCATTGCTGGGCGGGCATCAGCCGCTCGACGGCGGCCGCCTACATTGCCGCATGTGCCCTCGCGCCCGAGCGGAGCGAGACCGAACTCGCCCTCGCTTTGAGGGTGGCGGCTCCCTCCGCCACGCCCAATGCGCGCTTCGTGGCGCTGGCCGACGATATTCTCGGCAGGCAGGGCCGCATGGTGGACGCCATCCGGGCCATCGGCCGGGGCGCGGAGGCTATGGAGGGGGCGCCCTTCATGTTACAGCTTAACAGGGGCTAGAGGGATTGCGCCTACGCAAAGGCTGCCCCGAATGCCAAATCCGAGGGGCTCTTCGTGGACGACATATCGATCGGTCTTGCCATTCTTCTGGCCGTTCTCATCGGAATCGGCTCTCCCATCGCCGCTGTCTTCGGCCTGGTGCTCGCCCTGCAAGCGCGACGGGAGCTGCGCAGCCTCCAACTGCGTCTGGACCGAATGGAAGCGGAGACCAGAGCGCCGCGAAGTCCTTCAGGGGCCATTTCCGACCAAGATCCCGCAGTCGCTCCGGAACCTTCCCCTGCGCGGTCGGCGCAAACCGTCCCGCCCGTACCCGACGAGGCCACGCCGACTGCCGTCCCTCCGATCCCGTCAGCATCGCAGCCCGTTCCGCCCCGCCAGCATCTGGAGGAGCAGATCGGCTCCCGCTGGGCCGTGTGGGTGGGCGGGGTGGCTCTGGCGCTGGGCGGCATCTTCCTTGTCCGCTACTCCATCGAGCAGGGCCTGCTCGATCCCCGAACCCGAATTACGCTCGGTATCCTCTTCGCGCTCGCCCTCATCGGCGTGGGCGAATGGATGCGCCGCCGCGAGCGCAGCCTCAGCCTGCCGGGCATTCCCAGCGCCCATGTGCCGAGCATCCTCACCGCCGCCGGAACCTGCACGGCCTTCGCCTCGATCTATGCGGCCTATGCGCTCTATGGGCTGATCGGCCCCGGCGCGGCCTTCGTGGCGCTCGGGCTCGTCGCCGTTCTGACCATGGTCGCCTCGACGCTCCACGGGCCGATCCTCGCCGCGCTGGGCCTTCTCGGCGCCATGGGGAGCCCGCTCCTCGTCTCCACGGACCGGCCGCAGCCCTGGGCGCTCGTGATCTATCTCGTTTTCGTGGTCCTGCCCGCCTATGGCGTCGCGCGGCTCCGGCTCTGGCGCTGGCTCGCGCTCGCAGCCGCGACCGGCGTGCTCCTGTGGACGGCGCCGATCGCCTTCATCGACGAATCGGATGTGCTTCCGGCCATGGTGCATCTGGTGTTCCAGGCGGGCCTTGCCGCGTTCTTCCTCGCGCTGGATCCCTATCGCCACGTGCCGGATGAAGAAGCCCGGGTCGATTGGGCGGCGAGCGGAGCATTGTTCGCTTTCGCTTGCGCCGGGATCGTCGTGGCCGGCTCCGTCGCCACGGGCGACGGGAGGCCGGTCTTCGTGGCCGCCATGGCCTTGATCCTGCTCGCCGCTGGCGTGCGCATCGCCAATGCCGCTCCGGCCGCGGCGGCCAGCGCCGCCCTGGCGGTGGGCGCGCTTCTGGTCTGGCCCCTCGCCACCGATATCGGGGATGCTCCCGAAAGCCTGTTCTTCCAGAGCGGAGATGCTTTCGCCGTCCGGCCCCATGCGCTCGGCACCTATCTGACGCTGGCGGCTCTGCTGCCCCTGGCGATCGCAGGGGCCTCCCTGCTGCGGCTGGCCCGCTCGCAATCCTTGCGCCTGCCGGTGGCGGCCTGGTACGCGGGAGCGGCGAGCGTGGGGCCGCTGCTCGCCCTCGTCGTCGCCTATTGGCGCGTGACCGAATTCGAGCGCAGCCTCTCCTTCGCCCTGGTCGCGGGCGTGCTGGCGCTCGCCTTCATGCTCGTCTCCCAATGGCTCATGCGCCATGGATCGGAGGAGGATGGCGCGATCCGCCTCGGCCTCGGAGCCACCGCCTCGGCCGCCCTCGGCGCGGTGGCGCTGGGGCTTACCTTCGCGCTCGAGAAGGGTATGCTGACGGTCGCCCTCGCTCTGACGGCTCTCGGCACGGCCTGGGTCGCGAACCGCATCGCCCTTCCGGCCCTGCGCCATGCGGTGGGAGCCATCGGCCTCGTCGTCCTCGGCCGCCTGATCTGGGATCCGACCATCGTGGGCGGCGACCCGGGGCCGGTGATCTTCAACTGGATCCTCTGGGGCTACGGCGTTCCCGCCGTCTCGTTCTGGCTGGCGAGCCGCCTGCTGGAGCGGACGGGGCGCGACCGGATAGTCCAGTTCACCGAGAGCCTGGGCATCGTCTTCGCCGCTTTCCTGGTCTTCTTCGAGATCCGCCATGCCCTTCATGCCGGAAACCCGCTGGCGGCGGATTTCAGCCTCGTGGAGGCAGGCCTGGTTGCGACACAAAGCCTCGCTTTCGCGATCCTGCTGACCCGGATGGATTTCCGTCGTCCCGATCCGGTCTATCGCTGGGGCTCCCTGATCTTCAAGGTCGCGTCGTTCAGCCTGTCCACCGTCGGATTGCTCGTGATCGAGAACCCGCTTTTGACGAACGACCCGATCGCGGGCGGGGTCCTCTTCAACAGCCTGATCCTGGCCTATCTCCTGCCTTCCGTCGTGGCAGCCCTTCTCGCCTTCGTGGAGCGGAACGCCCGGCCCGCTTCCTACGCTCTCGCCTCGGCCATCCTGAGCCTCCTGCTGCAATGGGCCTATGTGGCCCTGGAGATCCGGCGGATCTTTCAAGGCCCCAGGCTGGGCTTTTTCCGGGGCGGCTTTGCCCAAGGCGAGCAGTGGAGCTATTCCGTAGCGCTCCTCGTCATCGGCATTGCCCTCCTTGCCTACGGGATCCTGCGCGACAGCCGCTTTGCGCGGATCGCCTCGGCGGTCTATCTTGTGTTCGCCGTTCTGAAGGTGTTCATCATCGACCTGTCCAATCTGGAGGGCGTGATGCGGGCCCTGTCCTTTATTGGCCTCGGGCTTGTTCTCATCGGCATCGGCTTCGTTTATCAGAGATTCCTCGTCCGCCAGCCGGGCAATGCCGCAATCTCGTGAGATGACGGCTCAACAACGATTTTTTGACGGATAGCTGCATGACCGACACCCCTTCCATCAAGACCCTCCCCTTCGAGAAGGCCCTGGCCGAGCTGGAGGAGATCGTGCGGCGTCTCGAGCGCGGAGACGTGCCGCTGGAGGATTCCATTGCGATCTACGAGCGCGGTGAGGCCCTGAAGAAGCATTGCGAGCAGCTTCTGAAGAAGGCCGAGGCCCGGATCGAGAAGATCACCGTGGGTCCGGACGGCGCCGCCTCCGGCGCGACTCCGCTGGACGTCGACGCTTAGATCCACGGCCTGCCGGCGCGTCAGAGCGCAGGATTACGTTCAAGAATGGCATCGACCTCCCGCAATATGGCTGCGGGATCGATGCTGAAAGCCTGCCTCTGCCCTTCCGGCCCGCCGACCAGCGGCTCGTAATCCGCCCCCACCTCGGCGGCCCAATGCAGGCCGGTGCTCTTACGGGCATTCTGGGCCATCAGTTCGATCAGCAACGGCTGGCGGCGGGCCCAGAGGATGTTGGCGAGACCCGCGCCGTGGACGGCCATGACGGTTTTCGCCTCTCCGAACCAGTAGATCTGCTCATGGTGGTTCGCCCACGAGGCCTCGACGATCCTGAAGCCACGCGCGCGCAATCCCTCGATCAGTTCGCCTTCCCCGTCCACTTGGCGCAGTCGCGTCTGGCCGCGGGTGAGATAGATCCGGGGAGCCGCCTCCGGCCGAGGGCGGCCCGCATAGGCCGCATCGAAGACGGAGCGGGCGAAACCGAGCGCCTCGGGCGTTGCGAACACCCTCTCAAGATTGCAGCAATGGCTGCGCGCGTAGAGATACCGTCCGGCACGGACGCGCTCCCATGGAGCGAGCTTCACGTGGCTCACGGGAACGCCGATCCCCCTCAGGCCCTCGATGAAGCTCTGCACCATCGGGTTGACCGATCGGGCCGTGACGATGGTCAGCGGCTCGCCGGGAGCGAGGGTTCCGCGATGAAGTGCGTAAGCCAGAGGCATCAGAACGTCGGTCAGGAGGTGACCGTAATGCTTGTAGGGCGGGATCGCGGCAACGGCGCCCTCCACATGCCGCGTGCGAAGGACCGCCGGTGACGGATAGGCGAAGTGCCAGTTGCTGTCGGCCGTCGAATCGAAGGCAAGCTGCCTCCCAGTGGAGGAATCGACCGGAGTCAGCGTATGTCCCGGGATCAGGACATCCGCGACGAAGGCGATCACCCGATGGGCCGAATCCGGATCCTGAAACCGGCAATGCGGGTTCATCACATCCACATCGTGGGAACGAACGAAGGTCCGCTGGCGGCTGTATCGCTCCTGGAGGAGGTTGAAGGAGCGGGTGCTGTCCTCCCGTAGATCAATCTTTGCCGCGTCGGGCCAGCCGAAATCCGGGAAGAAGGAAACCGCCTTCCGAAGAACCGGATGGGAGCCGGTCACCTCCTTCATCACCCGGAAGGCGATCGGTTTGAGGTCGAACTTACGGTGAAGCGCCGAATGATGCCTTGCCATTGAGAGCCGTCAGATATGCTGGAGCCCACCGGAGCCCGGTGAAGAAACTTCCCCTTCCTTCCGGACACTCGCCCGACGCGAGCCCAGAACAAGAAAGAACGGCAACCAGAGAAAGAGATAATGCATGTTGAAGAAGGCGAACGGATTCGACAGATCCGTTCCCATATAGCCGAAGGAGAAGATGAGGGAGGCCAGCCCGAAGAAGCGCAATGACCGATCCTCTTGCCGGGTCACCTGTCGGGCGTAGAAGCCGATCATGGTCCAAAATGCCGCAAGGGCAACCAGGCCGTAATACATGGCGATCCCGAAGAGGCCGTTGTGAGGGTGACTCATCCAGGTTCTCGGGAACCGGAAGCTCGGGCCGGTCCCCAGCACGGGGTGGAGAGCGATCTGGTCGCGCACCCAACCCCATATCTCACCGCGGTACGAAGGGCGGCACCAATCGGCATCGCTGCCGCAGATCACCCCTTTGATCATCGGCTCGAACATGCCGAGGCCGGTGATGACGAGCCAGGCGCCGCCGCAGGCGAGAAGCACGGCGGCAACTCCCCTGCTCCTGCAGAGCCACAGAGCCAGCGGCAACGCCAAGCCAAGAGCAATGATCGGGGCACGGCTTTGGGTCCAGGCCAGGCCCGCCAGAAGCGTGGCAACCAGGACGAGGTGGAAGGACGCGAATCGGCGCACAGGAGGGCGATCGAACCATAATGCCGCAAAAGCGATCAGAGCGATGCCGAATCCGCCGGCACCGGGAATGGGATTTCGCCCTCGTCCGAGGGGTGTCAGGCGGTCGAAGACATCGCCGGCTACGACAATATGCTGCAGGATGGCCGCGAATGCGCTTGCCCCGCCCGCAATGGCGATGATGGAGAGAATTTGCCTCGTGCTCAAGGCACACGATACCTGGGCCATGGACAGGAAGAATGCCCCAAGCAGTACGAGGTTGAAGAAGTCGGACATGTCGTACCCTGGACCTCCGACCATGCCCCCGAGCGCGATCCACGCGCCGAAGAAAACGCCGAAAAGACCCAGCCACGCATTCTGAGCGGAGGCGGCCGCCGCAGCTCCGCTGAGCAATGCCAGGACTGCGGTCAGGACGATCATGCCGACGGGAAGGGCATGCCCCCGGATGAAAAAGGATGCGACGATAAAAACGAGGAAAGCTGCCGCACTGATCGAATTGAGCCGATTCCGACCCGCATGTTGCTTTCGCAGCCAGACAGCCGCATATGTCAGTCGGGAAGAGACGGAGAACATTGGAAGCGGCATCCTCCTCCCGACATGGGAATTTGGATATTGTTTCTGGCCGTCTATCATCTGACTTCGGTGCTTTCAACCTTTGCGGCGCTTCCGAGCTGGGGCCCCCGGTGAAGGAAAACCTGCATTCTGGTGACCACGTGAGCGCAACGCATACACCTCTCCTCGATACCATCAAGACTCCGGAAGACCTCCGGCAGCTCCACGAAAGCCGGCTGAGACAGGTCGCGGACGAGTTGCGCACGGAGACGATCAGTGCCGTCTCCGTTACCGGCGGCCATCTGGGCGCCGGCCTCGGCGTGGTCGAGCTGACGGTGGCTCTCCATTACGTGTTCGACACCCCCCGCGACCGGCTGGTCTGGGACGTAGGGCACCAAGCCTATCCTCACAAGATACTCACGGGCAGGCGCGACCGTATTCGGACGCTGCGTCAGGCCGGCGGCCTGTCCGGCTTCACCAAGCGCTCGGAAAGCGAATACGACCCCTTCGGCGCCGCCCATACCTCCACGTCGATCTCGGCCGGTCTCGGCATGGCCGTCGCGCGGGATCTGGACGGCAAGCGGAACAATGTGATCGCCGTGATCGGCGACGGCGCCATGTCGGCGGGCATGGCCTATGAGGCCATGAACAACGCAGGCGCCATGCATTCGCGCCTCATCGTGATCCTCAACGACAACGACATGTCCATCGCGCCGCCCACCGGCGCCATGTCGTCCTATCTCGCACGCCTCGTCTCCGGCGGCACCTATCGGGGGATCCGCGAGACCGCCAAGCAACTGGCGAAGAAGCTGCCGAAATTCCTCTACGAGAAGGCGCAGCGCGCCGAGGAATTCGCCCGCGGCTTCTGGACCGGCGGCACGATGTTCGAGGAGCTCGGCTTCTACTATGTCGGCCCCATCGACGGCCACAACCTGGACCATCTGCTGCCGATCCTGAAGAACGTGCGCGATTCCGAGACCGGGCCGATCCTGGTTCATGTGGTCACCCAGAAGGGCAAGGGCTACGCGCCGGCGGAGGCCGCCGCCGACAAGTACCATGGGGTGGCCGCCTTCGACGTGGTGACCGGAACGCAGGCGAAGGCCAAGGCCAACGCGCCCTCCTATACGAAGGTTTTCGGCGAGAGCCTGATCCGGCAGGCGCGACGGGACGACAAGATCGTCGCCATCACGGCGGCCATGCCCTCCGGCACGGGCGTCGACCTCTTCGGGAGGGAATTCCCTGCCCGTACCTTCGATGTAGGCATCGCCGAACAGCACGCGGTGACCTTCGCGGCCGGCATGGCGGCCGAAGGCTACAAGCCGTTCTGCGCGATCTATTCGACCTTCCTCCAGCGCGCCTACGACCAGGTGGTGCACGACGTGTCCATCCAGAACCTTCCGGTGCGCTTCGCGCTGGACCGCGCGGGGCTCGTGGGCGCGGACGGGCCGACCCATGCGGGCTCCTTCGACATCGCCTATCTCGGCTGCCTGCCGAACATGGTGGTGATGGCGGCCGCGGACGAAGCGGAGCTGGTGCACATGGTGGCCACCGCCGCGGCCTACGACGACGGCCCCATCGCCTTCCGCTATCCGCGCGGTGAGGGCGTCGGCGTCGACCTGCCCGCCGAGGGGGTGCCGCTCGCCATCGGCAAGGGCCGCATCGTCCGCGAAGGCAACCGGGTCGCCATTCTCTCGCTCGGCACGCGCCTCGCGGAAGCCCTGGAGGCTGCCGAGGAGCTGGAGGCCCGCGGGCTCTCCACCACGGTGGCCGATGCCCGCTTCGCCAAGCCCCTCGACGAGGAGATGATCCTCGGCCTTGCCCGCGACCACGAGGTCCTCATCACCGTGGAGGAAGGCTCCATCGGAGGGTTCGGCTCATTCGTGCTCCAGCTTCTCTCCGACAAGGGGGCGCTCGATCGCGGCACGGTGAAGGTGCGCTCCATGGTGCTACCCGACATCTATCAGGATCAAGACAAGCCGGAGCGCATGTATGCCCAGGCGGGTCTCGATGCCGCGGGCATCGTGAGCAAGGTGTTCGAAGCCCTTGGCAAGGAAGAGCCCCGTCAAGCCCGCGCTTGACAGGTCACCCGTCATGGCCGGGCACGTCCCGGCCATTCCGTTTCGAAAAGCACGGCGTTTCGAGCAGCCGGAATCACGGGCTCGGGGCCGGTGATGACGAGAGGCGAGAAGCGGCCGATACGGGAATGGCCGCGGCAAGGGCGGCCCTGACATCCTCTAGATCGTCAGCGTGCCCGCCTTCGCGGCGGCGTAGCGCTCGCCGATCCGGTTCCAGTCGAGCACGTTCCACCAGGCCTTGAGATATTCGGGCCGGCGGTTCTGGTACTTGAGGTAATAGGCATGCTCCCAGACGTCGTTGCCCATCAGGACCATCTGCCCGTCCATGAGCGGGGTGTCCTGATTGGGCTTGGATGTGATGCCGAGGCTGCCGTCACGGCTCACCGTCACGAACACCCAGCCGGAGCCGAACTGTTTCTCCCCGGCTGTGTTGAAATCTGCCTGGAACTTCTGGAACCCTCCAAGATCCCGGTCGATGGCGCTCTTCAGCTCGCCTGAGGGTTCACCGCCCGATCCGCCCATGATTTGCCAGAACATGGTGTGATTGGCGTGCCCGCCGCCATTGTTGCGGATGGTGGTCCGCACGGATTCGGGGATCTCGCCGACCCTCGCCAGCATCTCGTGGAGCGGCATCCTGGCCAGTTCCCCGTTCTGGCTCAAAGCGGCGTTGAGGTTGTTGACGTAGGACGCGTGGTGCTTTCCATGGTGAAGTTCCATGGTCTGGGCATCGATGTGAGGCTCGTTCTTTGACGGGGCATATGGCAGGGGATCGAGCTTGAAGGGACCGGAGGACGCTTGCGCAAAGGCCCGCGGAATGGCAGCGCTCGCGGCCAGCAGGGTTGCACCGGTCAGGAGATGGCGACGGCTGAGCATGGGAGATCCGTGAGTTCGGTTGATCGCTGAACGGATATGTCCGCCCGCGAGAACCGGTTCCGGGATTTGAGAGGATTTTTGATTCACATGACGTTGAGGTTCCCATGACCCGCAAACGCGCCGACGTGGTGCTCGTCGAGCGCGGCTTCTTCACGAGCCGCGCGCGGGCACAGGAAGCGATTGCCGCCGGTCTCGTCACCGTCGATGGCGTCCCGGTGAAGAAACCTTCCGACGCTGTGGCGGACGATGCGGTGATCACCGCCGCGCAGCCGCACCCCTACGTGTCCCGCGGCGGGATGAAGCTGGCAGCGGCCCTCGACGCCTTCGGGATCGACCCGAAAGGCTGCGCCTGTCTCGATATCGGCGCCTCTACCGGCGGCTTCACGCAAGTGCTGCTGATGCGCGACGCCAGGCATGTCTATGCGGTCGATGTCGGGCATTCGCAGCTTCACCCGAAGGTGGCAGGCGATCCGCGCGTGACCAATCTCGAGGGCACGGACGCGCGTTCCCTCTCGGCCGCACTCATTCCCGAGCCCGCGGATCTTCTCGTGACCGATGTGAGCTTCATCTCGTTGAAGCTCGTGCTGCCGGCCGCCGTCGCGTTCCTGAAACCGCGCGCGAAACTCGCCGTTCTCGTGAAGCCGCAATTCGAGGCCGGGCGCGACCACGTGAAGAAGGGCATCGTAAGGGACGAGGCCGTGCACAGCGCGGTGTGCGACGACATCGCCGCCTTCGTCGCCTCGCTTGGATTTTCCGTCGACGGCATTGTCCCCTCGCCCATCGAGGGCGGGGACGGCAACCGCGAGTTTTTGTTGGGAGCCCGCCGTGGCTGAACAGGTTGTTATCGAACGTCTGGGCGCGAAGGCCGACGGTATCGCGGAAACCGCTTCCGGCTCCGTCTTCGTACCCAAGGCGCTTCCGGGCGAAACCGTCACCATCGAACGCGACGGTTCACGCGCGGACCTCATCCGCGTGGATGCGGCATCGCCCGAACGCGAGACGCCGTTCTGCCCCTATTTCGACGAATGCGGCGGCTGCGCGACGCAGCACATGAAGCTCCCCTTCTACCGGGACTGGAAACAGGAGATTCTCGCACGCACCCTGCGTCAGGCACGCATCGAGGCTCCCGTAGAGCCAATGATCGATGCCCATGGGGACGGCCGCCGTCGCGTGACGCTGCATGTGCGCTTTCCCGACCGTGCCATGCATGTGGGCTATATGGCGGCCCGCAGCCACCGGATCGTCGAGATCGCCTTCTGCCCCATCGCCGAGCCGGGACTGAAGGAGCAGGCCCCGGCCATCGCTCGTGCCGTCGGCGAGCATCTTAAAGGCGCCCGCAAGCCGCTCGACATCCAGATCACCCAGACCCGGACAGGTTTCGATGTGGATGTGCGTGGGCACGGGCCGTTGAAGGATTCGGACCGCCTGAGCCTGATCGGTCTTGCCGAGGAGCTCGACCTCTCGCGCCTGTCGATCCATGGCGACGTGATCGTGGAGCGCCGTCCGCCTGCGATCGTGATGGGGCGCGCCTCCGTCGTACCGCCCGCGGGCTCGTTCCTGCAGGCGACGCGCTCAGGGGAAGAAACGCTCGCCCGCTTCGTGACGGAGGCCTGCGGGCGCGCGAAGCGCGTGGCCGACCTCTTCTCGGGATCCGGCCCCTTCGCCCTGCGCCTCGCGGAGAAATCCGAGGTCCATGCGGTGGAATTCGACCAGGGCTCGATGACGGCGCTCGACAAGGCCTTCCGTGCGACGCCGGGCCTGCGCCGCATCACCACCGAGGCGCGGGACCTCTTCCGCCGGCCGCTTCTGATGCCTGAGCTCAACGCCTTCGATGCCGTCGTGCTCGATCCGCCCCGCGCAGGCGCGGAAGCGCAGGCGAAACATCTCGCCGCTTCGAAAGTGCCGCTCGTGGTGAGCGTCTCCTGCGATGTCGCCACCTTCGCGCGCGACGCCGCGATCCTCATGAGCGGCGGCTATCGCCTGGAACGCGTGATCCCCGTCGATCAGTTCAAGCACTCGCCCCATCTCGAAGTCGTCGGAATCCTGCGGCGCGATGTGGCGAAGAAGCGGCGGTGAGGTGAGACTTCCACCGAGTTCACTCCACATCGTCACCAGCCCTGCGCCGGTGATCCCGGTCAGGGTGGGCACGGTATGATCGGATGGCCGGGTCAAGCCCCGTCATGACGAGGGATGAGGAGCACGATCCTAAAACAAGCTCCCCTGCTCGTCCTCGTCGCTGGAGAGCGGCTTCTTCGCCTTGCGCCTGGTTTCCGTGACCGGCGCCGCCTCCGGCCGCGCCAGGGGCTCCATCAGACCCGGGTCGTCGTTCTCGACCTTGTTCACGCGGCTCGAGACCGGCAGCACCTCGAGCCAGTCGTCGGGACATGGACGTACGAGGCCCATCACGTTGGCGCGCTCGTCGCGCACGTCGAGCCAGGCGGCGATGCCCTCCTCCGAGAGAACCACCGGCATCCTGTCATGCACGGCGGAGAGCGTGCCGTTGGCGTCCGTCGTCACGATGGCGGCGGTATCGATCTCGGCGCCGTCGGGACTGGTGTAGGTCTCCCACAAGCCCGCCATAGGCAAGGGTTTGCGGGAGCGCGGGCGGATCAGGAACGGCGTCTTCTCGCGGCCGTGGCGCTGCCATTCATAGAAGCCGTCCGCGAGAAAGATGCAGCGGCGGCGCTTCAATGCCGCCTTGAAGGTCGACTTCGTTTCCAGCGTCTCGCCGCGCGCGTTGATGACGAGCGGAAAGTCCTTGGGATCCTTCACCCAGGACGGCAGGAAGCCCCAGCGCACCAGCTTGAAGTGCCGATCGCCGCGATCCTCCAGCACGATGGGCACGGGCTGGGTGGGCGCCACGTTGTAGCGAGGAGGAAAGTTCGGCTGCTCCGAATAGCCGTAGAACTCCCGGTACGTTTCGGGAGGGAGGGTGATGGCGTAGCGCCCGCACATGATTTTCCATCCTCTCTTTGACATGCCCCACTTGCCGCGGGCATTGACGTCTTCGCCTCAGGGCGTTCGCGAAGACGTGGACGGCCCGGAAGAGCCCGGCCATGACGGATCATCGGCATCCCGCATCATGTCAAAGCCACCTTTTCCAGCGGAAGAAGAGATAGGGCAGCGCGGCGGCGAGAAACATGAGCGTGATCGCCCAGACATAGCCGTAATCCCATTCGAGCTCCGGCATGAACTTGAAGTTCATCCCGTAGAGCGACGAGACAAGCGTCGGGGGAAGGAAGATCACCGCCATGACCGAGAAGATCTTGATGATGTCATTCTGCTCGATGGTAACGAGGCCGAGCGTGGCGTCGAGCAGGAACTGGACCTTGTTGGACAGGAAGGTCGCATGCTCCTCGATGGATTGCACGTCGCGCAGGGCCGTGCGCCATTCCGCCTGATAGCCGCGAGATTTCTGCGGCCTTGGCATGGTGGCGGACAGGAACAGCAGCAGCCGTTCCACGGAGACCATGCTCTCCCGAACCTTGGAGATCACGTCCGCCTTGCGCCCGATGGATTTCAGGGCGGCCCGGAAGGATGCGGTGCGGCGCGTGCCCTTCTTCTCGTTCTCGAAGATCGATTGCGACAGGCGATCGATGCGCTGCCCAACCGTGCCGAGAATTTCCGCCGCGCGGTCGATGATCGTCTCGATCAGCCCGTCGAGCACCGCCTCGGGCTGATGGCGGCAGCCGCCCGGCTTTCCCGCGCGGGCCATGAACATGCTGAAGGAGCGCGGCTCGCCATAACGCACGGTTACGAGCGCTCGGCCGGTGAGGATGAAGGAGACGTCGATGAGCTTGGGATTCTCGGTATCGGAGCTGCAGAGCACGCGCGCGGTCATGTAGCGCGCGTTGTTTTCGCTGTAGAGGATTTCGGACGGCTCGATGTCCGCCATCTCCTCGCGGGTGGGAATCTCGATATTGAGGTGGCCCTCGACGAGCTTGTCCTCGTCCCGGCTCGGATCGATCAGATCGATCCAGAGAGCATCCTCGGGGATCGGCTCACCCGGAGGCAGCACGGAGCGCTTGAGAGCTTCCCCCATGGAGACCGCCGTTTGCGCCGGTCTGTGGATCACGATCATACTCGCCTCCGCTCAACGAAGTTCACGGTTCACCGTCCCACCTCGTCATCCCTAGGCTTGTCCGAGGATCCACGCTTCAGGAGACGGTTTAAAGACGTGGATGCCTGGATCAAGCCCGGGCACGCCGGGATTGGTGTCGTTCTCCTCGTCTTATTTCGACAGAGGTGGAATATCGTCGGGCACGAAGAAATCCGGCATCAGCGGTCTGCTGGGGTCGATCCGGTACTTCTCGAAATCCGTCACGCCCTCCTGGCTCAGGAACACGTCGTCGATGAGAAAATGGCCGGAGAAGCTCCGCGAGGGTTTCCGGAAAACGGCATGAGCCGCATCGGCCAGGATCTCGGGCGTGCGGCTCGCCCGCACGATCTCGTCGCCGCCCAGAAGGTTCTTCACGGCGCTTGTCGCGATGGTCGTGCGTGGCCAAAGCGCGTTGACGGCGATGCCCTTTCCCCGCAGTTCGCCCGCCAGGCCCAGCACGCACAGGCTCATTCCGTATTTCGCAAGGGAATACGCCAGATGCGGCGCGAACCATTTCTCCTTCATGTCGAGCGGCGGCGACAGCATGAGAATGTGCGGATTCTCGGCCTTCTCCAGATGCGGGATCGCATATTTCGAGACCATGTAGGTGCCGCGCGTGTTGATCTGATGCATCAGATCGAAGCGCTTCATGTCCGTCGCCGGCGTGGGCGTGAGGCTGATGGCGCTGGCATTGTTCACCACGATGTCGAGGCCGCCGAAGGTCTCGACCGCCCTGTCGATGGCGCCGCTCACCGCCGTCTCATCGCGCACGTCCACCACGAGAGGCAGGGCCTTGCCGCCTGCCTTCTCGATCTCTTCCGCCGCCGTGTAGATGGTGCCGGGGAGCTTGGGATGCGGCTCGGCGGTCTTGGCCGCGATGACCACGTTCGCACCGTCCCTGGCAGCGCGCAGGCCGATGGCGAGGCCGATGCCCCGCGAGGCGCCGGTGATGAAGAGCGTCTTTCCCTCGAGACTCATCGGATCAGCTCCCCAGCACCAGATCGGCGTCCTGCAGGAAGCCTGCGCCGCCGAGAACCGTGTCTTCCAAGCCCTTCGCGCCGACGGCGACGTTCTCCGCAAAGAAGCGGCAGAGCGCGATCCGACCGGCATGAGCGGGGTCGCGTTCTCCGCCCGCCATCAGTGCATTCGCCGCAAGCGCCGCCTCAGCCAGGGCCGTCCCGCCCTGAGCAAGGCCGAACAGGCGCAGATACGGCGTCGCACCCGCCAATGCCTCGGCGGAAGCGTTCGATGAGATGGACCGGAGCATGTAGCTCGTGGCGCGATCGAGGCTTTCGATGGCGTCCCGCAGGCGCGCGGCGGTCGCGCCGAAAGCGGGCGTCCCCTCCTTCATGATCCGCGTGACGACGGCGCGCATGGAGGCAATCTGCGCGTGCACGGTGTCGCCGCCGGACAGCGGCAGCTTGCGCATGGCGAGATCGATGGCCTGAATGCCGTTGGTACCCTCATAGATCGGCGCGATACGCGCATCCCGGTAATGCTGGGCCGCGCCCGTCTCCTCGATGAAACCCATGCCGCCATGGACCTGCACGCCCAGCGACGCGACCTCCATGCCGATATCGGTGGAGAAGGCCTTCGCGACGGGCGTCAGCAGGGATGCGCGCTCGTGAGCCTTCCTGGCACGCGTCGCGTCCTGCTCCAGATGCGCGCGGTCGATGGCCTCCGCCGTCATGTAGCAGATCGCACGCGCAGCGGCCGTGAGTGCCTTCATGGTGAGAAGATTGCGCTGCACGTCGGGGTGCTGAACGATGGCGCTCGAGCCCTCGACCGCCCCGATGGCGCGGCCCTGGCGGCGCTCGTTGGCGTAGGAGAGAGCCTGCTGGTAGGCACGCTCGGCAATCGCCACGCCCTGCAGTCCGACCGCGAGGCGCGCGTTGTTCATCATGGTGAACATGCAGTTCAAGCCGCGGTTCTCCTCGCCCACGAGCCAGCCCACGGCACCGCCGTTGTCGCCGAAGATCATGGTGCAGGTCGGCGAGCCATGGATGCCGAGCTTGTGCTCGATGCTGTGGCAGCGCACGTCGTTGCGGGTGCCGTCCGGCAAAATCTTTGGAACGAGGAAGAGCGAGATGCCCCGCGTGCCCTGCGGCGCATCCGGCAGGCGCGCGAGCACGAGATGGATGATGTTGTCGGTCAGGTCGTGTTCGCCATAGGTGATGAAGATCTTCTGACCCGTGATGCGGTAGGTGCCGCCGCCCGACGGTTCCGCGCGCGAGCGCAGGGCTGCCAGATCGGAGCCCGCCTGCGGCTCGGTGAGGTTCATCGTCGCCGTCCACTCACCGGAGACGAGCTTTTCGAGATAGCGGCTCTTCAGGTCGTCGGAGGCATGCTGGGTCAATGCCTCGATGGCTCCATGGGTCAGCACGGGGCCGATTCCGAAGGCCATGGAGGCGGAGTTCCACATCTCGACGCAGGCCGAGTTCAGGAGCGTCGGCAGGCCCTGCCCGCCATAATCCGCCGGGCCGGGAAGCGCATTCCACCCGGCCTCGGTCCAAGCCCGATAGGCCTCCTTCCAGCCGGGAGCGGTGGTGACGGCGCCGTCCCTCAGGATTGCGCCGTGCTTGTCGCCGTCACGGTTGAGCGGCGCGATCACGTCATTGGCGAAGCGGCCGGCCTCCCCCAGGATGGTTTGGGCGAGATCGGCGGAGAGGTCGCCATAGAGACCATCGGCGACGGCGCGGTCGAACCCCGCCACATGGCGCATGGTAAAGACGATGTCCGACACGGGCGCGCGGTAGGTCATAGCATTTCCTCTCAAGCAAAGGCTTTTGATATTGACGCGTTCTCACGCGTCATTAAACCCGCCCAAGGTATCATCACTCCTCGGACAAGGGATAGTTTAGACGTGAACGATCACGGGTCAATGCGACGGACGGCTCGTCTCGAGCCCGACGGGGCCGGATTGGCGGAAGCCGCCGCCATACTGAACCGAGGCGGCCTCGTAGCCTTCCCGACCGAGACTGTCTACGGACTGGGCGCGGACGCGACGAATGCGAAGGCCGTCGCGGGCATCTATGCCGCGAAGGAGCGTCCCAGCTTCAACCCGCTGATCTCTCACCTCGACAGCTTCGAGGCTGCGAAGGTTCAGGGCGTCTTCGACGAAACGGCCCGGACGCTGGCGGAAGCCTTCTGGCCCGGGCCTCTCACGCTGATCGTGCCGGTGGCGCCCACCTGCACGGTCTCGGACCTCGCCCGCGCGGGTCTCGACAGCGTGGGCCTGCGCGTCCCCGCCCATCCCCTCGCCCACGCTCTCCTGAAGGCCACCGGCCGGCCCGTCGCCGCGCCCTCCGCCAACCGCTCGGGCCGGATCAGCCCCACGGATGCGGATCATGCCTTAAGCGATCTCGACGGGCGCATCGACGCGGTGATCGACGGCGGCGCATCCGATGTAGGCGTCGAATCGACCATCGTCGCGTGCCTCGGCGGTCCGCCGCGCCTGTTGCGCCCCGGCGGCGTGCCGCGCGAGGCCATCGAAGCCCTGATCGGTCAGCGCCTCGAGAGTGGCGTCGAGGGCGGGAAGAACCCGCTCGCGCCGGGGATGCTGGCGTCCCATTATGCGCCGCGCGCGCAGGTGCGTCTGAACGCGACCGAGATCCGGCCGGACGAGGCCGCCCTGCTCCTCGGCGCCACGCCGCTGCGAGGCAGCGAGCAGGCGAAAGCGATGCTCAACTTAAGCGAAAGCGGCGACCTCAAGGAGGCCGCCGCTCATCTGTTTTCCTATCTCCGGCAGCTCGACGCGTCGGGGGTCGGAACCATTGCGGTTGCACCGGTTCCGGAAACGGATCTCGGCGAAGCCATCAACGACCGCCTCCGGCGCGCTGCCGCCGAGCGGTGATCCGCTTCCGCATCGGCATCCCCCGTCCGTTCGGCATGGCCGGGACGAGCCCGGCCATGGCATCGAGAAAGCTTACTTCGCGGCGAGTTTCGCGGCGATCTGGGCGACGTGCCGGCCCTGGAAGCGGGCGCCGTCGAGTTCGGGCTGGCTCGGCTGACGCGAGCCGTCCCCGGCCGCGATGGTGGACGCGCCGTAGGGCGAGCCGCCCTTCACCTCTTCGACGCCCGACTGGCCCGCGAAGCTGTAAGGCAGTCCGACGACCACCATGCCGTGATGCATCAGCACGGGCAGCGTGGTGAGGATGGTGGCCTCCTGGCCGCCGTGCTGGGTGGCCGTGGAGGTGAAGACCGAGCCCACCTTTCCGATGAGCCTTCCCTGAGCCCAGAGACCGCCCGTCTGGTCGAGGAAGTTCTTCATCTGAGCCGCCATGGTGCCGTAGCGGGTCGGCGTGCCGAAGATGATCGCGTCGTATTCCGGCAGTTCCTCGACGGTGGCGATGGGAGCCTTCTGGTCCGTCTTGTAATGGGCCGCCTGAGCGATCTCGGCAGGTACCAGTTCGGGCACGCGCTTCACCACCGCTTCGGCACCGGCCTCGCGCGCGCCTTCGGCAGCGGCGTAAGCCATCTGCTCGATATGTCCCCAGGACGAATAATACAGCACAAGAACCTTGGCCATGAGATCTCCACTTTCGTTGGGATTTGCCCAGGCGGCGTTGATCAGCCGCCCTGCAGCTACGGGATGACCTAAGGATAATCTTTCCAGCATGCATAACCAGTGATAGATATGCATGGTTTCCATTGCAGCATTGCAAGAGAAAATGGCCAAGCAACAGCAGCTCGATTGGGACGATTTCAGGCTCGTCAAGGTGATCGCCGAGGCGAACGGCCTCGCAGGCGCGGCGGAGCGGCTCGGCGTCAATCACTCCACCGTGTTCCGCAGACTCGGCCAGATGGAGGAGAACCTCGGCGTCAAGCTCTTTGAACGGCACCGGACCGGCTACGTGCTGACGCCCGCCGGCGAAGAAATGTCGGCGCTTGCCGAGCAGATGGAAGAGAACGTCACCTCGTTCACGCGCAAGCTCGCGGGCCAGGCCGTCGCGCCTGCGGGTGAATTGCGCGTGACCACGAACGACACGCTGCTCGTCCACATGCTGACCCATATCTTCTCGCGCTTCGTGAATGCCTGTCCCGAAATGCGCCTCGACGTGGTGCTCGCGAACCAGGCCCTCAACCTGTCCAAGCGCGATGCGGATGTGGCGATCCGCGCCACGGACGATCCGCCCGAAACGCTCGTCGGGCGGCGCGTGGCGACGATCGCCTGGGCCGTCTATGGGCGCTTGGAGGATTTCCCCAACCACCATGCGCCGGCCGATCTGAATTCCTCCGCACTCTACAATCGCCCCTGGGTCGCTCTGGGCGACAATCTTGCGACCCTCAAGGCGGCCCGCTTCGTGCGCGACCGTGTGGCTCCGGAGAACATCGTCTACAAGGTGAACACGGTCCTGGGCCTGGCGGAGGCGGTGGAGGCGGGCATCGGCATCGGTCCCCTTCCCTGCTTCATTGCGGATGCGAGACCCAGCCTCGTGCGCCTCTCCGACGTGAACCCGGACTTCTCGGCGGGCCTGTGGCTGCTCACCCATCCGGACCTGCGCCAATCGGCCCGCGTGCGCGCCTTCATGGACTTCATGGCCGCCGAGATCGGCAAGCAGCGGCGCTGGATCGAGGGCAACGGCAGGAAGCCGGCTGATCAGCCGATTTCCACCACCACCCGTCCCTTGACCTGACCGGCCACGATCCGGCTCCCCGCCTCCAACACCTCCTCGAGGGGAATGGTGGAGGTCATGGATGCGAGCTTGGCGTGGTCGAGCTCCCGCGCCAGCCGGTTCCATGCCTCGATGCGAAGAGGCTTGGGCGCCATCACGGAATCGACGCCGAGCAGCGACACGTTGCGAAGAATGAAGGGCGCGACGGTCGCGGGCAGGTCCATGCCGGCCGCCAGACCGCAGGCCGCGACGGCACCGCCGTATCTCGTCATCGAGATCACGTTGGCGAGGGGGACCGAGCCGACCGTGTCGATACCCGCTGCCCAGCGCTCCTTCCCGAGGGGCCGCACCGGTCCGGCGAGTTCGCTGCGCTCCAGGATCTCGGCGGCGCCGAGGCTCTTCAGGTACTCGGCCTCCTGAGGCCGGCCCGTCGAGGCGATCACGTGCCAGCCCGCCCGGGCGAGCAAGGCGACGGCGACCGAGCCGACGCCGCCGACCGCGCCGGTGACGATGGCCGGACCGCGCTCAGGAGTAAGCCCGTGCCTTTCGAGCGCCATGAGGCAGAGCATCGCGGTGTAGCCTGCCGTGCCGATGGCCATGGCCTGGTGAGGAGTGAGACCTTCGGGCAGCGGGATCAGCCAGTCGCCTTTCACGCGCACCTTCTGCGCATAGGCGCCCAGATGCGTCTCGCCCAGGCCCCAGCCGTTCAGGATCACCGCGTCGCCCGCCTTGAACTCGGGATGAGAAGACGTTTCGACGGTGCCGACGAGATCGACTCCGGGGATCATCGGAAAGCGCCGCACCACCGGCGCCTTGCCGGTGAGCGCCAGCCCGTCCTTGTAATTGAGCGTGGAATGCGACACGCGGATTGTGACGTCGCCGTCCATGAGATCGGCCTCGTCGAATTCGCGAAAGCCGACGGATTGGCCGGTATCGTCCTTGTCGATGACGAGCGCCTTGAACGTTCCCATGTCGATTCATCCTCCTCGCGCCGATTGTCGGCACGGGAATGGATCAGGGCAAGCGCATGAGCCTCATCCCTTCGGACGAGACGGGCCTATTCGGCCGGCTGCAGCGCCGCACCGCGATCCACCGGGCGCTCCTTGATCGGCAGGTTGATCAGGGCCGATACGACGCCCAGCGCGATCGAGAGCCACCACACGAGCGAGTAGTTGCCATAGATCTCGTACAGCTCGCCGCCGAGCCACACGCCGAGGAAGCCGCCGACCTGATGCGAGAAGAAGGCGAAGCCGTAGAGCATGGCCATGTAGCGCGTGCCGAACATCAGCATCACGAGGGACGATGTGGGCGGCACGGTGGACAGCCACAGAAGGCCGATGGAGATGCCGAAGACGATCGAGCTTGCGGGCGAGGCCGGGAGCAGGATGAAGGCGGCGATCGCCACCGAGCGCCCGAAATAGATCCAGGCCAGCAGCCATCGCTTCGACATGCGGGTGGAGAGCCAGCCCGAACCGAGGGAGCCGAAGGCGTTGGCGAGACCGATCACGGCGAGCGTCCAGCCGCCGACGGCTGCCGAGAGGCCCGCATCCTTCAGGTAGGCGGGAAGATGCGCGGTGATGAAGGCGAGCTGGAAGCCGCAGGTGAAGAAGCCTAGCACCAGGAGCACGTAGGAACGATGCCGGAAAGCCTCCGTCAGGGCCTGTTTGATGGATTGATTCGGGACGTTGGCGGCGCTTGCCTGCATGGCTGCGCCCGGACGGGTCGCGAGCGCCAGCGCCAGGGGCATGACGAGCAGGACGGAGCCCCCGAAAATAATGAGCGCCTGGTGCCAGCCGAACGAATCGATGAGGGCATTGCCGATGGGCGGGAAGAGAAACTGGCCGAAGGAGCCCGCTGCCGTGCCCGCGCCGAAGGCCATGGGCCGCCACTTCTCCGGCAGGAGCTTGCCGAAGGCGCCGAGCACGAGATTGAACGAGCAGCCCGAGAGACCGAAGCCGATGAGCACGCCCGCGCCGAGATGAAGAATACCGGGCGTCGCCGCGTTGGCCATCACCACGAGGCCCAGGGCATAGAGCACGGCGCCGATGCAGAGGACCCGGAAGGCTCCAAAGCGATCCGCCACCGCGCCCGCGAAGGGCTGCCCGACGCCCCAGAGGAGGTTCTGGACGGCGATGGCCAGGCTGAACGTGTCGCGTCCCCAGCCGAACTCCGTCGTCATCGGAATCTGAAAGAGCCCCACCGAGGCGCGCGGGCCGAAGGTGATCAGCGCGATCAGGCACCCGGCGAGAACGATCAGTTCCGGGGAGACGCGGGATTGAGCGGTGGGTGCGGACGTGGGTGCGGACATGGGCACGGCCCTCGAGCGGCAAATCGGAGGGCGGATGTTATCCGAAGTGAAGCATCAGCAACATTGAAAGTTTATTGGCTTTGGTATGAGGAAGCGTGATGGATTGCGAATCCCTTGGCTCACGTCTGCCCCGGCTTCAGCTTGTAGAAGATGTGGCGGCCGATCACGTCCATCTTCTTGAGACGGCGTGCCCAGTAGGGACGCACGTAATTCGCATGGTAATGCGTGGCTCCGCCCACATCGGCGAGATAAGTCTTGCCTTCGAGCACGGCGCTCGCCACCCGCTTGGCCCGCTCCCAGGATGTGGAATCGGTGATGCGCAGCGCCTTGCCTTCGCAGGCGAAGGTGAACTGGCACGCGAGGTGGCGGTGGCGGTTCTGATAGACGACACCGCAGATCGACGACGGATAGAGACCGCTCTTCACGCGGTTCAGCACCACCTGCGCGACGGCGGCCTGTCCCTCCTCGGGCTCGCTGCGCGCCTCGAAATAGACGGCCTCGGCCAGGCAGCGCTGCTCCTTGCTCATCTTGTCGGGATCGATCAGGTCCGCATAGCGCGGAGCCGCCGCGTCATCGGATTTCGGCACGAGGCTCGTGCCGTAGCCGTTCGTGTCGAGGCGCGGCGAATGCAGCGAGACGGGCGCTGCGGCGATCTCGACGGGGGTCGCCTCCATGGGCGCCGGCGTCGTCGAGGACAGTGTGACGGCGCGCTTCACGATGGGTGTGGTGAGGCTCGCGGCGGCGCCTGTCGAACCAGCGGCGGCGGCCGCGGGCGACTGCACGGAGACGGATTGGCGCGTCGTCGTGAATTCCGGCGCCTCCCAGGGCTCGAAGCCCCGATCCATCTCGGGTCCTTCCAGCTCCCCCTCCATGAGGACGGTGGGCGGCAAAAGCCGCTCGTCCTGCCCGAAGAGAAGGCGCGAGCCGCCGGCCTGAGCGAGGCCGGGGCGCAGCTGGCTCGCCCGCAGCGACAGCGTGACGTGCGGCGCAACCAGGGGAGCGCCCTTCCCCGAACGGTCGATCTCCGGATCGGGGCCCGCATCCGCCTTGCGGTCATCCTTGGGCGGCACCGTGCTCGCGATGCCGTCGGGCAGGTCGTAACGCGGCACGAACCGCAGCACGTCGCGCTCGAGATCGAGCCTTCCGCCCGCGATCGATATGGTGATGGGGGGAACGAGATCGGTCTGGGTGAGGCGCGCCAGCGCCCCCCGGGCCGCGAAACTCACGCCCGTCTGCGGGTCGTTGCTGGCGGAGGCGGTGAAGGAGATCAGGAGGCCCGTCGCGAGCGCCCAGGGCGCCGTTGTGGCGCAAATCCATTTCACCCGAGAGTGACGAGACCGAAGACGCACGCGAACACCCACTCAAACCAGGGAAGCATCGGACGAAAGGCTTCCGTTCCTTATGGTTATCCGGGGTTAAGGTTGATGGGTGGTTAAGACAGCGCCCTTCTGAACCTCAGATGCCTGCGGCGGCCTGACGCTTCTCGGCCATGCGCCGAAGGGCGTCGGCCGTCTCGGGATCGGCCGGGAAGAAGGCCTCGATGGCAAGCTCCGACAAGGTCACGTCGACGGGCGTGCCGAAGATCGTGGTGGTGCTGAAGAAGGTGAGCACGCCCTCCTCCGTCATCAACTGAAGCGGCACGAAGATGCCCCCATGGTCCTTGCGGGAGACGGCCGCCCTCCTGGAGGCATCGGGGATCGGGTAAGCGCGCAGCTCTTCGATCAGAGCGGACAGGACCGCATCGCCGGTCACGTTCACCTGATGATGCAGCCGTGCGATGAGATGATCGCGCCACTCCGGGAAGTTCACGATGCTCCGGGCAAGTCCCGCCGGATGAACGCTCAGGCGCAGCACGTTCACTGGCGGCTTCAGCAGCGCCGGGTCGACGCTCTGAACCAGCGAGAGCAGCGCGCCGTTGGAGGCGACGAGCGACCAATGCCGGTCGACCGCGAGCGCAGGATACGGCTCGTGCCCCCTCAGCACGAGATCGATGGCCTCGCGCATGCTCCTCAGTGCCGGATCGTCGAGGGAGCGCTCGGAATAGACCGGCGCGAATCCTGCGGAGGCGAGCATCACGTTGCGCTCACGCAGAGGCATCTCGAGCTTTTCCGCCAAAAGCTGCACCATCTCGCGGCTCGGCTGCGAGCGGCCGGTTTCCAGAAAACTCAGATGCCGCGTGGAAATCTCGGCCTCGAGCGCGAGATCGAGCTGGCTCATGCGGCGGCGCTGGCGCCA
>JAPSLB010000009.1:25982-119551 GCA_031181145.1 Microvirga sp.
CCCTTCTTCCCTCAAGAACCGTTGATGATGGCCTCGATCCGGGCCGCAAGGATGTCGAGGGTGAAGGGTTTGGCGATGACCTCCATGCCGCCCCCTAAGGATCCGGCAGGGAGAAGATTACTCTCGATGTAGCCGGTCATGAAGAGCACCTTCAAATCCGGCCGCCGATCGCGGGAGGCATCGGCGAGCTGCCGCCCATTCAGGCCGGGCAGTCCGACATCGGTCAGGAGAAGATCGACCGGCGATCCGGATTGCAGGATCGCGAGCCCCTGCGATCCATCCTCCGCCTGAAGAACGCGATACCCCTCCTCCTGGAGCCTCTCCACGATAAGATCGCGCACGACGCACTCGTCCTCGACCACGAGCACGGTCCCGTGAGCCTTCGCGCGGGCCGGCGGCGCCTTCGCGGCGGACGGGCTCTGAGGCTCGGCTTCTTCTCCAACGTGGCGCGGAAGGAAGATCCTGACGGTCGTCCCTCGACCGGCTTCCGAATAGATCCTGACATGTCCACCGGACTGCTTGACGAATCCGTACACCATGGAGAGGCCGAGGCCCGTACCCTGGCCCGTGGGCTTCGTAGTGAAAAAGGGTTCGAAGGCCCTCGCGAGCACATCGTCGGACATGCCGGCTCCGGCATCGGACACCGACACGGCGACATATTGGCCAGGCTTCACGTCCTGCTGAGTGGCCGCATAGGCCCGATCCAACTCGACATTCGCCGTTTCGATGACGATGGAGCCTCCATGGGCCATGGCGTCCCGGGCATTGATGACGAGATTGAGCAGTGCATTCTCCAGCTGGTTGGGATCGCAGAAGATCCGCCAGAGGTCCTGGCCGGGCCTCAGCTCGACGCCGATCGTTTCTCGGATCGTGCGCCGGAAGAGTTCGTCCATCGCGGCCACGAGACTATTCGCATCGACGGGCTTGGGTTCGAGCGGCTGGCGCCTGGAAAAGGCGAGAAGGCGATGCGTGAGCGCAGCAGCCCGGTTCGCCGAGGACATGGCAGCCTCGACATAGCGTCCGATTTCGCCCGTTCGCCCCTGCGCGAGGCGCGTTCGGACGAGATCCAGGCTGCCGATCACGCCGGTCAGCAGATTGTTGAAGTCGTGAGCGATGCCGCCGGTCAGCTGGCCCACAGCCTCCATCTTCTGGGACTGCCGCAATGCTTCCTCAGCCTGCCTCAGCGCCTCGGTCGCCTCCCTCTCGGCCGTGATGTCGCGCCCCACCGCATGGATGAAACTCTCATCCGAAACGGCCGTCCAGGCGATCCACCGATAGGATCCGTCCCGGTTGCGAAGCCTGCTGTCGATACTGCAGGTACTCGAATCCCGTGCAAGTCGCTTAACTGCCTGACGGGCGTCGTTCAGATCATCCGGATGAATGAGATCGAGGATCGACGATCGAGTGAGATCACCGCTCCTCCAGCCGAGCATTCGGCTCCAGGCAGGATTGGCCGCTATGATCGCCCCCGTGAAATCGACAACGAGCATGAGGTCGGTCGAAAGACGCCAGAGGCGGTCCCGATCACGCGTCCGCTCCTGGACACGCTTCTTCAGCTTGGCGTTCAGATGGGCCAATGCCTCCGCGGCCACCTTCTGATCCTGGATATCGGTGTTGGTGCCGATCCACCGAATGACGCTTCCGGCAGGATTCCGAACGGGAACAGCTGTTGTCAGGAACCAGCGATAGGTCCTGTCGCTCGCCCTCCTGAGCCTGACCTCGCTTTCGAAGAGCGCCCCCTGTTGCAATGCCTCTCGCCAGGCTCGCGCGACCACCGGATAATCGTCCCGATGGATGATGCGCTCCCAGGCTCCCGCCGCGAGTTCGTCGAGAGTGACGCCGAGGAAATCGTGGAAGCGCCCGTTGAACCACGCAACCGATCCATCCGGTCCCGCCTCCCACACCTGGTGAGGAACGGCCTCGAGAAGAGCCCGGAACCGCGCCTCGCTGGCGCGCAGCGCCTCTTCCGACGCCTTGCGGTCTGTGATGTCCCGGTAGAAGGTCACGATGCCGCCCGGAACGGGACAGAGGCGCAGTTCGAGCCAGCGGTCCTTCCCGAAGCCGAGATAGCGGCGTTCGATCGACAGTTGCACCTGCTCCGCGAGGCATTTCCGATAGGCGTCCTCCAGGATGGAGCCCGCCGATGTGGGCCACGCCTCCCAATGCGTCTTGCCGATGATCGCGTCAGCCTCTCGCCCGTCATATGTGAGGGCGGCGGGGTTCAGCCTGGTGACCCGGAACTCCTCGTCGAAGGCGACGAAGCCATCACCCAGAACCTCCAGGATCGCCTCCGACCGCTCGTTGCGGGCGCTCAATTCTCGTTCCCGCCGGACGCGGGCGGTCACGTCGCTGCCATGAACGGCTACTCCGAGGAGGGCCCCGCTCTCCTCCCGGACGGGCCGGAATGAAAACTCGACCCACCGCTCCTCGGCTGCGTGCTCGGGCCTCGTCTGAGAAAAGATGGGCACCTGAAGAGGATCGGGAGACGTGATGCCGGCACGAACCTGATCGAGATGCTCTTTGAAACCGGCCCAACGGGCCAGGGGCGTCTCGTCCAGGGGAAGATCGGTGACGTCCCGGCCTCCGGTCAATTGCCGAAAATGGTTGTTCGTCAGGAGAACGGTATCGTTCCGGCTGTGCAGACAGCAAAAGAAGCCAGGTCCCTGCCGGAGAATGGACAGAAATTGCGCGCTCGAGGCGTCGGGCGCACCGAGGCCGATGGCGTCGGCACGGGAGCCGCGCAGGTGAGGAGTGACGTTATCGTTCATAACGTTCGAACTTCGGGTATCCTGCGCTTCCGGAGATGCGGTATCGGCCTTCCGGGCCGATGCCGCCCCATTCCGATCCGACCGGGGAACGAGTGCCGCCTCATGCGGAGAGCATCACTTTAAATGCTATTTCATTGCATTTCAACTGCCCTCGAATCGGTCATGTCCGAGTGGAATTCGCTAAGATCAGGCCCGGTTCAGAAGTTCCGTCCATCCACGGAGATGATCTCGAGCTGCGACGGATCCACGTCCTCGAGACACCGAATGTTGATGGCTGCGGTCGCCTCTCCTGTAGGCTTCCTGCCTTCCCCGAAAGGCGCGCACCCGCAGGTGGCGCAGAATCGATGCTGGATCGTATGCGTGTTGAAGGTGTAGGTGGAAAGGTTCTCCTCGCCGCGAAGGACATCGAGGGATGCCCGGGGCACGAATGTCAGGAGATAGCCCTTCCGGCTGCAATGGGAACAGTTGCATTCGATCGCCTGCTGAAGGTCAGCGTCGACTGCGAACGCAACCCGGCCGCAATGGCAGGAGCCTTTGTACAGAGCCATTCCAGTTCCTCCTAAAACCCGATCTCATAGAGCCGTGATCAGCGTCACGATGAGGCCTGCCCCGATCACTGCGACGAAGCGATCGTTCATCGTGAGCGGCTCGGCCCTGCCCTGCGCCGCCATTTGGCCGATGATGATGTCGATGACCAGCGACGCTGCGAACGGCCATGCGGCCGGAGGCACGGCCATCTGCTGCCATTCGGGATACTGCCTGACGAGAAAACCGATCGCGATGCCGGAAACCAGCACCGCCCCAATGTAGAGAAGCCTCATGCGCGACACGGCCATTTACGCCTGGCTCGCGGCCTTGTTGCCGAGCGCCGCCTGGGCCGCCGCGAGGCGCGCGATCGGCACGCGGTACGGCGAGCAGGACACGTAATCGAGCCCGATCGCCTGGCAGAAGTGGATCGATGCCGGATCGCCGCCATGCTCGCCGCAGATGCCGAGCTTGATGTTCGCCCTCGTCTTCCTGCCGCGCTCAGCCGCGAGCCTGATCAGCTCGCCTACGCCCTCCTGATCGATGGTGACGAACGGGTCGGCGGGCAGCAGGCCCTTCTGCGTATATGTGCCGAGGAACGACGCCGCGTCATCGCGCGAGATGCCGAGCGTCGTCTGCGTAAGGTCGTTGGTGCCAAACGAGAAGAACTCCGCCGATTCCGCAATTTCGCCCGCACGCAAAGCCGCGCGCGGCAGCTCGATCATCGTGCCGACCTGATACTCGACCGCCACGCCGGTTTCCTTGGCGACCGCCTCCGCCATGGCGACGATGCGCTCCTTCACGAGGTCGAGTTCCGGCTTGGTCATGACGAGCGGCACCATGATCTCCGGCACTACGGGCTCGCCCGTGCTGCGTCCGGCCTCCACCGCTGCTTCGAAGATGGCGCGCGCCTGCATCTCGGCGATCTCAGGATAGGCCACCGCCAGACGGCAGCCGCGGAAGCCGAGCATCGGGTTGAACTCGTGCAGCTCGCGGGCGCGATGCTTCAGCTTGTCGACCGAAGCGTTCATCGCCTTCGCCACTTCCTCCATCTCCTCTTCCGAGTGCGGCAGGAACTCGTGCAGCGGCGGATCGAGCAGGCGGATCGTCACCGGCAGGCCGCTCATGATCGTGAACAGCTCGACGAAGTCCTTGCGCTGCATCGGCAGCAGCTTCGCGAGGGCCGCGCGGCGGCCCGCCTCGTCGTCGGAGAGAATCATCTCGCGCACCGCCACGATGCGGTCGCCCTCGAAGAACATGTGCTCCGTGCGGCAAAGCCCGATGCCCTCCGCGCCGAAGGTGCGGGCGGTGTTGGCGTCGAGTGGCGTCTCCGCATTGGCGCGCACCTTCATACGGCGCACCTGATCGGCCCATCCCATGAGGGTGGCGAACTCGCCGGAGAGTTCGGGTTCCAGCATCTTCACCTGGCCCAGCAGCACCTGCCCATTCGAGCCGTCGATGGTGAGGACGTCGCCCTTCTTCAGCGTCTGACCGGCGACGGTCATGGTCTGCTTCTGATAGTCCACGCGGATCGAGCCCGCGCCGGACACGCAGGGCTTGCCCATGCCGCGCGCGACCACCGCCGCATGCGAGGTCATGCCGCCGCGCGTGGTGAGAATGCCCTCGGCCGCATGCATGCCGTGGATGTCCTCCGGCGAGGTCTCGACGCGCACGAGAATGACCTTCCGGCCCGCCTTCTTGGCGGCTTCCGCGTCATCCGAGTTGAACACGATCTCGCCCGAGGCCGCGCCCGGCGAGGCGGGCAGGCCCGATGCGAGGATCTTGCGCTCGGCCTTCGGGTCGATGGTCGGGTGCAGGAGCTGGTCGAGCGCCGCGGGCTCGACGCGGGTGATCGCCTCCTCCTGCGTGATCAGGCCCTCGGAGGCCAGCTCCACCGCGATGCGCAGCGCCGCTTTCGCCGTGCGCTTGCCGTTGCGGGTCTGGAGCATCCAGAGCTTGCCCTTCTCCACCGTGAATTCCATGTCCTGCATGTCACGGTAGTGCTTCTCGAGAATGCCGTAGATGCGCACCAGCTCGGCATAGGCCTGCGGCATCGCGTTTTCCATGGAGGGTTTGTCGGAGCCGGAGGCGATTCGGGCGGCTTCCGTGATGTCCTGCGGCGTGCGGATGCCGGCCACCACGTCCTCGCCCTGCGCATTGATGAGGAACTCGCCGTAGAGCTGCTTCTCGCCGGTGGAGGGGTTGCGGGTGAAGGCGACGCCCGTGGCGGAGGTCTCGCCCATGTTGCCGAACACCATGGCCTGCACGTTCACCGCCGTGCCCCAGCTCGCCGGGATGCCGTGCAGCTCCCGGTACTTGATGGCGCGGCTGTTCATCCAGGAGCCGAACACGGCCCCGATGGCGCCCCAGAGCTGCTCCTGAGGCTCCTGCGGGAAGGGCCTGCCGAGTTCCTTCTCGACCAGGGCCTTGTAGCGCGGGATCAGGCCCTTCCAATCGTCGGCCGACAGATCCGTGTCGAGGGTGTAGCCCCTGCGGTCCTTGAACTCGTCGAGCACTTCCTCGAAGTGGTGGTGTCCGAGCCCCAGCACCACGTTGGAATACATGGTGATGAAGCGGCGGTAGGAATCGTAGGCGAAGCGCTCGTCGCCGGCGCCCTTGGCCAGAGCCTCGACGGTCACGTCGTTGAGGCCGAGATTGAGAACCGTATCCATCATGCCGGGCATCGAGGCGCGGGCGCCGGAGCGGACGGAGACGAGCAGCGGGTTCTGGGCGTCGCCGAAGGTACGGCCCGTCAGCCGCCCCACGAACTCAAGAGCTTTCTCGACCTGATCTTTCAGCTCCTGCGGATAGGAGCGGCCATGGTCATAATAGTAGGTGCAAACTTCCGTGGTGATGGTGAAGCCCGGAGGAACCGGCAGCCCCAGATTAGACATCTCGGCGAGATTCGCCCCCTTGCCGCCGAGCAGGTTCTTCATTCCCGCCTCGCCCTCGGCCTTCCCATCCCCGAAGGTATAGACCCACTGCGTCATCGCTTAACCCCTTGGCTCGAGAAACGCCCTGCTGCCGCACTGATCTTGGCTTGAAGCATCTGGTTCCCAAACGCAAGCTGAACAGCCAAGGTTCCTTTGTTGCAGAACGAGCGGACAAAGTATCCCTTTGGGGATGGGATGCTCCACTCTCTCCAATGGCCGGGTCCGACCCGGCCCGCCACGCCCTTCAGTGTCGCATCGTACCGAAACGTGAATGCCCGGCACAGGGCCGGGCACGACGAAGAGTTTCGGAAAGGCCGGGACGTGCCCGGCCGTGATGCCTTCAGGATCGTCTGGTCACGCCCGATAGCGCCCGTTGCGTTTCACGTAGACCGTGGCCCCGACCGGGACGCGCTCGTAGAGATCCACGATGTCCTCGTTCAGCATGCGCACGCAGCCGGACGAGACCTGCTCGCCGATGCTCCAGGGCTCGTTGGTGCCGTGGATGCGGAAGAGAGTGTCCCTCCCGTCCTGGTAGAGGTAGAGGGCGCGGGCGCCGAGCGGGTTGTCGAGGCCGGCCTGGAGGTGGTTCGGCAGGTCGGGCTTGATGCTCTTCATGGTCTTGGTGGGCGACCAGGCGGGCCACACGCCCTTGCGGCCGATCGAGGCCACGCCCTTCCAGGAGAAGCCCTGCTTGCCGACGCCGACGCCGTAGCGAATCGCCTTCCTGTCGGGCTGCACGAGGTAGAGCATGCGATCGTCGATATCGACCACGATGGAGCCGGGCTTCTCGGGTCCGTCGTAATTCACCGTCTGCCGGGCGTATTTCGGATCCATCCGGCTGCGGTCGACCAGCGGCACGTCGAAAGGCTTGTCGGGCATGGAGCCGACGTACCAGGCCGCATATTCGTCCGCGGGAGCCTCGACGGGCGCGGAGGCCTGCTGGGTGGTTTGGCAAGCGGAAAGGGAAGCGCTCAGGAGAGCGCCGAGAAGCAGGCGTCGGATCATGACTCAGATCTACCGGAAAAGGTGTCGCCGAGTACCTAGGGCCAAGAGGGGCGTTTGGCTGTGCCCCTCTTGCAACACATCACCGGGAATTAACGCTATTACCCTTCGATCCGGGAGAAGTCGGCCACCGTGCGGGTCGCCTCGCGGATGCTGTTGAGGAGACGCAGGCGGTTCGCCCGGACGGCCGGGTCCTCCGCATTCACCGTCACCTTGTCGAAGAAGGAGTCGACCGGCTGGCGCAGACGGGACAAAGCGCGCATCGCGCCTTCGAAATCTTCCGATTCGACAGCGGCGGCGGTCTCCTCCCGGGCTTGGTGGAGAACGACCGCGAGGGCCTTCTCCTCGATGAGGCCGTGATCGTTGACGATCTGAAGATCGGGAACCTCGTCATAGGCGCGCCCGTCCTTCTTCTCCTCGATGCGCAGAATGTTGGCCGCGCGCCGGTAGCCGGCGAGGAGATTCGCGCCGTCTTCCGTGTCGAGGAAGCGCCCGAGCGCCTCCACGCGTCGGACGATCATGAGCAGGTCGTCCTGAGCATTCTCCGAACCTGTCGTGCCTTCGGCACTCCCCGCGCCGAGCGCGAACACCGCGTCGATGAGATCGTGACGCGCACCCTGATCGCGGAGATAAACCTTCAGGCGATCGGCGAAGAAGGAGAGAAGATCGTCACCGGTTTCGCTCGCGGCATCCGTGACCTTCAACTGGCGGCTTCCCACGGCGAAGGCAGGCAGCAGACGAACACGAAGGCTGTTGTCGATCACCAACCTGATCACGCCCAGCGCCGCGCGACGCAGGGCATAAGGATCCTTCGAGCCCGTGGGCTTCTCGTCGATGGCCCAGAAGCCCACGAGGGTGTCGATCTTGTCGGCGAGCGCCACGGCAACGGACACCGGATCGGCGGGCACGCGGTCGGACGGGCCGAGCGGCTTGTAGTGTTCTTCTATGGCGGCCGCGACCGACGGGTTCTCGCCCTGCAGCGTCGCGTAATAGCGGCCCATGAGGCCCTGCAACTCGGGGAACTCGCCGACCATCTCGGTCACGAGATCGGCCTTGGCGAGGCGGGCGGCGCGCCCGGCCAAAGCGGGATCGGCGCCGACGTAGGGCGCGATTTCCTTCGCCAGAGCCGCGATGCGCTCCACGCGCTCGTATTGCGTGCCGAGCTTTTCATGGAACACGATGCTCTTGAGCTTTTCGAGGCGCTCTTCGAGCTTCACCCTCTGGTCCGTCTCCCAGAAGAATTTGGCGTCGGACAGACGCGCGCGCACCACGCGCTCGTTGCCGCTGACAATGGTCCTGCCGCCATCGCTGGCGATGAGATTGGAGGTGAGCAGGAACCTGTTCGCGAGCTTGCCTGTCGCCGGATCGCGCAGCACGAAACATTTCTGGTTCGCCCGGATGGTGGTACGGATCACTTCCGGCGGAATGTCGAGGAAGGCTTCGTCGAAGGAGCCCATGAGCACCACGGGCCATTCCACAAGGCCGGCAACCTCTTCCAGCAGGCCCTCGTCCTCGACGAGTTCGAGGCCCTGCGCGAAAGCGAGGTCCTTCGCATCGTGCAGGATCATGTCCTTGCGGCGATCCGCGTCGAGCACGACCTTCGCGCGCTCGAGGGCCGGGACGTAATCGTCGAAGCGCCTCACGCGGATCGGATCCGGCGCGAGGAAGCGATGGCCATAAGTGACGTCGCCCGAGGCGATGCCGTCGACCTCGAAGCGCACGATCTCCGGATCCTCGGTCTCGGGACCGAAAGTGCAGAGGATCGATTGCAGCGGACGCACCCAGCGAAGCGAACCGGAATCCTTCGAAGCAGCGCCCCAGCGCATGGATTTCGGCCAGGGGAAGTTCCTGATGATCTGCGGCAGGATCTCGGCCAGCACGTCCGCGGTTGCGCGCCCGGGCTTTTCGATGACCGCTACGTAGAACTCGCCCTTCTTCGGATCGCTCTCGATCCTCGCCTGATCGATGGAGGCGAGACCCGCCCCCTTCAGGAAGCCCTGAATCGCCGCATCGGGCGAGCCGACGCGGGGGCCTTTGCGCTCCTCGCGCACGTCCTGGCCCTTCACGGGCAGGCCCATGACGGCGAGCGCGAGACGGCGAGGCGTGGCGAAGGCCTGCGCGCCCTCGTAGAGGAAGCCGCGCTCCACGAGCGCGTCGGTCACGAGCTTCTTCAGATCCTCCGCCGCGCGGCGCTGCATGCGGGCGGGGATTTCTTCGGAAAAGAGTTCGAGGAGAAGATCGGGCATGGGAGATCTGAAATCTGAGTGTTGAGGAAACGGGTGAGCGCGTGGCTTTTAAGCTGCCACGCCCCCGCCCTCGGTCTTCAGCCATGCCGCGCCGCAGGCCTTCGCCAGTTCGCGGACGCGCAGGATGTAGCTCTGGCGCTCGGTGACCGAGATCACGCCCCGCGCATCGAGCAGGTTGAACATGTGGCTGGCCTTGATGCACTGGTCATAGGCCGGCAGCGCCATGAGATGGCGGCTGTCGTTGGAGCCCTCTTTCGGCTCCCCCGCTTCGAGATACTTGCGGCATGCCAGTTCCGCGTCGCGGAAATGGCGGAACAGCATCTCGGTGTCGGCGTGCTCGAAGTTGTGGCGCGAATATTCCTGCTCGGCCTGCAGGAACACATCGCCGTAGGTAACCTTCTGGTCGCCCTCGAGGCCGTTGAAGTTGAGGTCGTAGATCGACTCGACGCCCTGCAGATACATGGCGAGGCGCTCGAGACCATAGGTCAGTTCGCCCGCCACCGGCGAGCACTCGAAGCCCGCCACCTGCTGGAAGTAGGTGAATTGCGACACTTCCATGCCGTCGCACCAGCATTCCCAACCCAGGCCCCAGGCGCCGAGCGTCGGGCTTTCCCAGTCGTCCTCGACGAAACGGACATCATGGACCGCCGTGTCGATGCCGATGGCCTTCAGGGAACCGAGATAGAGCTCCTGCAGGTTCGGCGGGTTCGGCTTCAGGATCACCTGGAACTGGTAATAGTGCTGAAGGCGGTTCGGGTTCTCGCCGTAGCGCCCGTCCTTCGGACGGCGGGAGGGCTGCACATAGGCCGCGCGCCAGGGCTTGGGGCCCAGAGCCCGCAAGGTGGTGGCCGGGTGGAAGGTGCCTGCGCCGACTTCCATATCGTAGGGCTGGAGAATGACGCAGCCCTGCTCGGCCCAATAGCGCTGGAGCGTGAGGATCAGGCCCTGGAAAGAGCGCGCAGGATTCATGTGCGCGGGTTCGCTCGTCATCAATAGCGTCCGGTCTCGAGAGAATGTCAGGCGAACCCTTGGGATGATGGGGGCTTTAAGTCAAGCGCAGGGTGCATTCGCCGTCTTGAGCGCGCGTCTTGCGGCCCTCCACGCCTTTGGGAGCCGCTGCGCGTAAAGACACGGAGATCCCCGGGACCGGCCCGGGGCGACGTGCGATGCAGGGATGACGAAGCGCCTACAATCCCAGCCGCGCCCAGGCGGCCCGCTCCTCCAGCGCCCCCACAACCTCCGCCGGGTCGATGAGGCCGCCCCCCGTCACCGACCGGCGGCCGACGAGGCGCGCCAGGAGCGGCGGACGGGCCGGCTCGATCATGCGGAACTGCACGTCCTCGCCGAAGCGCTGGCGCAGGATGGAACGGATGTCGCCCAGACCGTCGATGAGCCCGAGATCCACCGCCTCCGCGCCGACCCAGAAGGCGCCGGAAAAGAGATCCTCGTAAGACTCGTTGAGTCTCTCGCCCCGGCGGGTGCGCACGAGGTCCACGAAGACCTCGTGAATCTTGCTCTGGAGCCCCTTGAGCCGCGCCACATCCTCCGGGTTTTCCGGCCTGAAGGGGTCGAGCATCGCCTTGCTCTCGCCGGCCGTATGCACGCGCCGCTCCACGCCGATCCGGGCAATCAGCTCCTGGAAGCCGAAGCCTGCCGACACCACCCCGATGGAGCCCACGATGGAAGCCGGGTCCGCATAGATCTCGTCCGCCGCGCAGGCGATCATGTAGCCGCCGGAAGCCGCGGCATCCTCCACGAAAGCGAAGACCGGGATCTTCTTCTCCTCCGCCAAGCTGCGGATGCGCTTGAAGATCAGGTGCGACTGAGCCGCCGATCCACCCGGTGAGTTGACGACAATGGCGACGCCTTTCGCGCCGGGCACGGAAAACGCCCGCTCCAGCATCTGCGCCACGCTGGACATGGCCAGCCCCGAGCGGAGCGGCGTGACGGCTCCGATGGCGCCCGACAGGCGCAGGACCGGAACCACGGGATGACGATAGCTGCGGTACCGGCTTGGAAGAAGGACCTGGAGGCGGGCCGGAAGCAGGGAGGAGAGAGATATCTGAGCCATAGCTCTGATGTAGTGCAAGAAGCAGAGCTTCCCAAGATGAACATCCCGTTAGGGAAACTTTCGGCATTCGTTCAGTTAAGACGGTCTAAAGTTCGGCCATGAACGATATCCATCCACCGGCCGTCTCGGGCACGGGCACGAGCGGCGAAGGAGAGAGTAGCATGCGCAAGTTGCTTTTCGGTCTTCTGGGATTTGCCACCCTCGGCATCGCCGGCCTCTCGGCTCCGCAGGCCGAGGCTCAGCCCTATTACGGCTACGGCTACGGCTATCGGGGCCCTGCCGTCGAATACCGTGCCGGCCCGGTTCTGGTCCGTCATGAATACGGCCGCCCGCACTACCGCCGCCCGTATTACCGTCCGGCCCCGGCCTACCGCCCGGTCCGTGTGGTCCGCCGCTGCTGGGTCGAGAGGCAGCGGGTCTGGAACGGCTACCGCTGGGTTCGCCGCCCGGTCGAGGTCTGCCGCATGGTCCGCAGGCCCGGCCGCTGGTAACTCGAAAAGGGCGCTCCGGCGCCCTTTCTCATAGCTCGACGCCGTCTTTCACAGGAGATCCGCCTCACCCAGATGCAGGGCCCGAGCCTGGGGCGTGAAACGCCCGTCGGGGCCGTTGAGGACGAGAGGCGGCAGGATTCTCAATGGGGCCCGGCTGCCCTTGGTGCCGGAGAGCAGGAAGCGGATGGCGGGCCTGTCGGCGCTGGGATGCACGAAGCGAAGGCATAGGCCGCCCAAGGGACCGCTCAGCCCCTCCAGACACTCAGCCAGCCGGTCGGCCCGGTGGATGAGGACGAGGTGCCCCCTGGACCTGAGGAGGCTCAGGCTCGCCTTGAGCCAGGCCTCGAGTCCTCCCGCAGGAAGAGCGTGGGCCGCGGCCCGTCCCCGATCCGGGGAGATTCGCGCCTGCCCCTCTTCCAGAAAGGGAGGGTTGGTCAGAACCAGATCGGCCGCTTCCGGGAGGAGGCCCGCCCCTCGACGGGCGGCCCCGTCCAGAAGGTCCGTGACGAAAATCTCGGCCTCGACGCCATTCTCCCGGCAGTTCCGGCGGCAAAGCTCGGCAAGACGGGAATCCCGCTCCACGAAGCCGAGATGCACCCCCTTCTCCCGCGCCGCCACCATGAGGCCGACCGCGCCGGTGGAGGCGCCCACATCGAGCACCCTGTCCCCAGCTTTCGCGGGAGCGGAAGCGGCCAGCAGCACGGCATCCGTTCCGGCCCGATGCCCCTTGGCAGGCTGAGCCAGGGGAACGCGCCCGCCCAGCAAACAATCTTCCGTGATCTCACCCATGGAACTACTCTTGGAACTATCCTTGGCGCAGCTCGCCTTCGAGACCGGCCTCACGGATCAGCCGACGGGCCCGGTCCGCATCGTCGTCCAGGACCAGGAGCCGCCTCGGAAAGGCGCCGATCATTCCCTCGAGGGCGCTCATATGTGCGTCCGCCACCAGAACTGGGATATTGGCGTTCTCCAATAAGGATTGTAGGAAGCCGACCATAACGAGATCGTTCGTGCGGACGATTTCGACCATCGGCTGACAACCTTCCTCTGCGGCAAGCGTTTGCATTGCAGCATGGAAAATGCCATGCCACGGTGAATGATATTCCTACCGGCCATGCCGGCCGGCAACCCGGGTTTGAGACGTGGGCGTCGTCGTTCCTTTCGAAGATAAGCATCCTGAAAAGAATGCGGGCATCGAGAAGCTCGTCTCCCTTGTGGCTGCCGACATGCAGCGGGTCAATGCGATGATCCTCTCGCGCACGGGCTCCGAGGTCACCATGATCCCCGAGGTCGCGAACCATCTCATCTCCTCGGGCGGCAAGCGCCTGCGCCCCATGCTCACCCTCGCGACGGCCGGCCTGTCGGAATACGAAGGCGACGGGCATGTGAAGCTCGCGGCTTCCGTCGAGTTCATGCACACGGCCACCCTGCTCCACGACGACGTGGTGGACGAGAGCGACATGCGCCGGGGCAAGGTCGCCGCCCGCATCAAATGGGGCAACGAGGCAAGCGTGCTCGTGGGCGACTTCCTGCTGGGTCAGGCCTTCCGCATGATGGTGGAGGTGGGTTCGCTGCGCGCCCTCGACATTCTCTCCGCCGCCGCGACGGTCATCGCCGAAGGCGAGGTGATGCAGCTCGCCGCCGCCAAGAACACGGAAACGACGGAAGACGAATACCTCGCCGTGATCCGGGGCAAGACGGCGGAGCTCTTCGCCGCCGCCTGCGAAGTCGGCCCGGTGATCGCCAACCGGCCCAAGGCCGAGCAGGCCGCCTGCCGCTCCTATGGCATGAATCTCGGCATCGCCTTCCAGCTCATCGACGACGCCCTTGATTACGGTGGCAAGGCCGCAATGCTGGGCAAGAACGTGGGTGACGATTTCCGCGAAGGGAAGATCACGCTTCCGGTCGTCCTCTCCTTCCGCCGCGGCACGGCGGAGGAGCGCACCTTCTGGAAGCGCGTGCTCGAACAAGGCGAGATCGGGGACGGCGATCTCGAGCAGGCCATCACGATCATGCGCCGCCACAGGGCGCTGGAGGACACGGTCGAGCGCGCCCGCCATTATGGCTCCATGGCCCGTGACGCCCTCGCGCTCTTCCCTTCGAGCCCCATGAAGCAGGCCCTGCTGGAGACGGTCGATTTCTGCATCGCCCGGGCGCACTGAGCCCCATGCCCGACATGTTCTTTATACAGAACAATTCGGTTGACATAACAACCAGACGGTATAGAAGCATTCCTGTCCTGGGGCGGTTCCATCGCGTCAGGGCCGCGGTGATTTGAGAAGAGCAGCTTGCCCCGCGTGATCAAAGGCTAAAGCGCCACGAGCGGCTTCCGCCTCGTGGTTCACGAGGAGCCATTGGCCATGATGCGCCCACCTTTCTTCCCGGCCTCCGCGCCGCCCCATCGGCCCAAGCGGGCCGAACGGTGCCGTCGCGTCGCGGCCTGATCGTTCCTCCTCTCCCCTTCGAACCACATGTCCGGCTTCGTGTTGAAGCCCAGACGCATTTGCCCGAAAGGTCACCTCATGTCCGTTTTCACCCGTCGCACCTTCCTGTCCGCGACCTTCGCCCTCGGGGCCGCTCTGACCGCGGCGCTGCCCGCCGCCGCCCAGCAGAAGAGCATCAAGGTCGGCGTGATGTCCGGCGCCGAGGAAGAAGTGGCGCAAGTCGTCAAGAAGGTGGCAGCCTCCAAGGGCCTGACCGTCGATCTCGTCCCCTTCTCCGATTATGCCCTCGTGAACGAGGCTCTGGAGCGCAAGGACCTGGACGCCAACGCCTTCCAGCACAAACCCTATCTCGACGCGCAGATCGCAGCGCGCGGCTACAAGATCGTGCCCGTGGGCTTCACCTTCGTGCAGCCCATCGGCCTGTACTCGACCAAGGTGAAGTCCGTCGCCGACCTGCAGAGCGGCGCGAAGATCGGCATCCCCAACGATCCGAGCAACGGCGGGCGGGCGCTGAACCTCCTGGCTCAGGAGGGCCTGATCAAGCTCAAGGAAGGCAAGGGCCTGTCGCCGAGCCTGCTCGATATCGCCGAGAACCCGAAGAACATCCGGTTCTCCGAGCTCGACGCCGCGCAGTTGCCCCGCGCCCTGCCCGACCTTGATGCGGCCGTGATCAACACCGACCATGCCCTCAATGCCGGCCTCGACATCCGCAAGGACACGATCGCGGTCGAGAAGCGCGAGGGCAATCCTTACGCGAACTTCGTCGCGGCCCGTCAGGGCGACGAGAACCGCGCCGAAATCAAGACCTTCGTGGAATCCTACCAGTCACCGGAAGTTGCGAAGTTCCTGGAGGAGCGCTTCAAGGGCGCCATCATCCCGGCTTGGTAAGCGGCCGCCACAACGCCTTTGAAGATTCCGCACGTCATGGCCGGGCTCGTCCCGGCCATCTCGGTAAGAGAGACGCGGCGCTCGACGGATCGCGAACCTGCACGAGGCCGGGGATGACGGAGAGGCGATCGGATGCCCCTCACGCTACTGAAGGCTCGTCGCCTCGACCCACCAGCCCGGCCTGCTGCCGAGAATGAAGCGAGCCGCCTCGGCTGCCCTTTGCGAATCCTCATACAACCCGAAAACCGTCGCGCCCGAGCCGGACATGCGGGCGAGACGGCAGCCCTCGGTCCGTGCGACGCATTCAAGCGCTTCCCCGATCACCGGTTGAATGCTGCGGGCGGCCGGTTCGAGATCGTTGCGCGCAACCTTCAGAGCCTCCAGCAGGGTATCAACGGACGCCACTTTCAGAACGGGATGCTCCGCGCCGCCCAGGGCTTGCCCCGGCTGCAATCCGAGCGCCTTGAACACGGAAGGGGTTCCGACCGGCAGGCGGGGATTCACGAGCACGGCGAAAAGCGGCGGGATCTGTAGCGCGGGCCCGAGCTCCTCCCCGATTCCTCGCATCATGCGGGCCTGCGGTTCGAGGCAGACCGGCACATCCGCGCCGGTGAGCCGTGCTGCTTCGCGCAGGGCCGGATGCGACAGCGGCAGAGCGTTGAGACCTGCCAGCAGCCTGAGAGCCGCTGCCGCGTCGGACGACCCTCCGCCGATTCCGGCGGCGACGGGCAGGCGCTTGACCAAGTGGAAGGCGCCGGCCTTGAGGCCCTCCACGCGCTCGGAGAGGAGACGCGCGGCCTTCAGAACGAGATTGTCCTGATCGTTTCCGGCCGAAGCGGCCGTCGGGCCGCTGACATGGAGCGATAACCGAGGGCCAGGCACCAGTCGAACATCGTCGCCCCCCTCCGCGAAGGCCACAAGGCTTTCAAGCTCATGATACCCATCCGGTCGCCGCCCGAGAACATGGAGCGTCAGGTTGATCTTGGCGGGAGCGCGGGTGGCGAGAGGCTGCGTCATGCTCCCTCCTTGCCCGAGAGATGGGAGGATGGGAAGAGACATACCCCCCTCCTCATCAGCGACCTCGTGTGGCTGATCCCGATCCGTCGGGTGCGGTGTCTTTCCTAACGAGATGGCCGGGACGAGCCCGGCCATGACGAAAAACAATGCGAGCGCGAATGAGGAATTACCCGCCGCTCTGCGACACGGGAGCCGGCGCCGGAGCGGGTGCGCCCTCAGCGGCAGCAGGGTTCGGCTCCTCCTCCAGGCCGTGGTCGATCTTCCTGAGGATCTTCACGAGATCTTCCGGCTCGGGGTTCGAGGCCTTGGCGTGGTCCCACTGGAACTTCGCCTCGAGCTTGCGTCCCACCTTCCAGTACGCATCACCCAGATGATCGTTGATGGTCGGATCTCCGGCCTTCAGCTCCACGGCCTTTTCAAGCTCGCGCACGGCATCCTCGTAGCGGCCCATCCGGTAATAGGCCCAGCCGAGGGAGTCGATGATCATGCCGTCGCGGGGGGCGAGCTCCACGGCCTTGGTGAGCATCTTGAAGGCTTCGTCGATATTCTGGTTCTGGTCGACCCATGAATAGGCGAGATAGTTCATCACCTGCGCCTTGCCGGCCGGCAAGGTGTCAGGCACCAGCTCCAGCGCCTTCTTGAGGTCGGCTTCAGCCTTGTCCCATTGCTTGGCCCGCTCATAGGACGTGCCGCGATAGAAGAAGAGGATCCAGTGGCCGCGCTGGGGCGTGCCGACGAGCTCGATGGCCCTGCTGTAGGTCTCGGCCGCTTCCGCGAACTTCTTGCGCGAGCGCTGCACGTTGCCGAGGGCCATGACGACCTCCACGTCGTCCGGGCGCTCCTTCATGAGCTTGTCGAGATAGGCCATGGCCTCCTCGCCACGTCCCATCTGCTCGTAATTCTGGCCGATGGCGATATCGGCGCTCGTGCGCACGGCCGAGTCTTTCGGCACGCGGTCGAAAGTCGCGTTGGCCTGCTCATACTGCTTGAGGCGCTCATAGACGTCGCCCAGGGTAATGAGGGCCAGCGGATGGTCCGGCTTCAGGTCGAGCGCGAGCTGGAGATAGATGATGGCCGTCAGCTCGTCACCCTGGGTGTTGCCCACTACCCCGAGCCCGTAGAGCAGCTCGGCCGCGCCGTCCTGGGCGGTGGCGACGAGGGGCATGAGGGGCTTGCCCTGCTCCAGCGCCGTCAGAGCGGCCGTCACGATGGGATGGCGCGGGGCGAGTTCGTCGAAGGCCTTGTAGACGGCGATCGCCTCGTCCTTCTTGCCGAGCTTGGCCAGGAAGCGGCCGTAGGCGTCCACCACCTGCAGGGTGTTCTTCTCGCCCTGATAGGCGGCCTTGAAACGCTTCTCGGCCTCTCTGGCGTTGCCGACCACGTCCGCGATGAGGGCGGCATGGTACTCCCGGAACTGATTGAAGGCGCGCTCGCTCTTGAGCTTGTCCACGGTCGCCAGCGCCTGCTTGCCATCCTTCGAGCCCGCATAGGTCCAGGCCGTCAGAAGCGTTGCGGTGAGATCGGCCTGACGGCCGCGCGTTCCCTTTGCGAGGCGGGCGCGGGCATCGGCGAATTTCTGAGCCTTCAGAGAGCGCACCGCGAGGGCGAACTGGGCCAGGTTGTTGGACGAATCACGCTTGGACAGACGCTCGGCCGCCCGATAGGCCTCCTGCATGGAGCCGTTGCCGAGGAACGCCACGAAGCCGCGCTCCAGCAACTCCTGATTGCCCGGATCCGCCTGGATGGCCTCACGGAAGAACAGCGCAGCGGCCTGCGTATCTCGGGCGGAGCCGGCCACATAGGCCGAGAGGAAGTTGCCCTCGAGGCTCTGCGCGGGCATCAGAGCGTCATTCGGGTCCGTATTGACCGCCAGGGCCGGCGAGCCCAGAAGGCCTGCCGCCATCAAAACAAGTACGGGCAAACCCTTACGGGTCAAAGGCAATTTGAACGTTGGCACGAAGCGCGGCTCCAATCATCGCGACATCTCGGGAACAGGATGTAAGGAGATGTGCGCCAAATCAGGCCGGAGAATGGCGTGTCCCTGTACCGGTCGCAAGGGGGGAGATTGACGCTGTGAGCGCAAAAGCCGCGGGAGGACAAGATTTCGCCAGGCAAAGACGGGCCAAGGGAACCCTCGGCGTCATGGCCGTCCCCGAACCGGATCCGGCGATCGGTCCCGGCCGCCCCGATCAGGAAAAGCGCCGCGCCCTTCCAAGGGCCATCACCGGCACAAGAGCCGGTGATGGCGATAAAGGTGCTCTTCCTCAGAGCCCCCTCGGACGCCCTTACATATTGACGTAGTTCGGTCCGCCGCCGCCCTCGGGGGTGATCCAGGTGATGTTCTGGTTCGGGTCCTTGATGTCACAGGTCTTGCAGTGCACGCAGTTCTGCGCGTTGATCTGGAAGCGCACGCCTCCCTCGCCCTCGACCCACTCGTAGACGCCCGCCGGGCAGTAGCGCTGCGAGGGCCCGCCATAGACGTCGTGCTCCGAGACCTTCTGCAGGCCCATGTCCTTCACCTTGAGATGGACCGGCTGATCCTCCTCGTGGTTGGTGTTGGACAGGAACACCGAAGACAGCTTGTCGAAGGTCAGCACCCCGTCGGGCTTCTCGTACCGGATCGGCTTCACCGCCGAGAGCGGCAGCAGGCATTCGTGATCCGGCTTGCCGTGCTTCATCGTGCCGAACGGCGACCAGCCAAAGATCTCCGTCAGCCACATGTCGAGTCCGCCCAGCGCAACCCCGGCCGCCGTGCCGTATTTCGACCAGAGCGGCTTGACGTTGCGCACCCGCTTCAGATCGTAGCCGATCGGCGAGCCGCGCCAGGCCTCCTCGTAGGACGCCACCTCGTCGTGGGCCCGCCCCGCCTGCAGCGCCGCGAACACATGCTCGGCGCACAGCATGCCTGAGAGGATCGCGTTGTGGCTGCCCTTGATGCGCGGCACGTTCACGAAGCCGGCCGAGTCGCCCACCAGGCAGCCGCCCGGGAAGGAAAGCCGCGGCACCGACTGCCAGCCGCCCTCCATGATGGCGCGCGCGCCGTAGCCGATGCGCTTGCCCCCCTCGAACACGTCGCGCACCATCGGGTGCGTCTTGAAGCGCTGGAACTCGTCGAAGGGCGAGAGCGTCGGGTTCTTGTAGTTGAGGTGGACCACGAAGCCGACCGACACGAGATGGTCGTCGAAGTGGTAGAGCCAGGAGCCGCCGCCCGCGTTGTTGGGCAAGGGCCAGCCCATGGAGTGGCGCACCAGCCCCGGCCGGAACTTGTCCGGCTTCACCTGCCAGAGCTCCTTGATGCCGATGCCGTATTTCTGGTGGTCGCGGCCTTCGTTGAGGCCGAAGCGCTCCACCATCTGCTTGGTCAGCGAGCCGCGCGCCCCCTCGCCCAAGATGGTGTACTTGGCACGCAGCTCCATGCCGCGGGTGAAGTTGGCGTTGGGCTCGCCGTTGCGGCCGATGCCCATGTCACCGGTGGCCACGCCCACCACCTTGCCGTCCTCGACCAGCACCTCGGAGGCCGGGAAGCCGGGATAGATCTCCACGCCCAGCTCCTCCGCCTTGCGGCCGAGATAGCGGGCGACGTTGCCGAGCGAGCCGACGAAGTTGCCGTGGTTGTTCATGAGCTTGGGCATGAACACGTTCGGCAGGCGGATGCCGCCGGCATGGCCCAGATACATGAACTCGTCGGCAGTGACCTGGGTGGTGAGCGGGCGGTCGGGATCGCTGCGCCAGTCGGGCAGGAGGCCGTCGAGGCCGATCGGATCGATCACCGCGCCGGAGAGAATGTGAGCCCCCACCTCGGAGCCCTTCTCCACCACCACGACGGAGATATCCGCGCCCGTGTCCATCGCCTGCTGCTTGAGCCGGATGGCGGTGGCCAGGCCCGCCGGGCCGGCGCCCACGATGACGACGTCAAACTCCATCGATTCACGGGCCGGAAAATCGGTCATGCGTGTTCTCCTGTACGCGACTTCGAAGCGCCGCCAGATCGTTTACATATGAACAATCTAGCGGCCTCTCAAGGGCAGCCTTCTTTGGAACTGTCCTAGCTTCATTGGCCGGAAGCGGAAAGTTCCCTTTCAGCATAAGGTTATGCCGAGAGCCGATGACCTGGGCATCTTACGCGGACAGCCGTGTCCCAGAGAATGCCTCAAGAGACAGAACAATGAAAACAGGGCGATTAAGTGGGCTGGAGAAGAACATCCCGAGTTGTCGCTCTCTTCCGGGAGGCTTACATACAAGTCATGCAGGATCTCCCCTCCGACCGCGATGCTTTGAAGGCGCTCCTCGACTTCCATGTCGAGGCGGGGGTTGATCTTGCCCTCGACGAGACCCCTCACAATCGTTTCGCGGAGCCGAAACCCGAACCCGCCCGCGGCGCAGGCCCGGTCCCCGAGCGGACAGTCGCCTCCGCCGATTCCCGGAATCCGCCGCCCCCTCCCCGTGCGCTTCCCAAGACCGCTGCCGGGGCGCCCGACGAGGTGGCGAGCCTTGCCCGCGAGCAGGCGCGTCATGCCCGGACCCTGGAGGAGCTGGAGGCGATCCTCGCAGCCTTCGAAGGCTGCGCCCTGAAGTTTTCCGCCAAGAACCTGGCCTTCGCGGACGGCAATCCGGAAGGCCGTGTGATGCTGGTGGGCGAAGCGCCCGGCGCGGACGAGGACCGGATCGGCAAACCCTTCATGGGTCGCTCGGGTCAACTGCTCGACCGGATGCTCGCCACCATCGGCCTCGACCGTAGCCAAGTCTATGTGGCCAATATCGTGCCGTGGCGCCCGCCGGGCAACCGCACGCCGACCCCACAGGAGATCGCGATCTGCAAGCCGTTCATCGCGCGGCAGATCGAGCTGGCCGCTCCCGAATTCCTGCTGTGCCTGGGCGGCCCCGCGGCCCAGAACCTGCTCGGCCTGAAGGACGGAATCCTGCGCACCCGCGGACGCTGGTTCACCTACAAGACCGAGGACGGGCGGGAGATCCGCGCGCTGCCGACCCTGCACCCGGCCTATCTGCTGCGCCAACCCCTGCAGAAACGCCTCGGCTGGCGGGACTTCATGACCTTGCGGCGGGCGCTCGACGCGAAGGAATAACCCTCGCCCGAGGGCGTTCGGAACCCGTTCATACATTCATGCCTTAAGCTCGTGCGGCAAATCGTGCTGCGGCTCGTAGGTGAAACATGCGCTGGGACAACTTTCGAACCTCGTCCAATGTGGAAGACCGCCGCGGCATGGGCATGGTCGGAGGCGGCGGGCTGGGGATCGGCACCATCGTGATCCTGGGTCTCGTAGGCTGGGCTCTCGGCATCGATCCGCGCCTTCTGATCGGCGGCGCCGAGATGATTGCGGGCGGCGGCTCGGGATACCAGCAGCAACAGGGCCGTCAGGGCACGCCGCAGGACGAGGCCGGGCGCTTCGCCGCCGCGATCCTCGGCAACACGGAAGACGTCTGGAAGACCGTTCTGCCCCAGCAGGCGAACCGGCAATACCGGGAACCGAAGCTCGTGCTGTTCTCCGGCGCGACGCGATCGGGCTGCGGCGGCGCGCAATCGGCCATGGGTCCGTTCTACTGCCCCCTCGACCAGACCGTCTATATCGACCTCTCCTTCTTCGAGGAGATGCAGCGCCGCTTCCGCGCGGGCGGCGACTTCGCCTATGCCTATGTGCTCGCGCACGAGGTCGGTCACCATGTCGAGAACCTTCTCGGCATTCTCCCGCGCGTTCAGGAGCGTCAGCGCGAAGTGAGCCGCACGGAAGCCAATCAGCTCTCCGTCCGGGTCGAGCTGATGGCCGATTGTCTGGCGGGCGTGTGGGCGCACCATTCCAACCAGCGCTGGCAGTCGCTCGAGCAGGGCGATATCGAGGAAGCGATCCGCGCGGCGGAGGCCATCGGCGACGACCGGCTGCAGAAACAAACTCAGGGCCGCGTGGTGCCCGATTCCTTCACCCACGGCTCCTCGGAACAGCGCGTGCGCTGGCTCACGTCAGGCTTGAAGAGCGGCTCCGTGCAGGCCTGCGATACGTTCAGGGCGGCGAGGCTGTAAGTGCATCGTCCCGTCGCGTTGCCGGATTCGACCGGGCCATCCACGTCTTTGGAGCGTATCGTGAAAGAAGGCGTGGATACCCGGTACAAGGCCGGGTATGACGAAAGGGGACTGCCCTTCGCAGGTTTACACCATGCCCGGTATCGACGAAACGCTCGCCTTCGTTCCTTTGGCCATCGCGGTGCTCACCGTGTCGGACACGCGCTCGCTCGATGAGGACAAATCGGGAGCGACGCTCGCCGAGCGCATCACGAGAGCCGGCCACAGGCTCGGGGATCGGGCCGTCGTGCCCGACGACGTCGAGGCCATCCGCGAAAAGGTGAAGGGCTGGATCGCCGATCCCGCCATCGACGTGATCATCACCACCGGCGGCACGGGCTTCACCGGCCGGGACGTCACGCCCGAGGCCATCGAGCCCCTGTTCGAGAAGCGCATGGACGGCTTTTCCGCCGTGTTCCACCGCATTTCCTATGACAAGATCGGAACATCGACCATTCAATCGCGCGCGACGGCGGGCGTGGCGAACGCCACCTTCATCTTCGTGCTGCCTGGCTCGCCCGGTGCCTGCAAGGATGCGTGGGACGGAATTCTCGTCACCCAGCTCGACTACCGCTACCGCCCCTGCAATTTCGTCGAGATCATGCCCCGCCTCGACGAGCACCTGAAGCGCGGAAAGCTGAAAGGCTAAATCAGCCGAAGACCGGGTCGCGCTCGATTCGCGCCGACAAGCGCACCGGCGTGCGGGCTTTCACCTCCTTGAGCAGCACCCGTCGATGCACGAGATCGCCTGCGCGGACGGACGAGCGCGCCAGGGCGCGACGTAGATATCCGGCCAAGCCGGTGCCGGGACGGCGAAGCCGGGCAAGCCCCCGCTCGGGTGGTGCCAGGGCCACGAAGCGGTCGAGGACCCGGATCCAATCCTCCTGGGGAATATCGCCGTCGTCGAGGCAGAGCAGCCAGTTGCGCCGCGCCGCGCGGGCTCCCTCCGCCCAGGAAATATCCTCCGCCACGATCAGGCTGGCCCCGACCGCATCGGCCACCTTCGCCAAGGTCTCATCCTGTCGGCGGGACAGAATGACGGCATCGCCGACGAGCCCTGCCGCGACGGCGGGCACAAGGGCGCTCAAGGTGGCGGCCAGGGCCTCCGGCCCATGGGTGACACGGACGATAACGGTGATCATGAGCCCCTTATAGCCCGTCCGTTCCAGGCCGTCGCCCGAAAGATCGCATGGCCCCTTGATTTTGTTCCGCGTTTGTTCTGTTCTTATTCCGTTCTCTCCGACAGATTCGCTTGAGGCCGCCATGTCCGCCCGTCCCAAGAACCACCCTGCCCTTTCGAGGCCCGCGACGCGCTCCCCGATCGAGGCGGCCGAGGCGGCCCGGCGGCGCATGGACGATCCGGCCTACCGGGTCGAGATGGACCGCCGCCGGGGCCGGGGCGCGGCGTCGAACCCCACCGGGCGCTACGAGCCTGCACGGCGCGAGGGCTTCGACGACGGCTGGGACATCGAGGAGGAGCTCCCGCCCCTCCCGACCGAGGTGATCGTCGAGAAGCCGCGCACGATCATCACCAGGAACGATTCGCCAGACATCCTCTTCGAGAAGTCGATCAACCCCTATCGCGGCTGCGAGCACGGCTGCTCCTATTGCTTCGCACGGCCCACGCACGCCTATCAGGGCCTGTCCTCGGGCCTCGACTTCGAGACCAAGATCTTCGCCAAGCCCAATGCCGCCGAACTCCTGGAGAAGGAGCTGCGCGTCCCGAATTATCAGCCCACCACGATTGCGCTCGGCGCCAATACGGACCCGTATCAGCCGGTGGAGCGGAAGTTCCGCATCACGCGCTCGATCCTGGAGGTGCTCAACCGCGCCAATCACCCGGTCGGCATCGTGACGAAATCGGCGCTCGTCACGCGCGACATCGACATCCTGAGCCAGATGGCCGACAGGCGGCTCGCCAAGGTGGCGGTCTCGATCACGACGCTGGACCCGAAGCTCGCCCGCAGGATGGAGCCGCGTGCGGCCACACCCGCCAAGCGCCTCGAGACCGTGCGCCGGCTCGCGGAGGCCGGCATTCCTGTGACCGTGCTGGTGGCCCCGATCATCCCGGCCATCAACGACCATGAAATCGAGGCGATTCTGAAGGCCTCGCAGCAGGCCGGCGCGCAGGAGGCCGGATACGTGCTGCTTCGCCTGCCGCACGACCTGAAGGACCTGATGCGCGACTGGCTTGTCGAGCATTACCCGGACAAGCTCAAGCACGTGTTCTCCCTGCTGCAGGAGGCCCGCGGCGGCAAGGATTACGATTCCGACTGGAGCACGCGTCAATCGGGTGTCGGCCCCTATGCCTGGATGATCGGCCGTCGCTTCGAGACCGCCGCCGAGCGGCTGGGCCTGAACAAGCGGAATCTCTCCCTGCGCAAGGACCTGTTCAAGGCTCCGATCAAGGAGACGGGGCAGCTGTCGCTGTTCTAGAAGTCGCTTCAAGGGCTCCTTCGGCATGCCCGGCACAGGGTGGTTTCCTGGAACACGTCCGGGAATGACGCAAAAGAGCATTCACACCGGCGGCATAAAGCGCGGATGACAAAGCTGCCTCCCGCCGCTTTGATCCCACCCCATGACCGCACCGATTCGCCTTTCCAGAAAACCCGGCCTCGGCCTCGACCGCGAGCGTGCCGCCCGCGCGGCGGGCTACACCTGCATCGCGGGCCTCGACGAGGTCGGGCGCGGGCCGCTCGCAGGGCCCGTCGTGTCGGCGGCGGTGGTGCTCGATCAGGACAATGTCCCGCAGGGCCTTGCGGATTCGAAGGCGCTGTCCGCGCAGAAACGCGAGGCGCTGTTTGCCGAGATTCTCGCGACCGCGAAGGTGGGCATCGCATCCGTGTCCCATGCGGAGATCGACACCATCAATATCCGGCAGGCCTCGTTGCAGGCCATGTGCCGGGCGCTCGCGGCGCTTCCCTGCACGCCGGATCTCGCCTTCGTCGACGGCAACGACCCGCCGCGACTGCCCTGCGCGACCGAAGCGATCGTCAAGGGCGATTCGAGCATCGCGTCGATCGCTGCCGCGTCCATCGTGGCGAAAGTGGTGCGCGACCGCATGATGGCGCGCCTCGCCGAGGTTTATCCGGCCTATGGATTCGCGAGCAATGCGGGCTACAGCACGAAGACGCATCTCCAGGTCCTGGCCAGCGACGGTCCGTGCCCCTTTCATCGCCTGAGTTTTGCGCCTCTTCGCCAAGGGTTACTGGACCTGTAACCAAACCTAACGCTCGTTAACCTGAAAAGATCAATATTTTCAATATGTAGGCAAGATTTGCCGACCCAAAATAAGACGCATTTTTTTCTCCCTGGAAACCTGATCTTTACCCTAACGGCCGATGATCCTGAGTGTCAGTTGCGTAACCGGTGATCACCCATGGGTACCTTGCGTACCGGGGCTGCCGGCGCCGCCTCCCGGATCAGTGTCTCGCGTACCGGGCGGTCTGCGCCGGCTCCTCGGACGGGGCGTAAAGCCTCCCTCTCCGTCTTGCCGAAGTCTCTTCCTCTCAACGAGATCCTTCTCGGCGACTGCATCGCCAATCTCGAGAAGCTTCCTCCCGAGAGCGTAGACGTGGTCTTCGCGGATCCGCCCTACAATCTCCAGCTCGAACAGGCGCTCACGCGTCCGGATCAGAGTCTCGTCGATGCGGTCGACGACGACTGGGACAAGTTCGCGAGTTTCGCCGAATACGACGCCTTCACCCGCGCCTGGCTCTCCGCCGTGCGCCGCGTCATGAAGAAGAACGCGACCTTGTGGGTGATCGGCTCCTATCACAACATCTTCCGCGTGGGCTCAGCCTTGCAGGATCTCGATTTCTGGATCCTCAACGACATCGTGTGGCGCAAGGCCAACCCGATGCCGAACTTCAAGGGCCGCCGCTTCACCAACGCGCACGAGACCATGATCTGGGCCTCGAAGAGCGCGGATTCGAAGGGCTACACCTTCCATTACGATGCGCTCAAAGCCGGCAACGAAGACGTGCAGATGCGCTCGGACTGGTTCATCCCGCTCTGCACCGGCGACGAGCGCCTGAAGGACGAGAACGGCCGCAAGGTGCACCCGACGCAGAAGCCGGAGGCACTCCTCGCCCGCGTGCTGCTCTCCTCGTCCAACCCGGGCGACGTTGTGCTCGATCCCTTCTTCGGCTCCGGCACCACCGGCGCGGTCGCGAAGATGCTCGGGCGCAACTTCATCGGCCTCGAGCGCGATGCGACCTATGCGAAGGCCGCGCGCAAGCGCATCGACGCGGTCGTCCCGCTCGACGACGTGTCGGTCGCGGCCCCGCCGGAGAAGCGCGCCGAAGTGCGCGTTCCGTTCCTGTCGCTCATCGAGGGCGGCCATGTGAAGGCGGGTGAGACGCTGGTGGACGAACGCCGCCGTCACAAGGCCGTGGTGCGGGCCGACGGCACGCTCGCTCTCGGTCCCATCATCGGCTCGATCCACAAGATCGGCGCGCTGACCCAGGGCTTTCCCTCCTGCAACGGCTGGACCTTCTGGCATGTGGAACGCGGGGGAAAGCTCGTCTGCATCGACGAGTTCCGCGCCAAGGTGCGGGCGGAACTCGCTGCATAGGAGAAAGCTCGCCTCCCGAATTCGCGAAGGGGCCAGCCCGGTGCTGGCCCTTTCCGCTTCACGCCCTAGCCTTTCGTCACAGAGACGTCATCCAAGACCGCTAGCGCGGGATAGATCGAACGAAAGACAGGACCTGCCCGTGCTCATCAAGCGCATACTTCCTCTGCTCGCTGCCCTCGTGCCGGCCTTCGCCCAGGCCCAGGGAATTTCCGGAGACCTGGTGCTCTATACGAGCCAGCCCAACACGGACGCACAGCAGACCATCGACGCCTTCAAGGCAAAATATCCCGAGGTCAACGTCACGTTCGTCCGCGACGGCACTCCGAAGATCCTCGCCAAGCTGAGCGCCGAATTCGAGGCCGGACAGCCCCGGGCCGACGTGCTGCTGATCGCCGACAGCGTCACGATGGAAGGCCTCAAGAAGGACGACCGGCTGCTCGCGCACGAGAAAGCGGACATCTCGGCCTACGCCGCTGGCACCCACGATCCGCAGAAATTCTGGTTCGCCACGAAGCTGATCACCACCGGGATCGCCTACAACGCAAAGGCGGCCTTCAAGCCAACCTCCTGGCTCGACCTCACGCGGCCTGAGGTCAAGGGACAGCTCGTCATGCCGAGCCCGCTGACGTCGGGCGCGGCCCTCATCCATGCCGCCGCCCTGACCGGCAACCTCGAAGGCGGCTGGAGGTATTACGAGGACCTGAAGGACAACGATGCCGTGGCCGGCGGCGGCAATGGCGACGTGCTGAAGCAGGTCGCGGGCGGTCAGAAGCTCTATGGCGTCATCGTCGACTACATGCCGATTCGCGAGAAGGCGAAGGGTGCTCCGATCGAGTTCGTGTTCCCGAAGGAAGGCGTCTCGGCCGTGTCAGAGCCGGTCGCCATCCTCAAGACCACGAAGAATCCCGAAGCTGCCCGTGCCTTCGTCGATTTCCTGATCTCGAAGGAAGGCCAGGAACTGGCGTTGAAGCAGGGATACATCGCCGCGCACCCCGCCGTCCCGCTGCCCGCCGGCTATCCGCCGCGCGAGCAGATCAAGGTCATGAGCTTCGATGCCGCAAAGGCCTTGGCCGACGAAACCGCGAACAAGGCGGCCTTCGCCGACATCTTCGGCCAGTGAAAAATCGGACGCACGCCAAGTCTTTCCTGGAGCGAGGAGGCGTCAGCCTCCTTGCTCTCGTCGCGTTGATCGTGCTCGCTTTCGAAGTTCTGCCGGCCCTGCGGCTTCTCCTGATGGCCATGGCTCCAGGGGGGACCTTCGATCCCGGAAAGGCGCTCGCCGCCCTCGCCGGCCGGTCGGCCCTCCGGGCCGCGCAGGCGACGCTGGAGACCGCCTTTTTCTCCACCCTGCTGGCGGTTCCGCTCGGCACGGCGATGGCGCTGGTCCTTGGCGTCACCGACATGCGCGGACGCCATCTCGCGTCGTTCCTCTTCGTCCTGTCGGTGATGATCTCGCCACAGGTCATCGCGCTTGCCTTTCTCCATCTCGCCGGTCCGGCATCTCCGATCCTGAACAGCCTGGGCCTCGCGCCCGGAGCGGGCAGCGCGAACCCGATGCTCGGGCGCGACGGGATCATTCTCGTGCTGGGGCTGCATCACGCGCCGCTCGTCTATGTGGTGGTGAGCGCGGGCCTCAAGCGCATACCGCTCACCGTGATCGAAGCCGCGCGCGTGGACGGCGCACGGCCCCTGCGCATCGTCACCGACCACGTGATGCCGCTGCTGCGTCCCCACCTCATGAGCGCGGGCCTGCTCGCCTTCGTGGCGGGTATCGGCAATTTCGGCATTCCGGCCCTGCTCGGCGCGCCGGTGAATTACCTCACGCTGCCTGTCCTCATCTATCGCCGCCTGTCGAGTTTCGGCACCGGCATTCTCGGCGACGTGGCGACGCTCGGCCTTTGCGTCGCGGCCATCGCCATCGTCTGCGTGGCGGCCAGCCAGATCATCGCCCGCCGCGGCGGCGTGCTTCTGGAAGACGATGCTCCCATGCTGCCATTCTGGCATCTTGACCGGGCTCGCGCGGCCGCCGAGATTTTCGTGGTCTTCGTCATCGCTGCCGTTCTCGTCCTGCCCATGCTGTCCCTGCTGACGGCCGCCCTCGTGCCGTCCTACGGCATGCCCTTGAGCCTCGGGACGATCACCTTCGACAATTTCGCCGAGGTCCTGGCGCGACAGGACGTGACCATGCGCGCCTTCCTGAATTCGCTCGCCTATGCAGGGGGTGCGGCGTGCCTGCTGGCCTGTCTGTCGATCCCTATGGCCTATGCTCTGGTGCGCCTGACGGGACCGGCGAGAATCCCCATGACGGCTCTTCTCGAGACCTCCTACGTCCTTCCCGGCATCGTGTTGGCCATCGCGTGCATTCTCCTGTTCCTGAAACCGCTGCCGCTGATCGGCATCTCGCTCTACGCGACTCCGGCGATCATCGTCTTCGCCTATCTCGCCCGCTTCCTTTCGGTCGTGCTCAAGCCCGTGCTCGCCGGAATGGCGCAGGTCGACGTGGCGCAGGAGGAGGCCGCATCGCTCGATGGCGCGGGTCTTGCGCGCCGGCTCGCCGACATCATCCTTCCCTCGCTTCTTCCGGCCGCGGCAGCCGGCGGCCTGATGGCGTTCCTGCTCGCCTTCAGCGAGCTGACGGTGTCGGCCCTGCTCTGGTCGGCGGGAACCGAGACCATCGGCGTCGTGCTCTACAATCTCGAAGAAGCGGGTCTCGCGAGCCAGGCCTCGGCCGTCGCGATCGTCATCGTCGCCGTCGTCATGCTCGCCATGCTCGCTCTCCACGCCCTGGGCAGGCACCTGCCGGAAGGCACATTGCCCTGGCACTGCCCGACGGAAGGCGCGTCGTTCTCCGCCCGCAAGCCGGAGCGCGCCGCGTTTTCTGCGGGCCCCCTCGGTGTGGCGAGACCGCAACCGGTCTTGAGGGCGTGAGACGGAATGGGCGCCTGATCACCGCGCGGCGAGCCACTGAAGCAGCTCCGCATCGAAGAGCGCGCTCTCCTCGAGTTGCGGCGTGTGCCCGCTCTTCTCGAACACGCGAACCGTGAGATCGCGGAAGCAGCCGCGATAGGCATCCCATGTCGCATAGGGCGCGACGAGATAATCGTAGCGCCCGAGGGCGAGGAAAACCGGGATGTCGAGCCGCTCCAACCCTTGCCGGACATCAAGGTCGCGGAACGTCTCGCCCCATAAGTGATCGAAGACAGGCATGTTCACATGCACGCCTTCCCAGAGCGCTGCCGCATCAAAACCGTGATCGTACCAGCTCTTCGCGCCGAGGCGGATGCAGAAGGTGACGAAACGCTTCTCGGGTGCAGCCGCGATCTCGGCGGGAAGCCGCGCGAGATCGCCTGCGAGCTTCGCCTTGCGCTCCGGGCAGACGGATTCCTGCCAGTACCGTTCCGAGGCTTCCTGATGCGCCGCGCCGTGGCTCGGCCCGGTGCCGATCATCACCACGTGGGACACGTGCTGCGGATAGCGCTTGGCATATTCCAGCGCCATGTAGCCATGGCCGGAATGGCCGATGACGATCATCTTCTCGTGCCCGAAATGACGCCGGGCGAGGTCGATGTCGTCGAGCACCACATCGAGTCCGTAGTCGGATGGCTGCAGATCCTTCGAGGTTTTCGCAAAACCGCGATGATCGGCGAAGACGAGCTGCAGCGACCTCCTCAGGTTCTGCGAGAAGGTTCGCGGATAATAGACCGCGCTGCCGATCACGATGGCAGGCGTGCCCTGCCCTTCGACGGAATAGGCCAGCTCGAAACCGCCGGACGAAATAGTACCGCGCATGATCGCTGCTCATGAATGTGATCTCGCGCGTTTCTCGCCCAAGCCCTTCGGCTTGTGAAGCCCCTGACCTCGTCAGAAGTGTAGACCACCCTCACGCGGCTGAAGGGCTGTGGGCAAACCCTCGTCAGGCGATGGTGGGGTCACCCCGATCACGGACCATCCCCCTATGCGTGCCCCGCCCCAACGTTTTAGCATACTGCCATGGCTCACCCTTCTCACGATCCCTTTCACCTCGCCTTCAGCGAACCGTCCTGGGACGATCTGCGGATCTTCCTGGCCGTGGTGGCTCATGGATCGATGAACGGCGCGGCGAAAGCCCTGGGGCAGAGCCAGCCGACGGTTGCCCGGCGCATCAGGGCGCTGGAGGAGACGCTCGGGATCGACCTTTTCCAGCGCGGCCCCAACAACCTCGAACTGACGGAGGCAGGCCGGGCTATCCTCGAGGCGGCCTCCCCCATGGGCGAGGCCGCAAGCATCGTGGCGCGCACGGCCTCGGCCCATCGGCCAGATCCGGATGCGCCCGTGCGCGTGACCGCGACCTCCTCGGTCGCCCTGTTCCTGTCGCTGCATTCGGCAGAACTGCACAAGGCCGCCGAGCCCGTGGAGATCGCCTACATTCCCACCCGCCGAAAGCTCGATCTCGCCTCGGGTGAGGCCGATATCGCGCTTCGCATGCGCGTCCTGCCCGAGGGCACTGACGAGCTCGTGGCGCGAAAGGTGGGGCAGATCGCCTTCGCCGTCTATGCCACCACCGAGGACCCGGCATCCGTCATCGCCCCGCCGGAGGATCCGACCCTGTCCCGGCAGGCGGCCTATGTCGCCGAGTTCGCGCAGGGCCGCACGATTGCCGCCCGCATCGGCGACATGCCGATCCGGTATCAAGCGGCGAAAGCGGGTCTGGGCGCTGCCTTCCTCCCCTGCTGGCTCGGCGACCGCGATCCCGACCTCGTCCAGGTGATGAAGCCCGAGGGCGACCTGATCGAGGACGTTTTCCTCGTCATGCACCGCCGCAGCCGAAGCCGCCCGAACGTGACGCGCGTGGCGAATGCGCTGGCGGCTTTGTTCAAGCGTAATCACAAAGCGCTGGCGGGCGGCTGATCAGCTTCCGGCCTTTGCAGGAGTATTCTTGCCCGGGTTCGTCTTCGCCCCCGGCAAATCGCCCAGGGCATGCGCCAGCACCTTCTTCATGGCGCCCGGCAGCGCCTCTTCGTGCAGCTTGAGACGCGGGGTCCAACGCATGTCGGTCGGAGCGGGCGTGCCTTTGGCCACTTTCGCGAAGAGCACCGTCAGCTCCAGGGGAAAGTGCGTGAACACGTGGCGCACCGTGCCGGGCAGCCGCTGCCACCGCGCCTCGATGGGGGCATCGAGCACGGCGCGGGCAGGTTCGTAATCCGGCTCCCAGTCGCTCGTCGGAGGCTCGGCCATGCCGCCGAGCAGACCCGTCGGAGGACGGGTGCGCAGAAGGATCGTGTCGTCGGCGCGCAGCACAACGAAGGCCGCGCCCTTGCGCAACGGTCCGGTCTCCTTCTTCTGCTTCCTCGGGAACGTCTCCTGAAGGCCCGCGGCGCGGGCCAGGCACGGCCTCATCCAGGGGCAGAGCGCGCAGGCCGGGCGCTTGGGCGTGCAGATCGTGGCGCCGAGATCCATGAGAGCCTGAGCGAAATCGCCGGGCCTGTCCGCGGGCACGAGCTCTTCCGTAAGGGAACGGATGAGGGACTTCGCCTTGGGCAGCGGCTCCTCGATCACGAAGACGCGGGACATGACCCGCTCCACATTGCCGTCCACCGCAGCCGCCTTCTCGTTGAACGCGATGGCCGCCACGGCTGCCGCCGTATAGGCGCCGATACCGGGGAGCTTCAGGAGCTCGGCCTCGGTCGAGGGGAAGAGCCCTCCGTGCTTGTCCACGACAGCCTTGGCGCAGGAATGGAGATTGCGGGCGCGGGAATAGTAGCCGAGCCCCGCCCAGGCCTGCATGACCGATTCGGTCGGGGCCTCGGCGAGGGCCTCCACGGTCGGGAACCGCTCCAGAAAGTTCAGATAGAAGGGTTTGACCGCCGCCACCGTGGTTTGCTGCAGCATGATCTCCGAGAGCCAGACCCGGTAGGGGTCGGCGGCCTCGCCGGCCCTGGCGCGCCACGGCAGTTCGCGCCGGTGACGGTCGTACCAGGCAAGCAGGTCCTGCGGGTCGGGCTTGGTCGCGCTCGGGGCGGGCGTTAACATGAGATTTGGAATAGCGATCTACACCGAATATTCCAACGCGGCTTTTGGACATTCAACATGAGACGACCGAGGCCTTTGGCCCGCCCCCTTGCCGAGTTTCTCGACGTCTGTCTCTCCCCGAGTCTGGCGGCGCAAGGCTTTGCGACCTCCGACGTGATCATGGCCTGGCCCGACATCGTCGGCGAAAGGCTCGCCGCCTTCACCCAGCCGCTCAAGATCGAGTGGAAACGAAAGCCCCCCCATGCGGATCCGGAGGCGCGCCCGGAGCCCGCGACCCTCGTGGTGCGGGTGGAAAGCGCCTTCGCGCTCGAGCTCCAGCACATGGCTCCCACGGTCATCGACCGGGTGAACACCTATTACGGCTGGCGCTGCATCGGAAAGCTCGTGCTGAAACAAGGTCCCGTGCGGCGGGTTGAGAGGAAGAAGCCCCCGGCGCCTACCCTCACCCCTGCGGAGATGGCCAAGGTCAACACCGCCACCGACGGCATCGCGGAGGACGGTCTCAAGGCCGCTCTCGACCGACTGGGCCAGGCGGTCGTAGGCAACAAGCGATCGTGAAAGCGTGAAAGGCGATCGTCAGCTCCGGTTCACGCACGAAAGAGTGAGATGGGCGGCGCTTGCCTTGGGCAACGTCTCATTTTACCGCAAAGAAGCATCTCTTCAGGAGTTCTCCCCACATGATCACCCGGCGTCAGACGCTTCAGCTTCTCGGGACCGCAGCCGTTACCGCCTATCTCGCCACGAGCTTCCCCGCCCTGGCGCAGAACGTGGCCGTTCAGGACCTCGCCGCCGAGGGCCCCCTCGGAGACGTGGCTTTGGGCCCGGACAACGCCAAGGTGACAATTATCGAGTACGCGTCCCTCACCTGCTCCCACTGCGCCAATTTTCACGCCACCACCTGGCCGGAGCTGAAGAAGCGCTACGTCGATACGGGCAAGGTCCGCTTCATCCTGCGCGAATTCCCCCTCGATCCCCTGGCCACGGCCGGTTTCATGCTCGCGCGCTGCGACGGGAACGACAAATATTATCCGATCACCGACATGCTCTTCGAGCAGCAGAAGAACTGGGCCTTTGTGGACAAGCCCCTGGACGCCCTGCGCCAATTCATGAGGCAGGCAGGTTTTTCACAGGAAAAATTTGATGCTTGCCTCCAGGACCAGAAACTTTATGACGCAGTCAATTCGGTGAAGAACCGGGGTATGGAGCAGTTCAATGTGGACTCCACCCCGACTTTCTTCATCAATGGTCAGCGCCATCCGGGAAGCCTCTCGATCGATGAGATTGAAAAGGTCATCAAGCCTCTGCTGGGCGAGTAAGCCCCTGAAACCGGCCCTCCAGGGGCCGGTCGGGAAGGCGCGTCCATGAAGCTGACGCGCCTTCGCATCGCCGGGTTCAAGACCTTCGTCGAGCCGACCGACTTCCTGATCGAGCCGGGTCTGACCGGCGTAGTCGGGCCGAACGGCTGCGGCAAGTCCAACCTCGTGGAAGCCCTGCGCTGGGTGATGGGAGAAAATTCCCACAAGAACATGCGCGCCACGGGGATGGACGACGTCATCTTCTCCGGCTCCGGCAATCGCCCGGCCCGCAACTGGGCCGAGGTGATGCTCACCATCGACAATGCCGAGCGCACGGCCCCGGCCGCCTTCAACGATGCGGACATCCTTGAGATCTCGCGCAAGATCGAGCGCGAGGAAGGCTCCACCTATCGGGTGAACGGTAAGGAGGTGCGCGCCCGCGACGTGCAGATCCTGTTCGCGGACGCCGCGACGGGTGCGCGCTCGCCCGCCCTGGTCCGCCAGGGCCAGATCAGCGAGATCATCTCCGCCAAGCCCCAGTCCCGCCGCCGAATCCTGGAAGATGCCGCGGGCATCGCGGGCCTTCACGCCCGCCGTCACGAGGCGGAGCTGCGCCTCAAGGCCGCCGAGGACAACCTGGTTCGCGTCGAGGACGTGATCCGGGAGCTGGAAAGCCAGATCGAGAGCCTGAAGCGCCAGGGCCGCCAGGCTTCACGCTACAAGAACCTTTCGTCCGAGATCCGCCGCCTCGAAGCGCTGCTCTACGCCATCAGCTACGCCGATGCGCGGGAGCAGGCCGCCGCCGCCGAAAAACAGGTGGCCGAGGACCTCAAGGCCGTCGCCGACCTGACGGAGGAGCAGACCCGCGCCGCCACCGCCCAGGCGGTTGCGGCCCACGGCCTCCCCGCCCTGCGCCAGGCCGAGGCCGAAGCCGCCGCGGCCCTGCAGCGCCTGACCCATGCCCGCAATGAGCTCGAATCGGAAGAACGCCGCTCCAAGGAGCGCGTGGTCGAGCTGGAACGCCATATCGGGGACCTGAACCGGGATATCGCCCGCGAGGCCGCCCAGCGCGCCGACGCGGAGGCTACCATCGAGCGGCTTCAGATCGAGGCCGCCGAGATCGCCCAGACCACCGACGGAGCCGATGACGCGCGCGCCGAGAACGAGGAGCGTCTCCAGGCGGCCGAAGCTGCCCTCGCGGAGGCCGAAGCGAGCCTGAGCGCCCTTCAGGCCCAGACCTCGGACCTCAATGCCCGCCGTGCCGCCCTCGAGCGCTCCGTGCGCGAGGAGATGGAGCGCGCCGCGCGCTTCCGCTCGGAGAAGGAGCGTCTGGAGCGCGAGATCGAGGCCCTGTCCGCCTCCCACGAGGACGGCCCGCCCATCGACGACCTGCGCGAGGAAACGGCGCTCGCCGAGGAAGCCGCCCAGGGTGCCGAAGAGGCCGTGAGCGAGGCTCGCGAGGCCTTGGCCGCTGCCCGCGAAACGGAACACCGCCTGCGCCAGCCCCTCAACGAGGCGGAGCGCAAGGCCCAGCGCCTGGAAACGGAGGCGCTGACGCTCGCCAAGCTCGTCACCTCCGCCACCGGCGACCTCTGGCCTCCGGCCCTCGACCAGATCACTGTCGAGAAGGGCTATGAGACGGCCCTCGGTGCGGCCCTCGGCGACGACCTCGAAGCGTCGACCAACCCTTCGGCGCCCGCGCATTGGGAGATGACCGGCACCGGCGACGACGACCCGTCCCTGCCCGTGGGGGTCCGCTCGCTCGCCGATCTTGCCAGGGCTCCCGTGGAGCTGCAGCGCCGTCTCCGCCAGATCGGCGTCGTGAGCAAGGCCGACGGCCTGCGTCTGCGCAACCAGCTGAAGCCCGGCCAGCGCCTCGTCTCGCAGGAAGGCGACCTGTGGCGCTGGGACGGCTTGACCACCGCGGCGGAAGCCCCCTCTCCTGCGGCCCGCCGGCTGGCCGAGAAGAATCGCCTCGGCGATCTGGAACGCGAGGCCGCGGAGGCCCGGGAACAAGCCGAGCAGCTGCGCCATCAGGCCGAGGCGGCGCTCGAAGCCGTCCGCCAAGCCGCCTCTCGCGAGATGCAGGCCATCGAGGCCTCCCGCCGGGCCCGCCAGTCCCTGGACGCTGCCCGCACCCGGCTCTCCGCCGCGGAACGCAAGGAAGCCGAGCTCGGCCAGCGCCGCTCGGCCCTGCAGGAAGGTCTCGCCCGCCTCTCGGAAAGCGAGGCGGAGGCCCTGGAGCGCGTGCAGGATGCCGAAGGCGCGCTGCAGGAGCTGGCTCCTGCGCCGGATCTGGAAGGGAGGCTGCTCGAAGAACGCATCCGCGTCGCCGAGCGCCGGGCCGCCGCCTCCGAAGCCCGTGCCGCCCTGCAATCCCTGATCCACGAAGCCGAGCTTCGCCGCCGCCGCCAGGATTCGATCGCCGCCGATATCCGCCTCTGGACCGAGCGCGCCGCCCGCGCCGCCAAGGCCCATGAGGACTTGAGCGAGCGCCTGGAGCGCGCCCAGGACGAGCACCAGCGCCTGCTGGAAGCGCCCGACACTTATCTCCAGCGCCGCCGCGCCCTCATGGCCGAGGTCGAGGAGGCGGAGGCCCGGCGCAAGGAAGCCGCCGACCGCCTCGCCGATGCGGAAACCAGCCTTGCCGAGACGGACCGCGCCGCCCGCGCCGCCCTCGAGGCGCTTGCCGCCGCCCGCGAGGCGCGCGCCGGCTCCCAGGCTCGTCACGAAGCCGCCGTCCAGCGTCTGGCCGAGATCACCCGCAACATCGCGGAGAATCTCGAAACCACCCCGGCCGGCCTCATCGAGATGGCGGGTCTCAAGGAGGTGACCGAGCTTCCCTCCCACGCCCAGATCGAATCGAAGCTCCACTCCCTCAAGGCCGACCGCGAGCGCCTGGGTGCCGTGAACCTGCGCGCCGACGAGGAATTGACCGAGCTCGAAGCCAAGTATACCGGCATCGCCACGGAGCGGGACGACCTCGTCGAGGCCATCAAGCGCCTGCGCCAGGCCATCGGCAGCCTCAACCGCGAGGGCCGCGAGCGCCTTCTCGCCGCCTTCGATGTGGTGAACGCCCATTTCAAGCGCCTCTTCGCCACCCTCTTCGGCGGCGGCACGGCGGAGCTGACCCTGGTCGATTCGGACGACCCGCTGGAGGCGGGCCTCGAGATCCTCGCCCGCCCGCCGGGCAAGAAGCCTCAGAGCATGACCCTCCTCTCGGGCGGCGAGCAGGCACTCACGGCCACCGCGCTCATCTTCGCGGTGTTCCTCACGAATCCCTCTCCGATCTGCGTGCTGGACGAAGTGGACGCGCCCCTCGATGACGCGAACGTGGAGCGTTACTGCGATCTCCTCGAGGAGATGGCGAGGCAGACAGAGACACGTTTCGTCGTCATCACTCACAACCCGATCACCATGGCCCGCATGGACCGCCTCTTCGGCGTCACCATGGCCGAACGGGGCGTGTCGCAGCTCGTGTCGGTCGACCTCCAGAACGCCGAACGCATTCTTGAGGTAGCCTAAGGCTTTCAGGCCTGCCTTCGTTCAGCCTCAAAAAGGTGTGTGCTTTCGGGCCGAGCTTCGGCGAAAACGGCCTTATACCAAATATATCAAGCGCTTAGATGTTTTGAGACGGTCCTTGACAGGGGGGACCCCCGCCCATATGTTGCGCCCGGCTTTCGGGGCCAGGCTTCCTGAGCATTTTCCCGCAACGCTTTTCAGGAGATCGCAATGGCGGACCCTACCAAGCGGAGCGACGAAAATGAGCGGAAACCGAACGGTACCGATGACGCCGACCTATCGTCGAGGTTGAAATCTCTCGATGCCCGGATCTCCAAAGCATCCGTGCAGCGAGCTGAGGACGAACCTCGTGAACGTCCAAAGTCGGATCCCAATGCAATCGGTCAGGCCTTCAGGTACTCGGCCGAATTCGTTTCAGGGGTCATCGCCGGCGGCGTTGTGGGTTGGCTCGTCGACCGCCTGTTCGGCGTTTCGCCTTGGGGTCTCATAATTTGTCTCATCCTCGGCTTCTGCGCCGGCATGCTCAACCTTCTTCGAGCTGCAGGCACGGTCAAGCCGGCCCGGCATGACGACAAAAAGTGAGAAGTCTCGGCTTCGGTATCTTTATTGAACAGCAGCGCAACAGCAGGATTTGAGAGCGGATCATGGCGAGCCCGATCGAGCAATTCCAGGTCAAGCCCATCATTCCGGTCATCAATTTCACCAATTCATCTCTGTTCATGATCGGCGCTGCCGCCGTCATCGTCGGTGGATTGCTCTATGCCACCCGCAGGAAGGCTCTCGTCCCCGGCCGCGCCCAATCGGTCGCCGAGATCCTGCATGACTTCGTGGCGAACACGTTGACCGATACGACGGGCCGGGAAGGCATGAAGTTCTTCCCCTTCGTGTTCTCCCTCTTCATGTTCGTGCTTACGGCGAATCTGCTGGGCATGATCCCGGGCTTCTTTACGGTCACCAGCCAGATCGTCGTGACCTTCGCCCTTGCCCTTCTGGTCATCGGCACCGTCATCATCTACGGCTTCGTCGCCCACGGCCTTCACTTCCTGCACCTCTTCACGCCTTCGGGTGTGCCGGGATGGCTTCTGCCGTTCATCACCGTGATCGAGATCATTTCCTTCCTGTCTCGTCCGATCTCCCTTTCCCTGCGTCTTTTCGCGAACATGCTGGCCGGGCACATCGCCCTCAAGGTCTTCGGCGGCTTCGTCGTGTCGCTTGGCACCGCCGGCATCGGCGTCGCACTTCTCACCCCTCTTCCGCTTCTCATGGCGGTTGGTCTTACGGCGCTCGAGTTCCTCGTCGCCGCCCTGCAGGCCTACGTCTTCACGGTGTTGACCTGCATCTACCTCAACGACGCCTTGCATCCGGGACACTAAGGCTCGGCGTCGTCCCTTCCCTCCTCTCCCGATCATCACCCCTAGGAGATCACACGATGGATCCTATCGCTTTCAAGTTCCTCGGCGCGGGCCTGGCCTGCTTCGGCATGGGTCTCGCCGCTCTCGGCGTCGGCAACATCTTCGGCAACTTCCTCTCGGGCGCTCTGCGTAACCCCTCGGCTGCCGACAGCCAGTTTGCTCGCGCGTTCATCGGTGCGGCGCTCGCGGAAGGTCTCGGCATCTTCTGCCTCGTCGTCGCCCTCCTCCTGCTGTTCACCTAATCCATTTTATGGTGATCGGGAGAGCAAGGCGCTCAACGTCGCGTCTTGCTTGAGACAGTGACGGCGGCAGATCCGCCGTCATTTCCACATTCCAGGACCATATCCATGGCTCAGGCTCAGACCACCCAGGCCGGTACGGAAGCACAAGGCGGCGCCCATGCCGCAGATGCGACCTTCCCGCCCTTCGCGACGGAAACCTTCGCAGGTCAGATCATCTGGCTCGCGATCACCTTCGCGCTGCTCTACACCCTTCTCTCGAGGCTCGTTCTGCCGCGTCTTTCCGGCATCATCGAGAACCGCCGCATGCTGATTGCGAAGGATCTCGACGAGGCCGCCGCCATGAAGACCCGCGCGGAAGAGGCCGGCACCGCCTACGAGAAGGCTCTGGCCGAGGCCAAAGGCCGCGCTCAGGCTCTCGCCCAGGAAACCCGCGCCAAGCTCGCCGCTGAAAGCGATGCCAAGCGCAAGGCTCTGGAGGCGGATCTCAACAAGCGTCTGGCCGAATCCGAAGCCGCCATCGCGGCCAAGAAGACGGAAGCCATGAGCCATGTTCGCGGCATTGCCGCCGAAACGGCGACGGCGATCGTCGAACGGCTCACCGGTAAGGTCCCTGCCCCGCAGGTTGTCGACGCCGCACTCGATCAAGCTAAGGCGTAAGGAGAGCCCCATGTCTGCGCTTCTGGCCAATCCGACCTTCTGGGTCGCCGTCGCCTTGTTCATCTTCATCGGGCTGCTTTACTATTACGGCGTTCCCGGCACCGTCATGAATCAGCTTGATTCCCGCGGCAAGCGCATCGCCGACGAGCTCGCGGAAGCCAAGCGCCTGCGCCAGGACGCCGAGAATCTCCTGAAGGAGTTCGAAGCCAAGCGCGCAGCGGCCGAGCGCGAAGCCGCCGACATCGTCTCCGCAGCCAAGGAAGAGGCCGAGCGCCTGGCGAACGAGGCTCAGGAAAAGATGGCCGATTTCGTGAAGCGTCGCACCGCTTCCGCCGAGGCGAAGATTGCGCAGGCCGAAGCCCAGGCCTCCGCCGAGGTTCGCGCCGCCGCCATCGACGCCGCCATCAAGGCCTCAGAGCGCATCCTGCGCCAGGAGATCACCGGCGGCACCGCGACCTCCCTGGTGACGCAGGGCCTGAACGACGTGCGCACGAAGCTGCAATAAGCCTCTCGCCGTTACGAATGATTTCAAAGGCCGCCCTCCATTGGCGGCCTTTTTTGCTGGAGAATCCGATGCTGCTCATCTTCGACTGCGACGGCGTCCTGGTCGATTCAGAACCTCTCGCCTGTCAGGTCGACGCGGAGGTCCTGACCGCTCTCGGCCTGCCCTATACGGCGGACGAGGTCGCGCGCCAATTCGTGGGCAAGAGCATGAGGGACATGATCGCCCGCATCGAGGCGGAGCACGGCTGTGCGTTACCGGCCGACTTCGCCGAGCGGATCAACGGCGCCCTCTTCGCGCGTTTCGAGACGGACCTGAAACCGATTGCGGCAGTGAGCGAGGCCATCCGATCCCTGCCCTATCCACGCTGCGTCGCCTCTTCCTCCGTGCCGGAGAGAATCGCTCTCTCCCTGCGGGTGACGAATCTCGCCGATCTCTTCGAGAACGTCTTCAGCGCCACGCAGGTCGCACGCGGAAAGCCTGCACCGGACCTGTTTCTCTTCGCCGCCGAGCAGATGGGAGCGCACCCCGACGAGTGCCTCGTCATCGAGGATTCCCCTGCGGGCGTTCAGGCTGCGTCATCCGCAGGCATGCGCGTCATCGGCTTCACCGGTGGGGGGCATTGCGGGCCGGACCACGCCGAGTGGCTTCGGCAGGCGGGGGCACCCGTCACGATTTCGCGGATGGCAGATCTGCCTGCGGCGGTGCAGGCATTCGGATAATCGCAGCACCATCCCGGATGGCGCGCAGCGGATCCGGAATCACGCCGTCCTCGCCATCACCGGCCTCGTGCCGGTGATTCGGATCCGACGAGCGCTGCGCTCCTCGGAAGCGAGACGGCCGGCACGAGCGCGGCCATGCCGAGAGACGGACGCCCGGCGCATGGCCGGGCGTTTGAGCTTTGAGAAGCCTTACTCCGCAGCCTCGGCCACGGGCGCAGGCGGCGTCCATCTGAGGACCGGGTTGCGGGCGGCCCTGGTCTCGTCGAGGCGGCGGCGCGGCGCGTGATAGGGCGCGCCGGTGAAGCGTTCCTTGTCGCCGTTCTTCGCAGCCATCGCGAGATCGCGAAGAGTCGCGATGAAGAGATCGAGGGACGACTTCGATTCCGACTCCGTCGGTTCGATCAGCATCGCGCCATGCACCACCAGCGGGAAGTACATGGTCATCGGATGGTAGCCCTCGTCGATCATGGCCTTCGCCACATCGAGCGTGGTGACGCCCGTGTCCTTGAGCCAGGCATCGTCGAACAGCACCTCGTGCATGCACGGCTTGTTGCCGAAGGGCAGCGACATCAGGTCGGAGAGACCGGCCCGGATGTAGTTGGCGTTGAGCACCGCATCTTCCGATGCCTGTTTCATGCCGTCCGAACCATGCGAGAGCATGTAGGACAGAGCGCGCACATACATGCCCATCTGCCCGTGGAAAGCGGTCATGCGGCCGAACGGCTTTTCAGACGCGTCGGAGGCCTGCTCCACCAGTTCGAAGCCGTCCTTGCCGGCACGCACGAACGGCACCGGCGCGTAAGGCGCGAGGCGCTCGGAGAGCACCACCGGGCCGGATCCTGGGCCGCCGCCGCCGTGAGGCGTCGAGAAAGTCTTGTGCAGATTGATGTGCATGGCGTCGACGCCGAGATCTCCGGGCTTGGCCTTGCCCACGATGGCGTTGAAGTTCGCGCCGTCGCAGTAGAAATAGGCGCCCGCATCGTGGATCGCCTTCGCGATCTCCACCACTTGCGGCTCGAAGAGGCCGCAGGTGTTGGGGTTCGTGAGCATGATCGCGGCGACGTCGGGGCCGAGACGCTCCTTCACGTCCTCCACATGCACCCAGCCGTCCTCGCGGGCCGGAACCGGCTTAACCACGAAGCCGATGAGGGCGGCGGTGGCCGGATTGGTGCCGTGCGCCGAATCGGGCACCAGCACCACGTTGCGGGTCTTGCCCTCGCCGCGCGCCTCGATGGCGGCCTTGATCGCCATCATGCCGCACAATTCGCCATGCGCGCCCGCCTTCGGCGAGAGCGCCACGGCCGTCATGTTGGTGAGCGTGACGAGATAGCGGCCGAGCTCGTTCATGAGTTCGAGCGCACCCTGGACGGTGGAAACCGGCTGCAGCGGATGCACGTCCGAGAAGCCAGGCAGGCGGGCCATGCGCTCGTTGAGGCGCGCATTGTGCTTCATCGTGCAGGAGCCGAGCGGGAAGAGGCCCGTGTCGATGCCGTAGTTCATCTGGGACAGGCGCACGTAATGGCGCATGGTCTCGGGCTCGGAGAGGCCCGGGAGGCCGATGGCGTCCTTGCGCTCCAGCCCGCCGAGGCGCGGCTCGAAATCCTCCGGCTCGTCGATGTCGACGCCGGTCGTGTCATAGCGGCCGATCTCGAAGAGCAGCGGCTCGATCTGCGCCAGCGCCTTGTTGCCGGTGAAGGTCGGATGCGCGTTGGTGCCGGCCTCGCCGGCGGAAGAGGGACGTCCCTGGCGGTTCAACATCACAGAACCTCCTTCAAGGCGGCACACAAGGCCGCGCGGTCATCATCGGTGTTCACTTCGGTGGAGGCCACGAGCAGCAGGTCGTCCAGGCCGGCTCCAGGCAGCAGGCGCGACACGGGCACGCCTGCGAGCACGCCCTTCTCGGTGAGACGCTCGACCACTTCCGCCGCGGGCTTCGCGAGCCTCACGGTGAACTCGTTGAAGAACGCCTTGTTGAGGACCTCGACGCCTTTCACACCCGCAAGCTGGTCCGCGAGCTTGATCGCATTCACATGATTGACGCGGGCAAGCCGCTTCAAGCCCGCCTCGCCGAGCAGGGTCATGTGGATGGTGAAGGCCAACGCGCAAAGACCTGAATTCGTACAGATATTCGAGGTCGCCTTGTCGCGGCGGATATGCTGCTCGCGGGTCGAGAGCGTGAGCACGAAGCCGCGGTTGCCGTCCGCATCCACCGTCTCGCCGCAGAGGCGGCCCGGCATCTGGCGGATGAACTTCGACTGAGTGGCGAAAAGGCCCACATAAGGCCCGCCGAAATTCAGAGCGTTGCCGATGGACTGCCCCTCGCCCACCACGATATCCGCGCCCTGGCTGCCCGGCGATGCGACGAGGCCGAGCGACACGGCCTCCGTGAACACGGCGATCAGCAGCGCGCCGTGCTTGTGCGCCTTCTCGGCGATCGGCTTCAGGTCGCGCACGTTGCCGAACACGTCCGGCGACTGCACGACGACGCAGGAGACGCTGTCGTCGATCTGCGAAAGAATGTCCTCGTCGCCGGAAACGTCCGGCTGCAGGGTGACGACGCTGTCGCTCGCCATGTCGGAAAGGGTGCGCACCACCTCCGCGTAATGCGGGTGCAGGCCGCCGGAGAGCACGGCCTTGCGGCGCTTGGTGACGCGATGCGCCATGAGCACCGCCTCGCCCGTGCCGGTGGAGCCGTCATACATCGAGGCGTTCGCCACCTCCATGCCGGTGAGCGCGGCCACCTGAGTCTGGAACTCGAAGAGATACTGCAAGGTCCCTTGAGCGATTTCCGGCTGATAAGGCGTATAGCTCGTGAGGAACTCGGAGCGCTGGATCAGGTGATCGACGGTGGCGGGAACATGGTGCTTGTAGGCACCCGCGCCCACGAAGAACGGCACGGAGGAAGCCGAAACGTTCCTGGCGGCCATGCGGGAGAGGATACGTTCGACCTCCAGCTCGCCCTTGCGGCGGGGCAGGTCCACCGGCTCCTTGAGGAGCAGGTTCTTCGGCACGTCGGCGAACAGCTCGTCCACCGTTTTGATACCGATGCGCGCGAGCATCTCGCTGCGGTCGGAATCGGAGAGAGGCAAATAACGCATCGGCTCAAAACCTTGGGTTAGTGCGATGAGATGCCCGCCACGACGATCTCCGTGAGCACGGAGTTGGCGATGAAGCATTCCTTGTGGGCGAGGTGATGCATGTCGGCGATCTGCTCAGGGCCGGGAATCCTGTCGCCCGAAAATTCGATGACGGGATACAGCGTGACCTTGGAGATGAAGAGCTTGCCCTTTTCGTTCGGGGTCATCACACCCAGCGCCTTGTCTTCGTAGCGGTCCACGACGAAACGCTTCTTGGCGGCGATCCCGAGAAAGGTGAGCATGTGGCAGCTCGACACCGCCGCCACGAAAGCCTCCTCGGGATCGACCGCGTCTTCGCGGGACAAGGGCAGCGGCACCACGGAGGGCGATGCCGATGCCATGAACTCGATGCCGCCGTCGAACGACCAGAGATGGCCGCGGCTGTAGCGGTTATCGGAAAAGGCCTCGCCTTCCTGCCGAGTCCAGAGGACATTGGCCGTATATTCGTGCGACATCGGATTTATCTCTTCTTAGGAAATCGACTTCACGAATTCCTGGTACTGCTCTTCGGTGAGAAGACCGTCGAGCTCGCTCTGGTCCGTGAGGCGGATCTTCATGAACCAGCCGCGACCGGCGGGATCCTCGTTCACGGTGCCGGGAGAAGCTTCGAGCTCGCTGTTGACCTCGACGACCTCGCCGGAAACCGGAGCATAGACTTCGCTCGCGGCCTTCACGCTCTCGACGACGGCGGCTTCATCACCCTTCGAGAGAGTCTTTCCGACGCTCGGCAGTTCCACGAAGACGACGTCGCCGAGCTGGGATTGAGCGTAGTCCGAAATGCCCACGATGCCGGCGTCGCCCTCGACGCGGATGTACTCGTGGTCCTTGGTATAGCGCGTGGTCATGGTTCCTGCTCCCTCTGGAATTAGCGCTTGTAACGATGCGGTGCGAACGGCATGGCCGAGACCTTGGCGGGCAGCGGCTTGCCGCGAACGACGAGATGAAGATCGGTGCCCACGGCGGACACGTCCTTCAAGACATAGCCCATGGAGACGGGGCCGTTGACGGTGGGGCCGAAGCCGCCCGAGGTCACGATGCCGACCTCGCGCCCGTCGGGCGTGGTGATGGTGGCGCCTTCGCGGGCCGGAGCGCGGCCCTCGGGCCTGATGCCGACCCGGACGCGAGCGGGACCTTCCTTGATCTCGCGCTGAATGCGCTCGGCACCCGGGAAGCCTCCTCCCTCGCGGCGGCGCTTCTGGATCGACCAGATCAGGCCGGCCTCGATGGGCGAGGTCGTGGTGTCGATGTCGTGGCCGTAGAGGCACAGGCCCGCCTCGAGACGAAGCGAGTCGCGCGCCCCGAGACCGATGGGCTTCACCTCCGGGTCGGCGAGGAGCCTGTTCCAGAGCTTCGCCGCGTCTTCGGCCCTACAAGAGATCTCGAAGCCGTCCTCGCCCGTGTAGCCCGAGCGGGACACGTGGCACGGGACGCCGTCGATCCGCACGTCGGCCGACATCATGAAGGGGAGAGCGGCGGCCTCAGGCGCGAGCCTGCCGAGAACGGCTTCGGCCGAAGGGCCCTGCAGCGCCATGAGGGCGAGGTCGTCCTTGCGGTCGAGCGAGACGCCTTTCGGCAGGCGCGCCTGGATGTGGGCGTAATCGGCCTCCTTCATGGAGGCGTTCACCACGAGATAGAGCCGGCCCTCGCGGCCCGGCGCGCCGACGCGGGTGACCATGAGGTCGTCGAGAATACCGCCGTCATCTGCGAGAAGCTGCGAATAGCGCTGCTGATCGGGCTTGAGGTTCAGCACGTCCGCGGGGATGAGCGCCTCCAGAGCCCGGGCCACGGTCTCGTGGCTCTCGTCCTCGGCAACCAGGAAAGCCTGTCCCATGTGGGAGACGTCGAACAGGCCCGCATGCTCGCGGGTCCAGGTGTGCTCGGTCAGGATGCCGGTGGGATACTGAACCGGCATGTCGTAGCCCGCGAAGGGCACCATGCGGGCGCCGAGCGCCACGTGCTCGGCATGAAGCGGGGTTTGCAGAAGCGGCGCTGGCTCGGCCATCGGATTCCCTCAAAGGTGCGCGTTTCTCCGAGCCTTGCGGCCCGTTGCCTTGCGCCCCCTCTGTCCCGAGACCTGAGAGATTTCCCCGACCGCTCGAAGCGGCAGGTTACGCCCGTCGGTGGGCGACGTTTTGAAGCGTCGCCGCTTTCCAGAGTGCCAGCTCCCGCGCGGTCCTTTGGCCTGAGCGTTTCCGGGGCGGTTGCGCCTTCGGCGCCGGACTTCGAAAGTCCGGTCTCTTCCGCGGGGATCATCGGCCCTTTAGCTCTGAAGAGGAAATAGGATCCTGTCAACAAATCAGGGCGCCGCACGGGGCCTCTCCCCGTCTTAATTGACTGAAGGCTTCCGAAGCCTCATTGTTGCGCCGTCATCCACAGAAGGGGAAAGCGCGGCCTGATCCGGTCGGCAGCTCCTAGTACCGTTGCTCGAACTGGTCATCGCTCTTGCTCTCGTCGCCCTGAACGGCGTCTTCGCGCTTTCAGAACTCGCCATCGTTTCCGCCCGCAGGCCTCGACTGAAGGCCATGGCCGAGCAGGGCCGCGCCGGAGCCAAAACGGCCCTGGGCCTCATGGAGGATTCCGGGCGCTTCCTCTCGACGGTCCAGATCGGGATCACCCTCGTGGGCATCCTGGCCGGCGCCTTCTCGGGCGCAGCCCTCGGCAGCCGGCTGACCCAGATCCTGATGGCGGAAGGCGTCCCGGCGGGCGCGGCCGAGCCGCTCGGCTTCGGCCTCGTCATCGGCCTCATCACCTATCTCTCCATCGTCATCGGCGAGCTCGTGCCCAAACAGCTCGCCTTGCGCCATCCCGAGGGCATCGCCTGCGCGATGGCCCCCTTGATGCTGGTGCTGTCGAAAGCGGCTGCCCCTGCGGTGTGGCTCCTCAACGCCTCCACCCGCCTGATCTTCGGCCTGTTCGGCCCATCCTCCGGCGAGGGGACGACCGTGACCGAGGAGGAGATCAAGATGCTCGTCGGCGAGGCCGAGAGCGCGGGCGTGATCGAGGAGGAGGAACGGCGCATGATCTCCGGCGTCCTGCGCCTTGGAGGCCGGACGGTGCGCGGCCTCATGACCCCCCGCACGGACGTGGACTGGATCGATGTCAACGAGGACGCGGAGGCGATCCGCAGCATCCTGATGGAAACCCCGCACTCCCGCCTGCCCGTGAGCGAGGGCTCGCCCGACAACATCATCGGGGTCGTCCAGTCACGGGCTCTTCTGGCGGCGCTGCTTTCGGACCAGCCGCTGGATGTCCGCGCCCATGTTCAAAGCGCGCCCATCATTCCCGACACGCTTTACGCGCTGGACGCGCTCGCGGTTCTGCGCGACTCGGAAGTACCCATGGCGCTCGTCCATGACGAGTACGGTCATTTCGAGGGCGTGGTCACTCCGGCGGACGCGCTGGAAGCGATCGTCGGCGCCTTCCGGTCCGATGGCGAGGCGCCGGAACCCAACGCCGTGCGCCGAGAGGACGGTTCCTGGCTGCTCGCGGGGTCCATGGCCGTCGATGAAATGGCGGACATACTGGGCGTCACCCTGCCGGAACCCCGCAGCTACCATACGGTCGGCGGCCTGGTGATCAGCGAGCTGGAGCACCTGCCCAGCACGGGCGAGCAGGTGGACGTGCTGGGATGGCGTTTCGAGGTGGTCGACCTGGACGAGCGCCGGATCGACAAGGTGCTCGCCATGCCCCTGAACCAGAGGGCGGGCTCTGCCGCCCTCTCCTGACGCTCTCCGGAGACTTCTTCAGGGTTACCCGCGCCGGCCGCCGCCGAGACCCACTTCGATCTCGAAGGTGTTGGCACGGGCCGCGGGCACCACGATGTTGTCCTCGACCACGGTCACGGAGGCCTGCGTGCCGCCGGCGGGAATGGCCGCCACGGCGGCGCGGCTGCGGGTGGCGATGATGGTCGAGCCGTCCTTGACGACGATCCGCACCGGGACGTTGTAGCGGCCGGCTGAACCACCGCTGCCCAGGAGGGCCCGGGCCTCGATGCCCACCTTGACGAGCGTGGATCCGTCCGGCTGACCTATGCATTCGCGGGCGAGATTGCTGATGGCGATCTGGCTGCGCGGGGACGAAGGATCGCCGGCGCGGATCGCGGACCCGCCCTCGAAGATCGTCACCGGCGGGCAATAGACATCGTCCATGGCCTTGGCCTGGACCGGTGCCAGCGAGGCGCCGCCCGTCAGCAGCATCTCGCCAATCCCGAAGCCGCCCTCACCGGGAGCCCCGCACCCGGCCAGAGCCGAGACGCTTAGAACGGCGAATGCCACACCCGCCTTCATATCCAAACTCTTTACCATCGAATCCCCCAGCTCCCGTCTGGCTATTTATTAAGGAAGCGCATCGAAGCCGGTCGCGAATCCGTTCAGCGACACGGGAATGCCGATGCCCTCCTCCGGCGTCTGGAACACGATGAAGGTGGCAGATTGCCCGGACTTCATCTGGTTGATGAGATTATCTTCCATGACGACCTCGGCGACGCAACCTGTGGCCAGACAGCGCACGAATCCGGCGCGGCCGATATCCGTCTGATCGATCTTCAGGCCCAGGCCGGACGGCAGGAGGATACCCAGGGGCGCAACGACGCGAAGGAGGCGGCTTTTGCCGTCGGCGGTTTTCAACACGATAATCACCAGAGTGACGTTCGGCCGATCCTCCGCCACGACGTTCTGGACGAGGGCACATTGCTCGGCCGCGGCCCCCGCGGGGGTTTCGCAGCGCATCTGCCAGTCACCATAGGTGTTCTTCACCATGCCCTGAGCACTGGCGCCGCCTGCAGCGGCCAAAGCGGACACGCCGAGGAAAGCCGCCGCCCCGTACTGGATCCATCGCGATACGCCCATCGGTCTCTCCTTGTTGAACCTTTGCCCTGAAGGCAGCGGCCCAGCCGCCCCGATCCCAATCTTTGGCCTGTTGGGACCATGGCAGGGGCTATGCTGTCAAGCGAGAGGGGGATAAGTAGGGCCACAATCGCTTTTGGCGGTTATGACGCACAGATTGCGACCTCAGAACCGTTGCGCTTCGGCGCGTCCTGTGATCTTTGACGTGGATCAAAGGTGATGGCGCAAGCCGGGCGCCGCTATTCGCGCGTCCGGAGCGTTGCCCTTATGCTTTCGTGGCCACCGGCCACTACATCTTTAGGAGCTTTGGAACGCCGATGCGGATCGAGAATGGACGTCGATCGGTGACCGCCCTCTCCACGGCAGCGGTCGCACTTGTGTTGGGCATAAGTGAGGCATGGGCTGCCGCAGGCCGCCCCTCTCCTTGGGAAACCGGCATGCAGGAGATGGTGACCGAGTTGGGACAGAGCGTGTCCAACTTCCACACCTATCTGGTTTGGCTGATCGCCGCGATCTGCCTGTTCGTACTGGCGCTGCTCCTGGTGATCATCGCCCGCTTCAACGAGCGGAAGAATCCGGTCCCGTCAAAGACCACTCACAACACCCTCCTCGAGGTGGCCTGGACGATCATTCCGGTGCTGATCCTCGTGGCGATTGCAATTCCCTCCTTCCGTCTCCTCCGCCAGCAGCTGGTTCCGCCGCCGGCCGACGTGGTCGTGAAGGTCACCGGCTATTCCTGGTACTGGGGCTACGAGTATCCGGCCGATCAGGGCGGCTTCAAGTTCGACTCGAACATGATCACGGAAGCCAGCGCCCTGAAGCCCGATCAGCCGCGCCTTCTCGGCGTGGACAACGCCATGGTGGTGCCGGTGGGCAAGGTCGTTCGCGTGCAGGTCACCTCCGCGGACGTGATCCACGCCTTCGCCCTCCCGTCCTTTGCGGTGAAGATCGACGCCATTCCCGGCCGCCTGAACGAGACCTGGTTCAAGGCCGAGAAGGAAGGCGTTTACTACGGCCAGTGCTCGGAGCTCTGCGGCAACGGCCATCCCTATATGCCGATCGAAATCCGCGTCGTGAGCGAGCAGCAATATGCCGCTTGGCTGGCCGAGGCGAAGCAGCGTTATGCTTCCACGGAAGGCTCGGCTCCGCTCAAGTTCGCGACCGCTCAGTAATTTAGAAAAGCAAGGACCACAGAGGTCTCATTATGGCAAATGCAGCTGATGCCGCTCACGCGGATCACCACGATCATCTTCCCGGCTTCTGGCGCCGCTGGTTCTACTCCACGAACCACAAGGATATCGGCACGCTCTATCTCATCTTCGGCTTCACGGCTGGCATCATCGGCGGCATCCTGTCGATCGCCATGCGTCTGGAGCTGCAGGAACCGGGGCTTCAGTTCTTCTCAAACCCGCAGGTCTTCAACGTCTTCGTGACCGGGCACGGCCTCATCATGGTGTTCTTCATGGTGATGCCCACCCTCATCGGCGGGTTCGGCAACTGGTTCATCCCGATCATGATCGGTGCTCCGGACATGGCCTTCCCGCGGATGAACAACATCTCGTTCTGGCTCACCGTTGCGGCCTTCGGTCTCATGCTCCTGTCGCTTTTCGTCGAAGGCGCTCCGGGCTCCCTCGGCTTCGGCGGCGGTTGGACCGTGTATCCCCCGCTCTCGACCGTCGGCCATCCCGGCCCGGCGCTCGACTTCGGCATCCTGGCCCTGCACCTGGCGGGTGCGGCTTCGATCCTGGGCGCGATCAACTTCATCACCACCATCCTCAACATGCGCGCTCCGGGCATGACGCTGCACAAGATGCCGCTGTTCGCCTGGGCGATGCTGGTGACTGCGTTCCTGCTGCTCCTGTCGCTGCCGGTTCTGGCGGGCGCGATCACGATGCTGCTGACCGACCGCAACTTCGGCACCACCTTCTTCGACCCGGCCGGCGGCGGTGACCCGGTGCTCTACCAGCACCTGTTCTGGTTCTTCGGCCATCCCGAAGTGTACATCATGATCCTGCCGGCCTTCGGCATCGTGTCGCACATCATCTCCACCTTCTCGAAGAAGCCGATCTTCGGCTATCTCGGCATGGCCTACGCCATGGTGGCCATCGGCGTCGTCGGCTTCGTCGTGTGGGCGCACCACATGTACACGGTCGGCCTCTCGCTGCAGACCCAGGCCTATTTCGTGTTCGCCACGATGGTGATCGCGGTGCCCACGGGCGTGAAGATCTTCTCGTGGATCGCCACCATGTGGGGCGGCTCCATCCGCTTCACGGCGGCCATGCAGTGGGCGGTGGGCTTCGTGTTCCTGTTCACGGTCGGCGGCGTCACCGGCGTGGTTCTGGCGAACGCTCCCGTCGACCGCTACATGCACGACACCTACTACGTGGTGGCCCACTTCCACTACGTGCTGTCGCTCGGCGCCGTTTTCGTGATCTTCGCCGGCATCTACTACTGGTTCCCGAAGATCACCGGCTACGTGATGCCCGAGTGGATCGGCAAGCTGCACTTCTGGATCGCCTTCATCGGCGCCAACGTGCTGTTCTTCCCGATGCACTTCCTCGGCCTGTCCGGCATGCCGCGCCGCTATGCGGATTATCCGGATGCTTTCGCCGGCTGGAACCTCGTGTCCTCCATCGGCTCCTACATCTTCTTCGTCGGCCTGTTCGTCTTCATCGGCGGCGTGATCTACGCCTTCGTTCGCAAGGAGAAGGCCGCCGGGAACCCCTGGGGCGAAGGTGCGACGACGCTGGAATGGACCCTGTCCTCCCCGCCTCCGTTCCACCAGTTCGAGACCCTGCCCCGCATCGTCGATACGGGCCACTAACCGGCTGAGCCGGGCGGCAACCGCCGCCCGCTCCTCCCCGGAGGGCTTGGGCACCGTTCAAGCCCTCCGGCGAGGAGCTGACACCGAGAGGCGCTCGCGCCTCGTTCTTCAGCGTTTCGGAAGATCATTGGATATGAACAATCTGTCGAACAGTTTGACCGAACCCCAAACCCAGAACCTCAATCATACGGGGCTCTCGCAGGGAGACGTGTCCGACTTCTTCGCCCTTCTGAAGCCGCGGGTCATGTTTCTCGTCGTCTTCACGGCCCTTGTCGGAATGGTGATCAGCCATCCGGACGTGAATCCCGTGCTGGCTTTCGTGTCCCTTTTGATGATCGCCGTCGGCGGCGGCGCCTCGGGCTGCCTGAACATGTGGTGGGACGCGGACATCGACGCGGTCATGACGCGCACGCGCAAGCGCCCGATTCCCGCCGGCAAGATCCAGCCCGGCGAGGCCCTGGCGTTCGGGCTCACCCTGACGGCCGGTTCGGTGCTGATCCTCGGGCTGGCCAGCAACTGGCTGGCGGCCGGCCTCCTGGCCTTCACCATCTTCTTCTACGTCGTGATCTACTCCATGTGGCTGAAGCGCTCGACGCCGCAGAACATCGTGATCGGCGGTGCGGCAGGCGCTCTCCCGCCCGTAGTGGCGCAAGCGGCCGTGACCGGCCACGTGGCGTGGGACAGCATCATTCTGTTCGCCATCATCTTCATGTGGACGCCGCCCCATTTCTGGGCGCTGGCCCTGGTGAAGTCGAGCGACTACGAGCGCGCCGGCGTTCCCATGATGCCGAACGTCGCCGGGGAGGATTCGACCCGCTTTCAGATCCTCGTCTACACGGTCCTGCTCGCTCCGCTCGGCATGGTGCCGGTCCTCATGGGATTCGGCGGCCTCGCCTATGCGATCATCTCGCTCGTCGGCGGGCTCGGAATGCTGGCGCTCGCCGTCCAGGTCTACCGCCTGCGCCAGGGCGAGCCGGCCATGCGCGTGGCCCAGCAGCTCTTCGGCTTCTCGATCCTTTACCTTTTCCTGCTGTTCGCCACGCTCCTCGCGGAGCACGGCCTCGGCTTCTTCCATCCGGTCATGGGGTGAGAGCATGGCGAACCAGAACTCTTCCTACCGCCTCACTCCCGAGGAGCAACAGCGCCGCAGGCGCCGGTCCATTGCCCTGGGCCTGACCTTGGGCGTCCTGTGCATCCTGCTGTTCGCGATCACGATCGCGAAGCTGGGTCCTCAGATCCTGAACCGCCCGCTGTGAGATGAGCATGGCTGAAACCCCTCATAACCAACGCAGAATGCATCGCACGGCCTTCATCTGCCTGAGCGTTGCCATAGGCATGGTGGGGCTCGCCTATGCCTCGGTGCCTCTCTATGACCTTTTCTGCAAGGTGACGGGCTTCAACGGCACACCGGTCGTGCGCGACAACAATGCGTCCGAGATCACGGACCGCGTGATCTCCGTGCGTTTCGATTCCAACGTGGCTCCCGGCCTGAGCTGGAGCTTCTCGCCCGAGAAACCCGAAGTCACGGTCAAGCTCGGGGAGACCACCACCGTCTATTACAAGGTCACCAACACGGGCGACAAACCTGCGACGGGCATTGCCACTTACAATGTGCAGCCTGATCTCGCGGGCACCTACTTCTCGAAGCTCGAGTGCTTCTGCTTCACCGAACAGACCCTGGAACCGGGGGAAACCCTCGAATCGGCGGTCGTGTTCTATGTCGATCCGCGCCTGGCGCAGGATTCCGACGTGAAGGATCTTTCTTCCATCACGCTTTCCTACACCTACTTCCCGTCCAAGGCGGGCAAGCCGGTGGCGGAGGCGACGTCATCAACCAAACCCATCGCTCAATAAGGGACGTGACAAGCTGGACGGAAACGTCTTAAAGCGACGTCACATTCGAGGCACGGAGACGACAGAACATGGCCGAGGCCCACGCCAAGAACCACGACTATCACATTCTTGAACCGAGCCCGTGGCCGCTCATCGGCTCGGTCAGCGCCTTCCTGATGGCTTCCGGGTTCGTGACCTGGTGGAAGGACATGACCATCGGCGGAATGCACCTGGGCGCCTACATCTTCGGCGCAGGCATCATCGGCGTGCTCTACACCATGCTGAGCTGGTGGAGCGATGTGGTGCGCGAAGCCAATACCGGTTCCCATACCCGCGTGGTCCAGCTGCATCACCGCTACGGCATGATCATGTTCATCGCCTCCGAGGTGATGTTCTTCGCCGCCTGGTTCTGGGCCTATTTCGACGCCGCTCTCTACGCAGGCGATCCGCAGCTCTACTCGCGCGTCGAGGCTCTCGGCGGCGTTTGGCCCCCGAAGGGCATCGAGACCTTTGATCCCTGGCATCTGCCCCTGCTCAACACCCTGATCCTGCTCACCTCCGGCACCACGGTCACCTGGGCGCACCACGCGCTCCTGCACAACGACCGCCAGGGCCTCAAGGCCGGCCTGTGGCTCACGGTCATCCTCGGCATCGTGTTCAGCTTCGTGCAGGCCTACGAATACAGCCACGCCGCCTTCGGCTTCAGCGGCAATATCTACGGCGCCACCTTCTTCATGGCGACGGGCTTCCACGGCGCACACGTGATCATCGGCACGATCTTCCTCGCCGTCTGCCTGCTGCGCGCCTATCGCGGCGACTTCACCCCGAAGCAGCACCTCGGCTTCGAGTTCGCCGCCTGGTACTGGCACTTCGTGGACGTGGTGTGGCTCTTCCTCTTCGCCGCCATCTACGTATGGGGCTTCGGCGGAAGCGCGGCCGGCCACTGAAGCCGCTCACGAGCAGACTTTGACAGGGCGGCTTTCGAGCCGCCCTTCGCTTTTCAGCCTCCCCTTCCCATCTGAGGGTGGAGGCGTTTTCCGGAGAATCAACGTGGCCCAAGATCAAACAGCCCCCTCGCCTGTCATCGCGGGCCTCAAGGGCCTGTGCCCCCGTTGCGGCAAGGGCCACCTGTTCAAGGGGTTTCTGACCGTGCGCCCGAAATGCGAGGTCTGCGGCCTCGACTTCGCCTTCGCGGACTCGGGAGACGGCCCTGCCTTCTTCGTGATGTCCATCGTCGGAATTCTGGTGGTCGCCCTCGCTCTCTGGGCCGAGTTCGCCTTCTCCCCGCCGATCTGGCTCCACCTCGTCATGTGGTCTGCCCTGAGCGTCGCCTTGAGCCTTGCCCTCGTGCGGCCCTCCAAGGGCGTCCTGGTCGCGCTCCAGTATCATCACAAGGCTGAGGAAGGGCGCATCCAGAAGTGACTGCCGCCAGCCTGAACAAGAGCCGCTCGCTGATCCTGCCGGGCCTCGTCACCCTCATCGCGCTCGCCATCCTCATCGGTCTCGGGACATGGCAGCTTCAGCGCAAGGCCTGGAAGGAAGGGCTGATCCAGCAGATCGAGACCCGCGCCTATGGGGAGCCCGGCTCGATCCTGCCCGAAGCCGAGTGGTCCGGCTGGCGCGCCGACCAGGACGAGTTCCGGAAGGTGCGGGTGAGCGGCATCTTCCTGCATGACCTGGAAGCGCCGGTCTACGGCCTGGCTCCCGGGACGCGGCAGGGCGCTCCCCTTCAGGGCTATTACATCATCACGCCTCTCAAGCTCTCCACGGGGGCGGTCGTGATGGTCAACCGCGGCATCGTGCCGATCGAGCTGAAGGATCCTGCGACCCGCCCCGAAGGCCAGCTCGACGGCGAGGTGACGGTCACCGGCCTCGTGCGAGCGCCCGAAGCGCGCAATGCCTTCACGCCGGAGAACGATCCTGCCAAGAATACCTGGTTCACCCGCGACCCGCAGGCCTTCGCCGAGGTCCGGGGGCTCGAGCGGGTCGCCCCCTTCCTCATCGACGCGGATGCCGCGCCCAATCCCGGCGGCTGGCCGCGCGGCGGGCAGACCCCGCTCACGCTGCCCAACAACCACCTGCAATACGCGCTCACCTGGTACGGCCTCGCCCTCACCCTCCTCGGCGTCTTCGGGGCTTTTGCCTGGAAGCGCATCAAGGGGTGATGCGGTATTGAAGCGGCTTGCCGCAGCCTCCCGCGCCACCTATTGTCCCGCCGCATTTTCAGGAGATTGACCGTGCTCCATGTCTCGACCCGCGGGGAAGCTCCCGCGCTTGGCTTTTCCGATGCGCTTATGACCGGCCTCGCCAGGGACGGCGGCCTCTACATGCCTCAAGCCTGGCCGCGCCTGACGCCGAACACGATCGAGGGCTTTGCCGGGAAATCCTACGCGGACGTCGCCAAGGCCGTGCTCGGTCCGCTCGTGGACGGGGACATCCCGGCGGCCGACCTCCATCGCATGATCGACGAGGCCTATGCCTCGTTTCGCCATGAGGCCGTCTGTCCCCTGACCCAGCTCGGCGACAACCTCTTCGTGCTCGAACTCTTCCACGGCCCCACCCTTGCGTTCAAGGACGTGGCGATGCAGCTCCTGGGCCGCCTCATGGACCACGTGCTGAAGGCTCGCGGCGCGCGCGCCACCATCGTCGGCGCGACCTCGGGCGACACGGGCAGCGCCGCGGTCGAGGCGTTCAAGGGCCTCGAACAGGTCGACATCTTCATCCTCTATCCGCATGGCCGCGTATCGGACGTCCAGCGCCGCCAGATGACGACGGTGGCCTCGCCCAACGTGCATGCCCTGGCGGTGGAAGGCACTTTCGACGACTGCCAGAACATGGTGAAGGGCATGTTCAACAACGCCCGCTTGCGCGACGAGCTGCAACTCTCGGGCGTGAACTCCATCAACTGGGCCCGCGTGGCGGCGCAGGCGGTCTATTATTTCACCGCCGCCGTGGCGCTTGGCGGGCCCCACCGCCCCGTTTCCTTCTCGGTGCCCACCGGCAATTTCGGCGACATTCTCGCGGGCTGGGTCGCCAAGCGCATGGGCCTGCCCATTGACCGCCTGATGATCGGTACCAATTCCAACGACATCCTGGCACGCACGCTCCATGCCGGCGCCTACGAGATCAAGGGCGTGGAGCCCACGACCTCCCCGTCCATGGACATTCAGATCTCCTCCAATTTCGAGCGCCTGCTGTTCGAGGTCTATGGCCGCGATGGCGAAGCGATCCGCCGCTTGATGGCAAGCCTCAATCAGTCGCGTTCCTTCATGATCGAGGCAGGCCCCCTCGCCCGCATTCGCGAAGAGTTCTCGGCCCAGGCCGTGAACGAGGCGAGTGTCGCCGACGAGATGGCCCGGACCTACCGTGCGACCGGCTATGTGCTCGATCCGCACAGCGCTGTCGGCACCCGTGCGGGCCGCGCGCTCTTGACGGACAAGCCGGAGGTGCCCGTGGTGGCCCTCTCCACCGCCCATCCGGCCAAGTTCCCCGACGCGGTCGAGCGTGCGACGGGCGTTCGCCCCGCACTTCCGCCGCACATGGCTGATCTGATGGAGCGCGAGGAGAGCTTCACGGTTCTCCCGAACGATCAGGCATCGGTGGAGCGCTTCATCCGTGAGCGCGCCCGAGCCGTCAAAGGCGCGGCTGCATGAACCAGCACTTCATCCGCGAGAAGCGGGTCGACATCACGAGATTGTCCAACGGCCTGACGGTCGCGACCGAGCACATGCCGGAAATCGCCACCGCGACCCTCGGCGTGTGGGTCGGCACAGGATCGCGGCATGAGCAGGCGCACGAGCACGGCCTGTCTCATCTCATCGAGCACATGGCCTTCAAGGGCACGGCGCGACGCTCCGCGCGTCAGATCGCCGAGGACATCGAGAATGTCGGCGGCGACATCAACGCCGCGACGAGCGTCGAATACACGAGCTACACGGCGCGCGTGCTTGGCGAGAACGTGGACGTCGCCCTCGACGTGCTTGGCGATATTCTCATCAATTCGGTCTTCGACGAAGCCGAGCTCGCCCGAGAGAAGGGCGTGATCCTGCAGGAATACGCCGCCGTCGAGGATACGCCGGACGACCTGATCTACGACGCGTTCATGGAGACGGCCTTCGCCGGCCAGCCCGTGGGGCGTCCCATTCTCGGCACGCCTGACACCATCAGGAGCTTCGACGCCGACACCATCCGCGCTTTTCTCGCCCGCGAATACATTCCCGCGAAGATGGTGCTCGCCGCCGCGGGCAATGTGGACCACGCGCAGATCGTCGATGCCGCCGAGCGCCTCTTCGGCGCCATGCCGGCCGCCGAGGTTCGCTCCCCAGAGGCCGGGCATTACACGGGCGGCGATCGGCGTCTTCCCCGCAAGCTCGAACAGGCCAACATCGTGCTCGGCCTTCCGGGCCTCTCATTCAAGGATTCCGGTTATTACGCGGCCCACATCTTCGCCCACATCTTCGGCGGCGGACTGACCTCGCGTCTCTGGCACGAGGTGCGTGAAACCCGGGGCCTTGCCTACTCGGTCGATTCCTTCCACTGGCCATTCTCCGATTGCGGCCTCTTCGGCATCGGTGCCGGTACGGCAGGGGCAGATGTGAGCGAGTTCACCAAGGTCACTCTCGCCTGCATGCGCCAGGCGACGCAGGACATCAGCGAGATCGAGATGGTCCGTGCCAAGGCGCAGATGAAAGTGGCCTTGCTGACGGCGCTCGAGACACCCGGCGGGCGCATCGAGCGGATGGCGCGCCAGCTCCTCTCCTGGGGGCGGATCGTGGGGAGCGACGAGATCGTCCGGAAGGTGGATGCTCTCGACGAAGGTCATGTGCGCGAGGCCGGGCATCGCCTCTTGCAAGGGAACCCGACCGTAGCCGCCATCGGACCGATCAAGGGCCTGCCCTCTCTCGAGGCGATCAGAGCAGGTCTGCGTGGCTAGTCCGAGCTGTACCATGCCGCTACGTCATGAACTTTTTCTCCTCAATCCCGCCGCAAACTGACTTCATGCGCGTGGTTAACGATAAATAACGAGTCATGCGGACAAGTGGGGGCAGCTTGAGGCTTCGACTTGCCCTCAGGCTCTCTGACCGGTACCAATTCGCCTTTCACCTTTGGACCGGACGAAAGAACCGAAGCATTGCGAATCGTATCTTTCGCCATAGCCTTTCTTTTGGCGGCTTTCATGGGGCTCACTTGGCCGGCGACCGGCTGGGCGGTGGAGTCCGTGCGCGTCGACCCCAAGATGAAGGCGATCGACCTCACCCCCGCCATCGAGCGCTATAAGTCGGACGGAGACGAGATCCGCATTTCCACGGCGCCGGGCCGCGACGGCATTGTGCGCCGCATCGCCGTGAAGGCGCGCGAGGCCGGGACACGCCCCGACTGGATCGTCTTCGCGCTGACGAACGATACCGATGAGCAGGTGGACCGCCTGCTCGTGGCTCCGCATTTCCGGCTGACCGGCTCCGGTGTTCTCTGGCCTGATCTCGGATCTTCGCGCATCGCCGCCGTCACGGCCAGCCAGGGTATTCGGCCCGAGCGGGACGAAAGTCCCGATGCGGACGTGTTCCTCATCACCCTCGACCCGGGCACGACCGTCACTTTCGTGGCGGAGTTGCGCACAGACAACCTTCCCCAGCTCCATCTCTGGGATGCCGCCGCCTACAAGGAACGGGTCAACGGCCTGACGCTCTACAAGGGCATCATCATCGGCATCGCGGGCTTGCTGGCCCTGTTTCTCACCATCGTGTTCGTGGTGAAGGGCGCCCTGATCTTCCCGGCGGCCGCGGCTCTGGCTTGGGCAGTCTTCGCTTATGCGAGCATCGATTTCGGCTTCTTCCAGCGTGTATTCCCGATTTCGGAGGCGACAGAGCAGATCTACCGGGCCGGAGCGGAGGCCGTGCTGGCCGCGACCCTGCTCGTATTCCTCTTCGCCTATCTCAACCTGAATCGCTGGCACGTCCGCTACAGCCACGTGACGGCCTTCTGGCTGGCTTTCCTGAGCGGGCTCCTGCTGCTTGCCGTCGTCGACGCTTCGGTGGCTTCCGGCGTGGCCCGCATGTCCGTCGCCGCCGTGGCAGGCATCGGCTTCGTTCTCGTCATCCATCTGGCGACGCATGGCTATGACCGTGCGATCATGCTCGTGCCCACCTGGCTTCTGCTGATCGCCTGGACGGTAGCGGCGAGTTTCACGATCCTCGGCCAGTTGACCTCCGATCTTGTGCCGCCTGCACTCATCGGCGGCCTCGTCCTGATCGTCATGCTCATCGGCTTCACGGTGATGCAGCATGCTTTCGCCGGGGGCGGCTTCGCACGCGGTTTCGTCAATGACACCGAGCGCCGGGCGCTTGCTCTCGCCGGAGCAGGCGACATCGTGTTCGACTGGGACGTGGTGTCCGACAACATCTTCGTCAGCCCGGATATCGAGCATCAGCTTGGGCTCAAGCGCGGCGCTCTCGAAGGTCCGGCCTCGGCTTGGCTCGAACTGATCCATCCCTTCGACAAGGATCGCTATCGCCTTGCACTCGACACGGTCATCGAGCAACGCCGCGGGCGCTTGGTGCAGGATTTCCGCCTGCGTTCTTCCTCGAATGCACACCACTGGTTCCGCCTGAAAGCACGCCCGGTGATCGGCTCCGATGGCGAAGTCATTCGCATCATCGGCACCTTGTCCGATGTCACGAGCAGCAAGAATGCCGAGGAGCGCCTGCTGCATGACGCCGTTCACGACAACCTGACGAGCCTGCCGAACCGCCAGCTCTTCTACGATCGCCTCGAGGCAGCTCTCACCTTCGCGAGCCAGGACGACACGCTGCGTCCGACCGTGCTCGTGATCGATATCGACAAGTTCAAGGATACGAACGATCAGTCCGGCTACGGCGCCGGCGACTCGATCCTGCTCACGCTGTCGCGCCGCCTCGGCCGCCTGCTCAAGCCGCAGGACACGTTGGCGCGCATCTCGGGGGACGAGTTTGCGATCATCCTGCTCTCCGAGCGCGAGCCGGACCGCATCATCGCTTTCGCCGATATGGTCCGGCGCATCGTGACCACTCCGGTCACCTACGCCGACCGCGAAATCTTCCTCACCGCCTCCATCGGCATCGCTCTGCACGATCCGCAGATCGCCGCACGCCGCGAGGAGGTTCTGCGCAACGCCGAGATTGCCATGGCCCATGCTCGCCGACATGGCGGCGATCGGATCGAGGTGTTCCGCCCCACGATGCGTTCGGATCGCAGCGATCACTTCACGATGGAAAGCGATCTGCGCCATGCGCTCGAGCGCAACGAGATGAAGGTTCTGTTCAAGCCTATCGTGCGGATCGAGGACCGGACCATCGCGGGGTTCGAATCCATGCTGCGCTGGGATCACCCGCGCCTCGGCTGCATCTCTCCCAGCGACTTCATCTCCATCGCCGAGGAGACAGGCCTTATCGTCAAGCTGAGCGTGTTCCTGCTTGAGCAGACCGCGCGCGAGCTCGCCATCTGGCAAAGCGCCCTGGAAGTAGAGCCCCCGATCTTCGCCAGCGTGAACATGTCGAGCCACCACCTCCTGCGCCACGACCTGCTGCAGGAAGTGAAGACTGTGATCGCCCGCACGCGCGTTCTCCCCGGCTCGCTCAAGATCGAGATGACGGAAAGCCTCGTGATGGAGAATCCGGAATATTCGGCGCAGATGCTGGATCGGCTGAAGGATCTAGGTGCCGGACTCTCGCTCGACGATTTCGGCACGGGCTACTCCGCCCTCTCCTACCTGCTTCGCTTCCCGTTCGACACGATCAAGATCGACGAGTCGTTCGTTCGGCAGATGGCGTCGGGAAATCCGGTCATCCTGCGCTCCATCATCAAGATGGCGCACGAGCTCGGCATGGAGATCGTCGCAGAAGGTGCGGAGAGCGAGTCGGAAGCCATCGAGCTCTACCAGCTCGGCTGCGAATATGCGCAAGGCCCCGTCTTCGGCGAACCGATGTCGGTGGCGCAGGCCCGCCAGCTCGTGGGCGCGACGACGACGGAAGCCGCTTGATCAGGCGTGGCCCGCCTCCATCGACAGCATGGCGGGCTCGATACCGATCCGGCGCAGGGCCATCTCATAGCGGATTTCGACGGGCGCTCTGAAGATCAGCTCGGCATCGGCGGGGCAGTTGAGCCAACCGTTGGCCTGAAGCTCAAGCTCGAGCTGACCCGCGCCCCAGCCCGCATAGCCGAGAGCGAGCACCGCATTCTGAGGGCCTCTGCCCTGGGCGATGGCGCGGAGAATATCGATGGTGGCCGTCAGGCATACGCCGTCGTCGATGGGCAGCGTGGACTGGGAGATGTGGAAATCCGGCGAATGCAGCACGAAACCGCGGCTCGTCTCCACCGGACCGCCCATGAGAACCTGCATGCGGCTCACCTGTTCCGGGAGATGGATACGCTCCAGCTCGGGGACGATCTCGAGCTGGACCAGAAGGTCGGACATGTTCACGTTCGCGGCAGGACGGTTGAGAATGATCCCCATCGCCCCTTCCGGCGAATGGGCGCAGACATAGATCACCGCGCGGGCGAAGCGTTCGTCCACCATGCCGGGCATTGCCACCAGCAATTGCCCGTCGAGATAGGGGGAGCCGGCGCCGTAGGGATCTTGCTGAAAGCTCATGTCTCGAATCTGCCTTGCTGGGTCGGCAACCCGATCACGGGATCGTGGATGGCAGACCCGAATAGAATACGCATAAAGGAAGCGCCTCAGGGAGGCGTCAGTTCCATGACAACCACATTCCGCATCGCCGCAGTCGCCTTTTTTACGATTCTGTCCTCTTTCGCCGCATTTGGACAGTCCCCCCCTCCCGCAACGTCGGCGCAAGGGTTCCACTCGCAGGTGCGGCTCCTCTCCGGGGGCAAGCAGGGCGGGCAGTGGCTCGCCGGCATCGAGATCACCCTCGATCCGGGCTTCAAGACCTATTGGCGCAATCCCGGCGAATCCGGCCTGCCGCCGAGCTTCGACTGGTCGGCTTCGGAGAATGTGGCCGGTGTCGAAGTCCGGTGGCCCGCCCCGAAACGTCACGAGGATGCGGCCGGAATCGCCTATGTCTACAGCCACAGGGTGATCCTGCCCGTTCTGGTCGAACCCAAGGCTGCGGACAAGCCGGTCAAGCTCGCGCTCACGGTGGATTACGGCGTCTGCAAGGATATCTGCATTCCGGCTCATGCAGACCTGCTCCTGTCCCTCACGGATTCCGGCCCCGACCGCCCGGAGATCGAGAAGGCCATGGCCAAGGTCCCGCGCAAGCAGGCCCTGGGCGCTCAGGGCGGATTGGCGGTGGTATCCGTTGAGCCGAAGGCCGGAGAGCCGTCCGCTCTGTCCGTCTCCGTTCGGGCTCCGGCCGGAACGAAGCCTGTCCTCTTCGCCGAAGTTCCGGAGAACTGGTACGTCTCGACCTCACCGGCAGAGGAGGACGATCGCTTCACCGTGACCGTCGAGGAAAAGCCCAAGGATGCGACAGGCCCCGTTCCCCTGACTCTCACGCTCGTCGCCGGGGATGAGGCCGTCGAGACGCAGGTGAGCCTCGACGGCGGCGAACAGCCGCGCTAGTGAGGAACGATCCTCAACCAACAGCTTGGAGCAAAGTGCATGGCCATTCAGGTCGGAGAACGCCTCCCCCAGGTGACCTTCCGTGTCATGACCCCGGACGGACCGGTCGCCAAAACGACGGACGACCTCTTCAAGGGACGCAAGGTGGTGCTCGTGGCGGTTCCGGGAGCCTTCACGCCCACCTGCCATCGCAACCATCTGCCCGGTTATGTGCAGCACGCTCAGGAGATCAAGGCGAAGGGCGTCGACGCCATCCTGGTCACCGCCGTCAATGACGTTTTCGTCATGGACGCATGGGCCAAGGCCGCAGGCGCCGACGGCATCGAGTTCCTGTCCGACGGCAACGGCGACTTCGCCAAGGCCATCAAACTGACCATGGACGGCACGGGCTTCGGCCTCGGCATTCGCTCCCAGCGCTATTCCATGGTGGTGGACGACGGAGTCGTGAAGGCCCTCAACGTCGAAGATACGCCGTCCAAGGCTCAGGTGTCGGGCGCGGAGAACATCCTGAAGGATCTCTGATCCGTTCCGGCCTTACGATACGGCCCTTGCCCGCTTGAACGCGCGCAGGGGCTTTTTCATTCGGAGCGCTATCTCCGATGCTGCTTGAAAGGCTGCATGGCGGCGACCGCCAGCTCGTCGACACGGATGTTGGTGGGATCGTCCGCATGGCCCTTGACCCAGTGCCATGCCACATCGTGACGGGATGCGGCCTCATCGAGCGCCCGCCAGAGATCCTCGTTCTTCACCGGCTTGTTGTCGGCGGTGCGCCAGCCGCGGCGCTTCCAATTGTGCATCCATTGGGTGATGCCCTGGCGCACATACTGCGAATCCGTGAAGAGATCGACGGCGCAGGGGCGCTTGAGGGCGTTGAGCCCTTCGATCGCAGCCCTGATCTCCATGCGGTTGTTGGTGGTGTGAGACTCTCCGCCCGAAATCTCCTTCTCGCTGCCCTTGAAGAACAGGATGGCCGCCCAGCCGCCCGGTCCGGGATTTCCCGAGCAGGCGCCGTCGGTATAGATCAGGACGCGCTCAGGATCGCTCATGCCTCCAGCCCATACTCGCGGGCGTGCTTCACATGCCGGTGGAAATGGAGCTTGCGGTCGTATTCCAACGGATCCTTGGGCTTGACGAGCGCGCCCGGCGGCACGTTGAGCCAGTCCACGAGGCGGGTCAGCATGAAGCGCATGGCCGAGCCGCGGCAGAGAACCGGCAGAGCCTCGATTTCCTCGCCGGAGAGCCGCCGGACGGCCTGATAGCCCGCCAGCATCGCCTGTCCCTTGGTGAGGTTGAACGAGCCGTCCTGCTCGAAGCACCAGGCGTTCAGGCAAATGGCCACGTCGTAGGCGAAGGCGTCCGTGCAGGCGAAATAGAAATCGATCAGTCCCGAGACTTCCGTGCCGATGAAGAACACGTTGTCCGTGAAGAGATCGGCGTGAATGATGCCGGTCGGCAGCCCCCGCGGCCATGCCTCCTGCAGATAGGAGAGCTCGCGCCTCGTCCGGTCGGCCAAGCCACCGGAGACGGTATCGGCCTGCGCCTCCGCCTGTGCGAAGAGCGGGGCCCAGCCGTCGAGGGACAGGGCATTCGGCCGGCTCATGGCGAAGTCCTGCCCGGCCAGGTGAAGTTTGGCCAGAGCGCCGCCCAAGGCCTCGCAATGCTTGGCCGTAGGGCGGCGAACGGCGATGCCCTCCAGGAAGGTGATGATCACGGCGGGCCGGCCCGCAACCCGACCGAGCGCCTGCCCCTGGCGGTTGTTGACCGGCAGCGGACAATTCAGGCCCTTGTTCGCCAGGTGCTGCATGAGCCCGAGGAAGAACGGCAGGTCCGTCTCCCTCACGCGCTTCTCGTACAGGGTCAGGATGTAGGAGCCTTCGGTGGTGTGGAGGAAATAATTCGTGTTCTCCACGCCCTCGGCGATGCCCTTGTAGGACAGCACCGTGCCGATATCGTAGGTACCGAGAAAGCTTGCGAGCTCCTCGTCGCTGACTTCCGTGTAGACTGCCACCGCTTACTCCGCCGCCTGCTCACGCAACTCGCGCGGCAAAGGAAAGAACACGCTCTCGTCCGCCGTCGACACGCTTTCTACCGAGACTTGGTAGCGTTCTGCAAAGGCATCGATGATCTCTTCCACCAGGATTTCCGGCGCGGAGGCGCCGGCGGTGATGCCGAGGCTGCGAATGTTCCCGAACAGCGACCAGTCGATATCCTCCGCCCGCAGGAGGAGGCGCACCAGCGAGCATCCTTCCCGCTCGGCCACTTCGCGCAGGCGCTGGGAGTTGGAGGAATTGGGCGAGCCCACCACGATCATGGCATCGACCTGGGGCGCCACGCGCTTGACCGCCCCCTGGCGGTTGGTGGTGGCATAGCAGATGTCTTCCTTGTGCGGCCCGACGATGGAGGGATAGCGCTCCTTCAGCGCCTCCACCATGTCCTGGGTATCGTCGACGGACAGAGTCGTCTGGGTCACGAAGGCCAGATTCTCCGGATCCTCGGGCTGCAGCCGGGCGATATCGTCCACGGTCTCGACCAGGGTCGCCGCCCCTTTCGGCAGCTGCCCCATAGTGCCGACCACTTCCGGATGGCCCGCATGGCCGATCAGGATGATGTGCCGGCCGCGCTTGTGGTGGACCTGCGCCTCCCGGTGAACCTTGGTCACCAGCGGGCAGGTGGCGTCGATAGCGAAGAAATTGCGAGCCCGTGCGGCCTCCGGCACCGATTTCGGAACTCCATGGGCCGAGAAGATGACGGGAGCCTTGGTGTCCGGGATCTCGTCGAGCTCCCGCACGAAGACCGCCCCTTTCCGCTTCAGGTTTTCCACCACGTATTTGTTGTGCACGATCTCATGGCGCACATAAACCGGCGCTCCATGGATCGTCAGCGCCTTCTCGACGGCGTCGATGGCGCGGACGACACCGGCGCAGAAGCCGCGCGGGGCGCAAAGCAGAATGTCGAGGGCTGGCTTGGTCATGATCCCGCGATGTGGCGAGACGAGGCCCCTCCTGTCAAGCGGGAGCGACGGTTATTCGCGGCTCGGACCTTCTCAAGAAGGGCTCGCTCTTCCGGGTGAGACACCCTAGAAAGGTCAGGATTCCCCACGATGGAATGACCGCTCACCGGATCCGATTGCCCGATGGCCAGCCCAGCCTCCCATGTCAGTTTTCTGCCTCCCATCCTGACCTTCTGCGGGGCGGCGGTCATCGCCGTGCCGGTATTCCGCTTCTTCGGCTTGAGCGCCGTGCTCGGCTATCTCGCCGCAGGGGTCGCGATCGGGCCGTCGGGCCTGAGCCTCGTGGGAGACCCGGGGACCGTCGCCACCGTGGCTGAGCTCGGCGTAGTGCTTCTGCTGTTCATCATCGGACTGGAACTGAAGCTCTCCCATCTCTGGTCCATGAAACGGGACATCTTCGGGCTTGGTTTCGCTCAGTTGGCCATCACGGGGCTCTGCCTCGGCGGCGCATCGTTGGCCATCGGCTTCGGGCCCAAAGCCTCCCTTGTCATAGGCATTGCAGTGGCGCTCTCGGCGACCGCCATCGCCCTTCAGATGCTGGAGGAGCGCAACGACCTTCCGACGCCCTACGGGCAGCGCTCCTTCGCGATCCTGCTGTTTCAGGACCTCTCAGTCGTTCCCGTGCTTGCCATCCTGCCTCTGCTGGCCTCGGGCACCGCTATTGAGGAAAGCTCCTCGTTTCTGGAGCGGCTCCTGGCCGCCGGGGAGGCAGCAGCAGCCATCGGAGCAGTGGTTCTGATCGGACGCTATGGCCTGAACCCGTTCTTTCGCATTCTGGCCCGCACCGGCTCCCGGGAGGTCATGACAGCATCGGCGCTGCTCGTGGTATTGGGGGCGGCCCTGCTCATGGAAGAGGTCGGCCTCTCCATGGCCATGGGGGCATTCCTGGCCGGCCTGCTGCTCGCCGAATCGAATTTCCGACACCAGCTCGAGGCTGATATCGAGCCCTTTCGCGGTATGCTGCTCGGCCTGTTCTTCATGAGCGTGGGCATGTCCATCGATCTGGGCCTTGTCCGTCAGCAATGGGCGCTGTTGGCTCTTGCGGCCCCAGTGGTGATCGTCGGAAAGACCATCCTGATCACCATTCTCTCGCGGCTGTTCGGCGCCACGTGGCGCGAAGGGCTGCGATCCGGCACGCTTCTCTGCACCGCCGGCGAGTTCGCCTTCGTGCTCCTGCCCGTCGCCACGGCGGCCGGATTGATGTCTCAGAGCGACGCGCAAACCGTGACGGCGCTCGCGGCCATCACGATGCTGCTCGGCCCGGTTTTCTCGACCCTCATCGAAAAGGTCTTGCTCTCCCGCCCCGAGACGGCAAAGGCCTCGGGCATGGATGACCTCCTGGGGCAGGAGGGAGAGCCTTCGAGCCGCGTCCTCGTGATCGGCTTCGGACGCTTCGGACAAATCGTCAATCAGGTGCTGCTCTCGCAGAACATCGACGCCACGGTCATCGACAACAACGTGGAGCGCGTGCGCGATGCCGCCCGTTTCGGCCTCAAGATCTATTACGGTGACGGAACGCGCCTCGATGTGCTGCGGGCGGCCGGGGCCGAGGAGGCGGAGATGATCTGCGTCTGCACGGACGCTCCTGAAACGACCGAGAAGATCGCCGAGATCATTCACCAGAATTTTCCGAGTGCCCGCAGCTTCGTGCGTGCCTTCGACCGCATTCATGCCGTCAGGCTGTTGAAGATCGGCATCGACTATCAGCTTCGCGAGACATTCGAGTCCGCCATCGTTTTCGGCCGCTCGGCGCTCGAAGAGCTCGGGATCGAGGCGGAAACCGCCGCCAGCGCAGCGTTGAATGTGCGCAAGCGTGACATCGCACGCCTGTTCCTGCAGAAGGAGATCGGTGCAAGTTACGGCGCCGAGCTGGTGGTCGGAGCCAGAATCACGCCCGAGCCCCTCACCTCCCCGACAGGAAGGGCCAAGGCCTTGAGCCCTGAAACACGCGATATTCTCGGCGAGGGAGCCCTCTGATGGACGCCTATCCTGCGGAGCGCACGGCGGAGGAGCGCGCCGATACGCCCGTCTTCGTGCAAGGCTCGACCATGCGCCATGTGCTCGTGATGACGGGAACGGGTGCGGCCGGACTGATCGCCATCTTCATCGTCGATCTCGTTTCACTGCTCTACATTTCATGGCTCAACGATCCGAGCATGACGGCGGGCGTCGGACTGGCGACCGTCGTGATGTTCTTCACGGTCTCCATCAATGTTGGCCTGATGATCCCGATAGGTGCGCTCGTGTCTCGCGCCCTCGGCGCACGCCGGCACGAGGATGCACGACGCCTTGCGACGTCCGGCACCCTTCTCATGGCTGCGATCGGCGCGATGGTCAGCCTGGTGACACTTCCGTTCCTGCCTCAGATTCTCGGGGCAATGGGCGCGAGCGGCCCGGCTTATGACGTGGCACGGAACTTCCTCTGGATTGCCCTGCCGACGAATGCCCTGATGTCCGTCGGCATGGCATTCTCCACCGTGCTGCGGGCAGCGGGCGATGCCAAGCGCAGCATGTACGCGACTCTCTCCGTCGCCATCGTCACGGTTCTCCTTGACCCCATCACGATCTTCGTTCTGGACCTGAAATCCGACGGTGCCGCGCTCACCATTAGCCTCGCGCGCGTGGTCTATCTCTATGTTGGCTATGTCTATGTCACCCGAGCCCACCGGCTGCTTGCGAGGCCCGCCCTGCAATCGGTGATCCGCGACGCGAAGCCGTTCTTCGCCATCGCGATCCCGGCCATTCTCACCAATGTCGCCGCTCCGGCCGCGAATGCCTTCTTCACCGGCATCATGGCTCAATTCGGCGATCAGGCCATTGCTGCCTCCGCCATTATCGACCGGGTGACGCCGGTCACCTTCGCGGGCGTCTTCGCACTGGCAGGGGCCATCGGCCCGGTTCTGGGGCAAAACTGGGGCGCGAGGCGCTATGATCGAATGAAGCAAACATTGAAGGATTCTCTCACCTTCATGATCGTCTATGTCCTGAGCGTGTGGCTCCTGCTGTTCCTGCTGCAGGATCTCATCGTCATCGCGTTCAATGCGCCGCCGCTGACCGCAGAGCTGGTAAAATTCTTCTGTCAGCTGAGCGGGTTCATCTGGTTCTTCGTCAGCCTCGTATTCGTCGCCAATGCCTCATTCAACAATCTCGGCTATCCCCTGCTCTCGACCTTCTTCAACTGGGGGCGGGCGACGCTGGGCATGATTCCATTCGCCTATTTCGGAGCGCAGATCGGCGGCCCGAAGGGCGCCCTGATCGGCATCGGTGCCGGCTCCATCGTCTTCGGAATTGCTGCTATCGTCACTGCGTTCTGGACAATCCGGCGTCTGGAGAGGCAAGCTGTCCCGATCCCTTAAAGGGGCAAGCCGGATACCGAGCTTACGAGGAGTCTGCCATGTTCAACTGGTTCGACCTGATGCGACAGGCTCAGACCCAAGCCGGCTTCGAGACTCTGGCGCGCCAATTCCAGCTCTCGGGCGAGCAGCAGCAGCGAGCCATGGCGGCCCTCATGCCGGCCTTCGTCATGGGCCTGCAACATGCCGTGAGCCGGGATCCCAACCGTTTTCTGCAATCCCTGATGGGCGGCGGGTACCAGCAGTTTTGGCAGATGGCGGGACGCTCCTTCTCCTCGCAAGCCCAGCAGGAGGGCAGGCGCCTGCTCGACCAGTTCTTCGGCTCGGACGAGGCAAGCCGCCGCGTAGCCCATCAGGCAGCCGATTTCGCCGGCATCGGCGTCGAGACCATGCAGCAGATCCTGCCGCTTTACGCCGGCCTTCTTGCGGGCGGATTGTCTCAGTGGATGGCGGCGCAGTCGCAGGCCATCCAAACCCTCACACCATCCGGCACGGACGAAAAACCCAGGACGCAGACAGACAATCCATGGGCCGAGTTCTGGACCGGATGGCTGAAGGCTCCAGAGCCTGAGAAGAAGCCTGCCCTTCATCCGCTCCAGGAGATGATGGCGAACTTCCTGCAAGCCCCCTCCCCCGAGAAGCCTCAGGGTCCCGGCCCCGCGTCTTCATCCCCTTGGGGGGAGATGATGGAAAAGGGACACGAGATGCAGATGCAGTATCTCGCATCCCTTCAATCGATCCTCGACGAGGCTTGGGGAACAGGCGCGAAGAAGCCCTAACTCCGGCTCACGAACGGAACCACGGGGCGCGGATTGCGTGCGGCAGGTCCACGCACAGGGATGGTCCGCTCCGCACATCGAACCAGCACCCATGACGGACGGTGATGAATGGGCTCCATCAGCGCAGTTTCCACGTCGTCGCGCGTGAGGCCGATATCCCTGAGCATGCGCTCGTCGACCTCGGCGAGATTCCTGACCTCTCGGCGGTCCCTGAAAGCCTTGGCGAGAGAGATGAGCGAGCGGGCGAGCCAGGTCAGGGTGCGGGCTCCCGGAGAGGTAGTGACGGGTGCTGCAGAAGTGGGCATGACGGGTCTCCTTTCGCTCGCGAGTGGCCTTCAGGACCCCTCTGGATCCCCCTGGAACATTCCAGACCGTTTCAAGAGTGTTCCAGGACTGTTCCAGGGGCGTTCCAAGGTGCTCCAGGAAGTATTATGGAACTGAAACTGAGAAGGATATCCACCCAACCTATTGATAAATAAGCTAAATTTTTTCACCTCTTGGAACGTATAGCATGCAATGTTTCATCACTTGAAACGATTGTTTGAGATATGTATCATCATTCTCTTTGATGATGAGGTCAGGGTCATGCATTTGCTCGATATCGACCAGCTCCGGACTTTCGTGGCGATTGCGGATACGGGGTCGTTCACCCGCGCGGCGGAGATCGTGCACAAGACGCAGAGCGCGGTATCCATGCAGATGAAGCGGCTGGAGGACCGGGTGGGACGCCCGATCTTCGAGCGCGACGGGCGCCTGTCCAAGCTCACCGACGAGGGCGAGCGGCTGCTCGACTACGCGCGCCGGATCGTGCGCCTGAACGTGGAATGCATGGCCTCCTTCAACGAGCACGAGCTCACGGGACGGGTGCGCCTCGGTCTTCCCGACGATTACGCCGACCGCTACCTGCCGGAGATCCTGGCGCGGTTCTCGCGCTCCAACCCGAAGGCCGAGGTGACGGTGATGTGCGAGCCCACGCACAACCTGATCGAGCGCGTTCAGCACGGCGACCTGGACCTCGCCATCATCACCCATGTGGACCGGCGCGGCCCGTCCGAAATCGTGCGCATCGAGCAGCTTCTGTGGGTCACCTCCGGCCGCCACGGCGTGCACGAGGAGAACCCGATCCCGCTGGCGCTCGGCCGCCCGAACTGCGACTGGCGCCACTACGCCACGGAGGCTCTGGAGAGCGCGGACCGGGCCTTCCGCATCGCCTATGTGAGCTGGAACTCCACGGCGGTCGGCGCGGCGGTCCTGTCGGGTCTCGCGGTTTCGGTCCTACCGGAAAGCGCCGTGCGCCCCGGCATGCGCATCCTCGGCCCCTCCGACGGATTCCCGGCCCTGCCCTCGTGCAAGATCGGGCTGATCCGCGGGCGCGGCGAGGAGAACCCGCTGGCGGACGCCTTGGGCTTCCACATCAAGCAGTCCCTCGACAACCTGGGCTCGACGCGCCCGGTCTACCCGGCCGCCGCCGAATAGGCCTCAGCGGGCGGGCCTGCGCAGCACCAGCACGTTGCCCACGAGGGCGAACACGACCCCGATCCCCGCGAGCGCCGTCCACTGGTAGCCTTCGACCAGGGTGGACACGGCGAGCGCGATGATGGGGAACAGCACCGTCGAATAGCCCGCCCGCGCGGCCCCGAGGCGGCGCAGCAGGGTGAGGTAGGCCATGAAGGCCAGGACCGACGCGCCGACGGAGAGATAGAGCAGCGAGCCGATATACGTCACCGTCGGCTCGATGATAAAGGCGTTGCCGCGCACCACGTTCAGGGCCAGCAGCACCGCGCAGCCATAGGTCATGCCCCAGGCGGTCGCGGAGAGCAGCGGCACGCCCCGGCGCTGCACGACCGTCGAGACCATGTTGCCCGAACAGAAGAACAGCGTGCCCATCACGCACAGGCCGAGCCCCTTGAGCGCATCCGCGTTGAAGCCGGCCCCCGTGATCTCCGGCCAGAACAGGAGCCCGATGCCCGCGACGCCGATCACGCCCCCGAGCGCCACCCGCGGCTCCACCTTCTGCCGGAAGATGACGAGGCTCAGCACCAGATTGAACACGGAGGCGAGCGAGAACACCACCGAGAGCAGCCCGGACGGCACGCTCAGGCCCCCGTAATAGAACGAGATGAAGTTGAACGAGAACAGGCAGCATCCCACCGCCGCGAAGCGCAGGTGATCGGCGAGCGCGAAGCGCACCTGGTGGCCGGTGGCGACGACCCAGCCCCACATGAGCAAGGCGGCGAGCAGGAAGCGCCACAGCACCGACATCTCCGGCGCCACCACGCCGAGCTGCGCGTGGAGCGCGATCCAGCTCACGCCCCACAGGAAGACGGTGGCGGCGTAAAGCCCGAAGGTGGTTCCGTCGATGCGCCTGGCGTCCGGCGCGGACATCGTGGCACTGGCCTGGGTCATGGGGGCGTTCCGGCAAATCTGGAGACGCTCCGATTACGCCCAACGCCTCATCAACACAAATGATGAAATGTCATCGATTTTTGCTGGAACGCTGATGAAACGTTCCAGGCCCCTCCCCTGCAACGCGCCCTGCAACGCCCTGGAACGCCCTGCAACGCCCGTTCCAGGGCGTTCCGGAGCCGAGCCCGGCCACGACGCCGCAGGACTTCGCCATCCGGGCGTCTGGCGCAACGCCCTCGACCTTGACGGCTCCCCGCCCCGTGTTACATTGTTCACTGTCTGTTCTCATCGATGGAGAGCCCATGGCCGCGGCATCGCCCTCCTCCCCCGCCCCGTCCGGTTCCGGCGGTCCCGCCTCGTGCATCCGGGAGAAGCTTCCCCCCGAACGGGTCGCCCTGATGCGCGACTGGGTGGAGTGCACCACCCGCTCCTTCAGGCGCATCGGGCGGGAGCTCGGCGTCGCGGCCTCCACGGTTTCGCGCTATGCGGCGGAGGGCGGCTGGACGCGCCCGGCCGGAGCTGCCCTGCCGCCCGCCCTTGCCCGGCGCAGCCCTGAACCCTCGCGGGCGGGTCACCGGCGCGAGCAGATCGTCGAGCGACTCTGGACCCTGGCGGAGCGCCATGCCGAAGTTCTGCAGAACCAGCCCATCGAGCGCGCCGAACGCACCCTCCGGCTCCTTGCCCGCCTCACCCGCACGCTCGGGGAGATGGACAGGTACAATCCTCCCTGTCCTGCCTCTCTCCAGGACGAGCCGGCCTCCGCCCCGGAGCCGCCCTCCGGCCGCTCCATCCACGAACTGCGCGACGAACTCGAAGCGCATCTCAACCGCATCATGGAGGAGGAAGGCCATGGCTGGGAGGTGTGGGAATGGTGGTTCGAGGACGGGGCGGGGATTTGAGAGGGAGGGCCCAGGGGGCACTGGAGATGGCCAGGATGACATCTCCGGTGCCCCCCACGTCATCCCCGGCCCCTCTCCCCGTCATCACCGGCCTCGTGCCGGTGATCCCGACCCGTGGGAGCGCCGCGCCACCAGGGCCGGGATGGCCACAACAAGTGCGGCCATGACGAAGGAAGGGTCCCGCCTGCCCTTTCAGCATCTCCCGCCGGGAGCGGTCATCGCACCGTCACCTGGCCCTTGATCTTCTCGTAGACCGAGCGCCGGAGGATCTTGCGTTTCACGAGATCCTCCACCGACGCATAGGGACGATGCTTGATGATGGCGCGGCCGATGGGCCCGGCATTGCGCAGGGAGTTGAGCTGCTCGAAGGACGCCGTGTTGAGATCCACGAGGCCGTTCGCCGGGTCCTGATCGCCGGGGATGGCCGCGACGGTCACAGCGCCCGTCATCTCCGCATCGACGGAAGGCGGCGGCGCTGCGACGGGGGCGGCCTGCTGCACCTCGGGCGGCGCTGCGGCGGGGGCGGGCTGCAGCGCCTCGTCCCTCGGCGCATCGGCGCTCGGGATCGCGGCAGGCGGCGCGGCGGCCTGGTCGCCGCTCATGTCGGCCGGCGCGGAGGCGGTTGCGCTCGCCTGAACGGGCTCCTCCGCGGACGGCGCCGGAGCGTCCGCCGATGGGAGGCCGCTGGCATCCATGGGAGCGGCCGTGAGCGGGTCCGCCGTAGCGACCTGCACCGGAGCGTTCTGAGCGGGCTGCCCGATCGCCTGTGCCGCGGCCGTGTCCGTGCTCTCGTGCGGTGCCCCGGCGTCGGCGAGATCGGGCGGAACGCCCTGATCCTCCACCGTAAGGGACAGCGCCAATGCGCCCGACGCGGCGATGGTCACCACGACGAAAACACGCACCATCTGAAATGCGAACGTATTGCGCGACCGGATACGCGCTTGGGAGAGATTGCCTATACGCATGTTGACACCCGCACGCTGTTTCAACCCTTGTGCAACAGAAGCAACTCTTGAGTATTCCCGCGATATGGCAGATCAGTGGCAGAAAAAACTCAGGTTATAGCATTGAAATACGTTCATCTTTGAAGATGAAGGCTCGAATCTTCATTGCCCGGCCCGGCGAAGCCGACCTGAACACCTCCCTCCTGCGCGGCCCTTCGGGTCCGCGTCCCACGATGCGCTCCTGCAAGAGAGGGAGTGCCGGATGGGTCCAAATGCGGATTCCCCTTTCGGGTCCGATGTTCTAGCCTTCCCTTGTCAGCGGAGGGCCGATGCGATGCGGCGCAGGTGGCTGTTGTGTCTCGGACTCGTCGTGTCGCTGCTGGCCCCGCAGGCACCCGCTCCCGCGCAGACCGCAACGGCTCTTCGCGTCGGGCACTTTCCCAACATCACCCATGTACAGGCGCTCGTCGCCCGCGCCATGGAGCGGCAGGGCAGGAGCTGGTTCGCCGACAGGCTGGGCCCCGGCGTCAGGATCGACTGGTACGCCTATAACGCGGGCCCGAGCGCCATGGAGGCGATCTTCGCCAAGTCGCTCGACCTCACCTATGTGGGTCCGAACCCGGCGCTGAACGCCTATGCGCGCTCCCGCGGGAGCGAGGTGCGCGTGATCGCGGGCGCCGTGAACGGCGGCTCCGCCCTCGTGGTGCAGGGAAATTCCACGCTCACGAAACCCGCCGACTTCAAAGCCAAGCGCATCGCGACGCCGCAATTCGGCAACACGCAGGACGTAGCGGCCCGCGCCTGGCTGGTGGCGGGCGGCCTGCGCATCACGCAGACGGGCGGCGACGCTCAGGTCGTGCCCGCCGGCAATCCCGACCAGCTTTCGCTGTTCAAGAGCAAGCAAGTCGACGCGGTCTGGACGGTGGAGCCCTGGGTGTCGCGGCTCGAAGGAGAGGCCGGCGGCAAGGTGCTGGTGGAGGAGCGTGACGCGATCACCACCGTTCTCGTCTCGAGCGTGGATCTTCTCGGGCGGAACCGCGATCTCGCCAGACGCTTCGTGGCGGCGCATCGCGATCTCACCGAATGGATCGGGCAGAATCCCGAGGAGGCGCAGCGTCTCGCCCGCGAGGAGTTGCAGGCGTCCTTCAGGCTCGTCATGGAGCCCGAACTCGTGGCGCGCGCCTGGGCGCGCATGAACATCACGGCCGACGTGACGCTTTCGGCGTTCCAGTCCTTCGTGACGAGCGCGCAGGCCGTGGGCTTCCTGCGCGGCACCCCTGCCCTCGACCGCCTGATCGAGGAGCCTTGATGGAGGCATCCCCGCATCCCTCATCCGGAACACGTCCCGCCAAGCTCGTGATCGAGGGCGTGTCGAAACGGTTCACGTCCAACAGAAGCAACCTGCAGGCGCTCGACGACGTCTCGCTGAGCGTCGCCGAGGGCGAGTTCGTCTGCCTGCTGGGCCCCAGCGGCTGCGGGAAATCCACGCTGCTGAACATCGTCGCGGGCCTCACCAGGCCCGATCGGGGCCGCGTGCTCGCCGACGGCAAGCTCGTGGAAGGACCGGGGCAGGAGCGTCTCGTGATGTTCCAGGAATCGGCGCTGTTTCCATGGCTGGACGCCTTCGGCAACGTGATGTTCGGCCTCAAGCTCAAGCCCGACCTCACCAACAGGGAACGCCGCCGCATCGCCGATGACTATCTGGAGCTCGTGGGCCTCGAGAAGTTCAAGCACGCGCAGATCCATGAATTGTCGGGCGGCATGAAGCAGCGCGTCGCGCTCGCGCGGGCGCTCGCGCCCGATCCGCAGGTGCTGCTGATGGACGAGCCCTTCGGCGCGCTCGACGCCATGACCCGCGATCAGCTCTACGACGACATCCAGCGCATCTGGATGGAGAGCCGCAAGACCATCATCTTCGTCACGCACAACGTGCGCGAGGCGGTGTGCCTGGGCGACCGCATCGTGCTCATGTCGCCCTCGCCGGGACGCATCGCGCAGGTGTTCGACATTCCCCTGCCCCGCCTGCGCGACATCAACAGCCCCGAGCTCGCGTCCTACGCGTCCCGGATCGCGGCGGCGGTGAAGGGCACCGCCGACGGAGCGGCCTCCGAATGAAGCGCGCAGCCGTCGCCCTCCTCTTCTTCGCGAGCCTCATCGGCGCGTGGGAGCTCGCCGTCCGCAGCGGGCGCTGGTCCGCGGTGCTGCTGCCCTCGCCCTTCTTCGTGGCGGAATACATCTGGGGCGCGCTCCTCGACGGCACGCTGCTCGAATCCACCTGGGTGACGCTCAAGCGCCTGCTCGTCGGCTATGCCGCCGGCGTGCTCATCGGCCTGCCGCTCGGGCTCCTCACCAGCACGTCGCAGTTCCTGGAGGACACCCTCGGGGCGCTGGCATTGGGTTTCCAGACGCTGCCGAGCGTGTGCTGGGTGCCGCTCGCGCTCGTGTGGTTCGGGCAGACGGAAGGCGCGATGCTCTTCGTGGTGATCATGGGCACCGTGTGGTCCGTGATCATCGCCACCGATCACGGCGCGCGCAACATTCCGCCGATCTACGCGCGCGCGGCGCGCACCATGGGCTCGGAAGGGTTCCACAAATGGACGCGGGTGATCCTGCCCGCCTCGCTGCCCTTCCTGGTCAGCGGCATGAAGCAGGGCTGGGCCTTCGCCTGGCGTTCGCTGATGGCGGCGGAGATCTACGTCACGATCCTCACCGGCTTCGGCCTCGGCCACCTGCTCCATTACGGGCGCGAGCTGAACGCCATGGAACAGGTCATCGGCATCATGACCGTGATCGTGGTGATCGGCCTTCTCGTGGACCGCGTGCTGTTCTCGCCCTGGGAGCGCTTCCTGCACCGCCGCTGGGGCACGAACCTGAAGGAGACGTGAGGGAAGTGCCCCGGCTCGTGCCGGGGCGCCGCGCCGCATCCGGGGCCGCCGGCGTTCCGGGTCCTATGCCCCGCCCGTCTTCGGCGAGCCCGTGTCGCGGTTCTCGGTCTGGCCGCCGCCGGTTCCCACCGAGCCGGCAGACGAAGCCGGGCCGCCGCCGGGGGCCGTTCCGCCGGGCTGCAGCGGCGTCGAAAGGCCGGAGGGCGCGCGAGGCGGATTGGCGGAGGAGAACCATTGCTCGTCCGATCCGGCGCCCGAGCCGGTCGCCGCCGTGCCACCGGTCGCGGAACGGTCCGCTCTCTCTGCCGCGGGGTCGGACGTCCCCATCGGCCGGGAGGTCCCCATTCCTTGCCCCGTCCCTTGGGACGAGCGCGTGTCCTGCGGCGAACCCATCGCTCGAGAGGAACCCGTGCCTTGGGAAGCGCCCATGCTGCGCGCGGCTCCGCCAGGGCCGGAGGAGGCGCGGCCTTCCATGCCGCGACGGCTTAGGGAGCGGTCGATCACGCCGCTGTCGAGCGGGAATGGCGGCTGCGGCCGGTGCCGCGCGGGGCGCAAGGGGCGGTTCGCCCGCGTCTGCCCGGTCCTCGACAGGCTCCAGGCCAGGGCCGCGCCGCCGATGGCGAGCGCCCCCGCCAGGATGCCGAAGGTCATTCCCGTCGGCATGCCGTAGCGGCTCGGCATCATCGCCTGCGGCATGTGCCAGCGGGACGCCTCGTAGGAGGCGATCTTCTCGCGCTCGTAGGCGCGCCGCAGCGCCTCCGCTTCCTGCGCGGAGACGACGCCGTGGGCCGCGACCAGGGCGCCGTTCTCCTCGAGGCTGAAGGCATGGCGGATCACGCCGACGAGTTCCTTGAAATCGAGCGCCCACTGGCGCGTGTTCTTGTCCGGTTGAGCGGCCAGCGCATCGAGCCTGCGGCGGATGTCGCGATTCTCGTCGTCGAGCTCGTGGAGATAGGTTTCCGTGCGCCCGTCATCGGCGAGCGCGGGATAGAGAACGTTCTGCTTGGCCGAGATGTGACGCTCGAGCTCGTCCTGCAGATCGGCGAACAGTTCGGCCCGGCTGTTGGGACCCGCCGGCGTCGCCTCCAGCACCTCCTGACAGAGTTCCTCGATATTCGCGTGTTCCGACAAGATCATCCGCCACAGGTCCATGGCGCGCCTCCTCAAGAGATTGCTTCAGCGGAGAACGGCGCAGGAGGGCGAGCGTTCCGAGCCCGAACCTCGGCCGCCGCCATTTCCGGCGGACCGGGCCGACGCGGCGCGTGACAAGCGCCCGCCGGGATTGATAAGAGGAGCCTGTTTCCAGCAGCAGCGATCGGACCACGAGCGTGCAGATCCAGCCTCAATCCCTCCGGCCTCTTCCCACCTATGACGACGTGATCGCGGCGGCGGAGCGGATCGCGGGCGCGGCTCATCGCACGCCGGTGCTCACCTCCCGCACGGCGGACGAGCGCACCGGCGCCAAGCTGTTCTTCAAGGCGGAAAACCTGCAGCGGGGCGGCGCCTTCAAGTTCCGCGGAGCCTACAACGCCATCGCGCGGCTGCCGGACGACGCCAGGGAACGCGGCGTGGTGGCCTTCTCCTCGGGCAATCACGCCCAGGCCATCGCCTATGCGGGCCGCCTCCAGAACGTGCCCGCCGTGATCATCATGCCGAAGGACGCGCCCGCCATGAAGGTGGCCGCCACCCGAGGTTATGGCGGCGAGGTGGTGCTCTACGACCGCTATGCCGAGGACCGGGAGGAGATCGGCCGCAGGCTCTCCGCGGAGCGCGGCCTCACGCTCATCCCGCCCTACGATCATGAGGACGTGATCGCGGGCCAGGGCACCGCCGCCAAGGAACTGATCGAGGAGGTCGGGCCTCTCGACATGCTGCTCGTCTGCGTCGGCGGAGGCGGATTGCTGGCGGGTTCCGCGCTCGCCGCCCAGGCGCTCTCCCCCGCCTGCCGGATCTACGGCGTGGAGCCGGAAGCCGGCAACGACGCGCAGCAATCCTTCCGGTCGGGCACCATCGTGCGCATTCCCGTGCCCGTCACCATCGCGGACGGCGCTCAGACCACGTATATCGGCCAGAAGACCTTCCCGATCATCCGCGCCCTCGTCAGCGACATGGTGACCGTGAGCGACGACATGCTGGTGGACACGATGCGTTTCTTCGCCGAGCGCATGAAGATCGTGGTGGAGCCCACCGGCTGCCTCGCGGCGGCGGCCGCCCTTCACGGAATCGTGCCCTGCGAGGGCAAGCGCGTCGGGATCATCCTCAGCGGCGGCAACGTGGACCCGAAGGCGTTCGCGGGCTTTCTTTCGGGGACGTTCACCTGAGGGGGCCCGCGCGCAGGACGACCGCCCTGCCGTCGTGATCGCCGGTCGTCATCTTCGGATCATCCGGCAAGGCGTTGCCGAGGTTGACGGAGCCTGACGCCTTGTAGGCTGTGCTGCGATCCATCCGCGAGGCGAAATCGTCCCGCGCCTGATTGAAGGACCCGTAGCGATGCCCCGGCCAGCGGAACGGGTCGACCCGCTCGCGGCTGAAGGCTCCCGTGAAGAGATACGATTGCTCCATCCTGTAGGGGCCGAAGATCCGGCCATGATTGTTGCTGAGCTCGAACACCTCGTCGGACAGGGCGTCGTCCCAGCCCTTCGGCAGTTGCGCATGAAGCTCCCCGCCGATCAGCGCCTGGTAGCCGGTGGAATGCCCGAGGCGGACGGGATAGCCCGCCTGGGCAGCCGCTGCGAGCAGCCGCGCGACGGCATCCTGCCCGCTGGCGGCGGCCCCGTCGATGAGGATCACGTTGATCGGCTCGCGCAGCACCTTGCCCTGGTAGATTTCACCCAGCCAGTCGGACGGCACGCCCTGCGCCGTGAGCATCCACTTGCCGATCGGCGGCAGGCCCGGCGGATCGGCGGCCTCCCGGTCGGGGCCCGGAGACGGCTGGGACCAGGAGGGCCCGACCCAGGAGAGCCCGACCCAGGAGAGCCCGATCCAGGCGGCGAGCAGCACCGTGCCCGGCGCCACCCTGTGACGGGCCGCCTTCATGCCTCCCCCCGGGGGGCGAAGAAGCAGATGATCGCCCTGGTGGTCGGCTCCTCGCACATGTGGAAATGCCGGTCGGGCGACGGCTTGGCGTTCTCCCGGCCGATCAGGCGGCCGTCCCAGAGGCGATAACCGTCCGCCGTCTCGGTGACGGTTTCGCCCCTGGAGGCCATCAGCTCGCGGCAATCGTGGTCGCTGCAGCACCAGGCCGGATACCAGCTATGGGCCAGCGCCTGCGAGCCTGCCAGAATGGCCGCTGCCGCGACGGCGGAGGTTCGCCTGTGTGCCCTTCGTGAGGCCATGCGGGACAAGCCTTTCTCGAGGACGAGCCTCCTCGGCGGCGAGCTTGTCTTGAATCTTGGGCGGAACGATCCCGCGTCCAGTCGTCGGAGCCATGCGACGCTCCGGGTGGCGGCGATACTCGCCCTCCGGTCATGACCTCTCCGACGGTGAACCGGCGTCCTCCGGCGAGACATGCCCTCATTCGGGAGAGGGGCATCGGACAGGCCCGAAGTGCAGGCTCGCTTTCCATGTCCGATGCTCTAGGGCCCTTCCGTCGCCGGCCTGGACCGGGCGAGGCTGTTCAGCGCGCCGCGCAGATCGTCCGGCCCGAGCCCGGACAGGCGCGCCTCGACGGCCGCATGAAGGTCGCGCCAGACCGGCACCGCCGAGGCCAGCGTGGTCCGTCCCTTCTCGGTGAGGTGCAGAAGGCGGCTGCGGCGGTCGTCCGGATCCACGCTCACGGCCACGAGGCCGTCGCGCTCCAGCGGCTTCAGGGCTGCGGTGAGCGTCGTCCGGTCCATGGCCAGCAACTGCGCGACCGCCCCGATGGCAGGCGGCTTGGGACGGTTGAGGGCGTTGAGCAGGGAGAATTGTCCGGAGGTGAGCCCGAGGGGCTGAAACGCCTCGTCGAAGAGCCGCGAGAGCGTTCGCGCGGCACGCTGCGCGTGGAGGCAGAGACAGGTATCCCGCACGAAAAGGGTCGTATCGAAGGAAGCATCGCGGCCGTTTGACATGGCTCAATTATGTTGATATCAACGTAAATGTCAATGACAGAGGGAAACCGGGAGACGCAAGATGACATATGTGGATGGGTTTGTTCTCGCCGTGCCGGCCGACAAGAAGGATATCTATCGCAAGCACGCCGCGGCCGCCGCGCCGCTGTTCAAGGAATTCGGCGCGACCCGCATGGTCGAATGCTGGGGCGACGACGTGCCGGACGGCAAGCTCACCGACTTCCGCATGGCCGTGAAGGCCAAGGACGACGAGGTCGTGGTGTTCAGCTGGATCGAGTATCCGTCGAAGGAGGTGCGCGACGCCGCCAACGAGAAGATCATGACCGATCCGCGCATGAAGGCCATGGGCGACGAGATGCCCTTCGACGGCAAACGCATGATCTTCGGCGGCTTCGCCCCGATCCTGGACGTCTGAAAGGGGTGCCGCATGGCCAATCAGCATGGCGACTTCATCTGGTATGAGCTCTTGACCAACGACGCCGACGCGGCGGCCCGGTTCTATGGCGCCGTTCTCGGCTGGAAGGACCGGCCTGCGGAGGGATCGGAGAACGGCTACAGGATCTTTGGGATCGACGGGACCGATGTGGCCGGTTTCATGCCCCTCCCGGCAGGCGCGGAGGCTGCGGGCATGCGCCCGTGCTGGCTGGGTTACATTGCCGTTCGCGACGTGGACGCGATCGTCGCCGACATCGTGCGCGCCGGTGGCGTCCAGCACATGCCGCCGACCGACATCCCGGGCGTCGGCCGATTTGCGATGCTGGCCGACCCGCAGGGGGTGGTGTTCTACGTGATGCGCGGCGCAATGGACGCCACGAGCACGGCCTTCGAGCAGACCAGGCCGGGCCATTGCCATTGGAACGAGCTTGCCACCGGCGATCAGGGAGCGGCGCTCGCCTTCTACGCAGGGCTGTTCGGCTGGGAGAAAGGCGACGCGATGCCGATGGGCGCCATGGGCGATTACCAGTTCATCGCGCATCGAGGCCAGGTGATCGGGGCGATGATGAACCGGATGGAAGACGGCCCTCCCCCGGCTTGGACCTTCTATTTCGGCGTGGAGGATATCGATGCCGCCGCGCGGGCCGTGTCCGCCAACGGCGGCGCGGTCTGCCACGGGCCCGCCGAGGTTCCCGGCGGGGTTCATATCATCGTCGCGAGCGACCCGCAGGGCGCCATGTTCGGTCTCGTCGGCCCCCGCAGGGCCTCCCCTTAGAGCATCGGACGTGAAAAGTGGAATCCGCTTTTGGGATCCAATCCGATGCTCCCCCTTGAGGCGGCGCATCGTCGTGTGCGGACCCGAAGGGCCGCGTCAGCGAAAGCCGGGTCCACTTTTCCGCACGATGCGCCGGGATCGGGCTTCCGGAGAGTTTCGGGCGCCGGCCGAAACTCCCCGGATTTTTTGACGCTGCCTCCGAACATCCGGGCCCCGTCCACATTTCCCCGTGAGACACACGACAATGAGGACAGGCCGTGACAGCGAAGAAATCAGAAGACGACCTCGTCGATGCAGGCTCGGAATTTTCCTTCCCGGCCAGCGACCCGCCCTCCTACATGGGCGGCGCCCTGGTGACGGGCGCTCCCCCGCACGACGGATTGCCGCCGCGCGAGGCGGCAAACCACGAGCTGATCGCGCCCGACGAGGCGAAGCCCGCCGAGAAGGCGCCCCAGGGCACCGACCCGGCGCGGGTCGGCAAGGCCACGCCCCAGCCCGGCTCCGGCGGCAACAATCCTTGAGGCCGCTGCGACGGCGGGCTCAGCCCTCGTTCTGGAAGTAGGGCTCGACCTTGCCCTTGAGCTTGATCGTCATGGGGTTGCCGAAACGGTCCTTGGCGCCGCCGGCAATCACGCGAACCCAGCCCTCGCTGACGCAATACTCATCCACGTTGGTCTTCTCGGCCCCGTTGAAGCGGATGCCCACGCCCTTGGCCAGAAGCTCCTCGTTGTAATAGGGGCTGTTCGGGTTGGTGGACAGGCGGTCGGGAAGCGTGTCGGACATGCGCAAAAGTCTCCTTCGGGATCAGATCGGCCCGCAACCTAGCGCATCGCGCGGAAAAGTGGACCCGGTTTTTCGCCGGCTCGGCGTCATCCCCGGACTTGTGCCGGTGATCGCGCTCGACTGAGGCGCCGCGCCCCTCAGATTGGGATGGCCGGGACGAGCCCGGATGCCCATTCTCGAACGCTCCCGGGACATTGTTCCGCACGACCCTATTTCCCTTCCCTGATCCTGCGACTATCAAGGGCGCAAAACAGGATTGGCTCGAGGGAGGACGACGTGACGGCCGGGACAGAGGGAGTTCACACCGATTTCACGGAAAGCATGAGCTATGGGGATTATCTCCAGCTCGACACCCTGCTCTCGGCCCAGAAACCCCTGACCCAGGAGCACGACGAGCTTCTCTTCATCACCATCCATCAGGTGATGGAGCTGTGGCTCAAGCTTCTGAACCGCGAGCTCGACACGGCCCTTGCGCATCTGCGCGCCGACGAGTTGCAGCCCGCCTTCAAGTGCACGGCGCGGATCAACCGGATCCAGGAACAACTGATTCAGGCCTGGACGGTGCTCTCCACCATGACGCCGTCGGATTATCTCAGCTTCAGGCCGGCACTCGGCCGCTCCTCCGGTTTTCAATCCTGGCAGTACCGGCTCGTGGAATTCAAGTTCGGGGCCAAGGACGAGGGGAAGATGGCGCCGCACCGGCATCGCGACGACATCGCGGCTGAGCTCGACGCCGCCTTTCGGGCGCCGAGCCTCTACGACGAGGCGCTCCGCCTGCTGGCGCGCCGCGGCTATGACGTTCCCGACGAGGTGCTGAGCCGGGACGTGACGCAGCCCTACGCCGCGCATCCGGGCGTGGAGGCCGCGTGGGAGGACATCTATCGCCATTCGGGCGAGCATTTCGATCTCTACGAGCTTGCCGAAGAGCTGGTCGATCTGGAGGACGCCTTCCAGCAATGGCGCTTCCGGCACATGAAGACGGTGGAGCGCATCATCGGCATGCGCAGCGGTACCGGCGGCAGCACCGGCGTCACCTATCTGCGCAAGGCGCTGGAGCGGTACTTCTTCCCGGAACTCTGGTCCGTGCGCGGCAAGCTCTGATCGTCGAGGCGTGCCATGCTCGATCTGCGTTCGCACTTCTGCCGCTTTCTCAACGCCGCGCCGGAGCGCCTGCATTTCGCGGCGCATAGCCACCATCCCTGGCCCGATGTCACGCGCGAGGCGCATCTGCAGGCATGGGACGATGCCGCGCGCCTCGTCGACGACAAATGGGAGCATGTGCTCGGACCCGTCTTCGAGGAATTCCGCGCGCATGTGGCAGGCCACCTCAACCTGCCGGATCCGAGCACGATCGCGATCGCACCCAACACGCACGAGTTCCTCAAGCGCCTCCTCTCCTGCCTTCCGGCGGACAGGCCGGTGCGCATCCTGACGTCGGACGGCGAGTTTCATTCCTTCAGCCGGCAGATCGCGCGCCTGGAGGAGAGCGGGCTCGCCTGCGTCACCCGCGTGCCGGTGGAGCCCTTCGCGAGTTTCGAGGATCGTTTCTGCGCGGCCGCGGGCGACGCGTTCGACCTCGTCTTCGTGAGCCAAGTCTTCTTCAACTCGGGCTTCGCGGCGGATGCGCGAAGGCTCGTGGAAGCCGCGGGCGACGACGCCATGGCGGTGATCGACGGCTATCACGGCTTCATGGCGCGGGCGACGGACCTGAGCGCCGTCGCCGAGCGCGCCTTCTACGTGGCGGGCGGCTACAAATACGCCATGGCGGGCGAAGGCGCGTGCTTCATGCATTGCCCGCCGGGCTGGGGCCTGCGCCCCCGCGATACCGGCTGGTATGCGGCTTTCGGCCATCTCGCAGCCGCGCAGCAGGGCCAGGTCGGCTACAGCGCGGACGGCTGGCGCTTCATGGGCGCGACCTTCGATCCGTCCGGCCTCTACCGCTTCAATGCGGTGATGCGCTGGCTCGCCGGCGAAGGCATCACGCCTGCCATCGTCCACGCGCATGCGAAGGCGCTGCAGCAGCAGTTCCTTCACCACGTCCCGGAGATTCCCCTGCTCGCCGAGGCCCGGCTCGTGGTGCCGCCGGACGAGATGCGGCGCGGCAACTTCCTCACCCTCGAGACGCCGGAGGCCCAGCCCCTCCATGCCCACCTCAAGCGGCACCATGTGATCACGGATGTGCGCGGCAACCGCCTGCGGATCGGCTTCGGCCTCTATCAGACGCTGGACGAGGTGGACGAGCTCGTCGGACGCCTTCAGGCGCCGGAGGCGGCGCTCGCCTGACCGGGGAGGCGGGGCCCCGCCCCGCCTCTTCGACCCACAGGAACGACGGGGCTCCACCGCCCCTTGTTGTAATGCTATATCGTCATGAGATACGATCCGGGACAATGGACCTGCCGCTGCCCGTTCCGGAGACCTCCTATGGCCTACCTGCAAATCCTCAACCTCGACGGCGACAGGATCGTCAGGAATCCTGATGGAACCCCCGTGCTCATGGACGCGGGCTCCGACGTGGAGATCATCGCGCCCGAGGGCGATACCTTCACGAGACTCGACATCATCATGCACGACGACACTCCCGGTCCCGACTGCGGTTTCGATTCTCTGAGCATCGACCTCACGGCAAGCATCAGCATCCTCAATGCCGATAACGACGATCCCGGAGGAGTAGCCACAGGAAACAGGATCCATGTAGATGATGACGAAGGCAACCCGATCCAGATCGGCGCCATACTCTATGCGGATCGGGTGGCTATCTTTGTTGACTTCCTCCCGAGCGCGACCAAGCACCAGGTCGAGCAGCTCATCCGCGCCATCACCTATGCGGACATGTCCGGAAGGTCCGGCTCCACATCGAAGCCCCCCATCCGGATATTCCTGGACAGTAGCAATACCGATGGCACGCTCGATGGCACGAGCGCCATCGTGACCATTGCCGACGGCGTCGAGGGAGCGGACGAGGACGAAACCTTTACTGCTCGGTTGGGTGATCCGGCCTGTGGCGACAGGCTGAATGGCCGCGGCGGTTAGCCGGACGATCGTCATCGCAGGCAGCCGGCTGGGCGACGTGCGCAGGATCGACGGCGGGGGATGCCGACGGCTTCATCGGCTACAACGGCAAGACCGGCGATCTCTGGTACGATGCCAACGGCAGCAAGGCCGGCGGCCAGGTGGCGTTTGCCAATATCGGCAAGTACAAGGCCATCTTCCACACCGACTTCGTCGTCATCTGAGGGGGGCGGTCCCCGGGGAGGAGGACCCGCGCCTTCCGTGCCAGATCGTCAAGCCGCCTGCCCCGCGCACCAGCCGGATGACCAGGCCCATTGGAAGTTGTAGCCGCCGAGCCAGCCGGTCACGTCCACCACCTCGCCGATGATGTAGAGGCCGGGAACGGATTTGGCTTCCATGGTCCGGGAATCGAGTTCGCGCGTATCGACGCCGCCGAGCGTCACCTCGGCGGTGCGGTAGCCTTCCGAACCCGCAGGCTTGAAGCGCCACTGGTTCACCGCCTCGTCGATCCGCCGCAGAACCTTGTCGGAACAATCGGCAAGGTTCGCAGGTCCTTTCTCGGTCTCGGCGATCAGCTGTGCGAGGCGCTTCGGAAGGAAGGCGGAGAGCGCCGTCTGCAGGGCCTGCCTGCCGTTCCGGGCGCGGGCGGCGCGCAGCTCCTCGAACAGGTTCACGCCCGGCAGCATGGACACCGCGATCTCCGCGCCCTCGCGCCAATAGGACGAAATCTGCAGGATCGACGGGCCGCTCAAGCCGCGATGCGTGAACAGCATCGCCTCGGAGAACCTGGTCTTGCCGCAGGAGACCACCGCGTCGACGGAAACGCCCGCGAGGGGCGTCAGCCGCTCGAGCATCACCGGCTCGAGGGTGAGCGGGACGAGCGCGGGACGGGTCTCCACGACGTTCAGTCCGAACCGCTGCGCGAGATCGTAGCCGAAGCCGGTGGCGCCCATCTTCGGAATGGACTTCCCGCCCGTCGCCACGACCAGGGAGCGGCACTGCGCAACCCCGTTCGAGAGGGTGAGACGAAAACCGTCGCCGGCCCTCTCCACCTGCGTGGCGGATGTCTGCAGGCGCAACGTGACGCCCGCCTGCTTCATCTCGTTGAGGAGCAGATCCACGATCTGCCGCGAGGAGCCGTCGCAGAACAGCTGGCCGAGCGTCTTCTCATGGTAGGCGATGCCATAGCGCTCCACGAGGGCGATGAAGTCGGCTTGAGTGTAGCGCCGCAGGGCCGAGATGCAGAAGCCCGGATTCTGCGAGATGTAGTTGGCGGGCGCCGCATGGAGGTTCGTGAAGTTGCAGCGCCCTCCTCCCGAAATGCGGATCTTCTCGCCGGGCTTGGCGGCATGGTCGAGGATCAGCACGGAGCGCCCGCGCTTCCCGGCCTCGGCCGCGCACATCATCCCGGCGGCACCGGCGCCGATCACCACCACGTCGAACTGTTCCAAGAGGCGTGCTCCCGAGAGGTCTTCCTGACAGAAAGGCAGGCGAGCGGCCGTTGGTAGTGCACTTCCGCCATGCCGCGCAAGCCGGAGAGGCCGTTGTCGGCTCTTCTCGTCATCCGCTCCCCGTCGTCGGATCGAGCGGGCCGGGACAAGCCCGGCCATGACGGGAGGAGGCATCACGACGCGCCTCGCTCCGGCACGGGTCCGGGTTTGGGAACATCGGGCAGGCATGATAAGGCCGGGGCCCCTGCAACGGCTCCTCCATACCTCACAACCTCACATGCCGCATCTTGCCGAATACAGCGCCCTATTCGCCGCTGCGTTTCTCTCGGCCACCATCTTTCCGTTCCAGTCGGAGGCCGTGCTCTTCGGCATGCTGGTGCTCGACCACTACCCGTGGTGGCTCCTCATCCTCATCGCGAGCGTCGGCAACGTTCTCGGCTCCATCGTGAACTGGTTCCTGGGGCGGTTCTTCAGCCGCTTCGAAGGCCGGCGCTGGTTTCCGGTCAAGCGCGAGCAGATGGCCCGCGCGCAGGAATGGTATCACCGCTACGGGCGCTGGACCCTGCTGCTGAGCTGGATGCCGGTCATCGGCGATCCGCTTACCCTCGTGGCCGGCGTGCTGCGCGAGCCGCTGCCCGTCTTCATCGTCCTCGTGACACTCGCCAAGACGGGCCGCTACCTCGCCGTCGGGGCGCTCAGCCTGGGCTGGACCTGAGGGGGCTCACGGCCCCTGCAGGCTCAGCCAGATCTCCTCCAGCATGGCAGGGCCGAGGACGGCGCCCGAGGAGGTGCGGATCACCGCATGCATCCCGGCGGGCGCCTCGTTGTTCATGGCCCAATGCACCGCCTCGCGAAGGTTCCTGAACTCGGTCACGTCGCTCGGATCGCGCGAGGCGCCTCCTTGCGGCGCGGTGATCGGCTCGTATTGCAGATGAGCGGGGGCATCCCAGTCGGTCTTCGGCACCATGGCGTCGTCCTGCCCGTATCCTGATGGCGTTGACAGGAACAACGCAATCCGGGCCGCAACGGTTCAGCTTGAGAACGGCGCATTTCGAGCGGAACGGAAGCGTTTTCCAGGCCGGGAGCGCCGGTCCGGCATGCGCACTGCGCCTAAAGGCGGCAGCAAAACCGCTTGCATGTCGCGCGTTTTCAGCCGAACAAGGCAGGCTTACGGATTGTGAGGACCAGAGTACATCCCATGCCAGCCTATCGCTCTCGCACCACCACCCACGGCCGCAACATGGCGGGCGCCCGCGGCCTCTGGCGAGCTACGGGCATGAAGGATTCCGACTTCGGCAAGCCGATCATCGCCGTCGTGAACTCCTTCACCCAGTTCGTTCCTGGCCACGTCCATCTGAAGGACCTGGGCCAGCTCGTGGCTCGGGAGATCGAGAAGGCGGGCGGCGTCGCCAAGGAGTTCAACACCATCGCGGTGGATGACGGCATCGCCATGGGCCACGACGGCATGCTCTACTCCCTGCCCTCGCGGGAGCTGATCGCCGATTCCGTGGAGTACATGGTCAACGCCCATTGCGCGGACGCCATGGTCTGCATCTCCAACTGCGACAAGATCACGCCCGGCATGCTGATGGCCTCCTTACGCCTCAACATCCCCGTGGTCTTCGTGTCCGGCGGCCCGATGGAAGCGGGCAAGGTCGAGCTGAAGGGCGTGACCAAGAAGCTCGACCTCGTGGACGCCATGGTGGCCGCCGCCGACGACAGCGTGGCCGACGAGGACATCCAGGCCATCGAGCGCTCCGCCTGTCCCACCTGCGGCTCGTGCTCGGGCATGTTCACGGCCAATTCCATGAACTGCCTCACCGAAGCCTTGGGCCTCTCGCTGCCGGGCAACGGCTCGACGCTGGCGACCCATGCCGACCGCCGCCGCCTCTTCGTGGAAGCCGGCCACCTGATCGTCGATCTCGCCCGCCGCTACTACGAGCAGGACGATGCCCGCGTGCTGCCGCGCTCCATCGCCACCTTCGCGGCTTTCGAGAACGCCATGACGCTGGACATCGCCATGGGCGGATCGAGCAACACGGTGCTGCACCTGCTGGCCGCCGCCCACGAGGCGGAAGTGCCCTTCACCATGGCCGACATCGACCGCCTGTCGCGCCGGATTCCGGTGCTCTGCAAGGTCGCGCCCGCGGTGGCCAACGTGCACATGGAGGACGTGCACCGCGCCGGCGGCATCATGGCGATCCTCGGCGAGCTCGACCGCGCGGGCCTTCTCGACACCTCCCTGCCGACGGTTCATTCCGAGAGCCTGAAGGCCGCCCTCGACCGCTGGGACGTGCGCCGCACCAACAGCCATACCGTGCACGACTTCTACCGCGCCGCCCCCGGCGGCGTGCCGACCCAGACCGCGTTCAGCCAGGAGAGCCGCTACGACAGCCTGGACACGGACCGCGCCGGCGGCGTGATCCGCGACGCGGAGCATGCCTTCTCGAAGGACGGCGGCCTCGCCGTGCTCTCAGGCAACCTCGCGCTCGACGGCTGCATCGTGAAGACGGCGGGCGTGGACGAGAGCATCCTCGTCTTCTCCGGCCCCGCCGTCGTCTTCGAGAGCCAGGACGATGCCGTGAGCGGCATCCTCAACGGCAAGGTCAAGGCGGGCGACGTGGTCGTCATCCGCTACGAGGGACCGCGCGGCGGCCCCGGCATGCAGGAAATGCTCTATCCCACGAGCTACCTGAAGTCGAAGGGCCTCGGCAAAGCCTGCGCTCTGATCACCGACGGGCGCTTCTCGGGCGGAACTTCGGGCCTCTCCATCGGTCACGTCTCGCCGGAAGCGGCGGAGGGCGGCACCATCGGGCTCGTGCGGGACGGCGACCGGATCGAGATCGACATCCCCAACCGCCGCATCCACCTGGCCGTGGACGAGGCGGAACTGGAGCGCCGCCGCGCCGAGCAGGACGCCAAGGGCTGGAAGCCCGCCGCTCCCCGCAAGCGCAAGGTGTCCGCGGCGCTGAAAGCCTACGCCATGCTCGCCACGAGCGCCGCCAAGGGAGCGGTTCGCCAGATCTGACGTTCCATCCGGATCGTCACGGAGCGAAGACGAAGGCTGGTGCGAACCCGCGCCAGCTTTCGTGCTTTTTTGCGGACCTGCCGGCCGCGTCCGGAGACAGCTGCCTCGCGTCGTCGGCATGTCCGATGAACGCCCATGATCGGAGCGCGTCGGCAGGCCGCGACACGGGCAGCCCGCCTCGGCCGGGTGTCTCGTCACGACCATGAGGTGTCGCCTGACAGGCCCTTGCCTGCGCAGCCTAGGCTGTTCGGCCTAGCGACACACCCCGCTTCGATATGATATATACTTCAGGTCGGTGAAGCTGCCCCGAACTGTAGCGCAGCTCTGAATGACATATCGGTCAAGGGACGTGCGCATGAGCACCGGTCAGATCTTCGAATGGGAAAGCATCACCCAGCCCTCCTATTGGGGCGGCCAGGCTCTCTCTCCCGGAGGCCAAGCGGCAATGGGCCAGATCGCGGCGACGGGAGCCAACACTGTCACCCTCGTCCCGAACTTCTTTCAGACGGACAAATTCAGCAATTCGGTCGGCTTGAGGCTCGGCGACCCGGACAATCCCTGGGACAACGAGAGCGACACGTTCGAGCAGGTCAGGCAGACGATTCTCAACGCGAAGGCTCTGGGCCTGGAGGTCGTGCTCAAGCCACATCTCGAGACCGAAAACCGCGTGTGGCGCGCGGAACTCGCTCCCACCGATGCGAAAGCCTGGTTCGACAGCTACAAGGCCATGATGGTCGAATATGCCAGGGTGGCGCAGGAGGCCGGCGCGGCGATGCTCTGCGTCGGCACCGAAATGGACAGCATGATCGATCCCGCCAAGGTCTGCAGCGACGGCAAGACCTATACGGAAAAATGGGCGGAGATCATCGCCGCGGTGCGGGCCGTGTATTCCGGCAAAGTCACCTATGCGGCCACCTACTGGACGGTGAAGGATGTCGGGTTCTGGGACAAGGTCGATTACATCGGCGTCGACGCCTATTACCCGCTCTCGACGGTCGACGATCCGACCGTGGACCAGATGGTGGATGCCTGGACGAAGCCGCATTTCAACCCCTGGATCCGGGACACGCTGCTCGAAGGCAAGTCCATCGTCGATTATTACAAGGCGCTGTCCGAGCGATACGGCAAGAAGGTGATCTTCACGGAGGTCGGCTTCCGCAGCATGGACGGCGCGAACAAGGACCCCGGCGTTTTCGGCAGCGGCGGCACGGTCGATCTGCAGGAGCAGGTGGACTGCTACACCGCCCTCTACAAGGTGATGGAGAACTATGGCGGGCGGTGGCTCGCGGGGTCCTTTCTCTGGAGCTATTACTCCTTCGCGAACCCGATGGAGGATCAGGGCGTCTCGTGGACCGATTACACGACGCAGCACAAGCCCGCCAACCAGACGATCACCTACCATTACTCGAGCCCGGCTCACGCCACCGGGCTCGTCTGGAACGGCACGGCGGGAGCCGACAGGCTCGACGGCGGCTACCACAACGATACGCTCAACGGCGGTGGCGGCAACGATACCCTGTGGGGTGGCGCAGGCGCGGACCGGATGGAAGGCGGCGCGGGCAACGATACCTACACCGTCGACAACCCCGCGGATCTGGTCGTCGAGGTTGCGGGCGAGGGCAACGACACCGTGATCGTATCGGTCTCAGCCTCCCTCGCGAGCTTTCCCAACATCGAGAATCTCACGGCAGCGGGAACCAGCGCCGTCACTTTGACCGGCGATGGGCGAGCCAACGTTCTGACAGGCAACGCTGCCGCCAACACGCTTGTGGGCGGAGCCGGGAACGACGTCTTGGATGGCGGTCTCGGCGCAGACCGGCTTCAAGGCGGCACGGGGAACGACATCTACCATGTGAACGCCCCGGGCGATCGGGTGATCGAGACCTCCACCGGCGGCACGGCGGACCGGGTCTATACCACGGTCAGCCATGCCCTCGCCTCTCACGTGGAGCAACTCTACGCACGCGGCAGCTCCTCCCTTACCCTGAAGGGCAATGCCGGCGCCAACACGATCGCCGGCAATGCGGGCCACAACAAGCTCTATGGCCTCACCGGCAACGACCGGCTTTACGGCAGAGCCGGCAACGACAAGCTCTCTGGCGGGACGGGCTCGGACAGGCTGTATGGCGAGGCCGGCCACGACACGCTGGACGGGGGCGCGGGCCGGGACG
>JAPSLB010000056.1 GCA_031181145.1 Microvirga sp.
TCCTGCATCATCAGGTGCGCTCGATGACGGGAACCCTGGAACGTGCAGGAGCCGGACGCTGGTCGGTCGCGGATGTGCGTGCGGCCCTTGAGGCCCGCGACCGGACCCGCTGCGGTCCCATGGCGCCGCCGACAGGCCTTTATCTGATCGGCGTCGATTATCCGGACTAGCCGAGAAGGCTGCGGGTGATGCTCCCCACGCAGGAATTGAGGACAATTCCAAGCAGCACGATTCCAAAGGCCAGAAGGCCCGATACGCCGAGCGTCGCCTTCGTGGCAAACCATTGCATCCGCACGATGATCACGGCGAAGGCCAGACCGAAGACGCTGGCGAGCGACGGAGTGGCCCAGCCGAGCAGCAAGAGCACGGCAGGCAGGGACAGCACGAGCAGGCCCATGACCGTGATCCAGTTCGTCACGATCACGAAGGGCACGTAGGCTTTCGTGAGATTGAGGCTGCGGGTGATCCAGATCATGGCGAGAGGCAGCGCAACAAAGCCCGCCACATGGCCCAGCGCCACGACGAGGTCGATCCATATGTTGTCGAGAAGAGAATGGTCCGGCCGCAACAAGCCAAGACGCAGGCGCTCGAAAGCCAGCGAGACGACATAGGCCGGGAGCGTCAGCCAGATCGCCGCGAAGGATCGCCAGAACCCTCGTTCACTCATATCAAAGGACTTCAATCCCTCGGCCCTGCTGTGAAGCAGGTCGAGCGTTCCCCTGAATGAGCGATTGACCTCATCAGCAGTGACGATCATGAGCAGCCTCACTTAAGATTGGGATGCTCACGAGAAACAGGGTGAAAGGGATAAACGTTCCGACCAGAATGCGACTTTAGTCGAATACAGCCTCGCTTCCCCTAGGAAGCAGGCGCGAAATAGGCGTTCAACACTTTGCGATAAATTGCGGCGAGCCGGTCCAGGTCCCCCACCGCCACCCGCTCGTCGATCTGGTGCATGGTGTGTCCGACGAGGCCGAACTCCACGACCGGGCAATCCTTGACGATGAAGCGGGCGTCCGATGTGCCACCGGAGGTGGAGAGCTTGGGACGCAGACCCGTCTCGATCTCCACGGCGTCGGCGATGAAGCCCACGAACTGGTTGGGAGGCGTGAGGAACGCGATCGCGTTCGTCGGCTCCATGCGCAGAGTGAAGCGAATGCTGTTTCCGGCAGCCTGGCTCAGTCGGCGGGAGATTTCCGCCTCCAGGCTCTCAGGTGTCCAGAGATCGTTGAAGCGGATGTTGAACGTGGCTCTCGCCTCGGCGGGAATCACATTGGACGCAGGGTTGCCAACATCGACCGTGATCACCTCGAGGTTCGAGGCATCGAAATGCTCGGTCCCGTGATCGAGCGGCTCGCGCAGGAGGCTATCAAGGAGGCGGAGCATGCCGGGAATGGGGTTGTCCGCAAGATGCGGGTACGCCACATGCCCCTGCTTGCCCTCGACGACGATCTTGCCTGTCAGCGAACCGCGCCGCCCGATCTTGATCATGTCGCCGAGCTGGTTGGGATTGGTCGGCTCGCCGAGAATGCAATGATCGAAGCGCTCGCCGCGCCCCTTCGCCCATTCGAGGAGCTTGACGGTGCCGTTGACGGCGGGTCCCTCCTCGTCGCCCGTGATGAGGAAGCCGATGGAGCCCCCGAAATCGGGATTTTCTCGAATGAAGTCGAGCGCCGCCGCCATCATGCAGGCGATGCCGCCCTTCATGTCGACGGCGCCGCGCCCGTAAAGCTCACCGTCTTCGATCTCGGCTCTGAATGGATCATGCCGCCAGCGGCTCACATCGCCGGGCGGCACCACATCCGTGTGACCGGCAAAAAGCAGGTAAGGCCTGCTGCTGCCGTAGCGGGCGTAGAGATTCTCCACATCCGGCGTACCGGGCTCGGAGAAGACCGGTCGATGAACCTCGAACCCTGCCTCCCTCAGGACGCCCTCGATGAATGAGAGCGCACCGCCCTCCTCCGGTGTCACGGATGGACAGCGAAGGAGAGACTGGGCGAGGGAGAGGGGCGAGTGATCCATCGGTCAGTCCCGCAGCAGTTCGTTGATGCCTGTCTTCGCGCGGGTCTGCGCGTCCACGCGCTTGACGATGACGGCGCAATAAAGAGACGGGCCGGGCGTGCCGTCCGGCAGGGGCTTTCCGGGGAGGGAGCCGGGCACGACCACGGAGTAAGGCGGTACGCGGCCTACGAAGACCTCACCCGTGTTGCGGTCGACGATCTTGGTGGAGGCGGAAAGGAAGACGCCCATGGAGAGCACCGAGCCCTCACCCACGACCACGCCTTCCACCACCTCGGAACGGGCGCCGATGAAGCAATTGTCCTCGATGATGGTGGGATTGGCCTGAAGCGGTTCCAGCACGCCGCCGATGCCGACACCGCCCGAGAGGTGGACATTCTTGCCGATCTGCGCGCAGGAGCCGACGGTGGCCCAGGTGTCCACCATGGTGCCCTCGCCCACATAGGCTCCTAGATTAACGAAGGAAGGCATCAGCACCACGCCAGGCGCAATATAGGCGCCGCGCCGCACGACGCAGTTGGGAACAGCGCGGAAAGCGGCCGCCTTGAACTCGGCCTCGGTCCAGGCATCGAACTTGGAGGGAACCTTATCCCACCACGTGGCCTCGCCGGGGCCACCCTTGATCACTCCCATGTCGTTGAGACGGAAAGAGAGAAGCACCGCCTTCTTAAGCCATTGATGCACCTGCCACTCGCCGTCGACCTGTTTCTCGGCCACGCGCGCCTGCCCCGCATCGAGAAGCTGAAAGGCTTGTTCGACGGCGTCGCGGACAGCCCCCATAGTGGAAGCATTCACATTGGCGCGGTCTTCCCAGGCGGCATCGATGGTACGGGCGAGATCGGTCAGGGACATGGGTTCGCTCGGAGATTAAGGATTACTGACGCTCTGCTTAGCAACGGGATCGGGCGCTGTCACCTGCACAAGAGGCCAACTGCCTAGCAGAACACCTTTGCCGCCCTAGATTTGAGGGCAATCCCGGAGTCGAGTCTGCGTCCCATGATCCCCGTCCGTGACATGCGCAGCATTCTCTACGCCACGGCGATCCTGTTCGCCATTGCGATTCTGGTGCTGCGCGGCGCATTCCTCTGGATCGAGTATCGAGCGGCCCTCAGCCGAGCCGAGGCCGCCATGCAGGATCTCGCCCTGCTAATGGAGGAATATGCCAAGCGCACGCTGGAAACGAGCGACCTTCTTTTGAGCGGGATCATCACTTTCGTGCAGGCCAAGGGCGGCCCTGACGCTTTGAGAGAGGCCGGCGAGGCAAGAAACTTTCTCTCCGGGATGGCACGGCAATCATCCGCGGGTCACATCTTCCTCCTCACGGACCGGAACGGACAGCTGGTGGCCAGTTCCATCCCGCAGGTGAGCGGAACCACGTCCTTTGCGGACAGAGCCTGGTTCAAGGCCCATCGCGCAGGAGCCGAGAGCTATGTCGGCGGCGCCATCGTCGGGCGTCTCAGCCGGGAGCTTCTCTACACCTATTCGCGCCGCATTTCGGATACGAATGGAAACTTCGATGGCATCGCTCATATCGGACTTCGTCCGAGCTTTCTGCAGAATCTCTCACGATCAGAGCCGGGCAACGTGTCCGTAACCTTGGGAATCTGGGGACGGGATGGACGCGTCATCGCCCGCACGGGCCTGACGCAGGAGCAGATCGATTCCGGCGTCGGCCATACGGCCCTGTTCACCGAAAAGGAATCTCAGCCTGCGGGCACCTACCGGGAGAAAGATCCCAGCGATGGTGTTGCGCGAATCATTTCATTCCGGCGGTTGGAACGCTGGCCCGTCACGGTAACGGCCAGCATCCCTGTGTCCGCCGCCCTGGCATCCTGGACAAAGGGACTTTACTGGAGCGCCGGGATCGCCGCCATCATCCTGGTGGCGTTCAGCTGGCTGACGTGGCTCGGCATCAGGCTCAGCGAGCAGACCGAAAAGACGCAGCAACAGCTTCGAGCCGTCAACGACGAGCTGGCCCAGGCGCTCGCCGACAAGGTCACGCTGCTGCAGGAGATCCACCACCGCGTGAAGAACAACCTGCAGATCACATCGAGCCTCCTGCAGATGCAGGCGCGCCGTTTCTCCGACGAGACCGTGAAAGCCGCCTTCCGCGAAACCCAGGACCGCCTGCAATCCGTCGGATTGATCCACGATCTTCTCTACCGAAAGGAAACCGGCGGCACGATCAATCTGCAGGATTATCTCAGCCGCCTCGTGGACGAGATCTCATCGACCTACGGCGCGGGAACCCAGGGCATCGCAGTGGAGCTCGATGCGGAGCCGATCGCTGTGGACCTCGAACGCGCAGCCCCGCTCGCACTTGCGGTCACGGAGGCGATCACCAATGCCTTCAAGCACGCCTTCGAACCTGGCCATGGTGGATGGATTCAGGTCCGCGCACGTCGCCTCGACGGGCGGATCGAGATCGTGGTGCGCGACAACGGCAAGGGCGTATCGGACGCAATGGAGAACGCCTCTTCGCTCGGCATGAAGCTTATCCGCGCCTTTGCGGCGCAGCTCGGCGGTAGCTTCACGCTGGAGAACGATGGGGGCGCGGTCTCCCGGCTCACGATCCCGGACTGAAGCAGCAGGCCCGAATGCTAGAACGACGTGCGCTGGCGAATGGCGGCGGAGAGCGTTCCCTCGTCGAGGTAATCGAGTTCGCCGCCGACCGGCACGCCATGGGCGAGCTTCGTCACCTTCACGGGCAGATGGCCGAGAAGCTCCGTGATGTAATGCGCTGTGGTCTGTCCGTCGACGGTGGCGTTGAGCGCGAGGATCACCTCGACGACGCCGGACTCGGACGCGCGGGCGACGAGACGGTCGAGGTTCAGATGCTCGGGACGCACGCCGTCGAGGGGCGAGAGCACGCCGCCTAAGACGTGATATTTCGCATTGACCGCGCCGGAGCGCTCGAGCGCCCATAGATCGGACACGTCCTCCACCACCACGAGGATCGACGGGTCGCGCTTGGAATCACGGCAGATCGTGCAGGGATCGGAAGTATCGACGTTGCCGCAGGCCGAGCACACGACGATGCGCTCGTTGGCGATGCGCATGGCATCGCTCAACGGGTTGAGCAGCGTGTCCCGCTTCTTGATGAGATGGAGGGCGGCCCGGCGCGCCGAGCGCGGGCCGAGACCCGGCAGGCGCGCGAGCAGCTGGATCAGGCGCTCGATCTCGGGACCGGCGACGTGCTGGGCCATTCAAGAACCTCAGAAAAGCTTCAGGCCGGGCGGGAGCGGAAGCCCCTTCGTCAGGCTCTCCATGCGCTCCTGGGCGGCGCGGTCCGCTTTGCCGCGCGCGTCGTTCATGGCGGCGACGACGAGATCCTCAAGGATCTCCTTTTCGTCCGGGATCATCAGCGAGGGATCGATGTTGATGGCCTTGAGATGCCCCTTGCCGGAAACCTTCACGGTGACGACACCGCCACCGGCGGAGCCCTCGACCTCCAGGTTGTCGAGCTCGGCCTGGGCGTCCTGCAGCTTCTGCTGCATGGCCTGCGCCTGTTTCATCAGTCCCATGATGTCCTTCATGACCGCGCTCCTTGATTAGAATAGATCGTCGTCGGCTTCCGCCTCATGCGCCGCCAGCGCATCGGCCTCCCCTAAGATTTCCGTCTCCGCATCCTCTCCCGTCTTCTCCGCGCGCTCGATCACGTTGACGATCTGCGCGCCTGGGAACTTGGAGAGAACCGCCTGCACGAGCGGGTGGCTGGCCGCCCCTTCCTTGCGCTCGCGCTCGGCGGCGACCGCCTGCTCGCGCAACGTGGGCGCGCCCTCCTCGGAGGAGAGCGACACCATCCAGCGCTCGCCAGTCCATTGCTGGAGCGCGCGCGCCAGATCGTTGGCGATGGTGCGGCTGCCGTTCTCGGTGGGGCTGAGCTCGATATGGCCTTCCTGGAAGCGCACGAGACGGACGTCGCGCTCCAGGGCCGCCTTCAGCACGATCTCGCGCTTCTCGCCGGCGAGCGCCACCACGTCCTCGAACCGGCGAAGACGCATGGTCGGTTCGGCAGGCGCGGCCTGCGGCCGGGGCTGCGGCTGAGGCTGTGATGTCGCGAGCGCCATGTTTCCGGAGGTGGACGGCCCGCCGGAGGGCCTGGCAGGCGCAGGACCGCCCGGGGGAAGCGGCGCGCCGTCCCTCAGCGCGCGCAGGGCCTCGTCGGGCGTCGGCAGGTCAGCCGCATAGGCCAGGCGCACGAGCACCATCTCGGCCGCGGCAACCGGGCGGCTGGAGGACTGAACTTCGGGAATGCCCTTCAAGAGCACCTGCCACGCCCGCGAGAGGGTGCGCACGGAGAGCTTCTGCGCATATTCGAGACCGCGGGTCCGCTCATTTTCGGAAAGAGCCGGATCCTTTGCGGCTTCGGGGATCAGCTTCAGGCGCGTGACCACATGCGAGAAGGCTGCGAGATCGGACAGGATCACCGCCGGGTCGGCGCCCGCATCGTACTGGGAGCGGAGCCCCGCGAAGGCCGCGGGAACGTCTCCGCGCATCACGGCTTCAAACAGGTCGATGACCTGGGTGCGGTCGGCAAGCCCCAGCATGTCGCGCACGGTATCGGGGGTCACAATTCCTGCGCCATGGGCAATCGCCTGGTCGAGCAGCGAGAGCGAGTCGCGCACCGAGCCCTCCGCCGCGCGGGCGACGGCGGCCAGGGCCTCCTGCTCCGCCTGGACGCCCTCGGAGGCGCAGATCCGGGCGAGGTGCCCCACGAGCTTGTCCGCCTCGACGCGGCGCAGATCGAAGCGCTGGCAGCGGGACAGGATGGTGACGGGAACCTTGCGGATCTCTGTGGTCGCGAAGATGAACTTCGCGTGCGGCGGCGGCTCCTCGAGCGTCTTCAGGAAGGCGTTGAACGCCTTCTCCGAGAGCATGTGGACCTCGTCGATGATATAGACCTTGTAGCGGGCCGAAACCGGCGAATAGCGGATGCCGTCGATGATCTGACGAACGTCGTCGATACCGGTATGGGAGGCCGCGTCCATCTCCAGCACGTCCACGTGCCGCGATTCCATGATGGCCCCGCAATGCACGCCGAGCTCGGGCATGTGGATGGTGGGGCCGCCGGAACCGTCGGCTTTCTGATAATTGAGGCCCCGCGCCAGGATGCGGGCCGTCGTCGTCTTGCCCACGCCGCGGACGCCGGTGAGCATCCAGGCCTGGGGAATGCGCCCGGTCTCGAAGGCGTTCGAGAGGGTGCGGACCATCGCCTCCTGACCGATCAGGTCGTCGAAGGTGCGAGGGCGGTATTTGCGGGCGAGAACGCGATAAGGAGAGGACGGCGCGGCCGGTGCCGGCGCGGCGGGGAAACCCGGCAGGGCCGGCTCGTCGTTCAGGGGCGTGCCGGCTGTGGTGTTGTCCATCGGCTGCAAGGCTTTGGGAAACTTTAAGGTGGGAGGCTGGACGAAGACCCGTTCGGTCTCGTTAGGGCTGCTTCCTTCCGGACCTGACCCGGTTGGCGAGTGAGACGTCCCTCGCCAACCTCCCGATGGCTATATGGGCGTTTCGTGCGAGGAACGCAAGTTGGAAACTTTTTCCTGTGGGCTGATCACCCAATCACGCCGGTACTGCCGATGCGGGAAGGCACCGGCTTTCCTCGGCGCGGGATGATCCTGACGGCGGACCTTCCTCCGCACCGGGCCTCGCGCCGGTGTGCCGGGCCGGCTGCAGGACCGTCCCCGGCCTTGCCGACGCCTCGCGAGCGCAGCGCTCGCCGGATCGGGATCCCGGCACGAGGCCGGGGATGACGTCGAGGGGCGGGAGCGACGGGTCGCGCCGGGAGACGCGGCCCGACCGGACTAGGCGCCCCTCGCGGACCTGGGACCGGCCGATGGGAATCCACGATCTCGGCCAGAGCTCCCTCCATCTGCGTGGACGTATCCCTTCTTTGATAGGCAGCATTTTTGGCGGCGAAACGGATCCATTTCGCCGAAAAATGTTCTAGATAGAGCCATGACATTCCAGCTCGATTCCCGGCTTGAGGCCGATACGATTCCGGTCGGCGACTTAGCCCTCTCCTCGGTCCTGCTCCTGAACGATGCCCGTTTTCCCTGGTTCGTGCTCGTGCCGCGTGTCCCGAGCGTGAGCGAACTCACGGATCTTTCGGACGATCATTATGCGCAGCTGGCCCAGGAGATCCGCATCGCGACGCGGGTCATGCTGGAGCTGTCCAAGCCCGACAAGGTGAATGTGGGTGCACTCGGCAACATCGTGACGCAGCTCCATGTCCACGTAATCGGGCGCTTCCGCTCCGATCCCGCCTGGCCCGGCCCTGTCTGGGGCCACGGCACCCGGAAGCCCTATCCGGACCATGCCGCAACCGCCCTCATCGAGCGAGCTGCCGCTCTTTTCGCCGAAGCCTGAACCCAAAGCCCCAAACATGACGCGCCCGATCGGCTACATCACCAATCCCCTCGTCCGCCACAGCGCGGAGAGGGACCCGGAAGCCTTGGCCCATGCGGCCCGAAACCCGGAGAGCGCCCTGGTGCTCCTGGCGGGAGACCTGCCGATCCTGAAGGCGGGGGAGCCCGGAACGGGCCTGCTGTCCTTCTCGATCTTGAGCCGCCTGCCCGCCCACAAGGAGCAGGTGCACCTCGGGACTCTGCAGGAGCGACCCGTGATCGCGACCCTGGCCGCGCCGGAAGCGGCGGAGCTGTTCCAGGACGACGCGGCCTACGCGGTTGCGGATCTGCGCTCCATCGCTGTCCGCGGTCTCGTGCCAGCCGAAGAACTCGGTATACTCGCCATGGCGAAGTCCATTCTCGACTGGCACAATCGCCACCGCTTCTGCGCCAATTGCGGCGCTCCGACTCAAAGTGCCCAGGCCGGCTTCCGCCGCGATTGCGCGGCCTGCGGGGCGCAGCATTTTCCCCGCACAGACCCGGTGGTGATCATGCTGATCACCCGCGGCGACAAGTGCCTCATGGGCCGTCAGTCACGCTTTACAGAGAAGATGTATTCCTGCCTCGCAGGGTTCCTGGAGCCGGGCGAGACCATCGAGGACGCGGTGCGCCGCGAGACCTTCGAGGAAGCCGGCATCCGTGTCGGCGAGATCCGCTATCTCGCCTCGCAGCCCTGGCCCTTCCCGTCGAACATCATGATCGGCTGCGTCGGCGAGGCGCTCACGGAGGAGATCGAGTTCGACCGCGAGGAGCTGGAGGACGCCCGCTGGTTCAGCAAGGACGACGTGCGCCGGATGCTGGCGGGAACGCACGACGATTTCGCGGCGCCCTCCCCGATCGCCATTGCCAACTACCTCCTGCGGGAGTGGGTGAAGAGCTGAGAAGGATTTTCATTATCCCGGCGGCGAAGCCGATCCGGAATCGCTGACGGGATGCGTTTCACGTCCTGGCCATCCCGGTCACGACGAAAGCCGCGCCTCACTCATCCTCACCACCGGGCTTGCGCCGGTGGCGACGAGGACGCAGCGTCGTGGTTGTGAATCCCCGCCCGCGCTGCGCTTCGTCCGAGATGACATCAAGGAACACTACTCCGCCGCATCCCTGATCTTCTCGCGGAACGGATCGGCCGGATACACGCCGAGGATGCGCAGCTCGCGAGAGAAGAAGTCGAGTTCCTCCAGAGCGCGCTTCAGGTTCGCGTCCTCCGGGTGGCCGTCCACCTCCGCGTAGAACTGCGTCGCGAGGAACTCGCCCTCCAACATGTAGCTTTCAAGCTTCGTCATGTTGATGCCGTTCGTGGCGAAACCGCCCAGCGCCTTGTAGAGCGCGGCGGGCAGGTTGCGGACCCGGAAGACGAAAGAGGTGACGGTTGGGCCGTTTCCGGCTGGCGCCCATCGCGGCGTCTTCGAGAGAACGACGAAGCGCGTGGTGTTGTGCGCCTCGTCCTCCACGTCCTCGGCGAGGATCTTCAGGCCATAGATGCTCGCGGCCATGCGGGGCGCGAGCGAGGCGCGGGTGGGATCCTTCCACTCCGCGACCTGTCGCGCGGAGCCCGCGGTGTCGCCGGCGACATTCGCCTTGAGCCCGAGCTTGCGGATGATCTTGCGGCACTGGCCCAGCGCGTGAACATGGCTGTAGACGCTCTTGATCGTGCCGAGATCGGCCTCCGGCAGCGCCATGAGCTGAAAATGTATGGGCAGGAAGCCCTCGCCTACGATGTGCAGGCCCGAGGTCGGCAGGAGGTGATGGATGTCCGCCACCCGGCCCGCGATCGAATTTTCGATCGGAATCATGGCCAGACCTGCCTGCCCTTCGTTCACCGCAGCGAAGGCATCCTCAAAGGTAGGACACGGCAGCACCTCCCACCCGGGATACATGTCCGAGCAGATGATATGGGAATTGGCCCCCGGCTCACCCTGGAACGAAATAACCTGCTTCATGCTGTCCTCCGGGCCGCGATGATCTCGCGGGCTCTGTCCAAATCGTGAGGTGTATCGACCCCGAGCGGCACGTCGCCGACGACCACGGCGTCGATGCGCATGCCCGCCTCCAGGGCGCGCAACTGCTCCAGCTTCTCGCGCTGCTCCAGGGGGGACGGCGGCAGCGAGACGAAGCGCTGCAGGGCCTTGCGACGATAGGCGTAGAGGCCGATGTGATGGTAGAGCGGGCCATCCCCATAGGGGGCTGTGGCACGGGTAAAGTAGAGCGCCCGGAACCGGCCGGGCGCGACCTGCGCACCTACCATTTTCACCACGTTCGGATTGGTCCTCTCCTCCTCACGCTCGATGACCGCCACCAGGGTGGCCAGATCGACGTCAGGATCCGAGAGCGGCGCAATCGAGGCTGCGATCGCCGCCGGATCGACGGTCGGCAGATCGCCCTGAACGTTCACCACCACATCGTGACGACCCTCCGGGTCGAGCTTTTCCACAGCCTCGAAGATGCGGTCGGAGCCGGAGGCGTGGTCGGAACGGGTCATGACGGCCCGCCCGCCCGCCCGGGTCACGGCGTCGGCGATCTCGGGCGCGTCGGTCGCGACGGCGACCGGCCCGATCCCGGCCTCCAGGGCTCGCCGCCACACATGGGCGATCATGGGCTCGCCCGCGATATCCACCAGGGGCTTGTTCGGCAGGCGCGTTGCCGCGAGACGGGCGGGGATGAGAACCAGGGGGTCGGACATAGCGCAGTCTTCGAAGGGAATAGCTGCGCGTCCTTAGAGCATCGGCCCCAAAAGTGGAATGCACTTTTGGGATCATTCCGATGCGTCCTCCTGTAGAGAGCGCATCGTTGCATGCGGAAAGCCGGGATTCCCTTTTCGCTGGCGCGGCCCTTCGGGTCCGCACGATGCGCCGGCAAGGCGAGCCATGTTTGTCATGGGTTCTGCGACATCGGAGCCCCGAACCCGGGGACCCGACCCGGCGTTCCGAAACCGGACTGCGACCAATCGAGCGCCAAAACCTGCAAGTACCCCATTGTCAAAACCCCTTCATAACGGCTAAGCAACGCCGCGTAACCGCGGGCCCCCGCCCGCGAAGCCTTTCTGTTTGCGCTGGGTTCGCCGTGACCAAGGCGAGGAGAGCCTAACCTATGAATATCGAGACCAATAAGATCCTGGGTGCCCTTTTCGGTACGCTTCTCTTCGTGGTCGGCGTCAAAGTCGTTGCCGAAGGTCTGTTCTCGCCCGATGCCCCCGCCGTGCCGGGCTACGACCTTCCGGCAGCCGAAGAAGCTTCCGCCGGCGGCGCCGGCGCTCCGGCCGAGCCGGCCGAGCCGCTTCCCGTTCTCCTGGCCAGCGCTGATCCGGCCAAGGGCCAGGCCTCGGCCAGGAAGTGCGCCTCCTGCCATACCTTCGAGAAGGGCGGCGCGAACAAGGTCGGCCCGAACCTCTACGGCATCGTCGGCCGCCCGGTCGCCGCGTATGAGGGCTTCAACTACTCCAACGGCATGAAGGCTCATGGCGGCGAATGGACCTACGAGGCCCTGAACGACTTCATCCACAACCCGAAGAAGGCCGCCCCCGGCACCATCATGGCGTTCGCCGGCATCGCCAGCGACAAGGAGCGCGCCGACCTGCTCGCCTATCTTCAGTCCCTGTCCGACAATCCGGTTCCGTTCCCGGCACCTTAAGGCCACGCGAACAATCCTGAATTTCGGCAAAGCCGGGCCTGGTGCCCGGCTTTTGTTTTGCCCTTCATCCCTTGCGCTCGCCCCGGACCGCACAAAAATGTAACCTGCCGACAGATGCCTCGCCTTTCAGGAGACGCTTAGTGATACGTACCCTTCTGCCCGGCTTCCTGGCCGCCTGCCTTAGTCTTACCCCCCTCGCAGCTCAGGAAGCCCAGTGGCGGCATGGCGCGGCCCTCCTCGGAGAGCCCAAGTATCCTCCCGACTTCAGGCATTTCGACTACGTGAACCCCGATGCCCCCAAGGGCGGACTGGTCCGCCTGGGAGCGCAGGGCACCTTCGACAGCTTCAACATCGTGGTGGCGGGCGTGAAGGGATCGCCCGAACAGGGCCTGGGCCTCATCTACGAGACGCTGACCACCTCTTCCTTCGACGAGCCGAGCGCCGCCTACGGCCTGCTGGCCGAGTCGTTCTCCTATCCGGAGGATTATTCCTCCGTCAGCTTCCGGCTGCGCCCGGAGGCCAAATGGCATGACGGGCAACCGGTCACGGCGGATGACGTGATCTTCTCCTTCGAGACCCTCAAGGCCAACAGCCCGACCTACGCCTTCTACTACGCCAACGTGACCGAGGCCGAGAAGACGGGTGAGCGCGAGGTGAAATTCACCTTCAACCAGACGGGCAATCGGGAGCTGCCGCAGATCATGGGCCAGCTGATCGTGCTGCCCAGGCACTGGTGGGAGGGCATGACTGCCGACGGGCGCAGGCGCGACGTCACGCAGACCACGCTGGAGCCGCCGCTGGGCTCGGGCCCCTATCGCCTCAAGAGCTTCGACGCGGGCCGCAACGCCACCTACGAGCGCGTGAAGGATTACTGGGGCGAGAATCTCAACGTGAATGTCGGCCAGAACAACATCGACGAGATCCGCTACGAGTATTACCGCGACGCGACGGTGTTGCTCGAAGCCTTCAAGGCGGACCGGATCGACTTTCGGACCGAGAACAGTGCCCGAAACTGGGCGACGGGCTACAGCTTTCCGGCCAGACAGGAAGGCCGCGTGGTTCTGGAGGAATTCCCCTACCGCGCCACCGGGATCATGCAGGCCTTCGTGCTCAACCTGAGGCGCGACAAGTTCAAGGACGAGCGCGTGCGGCGGGCCTTCAATCTCGCCTTCCCCTTCGAGGAACTCAACAAGACGGTCTTCTACGGGCTCTACGAGCGTGTAGGGAGCTACTTCCATGGCCTCGAGCTCGCCTCCTCGGGGCTTCCGGAAGGCAAGGAGCTGGAGATTCTCGAATCCCTGCGCGACAAGGTTCCGCCGGAGGTCTTCACGACGCCCTACGAGAATCCGGTCAATGACACGCCGGAGAGTATCCGCAACAACCTGCGCGCGGCGGACCGCCTGCTGCGCGAAGCGGGATGGGAGGTGAAGAACGGGCGCCGGGTCAACGCACGCGGCGAGCCGTTGAGCGTGGAGCTGCTCAGCAGCAGCCCCAACGACGAGCGCGTGTTCCTGCCTTACAAATCCGTGCTCGAGCGGCTCGGCATCGCCGTGTCGGTCCGCACGGTGGACGACGTGCAGTTTACGAACCGAACCCGCTCCTTCGACTTCGACATCACCTCGACCGTCTGGGCGCAATCCCTCTCGCCGGGCAACGAGCAGCGCGAGTACTGGGGCTCCGAGGCTGCCCGGCGCGAAGGCTCGCGCAATCTGGGGGGCATCGCCGACCCGGCGGTGGATGCGCTGATCGACAGGATCATCTTCGCCAAGGACCGTGACGAGCTCGTGGCCGCCACGAAGGCCCTCGACCGCGTCCTGTTGGCCCACAATTACGTGGTGCCGCAATGGACATCCCTGAAGCAGCGCACCGCCCGATGGGATCGCTACAGCCATCCGCAGACCATGCCTCGCTATGCCGGTGCCGCCTTCCCGACCGTATGGTGGTACGACGAGGCGAAAGCCGCCCGGACGGGAGCGCCCCGATGAGATCGTTCAACCGCCGCGCCGTTCTCAAAGCCGGTGCCGCCGGCGCTATCGTGACCCTCCTGCCGAGATCCGGCTTCGCCGAAGCCGCTGGGGAAACCGAAACCCACGGCCTCTCGGCCTTCGGCGATCTGAAATACCCGGCCGACTTCAAGCATTTCGATTACGTGAATCCTGCGGCCCCCAAGGGCGGCGCGCTGGTGCTTCAGATCAAGCAGACCACCGGCAACCAGAATTTCGACACCTTCAACACGCTGAACATCTACGTGCTGAGAGGCGACGGCGCAGCCGGCATGGGCGCGACGTTCGATTCCCTGATGGTGGGCTCCGGCGACGAGCCGGACGCACTCTACGGCTTGGTCGCGAGGAGCGTGCGCGTCTCCGAGGACAGGCTGACCTATCGCTTCGTCCTGCGCCCGGAGGCGCGCTTCCATGACGGGTCGAACCTGACCGCAAGGGACGCGGCCTTCTCCCTGAACATTCTGAAGGAGAAGGGCCACCCGGTTTACCGCGCCCTGCTGACGCAGATGGCCTCGGCTGAAGCGGAAGCCGACGACATCCTGCGCGTGCAGTTCACGCCGGAGCGCAGCCGTGACTTGCATCTGGTCGTGGCCAGTCTGCCGATTTTCTCGGAGCGCTACTGGCAGGGTAAGGATTTCGAGGCCGCGACGCTTGAAGCGCCGCTCGGTTCAGGACCCTACAAGGTCGGCAGGTTCGAGACGGGGCGCTTCATCGAGTTCGAGCGCGTGCCGGATTACTGGGCCAAGGATCTTCCGGTACGTGTAGGCCAGAGCAATTTCGATCGCATCCGCTGGGAATACTTCCGCGATCGGACCGTCGCCTTCGAGGCGTTCAAGAACGGCACGCTCAACTATCACGAGGAATACACCTCCCGCACCTGGTCGACGGGCTACGACTTCCCGGCCATCCGCGAGGGCAAGGTGAAGAAGGAGGAGATCTCCAACGACTCGCCCGCCACCATCCAGGGCTGGTACTTCAACACCCGCCGCGAAGCCTTCAAGGACCCGCGTATCCGCGAAGCCATCGGGCTCGCCTTCGATTTCGAATGGACGAACGCCAACATCATGTTCGGCCTGTACAAGCGCACCACGTCCTATTTCGAGAACAGTGACATGAAGGCGACGGGCGTGCCCTCGCCCGAGGAACTCTCGCTTCTGGAGCCGTTCCGCAGCCAGCTTCCGACCTCCGTGTTCGGCGAGCCGCCCGTGCCGCCCGTATCGGACGGATCGGGGCAGGATCGGCGGTTGCTGCGCCGAGCCGACGAACTGCTTCGCGCGGCCGGCTGCAAACGCGAGGGCGGCTCGCTGAAGCTGCCCAACGGACAGCCGTTCCGAATCGAGTTCCTCGATTTCCAGGCCGCGCTCCAGCCGCACACGCAGCCCTTCCAGGCCAATTTGAAGCGGCTCGGGATCGACGCGTTCTCCCGCGTGGTCGATGCCGCCCAGTACCAGCGACGCATGGAGGAGTTCGATTTCGACATGGCGAGCCGGAATCTCGTCGGCGGCTCGACGCCCGGCGACAGCCTGCGGGTGGTCTACGGTTCACAGGCCGCGAAAACGCCAGGCTCCCAGAACATCGCCGGCATCAGCCACCCGGCCGTGGATGCCCTGGTCGAGACGATCGCAACCGCCACGTCCCGGCAGGAGCTCAACATCGCCTGCCGCGCCCTGGACCGGGTTCTCCGTTCGGGCCATTATTGGGTGCCCATGTGGTACCGAGCCAGTGAATGGATCGCCTACTGGGACCAGTTCTCCCGTCCCGAGAAGAAGCCCCGCTTCGGCTCGGGATCTCCGGGAACCTGGTGGTACGACGCCGAGAAGGCCAAGCGGATCGGGCGAGGGTAAGGTTTGAACACGATCATGACGGCTCCGGCCGTGACGGGCGCGCCCCGTCTGCTCCTGCGTCTCGAAGGCCTGGCGCTGTTCATTCTCGGCACGGGGGCCTATTCCCAAACAGGGCTCTCCTGGTGGCTCTACGCCCTCCTGTTCTTCAGCCCGGATCTGAGCTTTGCCGGTTACATGGCGGGTCCCAGAGCGGGAGCCGCGATCTACAATGCCGCCCACACCATTCTCGGGCCCGCGATCCTGCTGGGTGCCGGGCTGATGCTGAACGCCCCTCTCTTTCTCGGAACAGCCGCCGTCTGGGCGGCGCATATCGGGTTCGACCGCATGTTGGGATACGGATTGAAATACGCCACCGCTTTCAGTGACACCCATCTCGGCCGTATCGGCCGCAACCGTGCAGGCGCCTGATGCTGGCCTATATCGCACGCCGCGTCCTTCTCATGATCCCCACCATCCTCGGGATCATGCTCATCTCCTTCGCGCTGGTGCAGTTTGCTCCCGGTGGCCCGGTCGAGCGAATCATCGCACAGTTGCAGGGTCAGGATTCCAGCGCGACTTCGCGCATCTCGGGCGGCGGAGGCGATTTCTCCGGAGGAAGCCAGAGTCCCGGAGGCGGGGGCGACACGTCGTCCTCGTCCCGCTATCGCGGCGCTCAAGGTCTCGACCCGCAATTCATCAAGCAGCTCGAGGCGCAGTTCGGCTTCGACAAGCCCGCCCACGAGCGCTTCTTCAAGATGCTGTGGGACTATGCGCGCTTCGATTTCGGCAAGAGCTATTTCCGCGATATCTCGGTGCTGGAGCTGATCAAGGAGAAGCTGCCGGTTTCGATCAGCCTGGGGCTGTGGATGACGCTTCTGTCCTATGCCATCTCGATTCCGCTGGGAATCAAGAAGGCGGTGCGCGACGGCTCCTCCTTCGACATCTGGACATCGGCCATCGTCATCATCGGCTATGCGATTCCCGGCTTCCTTTTCGCGATCCTGCTCATCGTGCTGTTCGCAGGCGGCTCGTTCTGGCAGATCTTCCCCTTGCGCGGCCTGACCTCCGAGAACTGGGCCCTCATGCCGTGGTACATGCAGATCGCCGACTATTTTTGGCATCTGGTGCTGCCGATCACTGCGATGGCGCTCGGCGCTTTCGCCACCTCGACCCTGCTCACGAAGAACTCGTTCCTCGACGAGATCCGCAAGCAATACGTGCTCACCGCACGCATGAAGGGCCTGTCGGAACGACAGGTGCTCTACGGTCACGTTTTCCGCAACGCCATGCTGATCGTGATCGCGGGCTTCCCGGGCGCCTTCATCAGCGCCTTCTTCGCAGGCTCGCTCCTCATCGAGACGATCTTCTCCCTCGACGGGTTGGGGCTTCTCTCCTTCGAATCCATCGTGAACCGCGATTATCCCGTGGTGTTCGCCAATCTCTACATCTTCTCCCTGCTGGGACTGGTGGTGAACCTGCTCTCCGACCTCACCTATACCTGGATCGATCCGAGGATCGATTTCGAGACGCGGGAGGCCTGAGATGAACGAGAACGTGCCCGTCGTCGCCCCGGCCGCCTCGCCGGTCGCGCCGCCGCTGCCGAAGGAGGGCTTCATCAAGCTCTCGCCGCTCAACCGGCGCCGCTTGGAAAACTTCAAGGCCAACCGTCGCGGCTATTGGTCGTTCTGGATCTTCATGATCCTGTTCGTCTTGAGCCTGTTCGCCGAACTCCTCGCCAACGACAAGCCGATCCTCGCCTCCTACAAGGGCGAGCTGCTCTATCCGGCCTTCGTGGATTACCCGGAAGAAAAGTTCGGCGGCTTCCTGGCGCAGACCGATTACCGCGACCCCGTGATCGCGATGGAAATTCAGGAGAACGGATGGATGCTCTGGGCGCCGGTCCGCTTCTCCTACAACACTCACAACCTCGACCTTCCCGTCCCCGCACCCGCACCGCCGACCTGGATGCTCACCGACGAGCAATGCCGCCCCATCGCCGAGCGCAATGGCGGCACGGGCTGCAAGGACATCGAGTGGAACTGGCTCGGCACGGATGATCAGGGCCGCGATGTGGTGGCGCGCCTCATCTACGGTTTTCGCATCTCCGTGCTGTTCGGCCTGATCCTGGCCGGCATCTCGTCCGTCATCGGCATCTTCGCTGGCGCGGCGCAGGGCTATTACGGCGGTTGGATCGATCTCATCGCGCAGCGCTTCATCGAGATCTGGACGGCCATTCCCTCGCTGTACCTGCTCATCATCATCTCGTCGATCATCACGCCGAGCTTCTTCGTGCTGCTCGGCATCCTGCTGCTCTTCTCCTGGGTGTCTCTGGTGGGCGTCGTGCGCGCGGAATTCCTGCGCGCGCGAAACTTCGAATATGTGCGCGCCGCGCGTGCCCTCGGGCTCTCCAACAGCACCATCATGTTCAAGCATCTCCTGCCCAACGCGATGGTGGCGACGCTCACTTTCATGCCGTTCATCATCAACGGCTCGATCACGACGCTGACCTCGCTCGACTTCCTCGGCTTCGGCTTGCCGCCCGGCTCGCCCTCGCTCGGCGAGCTCCTGGCCCAGGGCAAGGCCAATCTCCAGGCTCCATGGCTCGGCCTCGCGGGGTTTTTCGTGATCGCCCTCATGCTCAGCCTTCTCATCTTCATCGGCGAAGCCGTGCGTGACGCCTTCGACCCGCGAAAGACGTTCCGATGACAGAGCCCCTCCTCTCCGTCCAAGATCTCTCCGTCGCCTTTCGTCAGGGCGAGCGCGACACGCTGGCGGTGGATCGCGTTTCCTTCGACATCATGCCCGGCGAGACCGTGGCGCTGGTGGGCGAGTCCGGATCGGGCAAGTCCGTATCGGCACTCTCCGTGCTCAAGCTCCTGCCCTACCCGTCCGCGCATCATCCGTCCGGCCGCATCCTGTTCAAAGGCAAGGATCTCGTGGGATTGAGCGAGGACGAGATGCGCCGGGTGCGCGGCGACGACATCACCATGGTGTTCCAGGAGCCGATGACCTCGCTCAATCCACTCCACACCATCGACCGGCAGATCGGTGAGATCCTGAAGCTTCATCGCGGCCTCTCCGAGAAGGACGCGCGCGCCCGCACGCTGGAGCTGCTGCAGCTCGTCGGCATCCGTGACGCGGAAAGCCGTCTGACGGCCTATCCCCACCAGCTTTCGGGTGGCCAGCGTCAGCGCGTGATGATCGCCATGGCGCTGGCCAACGAGCCCGACCTCTTCATCGCCGATGAGCCGACCACCGCGCTCGACGTGACGGTGCAGGCACAGATCCTGAAGCTGCTCGCCGAGCTGAAGGCCAAGCTCGGCATGTCCATGCTCTTCATCACGCACGATCTCGGCATCGTGCGCAAGATTGCCGACCGCGTCTGCGTCATGCTTAACGGCAAGATCGTGGAGCACGGCACGACGGCGGAGGTGTTCGGCAATCCGCAGCACGCCTATACGCAGCGCCTTCTCGCCGCCGAGCCGAAGGGTCGCGCCAATCCCTTGCCTGCCGATGCGCCGACCATCGTCGAAGCGGGCCCCATCAAGGTGTGGTTTCCCATCAAGCGCGGGTTCTTCCAGAAGACCGTCGGTCACGTGAAGGCCGTCGACGGCGTGTCGTTGAGCGTGCGGCGGGGCGAGACGGTGGGCGTCGTGGGCGAGTCCGGATCGGGGAAAACGACATTGGGCTTGGCGATCCTGCGCCTCGTCCAGTCGGAAGGCCCGATCGTGTTCCTCGGCAACCGCATCGACGGGCTGCGCGCACGGGAGATCCGGCCCATGCGCAAGAATCTCCAGGTGGTTTTTCAAGACCCCTACGGCTCGCTCTCCCCGCGCATGTCCGTCGCCGAGATCGTCGAAGAAGGATTGCTCGTACAGGACAAGGGCCTGAACTACCGCCAGCGCCGCGACGTGGTGGCGAAGGCCCTGCACGATGTGGGCCTCGATCCCGCGACCATGGACCGCTATCCGCATGAATTCTCCGGCGGGCAGCGTCAGCGCATCGCCATCGCACGCGCGATGGCGCTCGAGCCGCAATTCATCATGCTGGACGAGCCGACATCGGCGCTCGACATGTCGGTGCAGGCGCAGATCGTGGAGCTCCTGCGCGATCTGCAGAAGCGGCGCGATCTGGCCTATATGTTCATCAGCCATGATCTGAAGGTGGTGCGTGCGCTGGCGAACCACGTGATCGTGATGCAGAACGGCAAGGTGGTCGAAGAGGGGCCTGCCGAGAGCATCTTCGCCGCTCCTCAAACGGAATACACACGGGCCTTGTTCGCGGCAGCCTTCAACCTCGAGACTGTCGGCGCAGCCGCCGTCCGGCAGTGATGCGTCGGACCATGCACGCACATCATCACCATCCCGCGAGCCATTCCCACGGGGTCGGCCACGGCCGCGCTTTCGTCATCGGCATCGCGCTGAACCTCGCTTTCGTGGCCGTCGAGGCGGGCTACGGATTCTATGCGGATTCCATGGCGCTCCTGTCGGACGCGGGGCACAACCTCAGCGACGTGCTGGGCCTTGCCATCGCGTGGGGCGCGGCGATCCTGACCAAGCGCGCGCCCAACGAGCGCTACACCTACGGCCTGCGCTCGAGCTCCATTCTCGCGGCGCTGCTCAACGCCCTTCTTCTGATGGTCGCCGTCGGCGGCATCGTGTGGGAATCCGTGCAGCGCCTCATCGAGCCGGCGCCCGTGATGGCCGGCACCATGATGATCGTGGCGGGCATCGGCATCGTGGTGAACGGCTTCACGGCGTTTCTCTTCATGAGCGGGCACCATGACCTCAACATTCGCGGCGCGTTCCTGCACATGGTGGCGGATGCCGCCGTATCCCTCGGCGTCGTGCTCGGCGGTCTCGTCATCCTCTGGACGGACGCGACCTGGATCGATCCGGTTCTCGGCCTCGTCATCGCGGCCGTGATCGTCTGGGGAACCTGGGACCTGCTGCGGCAGTCCCTCCGGCTGTCCCTCCAGGGCGTGCCGAGTGGGATTTCCATAGCGGACGTGCGAAAGATGCTCACGGGACGCCCGGGAGTGGCCCGCGTCCACCACCTTCACGTCTGGGCCATCAGCACCACCCAGACCGCACTAACGGCGCATCTCGTCATGCCCGGCGGGCATCCGGGCGATCATTTCCTTGCGGAGACGCAGCACGAACTGAAGGAGCGGTTCGGAATCGGCCATGCGACCCTGCAGATCGAGATCCATGCCCCCGGCGCCCACGGCCACGGTCACGAATGCCCCCTTGACCATCACGATCGCGGACACGACCCTCATCATGAGGGGCACAATCATGGGGGGCACCCCCATGGGACCGGGGCATCGCATCCTCTGCCGTAATGCCGTATCACTCGCGATTCTCACCTTTTGAGGGACCAGAATTCATGGCTCGTGCTCTCCTCATCGTGCTCGATTCCGTCGGCATCGGCGGAGCCGAAGACGCGAACGCCTATGGCGATGTCGGGGCCGACACAGTCGGCCATATCGCCGAAGCCTGTGCACAGGGACGCGGCAACCGGGCGGGTCTCCGCCTGGGACCGCTCGACCTTCCTCACATGAGCGCCTTGGGGCTCGGCCTCGCCTGCGAGGCCTCGACGGGCCGCATGCCGCCCGATCTCGCGCCTCGGGGGCTCCTCAGGGGCACCTGGGGCTACGGTGTCGAGACCTCCAAGGGCAAGGACACGCCGTCCGGTCATTGGGAAATCGCCGGTGTTCCCGTCACCTTCGACTGGGGCTATTTCCCCAATACGGTTCCGGCTTTCCCGAAGAAGCTGACGAACGCGCTCATCGAGCGCGGCCGTCTGCCCGGCATCCTCGGCGACAAGCATGCCTCCGGCACAGCCATCATCGAGGAGTTCGCCGTCGAGCATCTGCGCACCGGAAAGCCGATATGCTACACCTCCGTGGACAGCGTCCTCCAGATCGCCGCGCACGAGGAGCTTTTCGGGCTGGAGCGCCTCTACGATCTCTGCCGGATCGGCCGCGAATTGTGCGACGAATACAAGATCGGCCGCGTGATCGCGCGGCCCTTCCAGGGCACGCCAGAAACCGGGTTCAAGCGCACGGGCAACCGCAAGGATTTCGCAACGCCTCCGCCCGCCGACACCATTCTCGACATCCTGAGCAAGGCCGGCCGCACAGTGGTGACCGTCGGCAAGATCGGCGACATCTTCGCCCATCGCGGCACCGGCCATGAGATTAAGCCCAACGGCAACGACGCCTGCCTGTCCGCCACGATCGATGCCATGAGGACCCTGCCGGAGGGCGGCTTCGTCTTCGCCAATCTGGTGGATTTCGATAGTGAGTTCGGCCATCGCCGCGACATTCCGGGCTATGCGGCGGCACTCGAGGCCTTCGACAGGCGCGTGCCTGAGATCGAGGCCGTGCTGAGGGAAGGCGACCTCGTCATCATCACCGCCGATCACGGCAACGACCCGTCCTGGCATGGCACGGACCACACTCGCGAGCATGTGCCGATCCTCTGCTTCGGACCCGGCCTCGAGCCCGGCAGCATCGGTCGGCGGGAAAGCTTCGCCGATATTGGGGCGAGCATCCTGGCCCATCTGGACGTGCGGCAGGAATGCAAAGGCTCATCCTGGCTCTGACGATCACTCCGTCCTGGCCGGGCAGATTGCCGCGAAAACCCGGAGCCGTTGACGGCACCGCAACTTTGGCTCACTCTTCCAAGGATCGTAAGGAGACTTTCCTGACGATCGTTGGGGGAGTCTTCCCGTTCTCGCGTGGAAGATCATTCATGAGCACGCCCAACCGCTCGA
>JAPSLB010000010.1 GCA_031181145.1 Microvirga sp.
TTTCGGCGGCAGCCTGAACTTCGACGACCGGACGAGCTTCGCCTACACGGGTCTCACCTGGACCTTCGACGTCACGCCCTCGCTGTTCGTCGAAGGCAGCATCGGCGGGGCGTTCCACAACGGCAAGAAGGAGGTCAACGACCCCTTCGCGGACCGCCAGGCCCTGGGCTGCTCTCCTCTCTTTCGTGAATCCGGTTCCGTCGGCGTGCGCCTTTCCGCCAACTGGAGCCTGGTGGCTACGATCGAGCATCTCTCCAATGCCGGCTCTTGCTCCGATAATCGGGGCTTGACGAATGTCGGCGCACGGGTTGGGTATTCGTTCTAACGAATTCTCTCAAGGCCGGACCCGCCATGGTCGTTCTCAATCGCATCTATACCCGCACCGGGGACAAAGGCACCACGGCGCTTGCCGCCGGAGGGCGCCGCCCCAAGCACGACCTGCGCATCGAGGCCTTCGGCACGGTGGATGAAACCAACGCCTGCATCGGCCTGGCTCGTCTGCACACCGGGGGACAGCCGATCGACGCCATGCTGAGCCGCATCCAGAACGATCTGTTCGACCTCGGCGCCGATCTCGCAACAGTGGAGACGGACAAGCCGCTTCCCTATGAGCCGCTCCGTATCACTCAAGGTCAGGTTGACCGGCTCGAGAGGGAGATCGACGAGCTGAATGCAGATCTCCCGCCTCTGCGTTCCTTCGTTCTGCCGGGCGGCACCCATGCCGCCGCCGCCCTGCATCTGGCCCGCACCGTCTGCCGCCGGGCGGAGCGCAAGGTCGTCGAGCTCATGCAGAACCCCGACGAGTCAGTGTCGGAGGAAGCCGTGAGATACCTCAACCGGCTATCGGATTTTCTTTTTGTGGCCTCTCGCCACGTCAACGACAAGGGCGCCCTGGACGTTCTGTGGGTTCCCGGCCAGAACCGATAGCACGTCGCGCCGATTGCAACCCCGGCTTTTCGGCGACGCGCCCGAAGCACGGAACTGACACCGCATACTCCCAATAGTGGATTTCACCCATGAGCCCGATACGATAGGAGCGGACCATGTTTCTTCCGCTTCACGACGGCGTTCCTCTCCGGCACATGAAAACGCCGGTCGTCGCGCGATCTCTGATCGTGGTCTGCACGCTCATGCACCTTCTCTTCGTCCTCGGGCCCATCGGCCCTGACGAGATGGTGGGGGGCCTGGGCCTCATCCCGGCCGTTCTGTTCGGCTTCGACACCCTGCCCGAGGGTTACCCCTTCGTGCCGGTCTGGATGACTCTCGGCACCAACATCTTCCTGCACGGATCATGGTTTCACCTGATCGGCAACATGCTGTTCCTGTGGGTGTTCGGCGACAATGTCGAAGACGCGATGGGTCATCTGCGCTTCCTCGCCTTCTTCCTTCTGTGCGGCGTCGTCAGTAGCCTGACGCATGCCGTCGCGTCGTTCTATGTGGCGGGAGCGAGCTTGCCGGATGCCTTCATCCTCCCCACGCCGCAACGCCCTCTCATCGGCGCTTCGGGCGGCGTGTCGGGTATCGTGGCCGCCTATGTCATCCTGTATCCGCGCGTCCGGATCTGGGCTCTTTTCCTCGGCGGAATCCCATTGCGCCTTCCGGCCTATTGGGCCATCGGCTTCTGGTTTGCCGTCCAGTTCGTCTCGGCCTTTTTCGGCGCAGATGAAGGCGTCGGCTGGTTTGCCCATCTTGGCGGGTTCATTGCAGGCGCTATTCTCATTCCGATCATGCGGCATCGCTACGATCCCGTCCTGGCCCGCGCCGCGGCACAGGAATTGCAGACGCCGCGTTGACTTTCGAGGGCTTACGGCTACGGTCCGTTCCGCCTTTTTCTATCTCTGTCCGGAGAGCTTCCCATGGACCGTATCCGGACCTGATCTTCAATGAGGACAGACGAATGAAGCTTCTGGTGTGTGTGAAGCGGGTTGTAGATTTCAACGTGAAGATCCGGGTGAAGCCGGACGGGTCAGGGGTCGAACTCGCCAACGTCAAGATGTCGATGAACCCCTTCGACGAGATCGCCGTCGAGGAGGCGGTGCGTCTCAAGGAGCAGGGCAAGGCCACGGAGATCGTTGCCGTCTCCATCGGCCCGGCTCAGGCCGCCGAGACCATCCGCACCGCGCTCGCCATGGGGGCCGACCGCGGCATCCTGGTCAAGACCGACGCGGCCGTGGAACCGCTGGCCGTCGCCAAGATCCTCAAGGGCGTGATCGAGCAGGAGAAGCCCGATCTGGTGATCATGGGCAAGCAGGCCATCGACGACGATTCCAACCAGACCGGCCAGATGCTCGCGGCCCTGCTCGGCTGGCCGCAGGGCACCTTCGCCTTCAAGGTGAACGTGGGCGAGGGCTTGGTCGACGTGACCCGCGAGGTCGACGGCGGCCTGCAGACGGTGGACCTGAAGCTGCCGGCCATCGTCACCACGGACCTGCGCCTCAACGAGCCGCGCTACGCCTCTCTGCCCAACATCATGAAGGCCAAGAAGAAGCCCCTCGACGAGACCAGCCCCGAGGCGCTCGGCGTCGACGTGGCGCCGCGCCTGAAGGTGCTCAACACCGCCGAACCCGGCGGCCGCAAGGCGGGCGTGAAGGTCGGCTCTGTGGCCGAGCTGGTGCAGAAGCTGAAGACCGAAGCCGGCGTGCTCTAAGGGAGACGAAGAACAATGACCACGTTGCTGATTGCCGAGCACGACAACGCTCAGCTCAAAGACGCCACCCACAAGGCGCTCTCCGCCGCCAAGGCTCTGGGCGCGCCCGTGCACGTGCTGGTGGCCGGCGCCAGTGCCCGTGCCGCGGCGGAAGCGGCCGCGAAGCTCGAGGGCGTGGAGAAGGTGCTCTTGGCCGACGCGCCCGCTTACGAGCACATGCTGGCCGAGCCGACCGCGGCGCTGATCGTGGCGCTCGCCCCCTCCTATGACGCCCTGGTGGCGCCCTCGACCTCCAACGGCAAGAACATCATGCCGCGCGTGGCGGCTCTTCTCGACGTGATGCAGGTCTCCGACATCACCAAGGTGGTGTCGCCCGACACCTTCGAGCGGCCGATCTATGCGGGCAACGCTATCCAGACCGTGCAGGCGACCGATGCCAAGAAGGTGATCACCGTGCGCACCGCCGCCTTCCCGGCGGCAGGCGAAGGCGGCGCGGCCTCCATCGAGACGGTGAACGCGGCCGAGGATCCTCAGGTGTCGCGCTTCAAGGGCGAGGAGATCGCCAAGTCCGACCGTCCCGAGCTGACCTCGGCCCGGATCATCATTTCGGGCGGGCGCTCGCTCGGCTCGGCCGAGAACTTCAAGCAGTACATCGAGCCGATCGCCGACACGCTCGGCGCGGCGATGGGCGCCTCGCGCGCGGCGGTCGATGCGGGCTATGCGCCCAACGACTGGCAGGTGGGCCAGACCGGCAAGGTGGTGGCGCCGGATCTCTACATCGCGGTGGGCATCTCGGGCGCCATCCAGCATCTGGCGGGCATGAAGGATTCCAAGGTGATCGTGGCGATCAACAAGGACGAGGAGGCGCCGATCTTCCAGGTCGCCGATTACGGCCTCGTCGGCGATCTCTTCCAGATCCTCCCGGAACTCAAGGAGGAGTTGACCAAAGCCGGTTAATCGGGTCAGGAATAGACAAACGGTTGCGATCCGGGCGGCACCTCCCGCCCGGGCGCTTTGAGCATGGATGGTAGGCGGATTCAGATGGGTACCGAGATCAAAACGGTTGGCGTGATCGGCGCGGGGCAGATGGGCAGCGGCATTGCGCATGTCTGTTCGCTCGCGGGCTTCAGCGTCCGGCTCCACGATCTCTCGGAGGAGCGCATCAACGCGGGTCTCGCCACCATCAACGGCAACATGGCGCGCCAGGTCGCCAAGGGTGCCATCACCGACGGCGACCGGCAGGCGGCGCTCGAGCGCATCAAGCCTGCGCCGGGCTACGACGACTTGGCTGCCTGCGACATCGTGATCGAGGCTGCGACCGAAAACGAGGAGGTGAAGCGCAAGATCTTCACCAATCTCTGCCCCTCGCTGCGCCCGGATGCGATGATCGCGACCAACACGTCCTCGATCTCCATCACTCGTCTGGCGGCTGCGACCGACCGCCCGGAAAAGTTCATCGGCATTCACTTCATGAATCCGGTGCCGGTGATGCAGCTCGTGGAGCTGATCCGAGGCATCGCAACGGACGATTCCACCTACGAATCCGCCAAGGAATTCATCGCCAAGCTCGGCAAGACATCCACCGTCTCGGAGGATTTCCCGGCCTTCATCGTCAACCGCATCCTGTTGCCGATGATCAACGAGGCGATCTACACCCTTTACGAGGGCGTGGGCTCGGTCGAAGCCATCGACACAGCCATGCGCCTCGGCGCGAACCACCCGATGGGCCCGCTGCAGCTGGCCGACTTCATCGGTCTCGATACCTGCCTGTCGATCATGCAGGTGCTCTATGAGGGATTGGCCGATTCAAAGTACCGTCCCTGCCCCCTCCTGGTGAAATACGTCGAGGCCGGCTGGCTTGGACGCAAGACCAAGCGCGGCTTCTACGATTATCGCGGCGAACACCCGGTCCCGACCCGCTAGAGCATCGGACGGGAAGGCCTGTCTCCCTTTGGGGAGCATCCAACGCCGCCTGTTTTGCGCAGAGTTCGCCGGGAGCGGAGCGCCGGGACATTTCCGCGGCCCAAGCCCCAAAGGCAAATTGCTCACCGAAATCGAACCGGGTGCGTCACAAACGTTTCCCGGGTGAGCTTCACAACAGCGTCACATTGCCTATAGTCTACTCAGACGGGACTACTCTTCTGTGAGAGGAGGCGGTGTGACGATTCGCATCAAACCTGCTGAGAGGCCGGAGAGCCGTCCGGCCCCTGTCCTCGACGCCGGTTACCGGCCTTTGGGCGACGGTCCCCTGCCCATTCGGGGCTGGCGGCCTGCGATCGGAGCGGCGCTCGTGCACGGCACATCCGAGTACGACAAAGCTGTCCGAAGTCCGAGTGCCCCGACCATCTCCCCTCGGTGCACACCTCTGGCCCGACATTCAGCCCTTTCCGGATCGGACCCCTACTCGCTTCAACATCTCCTGCGCGATCATTGCAGCTCCCGGAGCCCGGCGCCCGAGGAGCCCGGAACTTCGCCCCCCATCCGGACCAATCCCGGCAAGACCCCATACCGGAGTGGGAGTTCTCGATGAACGTTCCCATCTCCAACCTCAGAACCCTCGTTCTCAATGCGGACCTGCAGCCTCTGAGCTGGGCTCCCCTCTCGATCTGGCATTGGCAGGACGCCTTCGTTGCCGTGATCCAGGACCGGGTCGTTCAGATCAAGACCTACGAAGACGTCCTGGTCCACTCCGCCAACCAATCCTTCGAAGTCCCCGCAGTCGTCGCCCTCAAGCGTTATCGCAAGCGTAAGAAGGTGGCATTTACCCGCTATCACCTGTTCCTGCGAGACGAGTTCACCTGCCAGTACTGCGGTCATAGATACGACGCGAAGGATCTGACCTTCGACCATGTCATCCCAAAGAGTCGGGGCGGCATGTCGGCATGGAGCAATATCGTCGCGTCCTGCAGCGCCGACAATCTTCGCAAGGGGAGCAAAACCCCGCAGCAGGCCGGAATGACGCTCAGGCGCAAGCCGTTCGAACCCAGCCCCCACGAGCTCGACGCCATCGCCCGGCGGCTACCTCAGGCGAGGGACGACCTCCATCAGACCTGGATGGACTTCCTGTATTGGGATGCCGAGCTCGAGAGCTAGTCCCCGTCCACCGCCGACATCCCTTTTGCACTGGCGACGGCGGGTTTCAGCGCCCGTGACCGAAACCTTTGCCCATCGCAGCCTTAGCCGCGAAGGCTGCGAGCGCGAGAGAGACCAGAACATTCCATCCGGCCAACGACAGGCCGAGGAAACGCCATGCGGCCTCCGTGCAGCTCACCACCCGGGTGTTTTCAAGCTGGCTGAGGAAATCGCCCATATTGCCGACACCGGCGCCGGCACCGCCGCCGCAATCGCTTGGCCCCAGAAAGAAGCCCCATTCGACACCGGCATGATAGACTCCAAGCCCCGCGCTCGTGAGGAAAATCAACGCCAGGAGCCATAGCCCCACCCGTGTCCAGTGCGGCGGCAGAAGAGCCGCCACGAGACCGACCGGCATGGCGAGATAATAGGGATCGCGCTGGATCAGACACAGCTTGCAGGGTACATAGCCGAACCCATGCTCGAAGACGAGCGCACCGCCGATGGTGGCGGCGGCAGCCAGAACGACGGCCAGGGCGGCTTGGCGCATGGTCAGGCGGAGGCTCATGCCTGTTCCCCTTCAGAACAGATAGCGGAAGGCCACGAAGCCCCCGATGATGGCGGCGATGGCGAGAGTTGCAACCAGATTGAAGTTATTGTCGATGATCGCCTTGATGCGCGGCCCGAACCGGCTCATGAGCAGCGCGATCAGGAAGAAGCGGGCGCCGCGGGTCAGGGCCGAGAGCAGGATGAACCAGCCCAGGGAATAGCCGGCGAGGCCCGAGGTGATGGTGACGAGCTTGTAGGGGATGGGCGTGAGCCCCTTGAGGAGGATCACCCAATGGCCGTATTCCGCATAGCCGTGCCGGAAGGCTTCCACGCCCTGCGTAAGACCGTAGAACTCGAAGACCCGGGCTCCGATCGTATCGTAGAAGGCGACACCGATGGCATATCCCAGAACCCCGCCGAGAACCGAGGCGATGGTGCAGACGAGCGCATAGAACCACGCCCGGTCAGGACGGGCCAGCATCATGGGCACGAGCATCACGTCCGGCGGCACGGGAAAGAAGGAGCTTTCCGCGAAGGATACGGCAGCAAGGGCATAGGGAGCGGAAGGCTTCGAGGCGAGGGACAGGGTCCAGTCGTAAAGGCGTCTGAGCATGGGATTCCGGCAATATCGGTCACGAGGGCCCGCGCGCCCCGGCTCCTTTGAGCATAAGCCGCCCAGAATAGCGAGAGGCAAGGCTCCTCTCAAGCTTTCACATATGCCTGATTGACCGCGCTCGATCCCTCATGGTACTCCGCAGATCCTTGCCCCTGTGGCGGAATTGGTAGACGCGCTCGACTCAAAATCGAGTTCCGCAAGGAGTGCTGGTTCGATCCCGGCCAGGGGCACCATTCCGACATTCTCGATGAGGACAGCTCCAGCCCCTGGAGCATGTTTGTCGAGCGATCGCATGTCGGCCATCATGCTCGCTCGAAAGCTCAATCGAGCACCCGGCACCTTGGATTCCGACCCGGGACACGGTACTCCGACATCAACGGCCCCTGTAGGGCGGCGCCTCAGCGGCCTCATCGCCAGAATGCCCATACCTTCCTTCGACGAGGAAGAGCGCGGAGATCGCCCCGAGCCAACCGAGCATGTTCGAGGTCGAAAGACTTGCCTGGCCGCCCAGACACAAGCCCGGTCACAATTCGGTCCTCGTTTCATATTGTCATCTGGCTATTCTCAACGCGCGCCCGAGAGCGAATGGTTGCGCCGGCCAAGCAGTCGTGAGGAGGAAACGGGGGATTGGGGCAGGATTACGGAGGAGACTATGGCGATAGTCTACGGCGACGACTGGCCTAACCTGATCTACGGCACCCCCTCCTCGGACCTGATCGAGGGTTTCGACGGCGACGACGATATCTACGGCCTCGGTGGGGACGACGATATCTATGGCGGATGGGGATACGACATTCTCTTCGGAGGTGACGGCAACGACTACTTGGACGGCGAGAACGACATCGACGATCTGTATGGCGGGCAAGGGAACGATACCCTGGTCGGCGGGTACGGTGCGGATTGGCTTTTCGGAGAGAGCGGGAACGATAGACTCTACGGCGGTTCCGGCGACGACGACCTGTATGGAGGTTCAGGCCAGGACTACCTGTCCGGCAATTCCGGCGACGACATCCTTGAAGGGGGAAGTGGCCGGGATCTGCTCAACGGCGGGACTGGAGAAGATGTGTTCGTGTTCAGTCCCGGCACGTCCGGCATCACCAGCGCGACCGCCGACAGGATCTCCGATTGGAGTGCATTCGACGACTGGATCGACATGAGCATCCGCGGAACGTCAGCCAACTATCGGGAAGCCGGCACAAGCGCGACCTCGATTGCCACCGCAGCCAGCGCTGCAGAAAGCCTGTTCCCAAGCGCAACAGTGACACACGTGTTTCTGTATAACTCCGGAACCGACATGGGATACCTGCTGTCTGACCTCAACAACGACGATCGGTTCGAAACAGGCGTGATTCTGACCGGCGCCGGTCGCGCTGCCGACATGAGCTATCTCTATATCGTCTAGAAGACCAGGGTCCGCATCGCTGTCTCCCCTAACCTCAGAGAAGTTAGGGGAGACAGCTCCTGTGAAGCCTCGCCGCTCAGGCTCTCGGGCGCTTTGCTCCGGCGGCAACGTCCGATCTGCCCGCCTCTCCTCCGGCGCGAACCCTGAACGGAGTGACGGGGCTCCCGCTCACGCCTGCGGACGAAAGCTCGAGCAGGGCCGATGGCCTAGAACTGTAGAGCTACCCCTTTTGCACCTTTGCCGAATCGGGAACTTTCTTGGCAAATGGATTTCGTTACACGGCTATGTCCTTTCCACACGCTGACGCTCACGAAGCAGCGTGTTGCAAGGAGCCGCAAGAAGCAATTTCCTTCGCACAAGGGGCACTATCATGGACCAAGAAGTCGAATATGTCGCTCGCGCGCTTTATGAAGCCGAGGACGATGCGCTGCTGTGGGATGCAGAGCCTGAGGTTCTGAAAGAGGAATTCCGCCGCTATGCCCGGATAGCCATTGCGATGATATCTCCGCAGGAATCGCAAAGGCGCAAGAACGAGGTCCCGTACGCCGCCTGAATGAGAGCAGCCTTGAATGCAGGCGCCCGTGACGGGTTCTTCGTCACGGGCGCCGTCGTATCGTTCTTCTACGATAACCTTAACCGCGACGCTCGATGACCGTCACGATCTTTCGCGTCTTGGGCTCGACGATCACCACCTGATCGCGCACGATCACATAGCGACATTCCGGCAGCCCATTGAGGATGCGCACCACCTCGCTCGGACAAGCATGCAGGTGAGTGACGACAGTGTCCGGAACGACGGTGCCAACGCTCACCGAGAAGTTCACGTTGGTTACCGGCTCCACATTCACGCTGCTGAAGGCGCGCGTGATTTCAGTGCGCTGCTCGCTTGTCACATTGATGTTGGTGGAGCTGGATGTGCTGCCGGTGGTGTTGGCTGCGCCGCTCTCCGTGTTAGACGTTCCGCTCGTCGAGCCAGATGTGCTGCCCGAAGCGCCGCCCGTCGTCGCGCCGGATGTACCGGATGAGGTTCCCCCGGACGCACTGCCGGAGCTCGCGCCCGAGGTTTCCCCCGACGTGGTGCCGGAACTCGTTCCCGACGTACCTTCCGAGGTCGTACCGGATGCCCCGCCAGAAGCACCGCCGGAAACGGTGCCTGAGGTGCCACCTGACGTTCCACCCGTGCTGCCGGCAGAGCCGCCGCTCGTCTGAGCAATGGCTGCTACGCTTAAGGAAAGCACAGCTGCGGCAACCGTCGTCAACAAAGCTAAACGCATTGAGAACCCTCCATATGGTGAAGGACAGACCCCCTGCCCTCTGACGATCGTATCAACGGGGAGTGTCGGTGAGGGTTCCATTCCTAAGGTCGCATCGGATCATTGTGACAAAGGTGGGCTTCTGTGCTTCGGACGAGGCAGAACACGGCGTCGCCTACACATGCCGTCAGCAAGCGCATCATCAAAGCACTTACAAACTCGTAATCAGAACCGATGCTAAAAATCCTTGAGGAGAGGGTTGCCCGACTCAGGGCTGGAAGGCTTGCGCATCGTGCGGAAAAGTGGACCCGGTTTTCCGCACGATGCGCTCATACAAGAAGGGAGCATCGGACGTGAAAAGTGCGAATCCACTTTTCACGTCCGATGCTCTTGCCGATCAAGATCGGTCACGACAGCTTTGTGAACATGCCGCAACAACTCATGTCCTCGTCGCTGCTCCTGCAGCTTGAAGCGGAGATGAGGATGATCCATCGAGATCAGGCTTTCGCGACTTGCGGCACCAGATGGCTGAATGCCGCGACGACATTCTCGTAAACGCCCCGCTTGAAGGGAATGATCAATTCCGGCAGACGGTGCATGTCTTCCCAGCGCCACTCGTCGAACTCGGGTCTGTGGTGCCCGCCGCCCGGCTGAGCGATATTGATTTCGCTCTCATCACCCTCGAAGCGGAAGGCGAACCACTTTTGTGTTTGCCCGCGGTAACGCCCGCGCCATGCGCGTCCGGCCACCATGGAGGGTAGGTCGTAGGAGTACCAATCAGGCGCCTCCGCAAGCAGGCTTACGGAGCGAACGCTGGTTTCCTCATACAATTCGCGCAACGCTGCCTGATAAGGATCCTCACCCGGATCAATGCCTCCCTGCGGCATTTGCCACGCATAACCATCGGCAACCTGATCGTTGACATCGGAGTGACGCCGTCCGATGAAAACCTGACCCTGCTTGTTGAGCAGCATGACGCCGACGCAAGAGCGATAGGGCAGTTCCTTCCTGCTCTGCTGGCTTTTGGCGCTTCTCATCAGACACTCACTCCCTTGCCCTGCCCCCTCGTTCACCGATCATCAGTCATCGTCGGTTGTCGCCGATGGTTCCAAAGGTCGAGCTTCCAGAGTGCCGCTTCAGTAAAGCTCGCACAAGCAATTCCGCGCGGTTGTCAAAGCCTGAATGAAAAAGCCTGGCGGTCATGCCGCCAGGCTCGGTGATCTCTGCGCTGCCCTTCGCACTCAGTTCGGGGCTGTCGTCGTATTGGCAGCTCCCTTGCGCACGCCATGGAGCAGGTCGTAAGCCGCAAGCAGCTGCTTGTCCTTGGTCGGATCCGGCGGAACGTAAGCAGAGGAACCGCCACGCTCTTCCTTCTCGCCGCCATTCTGCAGATGACCGCGCAGGCCGGCCTCGCCCTTGGTCTCATCCTTGCCCTTCAGCTCCTCAGGCACGTCCTGCAACACTTCGATATCCGGATCGATGCCCTTGGCCTGGATCGAGCGGCCCGACGGGGTGTAGTAGCGTGCCGTGGTCAGGCGCACTGCGCCGTTGCCGCCGAGCGGAATGATGGTCTGCACAGAGCCCTTGCCGAAGGAGCGGGTGCCCAGCACCGTCGCACGCTTGTGATCTTGCAGGGCGCCGGCCACGATTTCCGACGCGGAGGCCGAACCGCCGTTCACGAGCACGACGAGAGGCTTGCCCTTGGTCAGGTCGCCGGCCTTGGCGCTGAAGCGCTGCGTATCCTCGGCATTACGGCTGCGGGTCGAGACGATCTCGCCGCGGTCGAGGAAGGCATCGGAGACCATGATCGCCTGGTCGAGCAGGCCGCCCGGGTTGTTGCGCAGGTCAATGACGAAGCCCGCCAGCTTGTCGGCACCGATGTCCTGGGTGAGCTTCTCGATGCTCGAGCGCAGGCCCTCATAGGTCTGTTCGTTGAACTGCGTGACGCGCAGAACCCCGATATCGCCTTCGACGCGAGCGCGCACCGGACGAACCTTGATCGTCTCACGGGTGAGCTTCACCTCGATGGGATCCTTGGCCTCCTTGCGCTGGATCTTCAGCGTGACGGAAGAATTGACGGGGCCGCGCATCTTGTCGACGGCCTGATTCAGGTTGAGGCCCTGAACCTGCTCCCCGTCAATCTGCGTGATGACGTCATTGGCCATGATGCCGGCGCGAGAGGCGGGAGTATCGTCGATGGGCGCCACCACCTTCACGAGGCCGTCTTCCATCGTGACCTCGATCCCCAGGCCCCCGAACTCGCCGCGGGTCTGCACCTGCATGTCGCGGAAGCTCTTGGCATCCATGTAACTCGAATGCGGATCGAGAGAGGTCAGCATGCCGTTGATGGCGGCTTCGACGAGCTTCGACTCGTCGGGTTTCTCGACATAATCCGTACGAACCTTTTCGAAGACATCTCCGAAAAGGCTCAGCTGACGGTAGGTATCGGCCGAGGCGGCAACCGCGCCGGACGTCATCAGGCTCGTCTGCGACACCATGGTCGCGCTGCCTGCGCCGATAGCCACACCGAGAATCAATAGGGAGAGTTTGCGCATTATCCGCGAACCTTTTCGCTTTGCGATTTCGCCCACCAGGGACCTGGGTCGATCGAACCGCCGTCTTTCCTGAACTCAACATAGAGGACGGGATTGTTCTTTTCTATGGCAGATCCGGTCAAACTCATGAGAGGGATGTCCCCCATGGTTGCGACTGGTTCGCCAGCGAGCACGAATTGCCCAACATCGACGTTGATCTGGTCCATACCGGCCAGAAGAATATAATATCCCCCGCCCGCGTTGATGATCAAGAGTCGACCATAGGATCGGAAGGGTCCGGCGAAGGCGACCCAGCCGTCCGCCGGTGATACAACAGCCGCCTTCGGACGCGTCGTGATCGAAATGCCGCGCGTCGTTCCGCCATAGCCGTCGTCTGCCCCGAAAGCCTGGACGACTTCGCCACTGACGGGCCTGGGAAGCAAGCCTCTCGTCTCGGAGAACGGAACTTTCGGAGCCAGACGTGCCGGATCGCGAAAGGCAGCCTGTGCAAAACGCTCCCTGGCCTCGCGCTCCTGGGCCTCGGCAGCCCTCCGCGCTTCCTCCGCGGCCCTCTGGGCTCCGGCGATTTCCGCCTCCATACGGTCGATCAGCTCCTTGAGGGTGCCTGCCTCCCGGGCCAGCTCCGCCGCCTTGTCCCGCTCGACCCCGATGCTGCGCTCCACCTCGGTCATACGGCTCTGGCGGGCGGCCATCAGCGCCGTGAGGCGCTGCTGCTCCCCGTTCAAAACGGTGAGATCCGTGTTGAGAGTGGAGCGGTCCGTGGCGATGGCCTCCTTGAGACGCACAAGTTCGGCCAGGTCGGAGGCCAGAATCTCGGCCTCGGCCCTAAGTTCGGGCAGCACAGCGCCCAGCATGATGGAGGCCCGCACGGCCTCGAGCATGTCCTCCGGCCGGACCAGGACGGCGGGCGGCGGGCGGCGGCCCATGCGCTGGAGCGCCGCGAACACCTCGACGATCACTTCCCGGCGGCTCTCGAGAGAACGGCGGATTGCGGCCTCGGATGCGGTCAGGGTCTGGAGACGCTGCTCCAGTCCCCGGATCCGGTCCTCGGTGTCCCGAACCCGGCTTGCGGTTTCGATCAGGGTCGCATTGAGTTTGGCCCGGTCGGTCCTGATCGCTTCGATTTCGGCAGCAAGACGCCTCTGGGACTCGGCGCTCGCATTCATCGCCTCTTCCAGGACCTTGAGGTCGTTCTGGCGCTTCTTCTTTTCCTCCTCCGTCTCCGGCGACACCTGGGGCACTCCGGACACGGGGGCAGGCGCCTGCTGGGCCCATACGGGCCCCAGGACAAAGACGGCCAAGCATGCGGCAAAGCTCAGGGCTTTGCGGGAGGGAAAAGAATCGAAGCGGACCATTCGTCAGGAATCATCGTGACCCGCGCGATGATAAGGGTGCGCGGCAATGATTGTCAGCGCCCTATACAGCTGCTCGGCGACGAGAGCCCGGACAATCTGGTGCGGCATCGTGAGCGCCCCGAAGGAAACGACGAACTCGGCGCGCTGACGGACCTTGGGATCGAGCCCATCGGGCCCGCCGATCACGCAAGCCACTGCGGAGCGGCCTTCATCGCGCCACTGCCTGATTCGCTCGGCGAATGCCTCGCTCGAGGGACTCCTGCCGCGCTCGTCGAAGACGATCAGCACGGAGGATCCGGCCTTTTCCAGGAGAGCCGCCGCCTCTTCCGCGCGGCGGTCGTCGTCCCGGCGCGCCCGGCTCTCCGGCAGCTCGACAATATCGAGACCGCCCAGGCCCAAGGCCCGGCCCATACCGTCAATCCTCTGCCTGTACCGCTCGACCAGCTCCCGTTCGGGGCCGCTCTTGAGACGGCCCACGGCCAGCAAGCTCAATCGCAACGGTTCAGGCTTTCATTCAGCTCGCACGATCCTGAGGACGATCGGCGCCCCACATCTTCTCGAGATTGTAGAAGCCACGCACCTCGGGACGGAAAATGTGAACGAGAACGTCGCCGGCATCGATCAGCACCCAATCGCAGGCAGGCAGGCCTTCCACGCGCGGAGTGCCGAATCCCTTGTCCTTGAGATCCTTGACCAAGCGGTCGGCAATCGCGCCCACATGACGGTGGGAACGGCCCGACGTGACGATCATGGTGTCTGCAAGCGAGGTCTTACCGGCCAGGTCGATCTCGACCGTATTCTCGGCCTTCATGTCCTCGATGGAAGCCAGGGCGACGGCCCGGATATCCTCATCCTGCGGAGCAGTCGCTCCGGAGAGAGGGGGAAGCGTGTTCGTATCCGCTTCGAGAGAGTTCAGTCGGTTCAGGTTCAAGCCCTTTCTAAGCAGCGCACATGCGGAGCGCCGATCCTTAAGATAAGATCGAATGCCCCCATATTTCAACGTCCCCCGGACGGAGAAGTTCGCCTCATTTGCCGCAGCATGGTGGAGGACAGATGCGAGCGCGGGCCATGCAAAAACACCCAGACGGGCGGCCTGAGACCCGCCAGTGCGGGAGCCCTGTCCTCGCAGATGCGCCTGTCCGAGAAGACCGCCGCGGAGCGTGAGCGCATCGCCTTCAGGGTCCAGCCGGGGCGGTCCACGACGGCGATCGGCATCAGCTGAGCGATACGCCGCCAGCCGCGCCAGCGATGGAAGCCCGCCAGATTGTCCGCTCCCATGACCCACACGAAGTGCACCCCGGGGAAGCGCCGCTTGAGGTAAGCCAGGGTATCGACGGTGTAGCGCGCCCCGATCTCGCCTTCGAAGGCGGTCACATCGATGCGCGGATCGTCGGCAATCTCCTTCGCCCGCCCCACGCGCGCCCCGGTGGAGGCGAGCTCGCCCGTGTCTTTCAGAGGATTGCCCGGGGTGACGATCCACCAGAGCCGGTCGAGCCGGAGACGCTTGAGCGCCATGAGGCTCACGTGCCGGTGCCCGGCATGGGCCGGATTGAAGGACCCCCCGTAGAGCCCGATCCGCATGCCAGGCATCGCCAGCGGCAGACGTGCGAGGCCCGACGGCTCGAGACGGAAGGGAGAGGGTGGCGAGCTCACGGACGCGTCTGACCCGAACCGCGGATGCGGTACTTGAACGAGGTCAGCTGCTCCACCCCGACGGGGCCGCGCGCATGCATGCGGCCCGTGGCGATGCCAATCTCGGCCCCGAACCCGAACTCGCCGCCATCGGCGAATTGCGTCGAGGCGTTGTGAAGCACGATGGCGGAATCCACCTCCCCGAGAAAGCGCTCCGCCGCCGCCGCATCGTCCGTCACGATGGAGTCGGTGTGGTGCGAGCCGTAGGTCTCGATATGCGCGATGGCCTCCTCCAGGCCGTCGACGACACGCACCGAGATGATCGCATCGAGATATTCCGTGCGCCAATCCTCCTCCCGTGCAGGGGTAACGCGCGGATCGACAGCCTGGGTGGCCGCATCGCCACGGACGGCGCAACCCGCATCGAGCAGCATGAGCACCAGCGGCTTCAGATGCGTAGCCGCGCAGGCGCCATCCACGAGGAGCGTCTCCGCCGAGCCGCAGACGCCGGTGCGGCGCATCTTGGCATTCAGCACGATGGCCCTGGCCATCTCAAGGTCGGCCCTCTCATGCACGAACACGTGATTGAGACCTTCAAGATGCGCGAAGACCGGCACCCGCGCCTCCTCCTGCACGCGCGCCACGAGGCTCTTGCCCCCACGCGGCACGATGACGTCGAGATTGCCGTCGAGCCCCGTCAGCATGGCGCCCACGGCTGCGCGGTCGCGCGTCGGCACAAGGCGGATGGCATCGGCGGGAAGTCCGGCCTTCTCCAGGCCCTCGCTCATGGCGTCCGCGATGGCGAGCGCACTGCGGAAACTCTCAGAACCTGTTCGCAGGATCGCCGCATTGCCGGCCTTGAGGCAAAGCGCACCCGCATCGGCCGTGACGTTGGGGCGGCTCTCGAAGATCACGCCGATCACGCCCAGCGGGGTTGCCACACGCTCGATCTGCAATCCGTTGGGGCGCTCGAACCGTGCCAGCACGCGCCCGACCGGATCGGGCAGGACGGCGACGCTTTCCACGGCTTCGGCAATGGCTTCCAGACGTTCGGGATTGAGCGTTAGACGGTCGACGAAGGCGGGCGTCTGACCTTTGGCTTCGGCCTCGGCGAGATCCTGGGCATTGGCTGCGAGGATCGAAGCGGCTCGCGCACGAATCGCGGCCGCCATGGCGTGCAAGGCCGCATTCTTCTGCTCGTTCGGGGCCAGGGCCATGCGCCGGGCGGCCTGGCGAGCCCGGCGGCCCAAGTCGGCCATGAGCGACGAGACATCGGAATGTCCAACCGAAGCCGCACCTGACGCGTTGAGATGTGCCGCGCGAGAATTGTCGCTCAAAGCCCGAGTATCATCCATGTCCAAGTCCTATCCGTCCGATGCCCGGAGGGAAAACTATCATCCGCGATCCATAGCACGACAGGCCGCGCCCGGGCCAAGCCGTCCGGCGAGGCTCCGCCCTCTGCCCCCTGGGATCCGGGTGGGGACCTCCGGCTGGCACTACAAATCGTGGCACGGACCTTTCTACCCGGAAGACTTAAAGATCAAGGACTTCCTCTCCTATTACATGGAGCGTTTCGATACGGCGGAGATCAACAACTCCTTCTACCGGTTGCCGACGGAGCAGGTCGTCAGGGCGTGGCGGGAGAGCGTGCCGGATGGATTCCTCTTCGCCTGGAAAGCCTCGCGTTTCATCACGCATATGAAAAAGCTCAAAGAAATCGAGGAAAGCATGAATCTCGTGTTTGGCCGCATGGAAAACCTGGGCGATGCTTTCGGACCTGTCCTGTTCCAAATGCCCCCTATCTTCAGGGCCAGCGACGAAACGCGGGATCGGGTGGCGCGGTGCCTGTCGCTTGTGCCGCAGAACCGGCGAGTCGCTTTCGAGTTTCGCCATCCAAGCTGGTACGAGGAAGCGACTTTCCGGATCCTGCGCGATCACAACGCCGCGCTCTGCCTATCCGATCATGCCAATGCGCCGGCCCCCTGGGTGATCACCGCCGATTTCATCTATGTGCGCGCCCATGGCACCGACGGGCGCTACGCCGGCAGCTACAGCGAAGAAACCTTGCGAGCCTGGTCCCACTGGATTGCAGACCGGTATCGAGAGGGACGCGACGTTTACGCCTATTTCGACAACGACATCAAAAGTGCCGCCCCCGGCGACGCGCAGGCCCTGCTGAGGCTCCTGAACGACGATCAGTCGCTCAGCGCCATGTCGTCCCGGTGAACCATCTCGGCGCGTCCAGGGTAGCCGAGTATGGCTTCGATCTCGCGGCTCGGGCGGCCGATGATGCGTGAGGCCTCCTCGGCATCGTAGGCCACGAGGCCACGGCCGAGAATGCGTTTCTCGTCGCGGATCGTTACCGCATCGCCGCGGTGAAACGTGCCCTCGATGCGGCGCACGCCCACGGGCAGAAGGCTTGCGCCGCTCTGCAACGCGCGTGCTGCACCCTCATCGACGACGATCGTGCCGCGCGGTTCGAGCGCACCGGCGATCCAGGTCTTGCGCGCCGTCACAGGATTGGAAGGCGTGAGGAACCAAGTGCAGCGACCGCCATCGGCGATGCGCTTCAGCGGGTTCTTCGCACGTCCGTCGGCGATGATCATATGCGTGCCGCCCGACGTCGCGATCTTGCCAGCTTCGATCTTCGTGCGCATGCCGCCACGGGACAATTCGGAGGCTGCCCCTCCCGCCATCGCTTCAATGGCCGGCGTGATGCGCTCGACGACGGGAATATGCCGTGCCTGGGGATCGGATGCAGGCGGTGCCGTATAGAGCCCGTCGATATCGGAGAAAAGCACCAGAAGATCCGCACCGATCATGGTGGCGACACGCGCCGCCAGACGATCGTTGTCGCCGTAGCGGATCTCGGACGTCGCCACCGTGTCGTTCTCGTTGATCACCGGCACGGCGCGCATATCGAGAAGCTTCAGCGTCGTCGCGCGGGCATTGAGGTAGCGCCGCCGTTCCTCCGTATCGGAGAGCGTCACCAGGATCTGGCCCGCCGTGATGCCGTGATGGGCAAGAACCTCCGACCAGGTGCGCGCGAGCGCGATCTGGCCGACGGCGGCGGCGGCCTGGCTTTCCTCCAGCTTCAGGGGACCGGAGGGAAGCCCCAGAACCGTGCGCCCCATGGCGATCGCGCCGGAGGAGACGACGAGGACATCTGCTCCTTTTGCGTGGAGATCGGCAATGTCCTCGGCAAGTGCGGCAAGCCAAGCATGATTGAGGCGCCCGCGGGCGCGATCCACCAGGAGCGCTGAACCGACTTTTAGAACGACGCGGCGGAACTGGCTGATCTGGGGGCTCACGGATGCCACTCTTCCTGGGTCTCGACAGTCTCTTCCTTGGCCTTAGCCTCGTCGATGACGGTGAGCAACGCCTGAAGGACGTCCTGCACGCCCTGGCCCGACGCGGAGGAGATCACGAGAGGCGTGCGCTTGCAGGCCTTCTTCAGCTTCTTGAGCTGCTCCTCGAGCGTGTCCCCGTCCAGCGCATCCGCTTTCGAGAGCGCGACGATCTCGGGCTTTTCGGCGAGGCCGTGACCATAGGCCTCGATCTCATGACGCACGGTCTTGTAGGCTTCGCCCGCATCCTCGCTCGTGCCCTCGACCAGGTGCAGCAGCACGCGGCAGCGCTCCACGTGGCTTAGGAAACGGTCGCCCAGGCCAACCCCCTCCGATGCCCCCTCGATCAGTCCCGGAATGTCCGCCAGCACGAATTCGCGGCCATGGACACGCACCACGCCGAGGCCCGGATGAAGGGTGGTGAACGGGTAATCGGCGATCTTGGGCTTGGCCGACGTGACGGCGGCAAGAAACGTCGACTTGCCCGCATTGGGCAGGCCCACGAGGCCCGCATCGGCAATCAGTTTCAAGCGCAGAATAAGCGTGCGCTCCTGCCCCTCCTGTCCCGGATTGGCCCGGCGCGGCGCGCGGTTGGTGGAGGTGGTGAAATAGGCGTTGCCGAAGCCGCCATTGCCGCCTCTGGCAAGGAGCACTCGCTGGCCCACATGGGTCATGTCGGCGATGACGGTCTCGCCATCCTCCTCCAGAATCTCCGTGCCGGCGGGCACTTTCAGCACCACGTCGGCGCCCTTCGCTCCGGCACGGTTCCTGCCCATGCCGTGACCGCCGGTCTTGGCCTTGAAATGCTGCTGATAGCGGTAGTCGATGAGGGTGTTGAGCCCCTCCACGCATTCCGCCCACACGTCGCCGCCGCGGCCGCCGTCACCGCCATCCGGCCCGCCGAATTCGATGAACTTTTCACGGCGGAACGACACGGCGCCCGCGCCGCCATTGCCCGAGCGAATATAAATCTTGGCTTGATCGAGAAATTTCATAACCCGTATCCTTTACGGGACAACATGCCCCTGGGCAACGCACGCACAAGAGCAACGGAGACAAAAGAGAAGCGCCCCCGAATGACTTCGGAGGCGCCTCGGTTCGGAAGGGCCGCCGCCTAGCTCGCCAGCGAGATGGAGCGGTCCAGCTCCACCTCAAGAGAGGCAGGCTCGGGGATGAACCCTGTATGGCCCCATGCCTTCAGGCTTTCCCAAGTCCGCCGGTCGAGGCGGAAATGGTCGACCGGGTAGAGGCCACACCGTGCCGTCAGCTCGGAGAGCCCTGCACCCTGATAGGCGAAGCCGCACTTTTCCAGCACGCGCCGGGAAGCCGGGTTGATCACCCGGGCGCAGGCCGCGACCTCGCTCCCGTCGCCATAGGCGAAGAAGGCGTCGATCAAAGCCCGGGCCGCCTCGGTGGCGTAGCCCTGCCCCCAGGCCGGAATGCCGAGCCAGTAGCCCAGGGTGGGCTTGCCGGTTTCCGGGTCGGGGGTGATGCCTACCATGCCAATGAGGCTGTTCGGCTTTCCCTTGGGCGTGATCGCCAGCTGCAACCCCTCGCCGTTCGCGTTGGATCGTCTGGCCTCGAAGATGAACCGCTCGGCCTGCTCCGGATGGTAGGGATGCGGAATTCGGGCCGTCATGTCCGCGACAGCTTTCTCACCGGCAAGGCGTACGACGGCTTGAGCATCCGCGAGACGAGGCCAACGCAGCCACAGGCGGCGGGTCTCGAGACGGAAAACATCGTCACGGGTGAGGTCGGGAAACATGGTCTTGCTCCGATCCGAATGGGCCTCCCTGGCCCGGAAAACACGAAGGGGAGGTGGACATCCCACCTCCCCTGCTGGTTTTCGGATCTGAGCTTGGCCTTGAGGGGCCACCTGGAGCTTCTGATCCGCCGGGTCGGTGTGATGCCGGCGGGAGCTCCTTCGTTTTGCTCTCGCCGTTTACTCTGCGGCCTCTTGGGCCGGAACGACCGATACGAAAGCTCGGCCTTGACGCGTAAGGAATCGGACTCGACCGTTGGCCGTAGCAAAGAGCGTATGATCTTTGCCCATGCCGACATTCGCGCCCGCATGCCATTTCGTGCCGCGCTGACGAATGATAATGTTGCCGGCGACAACCTGTTGATCGCCGAACTTCTTGACGCCCAGACGACGGCCTTCGGAATCGCGACCGTTGCGAGACGAACCGCCTGCTTTTTTGTGAGCCATGGGTCTACTCCCGTGTTCTGTTCAGTTGCCTGACGCTTATTCAGCGGTGGCCGGCGCAGCATCGTCCGCCGCAGCCTTGGTGGTCTTCTTGGCCGCAGCCTTCTTGGGCTTCGCGCCACCGGCGAGGATCTCGGTGATCCGCACAATGGTGTAGTCCTGGCGATGCCCGCGCTTGCGGCGCGAATTCTGACGACGGCGCTTCTTGAAGGAGATGACCTTCTCGCCGCGGGTGTGCTCCACCACTTCGCCCGCCACGGTCACGCCCTCGACGAGGGGAGCGCCGACCTGGGTCTCGCCGTCGTTGGTGACCATGAGAACCTGGTCGAAGGTAACAGCGGTGCCCGGCTCGCCCGCGAGCGTGGCGACGGTGATGACGTCGTTGGCGGCAACGCGATACTGCTTGCCGCCGGTCTTGATCACTGCGAACATCTTGATCCTCGTGTTCAAACCCAAATCTCAACGAGGCGCTTGGCCCGCAGGATTGGCTTTTTGGCAGTTTCCGGCTTCGGTTCACGGCCGCTTGACGCAGCCGCACGGATCAAGCAGGCACTCGTACCCGCTTGTAGAGGATGTCTACCTACGGACACTCCCCGACTTTGTCAACCAAAAACCCCCGCAAAAACATGCAGCAGGGTGCTTGAAGAGCCGCCAAGCCCGTGATATCCACCCCGCCTCAACCAGCGGGGCTTAGACGCCTCCGCCCTCCGGAGAGGTGGCAGAGTGGTTGAATGCACCGCACTCGAAATGCGGCATACGGGCAACCGTATCGGGAGTTCGAATCTCCCCCTCTCCGCCATTTTCTCTTCGAAAGACACGGGCCTATGGCCACAGGGCAGCAGCTCTCAACCAGCCCGAAAATCTCGGCTGCCACGGCAACGCCACACTGGCAGGACGCATGCATTATACTATCCGCAAAGGAGGTCCCCGGCGGGAGGCTCAAGTCCGCATCAGGACCATTCCTCGTTCACCAGGGCATCCACCGCTCGCGCCGATGCTGTTCATGGGCCAAGGAGAACGGGCGGGCAATCGAACGGGCCGAGGTCCCGGTTTCGATTAGAGACCTCAAGGGCAGATTGGCGGCGACATTCTGAGCCCCATGCGAGGAAGAAGCACTGTGACAGCGATCCAGTCGCTCATCGGAACTAGCAGGTGATCAGGATTGCCCCTCTACCTGAGAAGAAGATTATGCGGTCCCGTCGAGCATCCGTCTCACCTTGGCGGCGAGTTCCGCATAAGTGAAAGGCTTCCCGATCAAGTGCATCCCAGGGTCGAGGCGACCATGGTGAACAATGGCATTGGCTGTGTAGCCGGTCGTGTACAGGACCGGTATTCCCGGCTTTCGCTGGGTAATCTCGTCGGCGAGAACGCGTCCGTTCATCCCGCCAGTCAGGACAACATCGGTGAAGAGCAACTCGACTTCCGGGTGCTGTTCTACAAGAGACAGAGCCTCTCGCCCGTCGGCAGCCTCAAGAACACGGTAGCCGAGGTCACGCAACGCCTCGACCGCATAAGCCCGAAGGCTGGGTTCATCTTCCACGACCAGAATGATCTCACCGGAGCCCTTCACCATCGCAGGGGCCTGCGAAGGTATCTCCGCGGTTCCCTCGTCGGAACCGATCAGGCGGGGCAGGTAGATCTTGATCGTCGTGCCTTCGCCGAGTTCGCTATAAATCCTGACATGGCCGCTGGACTGCCGGACGAAGCCATACACTTGGCTGAGACCAAGGCCTGTTCCTTTGCCCGCTTCCTTGGTGGTGAAGAAGGGCTCGAACACCCTTTCCATCGTGGCCTTGTCCATTCCTGTTCCGGTATCGGAGACTGACACCTGCACATACTGCCCAGGCGGCACAGGCTCGGCCAAACCTTGCACGTATGCCTCGTCCAGGCGGGCATTGGCGGTCTCAATGGTGAGCCTGCCACCCTCCGGCATAGCGTCGCGTGCGTTCACGGCCAGATTGAGAATTGCGTTCTCCAACTGGTTCGGGTCTGCCTGAGTTCTCCAGAGACCGCCGGCCAGAACCGTCTCCAACATGACCATCTCGCCCAATGTCCGCCGCAGCAGCTCGGACATGCCGGCCACCAGCTTGTTGGCGTCGATGGGCTTGGGATCAAGCGGCTGTCGCCGTGAGAAGGCCAGAAGCCGATGCGTTAGGGTGGCTGCCCGGCGCGTCGCCTCCATGGCGTGTTCGGCTGCTCTCTTGAGACGCTCATGCCCCTCGGGCAAGCGTCGTTGCAGGAGTTCGATGTTGCCGACGATGATGGTCAGCAGGTTGTTGAAGTCATGGGCGATGCCGCCCGTGAGCTGACCGACGGCTTCCATCTTCTGTGCTTGCCGCAGCGCCTCCTCGGCCTTCATGCGCTCGGCCACTTCCTCGGCGACCCGCAGTTCAAGAGTCTCGTTCAAGCGCCTGAGTTGCTCGGTAGCCTCCTCGGCCTTCCGGCGGGCCAGGAGCAGTTCCCGCTCGTAGGTTCGCCGGTCGGTCGCATTGAAGAGAGTGATGCGATGGACCATTGGACGGCCTGCCGCATCCAGCTTCTGGACCGTGTTGGCCAAGACCGGCAGCTGCCGCCCATCCGCACAGATCAGGTCGAAGGCGATCTCGTTGACGAAACCCTGCATCCGCAGGAGCGGGGCGAAGTGCGTATCGTAGAATATTTTGCCGCCAATATTCAGCAGGTCCTGGAAGCACTTGTGGCCCACGAGGTCCTTCCGGTCCATGCCGATCCAGGTCAGAAAGGTCCGGTTGACCCGAATGATGGTGCCATCCGGCTGTGTCGAGAGGTAGCCGCAGGGGGCGCTCTCATATAGTTCCTCGGCCGTCTCGATCAGAGCGCCCGGGTCCATGTTCACTAGGCAACCGCCTTTGTTGATGCAGGATCGCGCAGGAAGGCTTCCATGGCGGCGATGGTCTCCTCTGGCGCACTCAGGTTCGGGCAGTGCCCTGTTGCCCTCATCAGGACGAACTGGCTGCCCGGAAGGTTCTGGTGTATGTAGCGACCAACCGCCTCCGGGGCAATGGCATCCTGGGAACATTGGAGGATGAGCGCCTTAGTCCTCACTTTGGGCAGATCGGTCCGATTGTCCGAAAGGAACGTCACGCGGGCGAAGTGCTTGGCAATCTCGGGATCGGTCCGACAGAAGCTGTTTGTGAGTTCCTCGCCGAGTTCTGGGCGGTCCGGGGTGCCCATGATCACCGGAGCCATGGTGCTGGACCAGCCGAGATGATTGCTGTCGAGGAAGTCGAGCAGGCCCTCGATATCCTCCTGCTTGAACCCACCCACGTACTCGCCATCGTTGATGTAGCGCGGCGAGGGACCAATCAGCACGAGACGATCGAACCGCTCCGGCTCTCGGATGGCGGCCAGAAGCCCGATCATGGCACTGACCGAATGACCGACGAAGATCACATCCTTCAGGTCCAGCTCACGGCAGATCGCCAGCACGTCGTCCGCATAGCCATCGAGGGCGCCGTACCTTACCCGGTCGAAGGAAGCGGCATCCGATTGCCCGTGGCCGACATGATCGAAGAGGACGATCCTGTAGCGAGCCTCGAAGGCAGGAGTGATGAAGCGCCACATATTCTGGTCACAGCCGTAGCCATGGGCGAAGAGCATAGGCTGCTCCCCATGGCCGATGACCTTGACATTATGTCGTTGAAGAACGGCAGACATGGACGCTCCGTGCAATCCGAGGACTGAGAAGATGAGACCGCTCGCGGGCGGCAGGCGCGAGCTTCGCAGTTCAGGGGACTTATGAGTTCAGAGGACCTATGTAAGCCTATCCGCGCCCCTTTCAATCCGCTGACATGCTCATAACGCATCTCACGATTGGCGAAGTGGACGGGGCGCAACTAACATCGGTGCACGAGGGAGGTTCCGAGCCGGGACGACGGCTCGGCGGATCCGGAAGGAATGCGCCTGGAACCGCTCGCTGCTTCGGGCATTGGCGCAGCATCCGTCTCTCCGAAACCCTGGCCTGTTGAAGCAGGAGGATCTCATGCCTCGTTCTGCATTGAACTCAAGTTTGATGAGATATGTCTTTGCCGGCGTGCTGTCGGTTCTGGCACTCGCCCCACCGCCGGCGGCCGCGCAACAGGTGCCTGCCGACTTTACGGCCGTTGTGAAGGAGAAGATGCCGGCTGTCGTCGCGATCACGACAAAGCAGCGTGTCGAGGAACAGGAGCAGGCCCAGGCGCTGCCGGACGACCTGCCGTTCCGTGAGTTCTTCCGCCGCTATTACGGCGAACGGCTCGAGCCTCGCCGTCAGCAGCCGCGACAGGCTCTCGGATCGGGATTCCTGATCAGCTCGGACGGGCACATCATCACCAACAATCACGTGGTGGAGGATGCGGCCGAAATCCACGTCGTGTTCGGGGACAGGACGAATGTTCCGGCAACTCTCGTCGGCCGGGATCCCGCGACGGATATCGCAGTGCTGAAGATCGATCCCCGGCCCAACATGGCCATCGCCACCTGGGGCGACTCGGATGCCGCGGAGCCAGGCTCCTGGGCAATCGCCATCGGCAGCCCCTTCGGCCTCGGCGGCACCGTAACGGTCGGTGTCGTATCCGCGCGATCCCGCGACATCCGCTCGGGTCCGTATGACGACTACATCCAGACGGACGCCTCCATCAACCGGGGCAATTCGGGCGGGCCGCTGTTCAATGCCCGCGGCGAGGTGATCGGCGTGAACACAGCGATCTTTTCCCCGTCAGGCGTCAACATCGGCATCGGCTTCGCGGTGCCCTCGAACAGCGCGCGAGCAGTGGCCGACCAGTTGATCCGGACTGGCCGGGTCGAGCGCGGCTATGTCGGGCTGCGCCTGCAGGAGATCACGCCTGCCATCGCTCAGGCCCTCGGCCGCCCGGACGATAAAGGTGTGCTCGTTGCCTCTGTGGAGCCCGGCGGCCCGGCCGACAAGGCGGGCTTCCGGTCCGGTGACGTGATCACGCGGTTCGATGGGAATCCGGTGGAGAGCGGGAGGGAACTCTCTCGCGCCGTCGCCGCCACGAAGCCCGGCACCCAGGCCCCCGTGACAGTTGTCCGGGATGGCAGCCCCCAGGAATTGACCATCACCATCGGCCAGCGCAGCGAGGAGCAGGCAGCCCGCTCGACGGCTCCAGATCGTACGGACGACGGCAAACGTCTCGGGCTGGCGCTCAGCCCGATTCCCGAAGCAGCTCGCGGCCAGCTCGGACTTGAGCCCGGTACGACGGGTGTCCTGGTCCAGCGGGTCGATCCGAACAGTCCGGCCGCAGAGGCGGGCCTCAGGCAGGGCGACGTGATCGTCTCGGCCAATAACCAGCCGGTGAGCGCACCGGCCGATGTGGCGAAGGCCTGGACGGATGTCCAAGGGCAGAAGCGACCGATTCTCCTGCGCGTAAAACGCGACGATCAGTACCTGTTCGTTGCGATCGAAGGGTAACGACGAAACTCCCGAGCCGCGGCTCGGGAGGCTCTTTGGAATTCGATGCGGAAATCTACTCGGGACCGCCCCCTTCTGCATCGTCGCCTGCGCCGGAAGTGGTGCTCCCGGTCGCCACCATGTCGGGCATCCAACCAGGCACTCCCGTGGGCCCACGCATGCCGAATGTGACGGCCCCACTGCATCCATCGCGAAGAGCGTCGCTTCTCAACTCCTGCGGCAAGCACCGGGCAGGCACCTGTTGCGCAAAATCAGGGAAGGATGGGTCAGAGGCGCCAAGTCCCAGCGCGACAGCCAACAATGCACCAGGAAAGACACGTTCGGCATGTGAATCTTCCTCGCAGCCGCAATCTCACGATCTCGATTTCAAACATGACCCGGCCCTCTCGGTTCCTGAGGTACAGGCGGTCTTGAAGCGACAGTCAGCCTTCTTACCTCTCCCGGTGCCCGAGCATCGACCTTCCCGTCGAGCAGCTGAAACCGGAAGCGTTCTTTCATGATCAGAAATCGGTTGGCACCATGAAGCGGCTTTCCATATCTCCCGCAAGCGAGAAGCGTCTGATCGGCAGCCGGCGCTCAAGGTGGCTGCTTGCAGCGGTCCTCTTCTGGCCGATCGGCCAGGCTCATGCCATCGAAGGAGGCGCTCCCGCGCGGGCCGATGACCAGCTCGCCCGCGCGACGGTCGCAGTCGGCACATTCGTTCAGCCGGACGGCTCTCTCCGGATGAGCCGCTGCACCGGAGCGCTCATCGCCCCTGATCTCGTGCTGACGGCCGCACATTGCATCAGAGGCAACCCTGTCGGGGCGGTGGTTCATCTCTATCAGGGGAGCAGGCGACTTCGTTCGGCTCACCGGGTCGTCGCTGCGGCCCGCCACGCCCTTGGGCCGGGACGCCTCACCTCCCGCGGCCTGTCAAACATGCTCGACGAGATCTCTTTCGACATCGCCGTCCTGCGTCTGGAGACACCTGTCAGAGGACGAACCCCTCTCCGCCTCGTCCGTGACCTGCAACGACCTCCGTCCACCCTGCGGCTGGCGGGCACCGGTCTCTCCGGGCGGACGGCCGGAACCCTCAGAACTGCCTCCTTGAGGCCTCTTGCGGTCTCGGAGACGGGGCTGATCATTGCGCGCACGGTTGGTGCACGTGTTTGCATCGGCGACTCGGGCGGCCCTGTCGTCATCCCGAGCAGGCAGGGTCCGCTGCTCTGGGGCGTGGCGAGCGCTGTCATTACGCCCCAGGCCCCATGCGGCGACATCCTCATGATCGCCCCCGCCGCGAGTGCACGCCTGCAGGTGTGAGCAGCATCATGGTCACCCGGGCGCCGGGCTTTCGGACGCACGAGCCCGGCACCGAACGACATCAGTGCGTGATCGCAACCTGCACGTCTCCTGTCCGGCGCAGGACATGGGTCGCAACCTCGCTTCCGGCGCGGCGCACGACGAAATCGACCGTTTCCCCACTGACGGCAAGGTTACGGAGGACGATCTCGTCCAGGAAGGCCGGAAGCACCGGTCGGTCGAGCCTGATTTCCTTGGCGAGCGGATCGAAGGCAAGGCCGAGGCAGGCCTGGATCAGACTCAAGGAGGTTGCCGCCGCCCAGGCCTGAGGAGCGCAGGCGACCGGATAGAATGTCGGCCCCTCGCTGCGCCGACGCGGAAAGCCGCAGAACAGCTCGGGCAGACGCCGGAGATCGATATGGATCGAGGCGTGGAACAGGCCGTCGAGAATCCGTGCTGCATCCCGCTTGAATCCATAGCGGGCGAGCCCCAGGGCGATCAGGGCATTGTCATGTGGCCATACCGAGCCGTTGTGATAGGACATCGGGTTATACCGCGCCTCGGTTGAGGCTACGGTCCTCACGCCCCAACCCGAGAACGAGGATCGATCCATCAGGGTCTCAGCAAGCCGAGCGGCGCGATCCGGCGAGGCGAGGCCCGTGAAGAGCGCATGGCCTGCATTCGAGGCCCTGACCCGACACACCCGCTTGTCTCCGTCGAGCGCGAGCGCGTAGGTGCCGAGATCATCACACCAGAAGGCGCTGTCGAACCGGAGCTTCAGGGCTTCCGCCTCGCGGATGAGGACCCCTGCCCGTTCAGGCATATCCAGGCGGGATGCGATGAGGGATGCGGCCCGCTTGGCGGCATAGACATAAGCCTGAACCTCGCACAATGCGATCGGCCCGCGAGCCATGCTGCCATCTGCATGGAAAATGGAGTCGTGACTGTCCTTCCAGCCCTGGTTGAGCAGCCCTCCCTCGGTCCGCCGGCCATATTCGACGAAGCCGTCGCCGTCGCGGTCGCCGTAACGGTCGATCCACCGCAAGGCCGCTTCGATGTTCGGCCAGAGTTTCTCCAGGGTCCCGATATCGGCCGTGCGCTCCAGATAGGCACCTGCGAGCATCACGAAGAGAGGCGTCGAGTCGACGCTCCCGTAGTAGCGACGGAACGGCACCTCGCCGAGTTCCGCCATCTCGCCATATCGGACCTCATGCAGGATCTTTCCGGGCTCAGCGTCCGACTCGGGATTCTCCACCTTCGCCTGGTTGTCCGCCAGGAACCTGAGGACGCCCCGGGCCAGCGTAGGATCGCTCCACAGAGTCAGGTAAGCGGTGATCAGGGCATCGCGCCCGAAGGCGGCGCTGAACCAAGGCGTGCCCGCATAGGGATAAGGCCCTTCGGGCGTGTCCGTCACCAGCATGTAGAGATCGGAGACAGACCGTCGCAAGGCCTCGTTGAAGATCTCGTTCGAGGTGACGATGGCGGCCGAACGGGACGATGAATGACGCAATGCCCGCCGCGCCTCGACCATGGAGGACAGATAATGCTCTCTCGGGCGGCGCTGCGGGAGCGCCGCGTCGCAGCGGATCTCCACGAAGACGATGGCGCGTCCTCTCGGAGCCACCTCGACGTCGAACAGGGCACTTCCCGCTTCCAGCCGGCTCGGAGCCGGATCGAAGCGCAGTGACGTGGTCCTGGTTCGCTTATCAAGACCGGTATAGGCCAGGGTGACGGCGTCGGCCTCCACGTGAGCCGGGAGCAGGATTCCTCGCCGTTCGCGCCGGGTGCCCCGCACCTCGAAGAGGTCGGCGAAGTCGGCCTCGAAGCGCAACTCGATCGACAGCCGCCGGGGTCGATCGTCGAAGTTGCGCACGAGCAGACGCTCGAAACACGTGGAGTTCCAGAGAAACTTGGACCGGCGGATATGGATCAGATCATGCTCCAGGGCGAGACGGTCGACATCCTCATAGAGGTCCGGATTGGTCAGATCGCAGGTGAGCACCGCATTGTCGTCGCGCAGGGTCGAGGACAGAAGGATCGGGCGCGCCCCCTCGATCCGCAGATCCAGGTGCGATAGATAGCGGGTATCGCGGTAGAACAGTCCATCGGGACTGCCCTCCCCCGACAACACGTCGCCGTTGCGGTCGAATACGCCAAAGGTATCCCCATGCTTGAGAATGCGCGGGCGCCGCTCCTGAAGGGATGATTGCGACGCGACGGCGAATTGACCAAGAGAGGCGCCGGATGGCGCATCCGGCGTTTCATGCGGCATGTCCATGACGTTGTCTCCCGTAACGAAAAACAGTCATGTTTAAGTCCGTTCCTATGCGATGGCTTGCAGCGGATCCGCTTTTCCGTTCGCACGACGCAGATGAGCAGCGTCGAGGCGCACACCGGGCAGGCTGCGGTAGATCTTCAGATAATGCTCCGCCATGCGTTCGACAGTGAAACGCTGCAGGAAGCAGCGTCGGACCTCTGCCCGGTCCAGGACCTTGAGGGCATCGACGGCCTTCACGGCTTCCTCGACACTGTCGACGATGAAACCAGATACGCCATGTTCGACGACCTCCGGCACAGATCCGCAGCGGAAGGCAATCACCGGGGTGCCGCAGGCCATGGCCTCGATCATCACGAGCCCGAACGGCTCGGGCCAGTCGACGGGGAAGAGCAGGGCAGCAGCATTGCCGAGGAAGTCAGCCTTCTCGCTCTCGTCGATCTCGCCGATGAACTCGACATCGGGGTGGCTTTCGATCATCGGCCTGACGACCTCGTCCCAATAAGCCTTGTCCGCCTTGTCGATCTTCGCTGCCATTCGAAGAGGCATTCCGGCCTCCACGGCAATCCTGATCGCACGATCAGGACGCTTCTCCGGCGAGATCCGCCCGAGGAAAGCGAGATATCCCCCGGTCGCCGCCGGGCGGAAAGGCAGGAGGGTCTTGGGCAGCCCATGGTGGACGGTGCCGGTCCAGTTCGCATCCGGGAGCGGCTTGCGCTGATCGTTCGAAATGGAGACCAGCGGAATGTCCGGGAAGACCCCGTAGAAGGGAGCCAGATCGACGAGATCCAGTCGTCCATGGGTCGTCGTGACGGTCCGGTCCGCGAAATCCCGAATGAGGGGAAAGTGCAGCAGATCGATGTGGAAATGGATGATATCGAATTCGTGAGCCCGCTGCCTCACCTGTTCCATCATCATGATGTGGTACGGCAGCGGATCCTTGACGGCAGGATTGAGCCGGAGAGCCAGATCGCAGCACCGCACGAGCTCGGCCTGGGTGATCGAGTCGCCGGAGGCAAACAGGGTGACGTCGTGTCCCTGGCGAACCAACTCTTCGGTGAGATAGGAAACGATCCGTTCGGTTCCCCCGTAGAGCTTGGGCGGAACCCGTTCGTACAAAGGAGCCACCTGGGCAATCTTCATCGGCAAAACCTCCTCGAAGAGCGAAGAATCGACAATGAGATTCGCGCGGCTGCGGAATGTCGGCCCGCGCGGCACAAGGCCCTATCGAGATAGGCATCACGCTCAAGCTTGCAAGAGGCCCGAGCCGCAGGGCGATCCATACCCCCGATCGATGCCCGCTTCCGACCGAGGCTGTCGCCCGAAGAGACCCGCTCGGCTCCCGGTCGCTCCTGGAGAGCGGAGGCGGATCGGCGACATGCCTATCGCAGAGTCAAGCCCCGTCCGCCCAGCCTGCAGACCGTCTGATCCGCTCGGCCGCTTCGCTCGCTGGGATTCCGTCAGTATACCAGTCCAACAAGGCCAGGTTCATTCGTCCTTCGATGAGCTCATGCGCCTCCTCGGGCAACTGATCCGCAATGTCCTGAAGGTACTGCGAGAAGCCACCTACCATATGCATCTTCTCATACATCCGGAGGAAGAGATGCCTGATACAAAGGAGGGGACGTCGCGTCTCCCCCGCCGAATCGATTTTCAGCCTGAATTGCTACGACCGCATCAGGCAGCATCATTCCGCGGCGATGCGATAGGCACGCTCATGACCGCTGCCTCGGGCATGCGGCGTTCATCCATATCGATCACGCTCCGGGACCCAGGACCGGTGCGGTCGACACCACGGCCGACCCTCCACGGAAGCCGCATCGCCTCTCGCAGGATCATCTCCTTGTCGACGCGTTCGGCCTTGTCCTCGCGCAACTCCCGCTTGGCGCGCCTGAGTTGCTTGGCCACCTTTTCAAGAGCAGCTCTGAACGCGGCGTAAATGTCCTTGTCCTTGGCCTCACCGCTCATCATCTGCAGCGCGCCCATCTGCATGTTGACCGCGCAGCGGTAGGTGGTTCCCTCTCTGTTGAAGTGCACCGTGGCCGTATTCAGGTACCCGAAATATTTCCCTGCCATCTGTAGGATGCTCTTTCTGGCGTAGGCCGGGATCATATCGTCCAAGTCGACATTCGAGCTTTGCACCAGGACAGTCCGATCCACGCTTTTGAGCTTCATTGGTGTCTCCATCTGATGAAGGTTTGAAAGCGAATCGATTGGAAGCAAGGGCTCAAGCGGGCGCCAGTGGCAGACCGGCTCTGCGCGCGAACCCATCCCAGGCTCGCACCTGCAGCCCGCCGGCGCCTGGCCATCAGGTGGGGCACCCTGCCCAGGCACCCTCACCCCATGGTCATTTCTTCATTCCGGAGCGCGCGCCTGCGCCGGAGTCACGCCTGTCGCGCCCGCCACTCCAGAACGACAGCTTACCGGTTACCTTCTTGAGCGTATCTGCGATATCGTATTTCAGCTTGTTGGCGATGTCAGACATGTTCATGACAAACCTCTTGAGGTTCGGCACACAGTCCGTGCCGCAATATCAACGCGCATCCTCACCGCGTGTTCAGCTCTGCTCACGCGAGCTCCGAGCCTCGGAGACGAGGTTTCCGCTCGAAGCAGCCACCCTGCAAGCGGCGCGAGACGCACCTGTCGACAACGTACCGGTTCTTTCAACGCGTTTCCGTGCTCCGGCTCCCACGCGAAGGGCCGTCTCTCTCGATCTCGACGGCCGGGGCCCGTGGAAGACCAGTCGACGCACCCGTGAGTTGCTGAAGCTCCGCCTCGTCGAGAGTTTCCTTCTCCAGCAGACGCCGTGCGGTCCGCTCCAGAACGTCGCGGCGCTCCCGCAGGAGAGAGATTGTCCGCTCAAGGACCCGGTCCACGATCGCTCGCACCTCGTCGTCAATGGCAGAGGCCGTTTCGTCCGAATACGAGCGCTCCTGGGGGCCATTGGCGAGCGGGTTCGGGCTCAGGAAAGAGCGACTGTCCTTCTCCAGAGCGATATTTCCCAGCCGTTCCGACATGCCGTAGCGCGTCACCATGGAGCGGGCGATGTCCGTTACCCGCGCGAGATCATCCGCCGCTCCGGTCGAGAGATGGCCGAACACGATGAGTTCGGCGGCCCGCCCTCCTAGCAGCACCGCCATTTTGTTCTCCAGCTCCTCGCGGGTCATCAGGAAGCGATCCTCGGTGGGCCGCTGGATCGTATAGCCCAGAGCGCCGACACCGCGCGGGATGATCGACACCTTGTGTACCGGGTCCACGTTGGGCAGCGCCAGCGCGACGAGCGCATGCCCCATCTCGTGATAGGCCACGATCTCGCGCTCCTTCGGATTGAGGAGACGGTTACGCTTCTCCAAGCCTGCCACGATGCGCTCTACGGCGTTGTTGAAATCGGTCATCGTCACCGCATCCGCCCCCCGCCGTGTGGCAAGCAGGGCCGCCTCGTTGACGAGATTCGCAAGATCCGCGCCTGTGAAGCCCGGAGTGAGCGCAGCCACCTTTTCGGCATCGACATCGGAGGCCAGCTTGGCTTTTCGCATATGCACCTGCAGGATCTCGACGCGCCCCTTCCTGTCCGGCCGGTCCACGAGAACCTGCCGGTCGAAGCGCCCGGCCCGCAGCAGGGCCGGATCCAGGATTTCGGGTCGGTTGGTGGCCCCGAGAAGCACCAGGCCGCTCCGGGAATCGAACCCGTCGAGCTCGACGAGAAGCTGGTTGAGGGTCTGCTCCTTCTCGTCATGACCGCCCGCAAGTCCACCCATCCCACGGGCCCGACCAAGGGCATCGAGCTCGTCGATGAAGATGATCGCCGGAGCCTTCTCGCGCGCCTGCTGGAAGAGATCGCGCACGCGGGCTGCGCCGACGCCCACGAACATCTCGACGAATTCCGATCCGGAAATGGAGAAGAACGGCACCTTGGCCTCGCCTGCCACCGCCTTGGCGAGCAGCGTCTTGCCCGTACCCGGGGGACCGACCAGGAGAACGCCCTTCGGCATGCGCCCGCCGAGGCGGCTGTATTGTTCGGGGCTTCTCAGAAACTCGACGATTTCGCGGAGTTCGTCCTTGGCTTCATCCACGCCAGCGACATCGCCGAACCGCACGCCCGTATCCGCCTCGACGTAGATCTTGGCCTTGCTTTTTCCAATCTGCATCAGCCCACCGCCGAGACCGCCCTGGGCGGCCATCCGGCGCAACAGAAAGGCCCAGATCCCAAAGAACACCAGAACCGGCAGAACCCAGGACAGAATGTCCCGCAACAGGGTGTTTTCAATCTGCCCCGTATAGGTCACGCCATATTGTTGAAGCTCCTGCGCGAAGTCTGGGTCCACTCTCGTGGTCGCGAACCGCGTCTGCCCGCTCGGCAGCGGCTCCTTCAGCCGCCCCTGGATGAAACGGTCGGAGATCCCGATTTCGGCAACCTTGCCCTCCTGGAGCAGCTCCTGAAACTGACTGTAGGGAATTGGCGCGATCTGTTGGGCCGTGCTGAAGAAGTACTGAATCAGCAAAATTCCGAGAAACGCGGCGACCCAGTACCAGGTGTTGAAGCGCTTCGCCTTTTCCATAAGAGGTCCTCATGACAGCCCACCTGCAGGGCAGGAACCTGCCTACAGGGCTAGAGGATCAACGTGAGGCATAGGGCCTGGTTCGATCGGGTGCTCATCGTCATAAGGAGCGGCTAATGAGCTGTCGATGCTGGCCGGGATCGCTCCACCCGGCTTTGGCCCGACCTGAGACGGACCCGGTCGCGCCTGCTGCCCAATTCATGCCCGCCAAGGGTTTCGTGCAGTCCGTCGGCCATCGAGGAACAGGTCGAGCTTGCTTGCCGGCGATCCATGCAGCTGTGCACAATCGCGCAGAGCAGGAACCGGAGGTCCGCGCCAGCGATCCGAAGGGTCAGGTTCGGAAGATGGGCCTGCTTTCCACTCACGCTCGGTAGGCTACGAGGATGGTACCGGCGGCGATGAAGGCGACGCCGAGCCAGTTCGGCAGGGACAGTCGTTCGCCCAGAAAAGCAACGCCGAAGAGTGCGACGAGGACGACGCTCAGTTTGTCGACGGGCGCGACCCGTGCGGCATCGCCGAGCTTGAGCGCCCTGAAATAGCAGAGCCACGAGGCTCCCGTAGCGAGGCCGGAGAGCACCAGGAACAGATAGCTGCGACCCGAGATCGACTCGAGAGGTTGCCATTGCCCTGTTGCCATCAGGATCGCACCGAGAGCGCAAAGTATGACGACCGTGCGGATGAAGGTCGCGACGTCCGAATTGACATTCTCGACCCCGATCTTCGCGAAAATGGCTGTCAGTGCCGCGAAGGCTGCGGACAGGAGCGCCCAGAACTGCCATGATCCGAAAGCCGATTTCATCGGGCCACCTCACTCGAGCGAGAACGAATCCTCGACACGTCTTTGATACGCCGTTCCCAAAGTTCCCTTGCAGTCACGAGACACTCCTCGAGACGATCCGCATCACCGCCATTCAGTGTGAGGAGCGCCACAGCCGCGGTGGCACTGATGATTTCCGTCGCTCGCCCGTCGCGCACGGATCCGTTCCAGACCCCGCGCCAATATTCGAGGCTCGTCATTCCCGTCAACGGATAGGACATCGGTTCTGGCAAAGCCGAGACGAAAAGGCTCTCCGCACGGCCGCCGACCAGCCGGAGCAGCGTGCTCGAGCGGAACGGGGTTGCCTCGGCAGCGTCTCGGCTGGCCCCCATGACAGTCAGGTTCCTGCAGCCGAGAAGCGCTCCGGTGTCGCAGTGCAGCTCACGATAAGCCGGACGCACGACGCCCATCATGATCGAGGGCGCGCCCAGAGGGTTGAGCAGCGGCATCAGCGAATTGACCGGCGTGCGTGTCTCGAACAGGCCATAAAGCATATGCAGACGATGGAGCTGGGACGACATTGCGGCGACCGGCAGATAAGCAATTCCATGAGTGGCGACAGCCTCTCTGGCGGACGCGATGCTCTCGCAGACGGGGATGCCGATGGTGTCCGCCGCCGATACGATCGTGCCTCTCGTACCGCCAGCGCCGTCCAGACCGTGCAGAAGGATCTTGTGGCCCGCCTGCGCCAGCAGCAGCGCCGCCTGCAGGAACCAGGGCATTCTGCGGGATTTCGGAGAAATATAGGCAGGCCAATCCAGATCGATGCAACATGCTTCCGGATCCGAAGCCCCCAGGTGGGTGCGAGCTGCGCGAACCAGGCCGGCCAACTCGGCGGCGGTCTCTCCCCTGAAATTCATCACGGACAGGAGCGCTCCGATCTGTGCGGGATCCGCCTCGCCCTGGAGAATGATGCGGAACGCATCCTCCGCCTCGCCGGTGGTGAGTGGACGGCTGTGCCCGAGGCCGGCGCCGACCGTCGCAATGTGCTTCGCGAGCCGTTTGCGGGTGTCCTCCGCTTTCCCGAGAGATACGAGCTTGCGCGCGAAAGCGTCCGGCGGGGGCTCGCCCTCGAGGAGGATGCTCGGCCGCGCCGTCAAGGGCGCGGCTTCGATGACAGGACGGCCGGACCAGGAGGAGGGATCGATCACCACCCCGCCCGGAGCCTTCTCTTGCGGCCGGGACAGCGCCTCGGCCTCCGCGGCCAGAGCCCGCAGCCGCTGGCGCATGGATTCCGCGAAGGGTGTCGGGATCAAGCGACGGGACGAGCGGATGAAGATCGGATCGTCATAAACCTCTCGGATCTGGCCGAGGAGCCTGCTCATGGCAGGAGCGCTCATTCCGAGGCGCTCGGCGGCGCGGTTGACGCTTCCTTCCACGAGCAATGCATCCAATGCCAGGAGGAGGCGGAGATGACCGAGTTTCAGGTCGGGTTCTTGTGATGCAGGATCCACAATAGCTCTGTTTCACAGCCGAGCCGCAGGCGCCAGGCAATGGTGCGTCGTTTGCTCAAGTGACCTTGCCTATTCCCTATTCCGGCAAGTCTTTCAAGCGGCAGAGGAATACTTTAGAGCCGTTATAAATTGCGTTTTCCTGAACTCAGAATGACTCTCAAACATAGCCGTTGACCCCCTTCTTCCGCAGAACCTACTAGCCCCTATCGCTTGGTTTCTAGTGAGTTGGGGGCAAAGAATGGGATTGGACGCGTCGGTTCAGCGGGATATCGGCACGGGATCTGCAGCGAAGGACAGAACGGGCCGCATGCTCGCCCTCCTTGCTTGCACCAGCCTGTCGGCCGCACTCTTCGCCATCCCGTCCGCCGTGGCCCAGACGGGCGATGGCTCCCCATCCGCCACGGGCGGAGATGTGATCTCCCTCGATCAGATCGTCGTCACGGCTGCCGGCTTCGAGCAATCCGTCAAGGATGCTCCTGCGAGCATCTCGGTCATTACCCGCGAGGAACTCGAGAAGGGCGCCTTCCGCGACCTGACGGACGCCCTGAAGGAGGTCCAGGGCGTCACGGTGACCGGTGTGGCCAATGAGAAGGACATCTTCATTCGTGGTCTCCCGGGCAGTTACACGCTGATCCTCGTTGACGGGAAGCGCCAGAACACCCGCGATTCCCGCACTAACGGCAACGCAGGCTTCGAGCAGAGCTTCATTCCCCCGATCGCGGCCATCGACCGCATCGAGGTCGTGCGCGGCCCGATGTCGTCCCTCTATGGTTCTGACGCCATGGGCGGGGTGATCAACATCATCACGCGGAAAGTGTCCGACACCTGGAGCGGGACCGTCACGACGGAGGGCACGCTCCAGCAGCACAACGCGTTCGGCAATTCGGCTCAAGGCACCTTCTACACGAGCGGTCCACTGATCCACCGGGCGCTGGGGCTTCAGCTCTGGGGACGCGGCTTCGGCCGCGCCGAGGATGAACTCCTGAGCGGCATCACCGGAGCGCGCGAAAGCAATCTCGGCGGGCGCCTGACCTTCACACCGAACGAGTACCATGACCTGATGCTGGAAAGCGGCTACACGCGCATCCGGCGGAACGCCTCGAAATGGGGCACACTCGCAGAGGCGGACGATGACACGTACAACCTCAACGACCGCAAGTACTGGTCGCTGAGCCACGAGGGCCGTTGGGGCCCGACGACATCGAACTTCTCCATCATGCAGGAATGGGCGGAGCGGAGGAGCTACACGGAGAATCCGCGAACCTCCGCCTTCGACAAGAGCTCCCGCTCGCCCGAGATCAGGAACACGGTCGTCGACGGCAAGTTCACGACGCCGTTCGAATTCTTCGGCCCCCATACCCTGGTGACGGGTGGCCAGTGGTTCAATGCCATGCTGACGGATCAGAACCCCGGCCGCCGCACCGGCATCGACGAGAAGTTCGAGATCAACCAGTGGGCGCTCTTTGCCGAGGACGAATGGCGTCTGACGGATACGTTCTCGATCACGAACGGCCTGCGCATGGATCACCACGAGATCTATGGCGCCCATTACAGCCCGCGTAGCTACGCGGTGTGGCACGCAACCGATAACCTCACGTTGAAGGGTGGTATTTCCACGGGTTTCCGCGCCCCTGAAATCCGGCAGATCGCGCCGGGCTATGCCTATACCACGGGTGGTGGAGGCTGCACTTATGGTCCCAACGGAACCTGCGGCGTCATTCTCGCCAACCCGAACCTGCAGGCGGAAACCAGCACGAGCTACGAGATTGGCGCCATCTGGGACAATCTGAGCGGCTTTACCGCCAGCGCGACCTATTTCTACACGGACTTCAAGGACAAGATCAGCAATGCCCTGGTGCTGGATGATGCCGGCAATCCAGTGCGCTGGTCGGAGAATCCAAACTATCGCCTCTGGTACAGCTACAACATTGACGATGCCGTCATTCAAGGTGTTGAACTGGCCACCACCTGGCGGGCGACGGATACGCTTTCGTTTCGCGGCAGCTATACCTTCACTGACTCCGAGCAGAGGACCGGCGACTATGCCGGTTTTCCCCTCGCTCGCACACCCAGGCACATGGCCAATGCACGTGTGGATTGGATCACGCCGGTCGCCGGTCTGGCGACATGGGCCGCTGTGAACTATCACGGCTCCGAGATCCTGGGCGGCGCCCGCATCGGCACCAATGGAACGCCGGTGATCATCAACGGCCAGGCGGGACGCAAGTATGATGCCTACGCCACGATGGATGTCGGCCTGTCCTACGACTTCACGGATCAGCTCACCCTGAATGCGGCCCTCTACAACGTCTTCGACAAGGAAGTCGAACCCACGAACTACAACACGGTCGTCGAAGGGCGCCGCCTGTGGGTGAGCATGTCGGCCACGTTCTGATCTCTGCGAGGGGAGCAGAACCTATCCCCTCGCTCAAACCCGACCTCGGTGTCGTCAAGAGGAGTGAGCATGACAGACGACGGTAAACCGGGCGCTCATGGACATCCGCGCCAGCGCCCTCCGCTGCGGAACTGGACATTTCGCGTCGTCGACAGCTTCGACGTGCCTCCCGGCATGCGCCGCGTCGTTCTGACAGCGGATGACATCCATGATTTCGCCTATAAGCCAGGGCAGGCCATCGTCATGATGATTCCTCTGCCTGACGGCGGGACGGGACGAAGAGATTATACGATCCGCAGCCTGGATCGCAGGCGAGGGACGATCAGCGTCGATTTCGTGCTCCACGGCGAAACACCGGCTCCCACCTGGGCGCGGCGAGCTATGCCGGGCGATACGATCGAGGTGAAGGGCCCGCGCGGCGGTACCGTGTTCCAACCCAATGCGGACTGGCACCTCCTGACCGGCGACGAAACCTGCATCCCGGCCATCGCCCATATTCTCGAGACCATGCCGGCCGGAACCAAGGCCTTTGTCTTCATTGAAACAAGCGGCAAGGACGGCGAGATCGCTTTGCAGACGCAGGCCGAGACCGCCATCCGCTGGGTGCACCGCAATGGCGCACCCGCCGGTCCAAGCGAGCTCATGAACGGTGTGGTGCAGGACTTTCTCCTGCCGCTCGGGAGAGGCCACGCTTACCTCATCGGCGAAACGAGCAACGTCCGCCGCCAGCGCCACACCCTGATCGCGCGTGGACTCACCCGCGATCAGATCTCAGCGGAAGGCTACTGGCGCCCCGGCCGCATCGGCGGCCATGACCATGTCAACGATTAATGCCCCATGCCCCGGCATCTGAACGCTTTCCTGGAGAGAAATATCATGATGAATATCTCTGCCTGTCTTCCCCGCCCTCTTGCGGCCGTCGTTGCGGGCGCTTTGGCGCTCGGCGTCCCGACCCCGGGCGTCTACGCGCAGGATCTCAAGGTTCAGCACGCCAAAGGCGAGACGGCGGTTCCCTCGAAGCCGAAGAAGGTGCTCGCCTTCGATCTCGCCTCGCTTGATACGTTGAACGCGCTCGGCATCGAGGTTTCAGGGGTCCCGACAGCTCGGTTCCCCGCGTATCTCGCGAAGTACGGATCGGATCAGTACGAGAAGATCGGTACGCTGTTCGAGCCGCACTATGAAGCCGTGAATGCCGCCGAGCCGGACCTGATCATCGTCGGTGGCCGCTCCAGCGCCAAATTCGAGACCCTGGCGAAGATCGCTCCTACGATCGACCTAACGGTCGACCCCAAGGATTATGTCGGCAGCGTCAAGCGCAACGTGCAACTTCTGGCCAAGATCTTCGACAGGCAGACCGAGGCGGATTCGCAGCTTGCGAGGCTTGATCAATCGATCGCGCTCCTCCGGCAGGAGGCTTCGAAAGCCGGCAAGGGTCTTCTCGTCCTCACCACCGGCGGCAAGATGAGCGCCTACGGACCGGGCTCGCGGTTCGGATTGCTGCATACTGAATTCGGGATTGTACCGGCCGTCGAGGGACTGGCCACGACGAACCACGGACAGGCCGTGAGCGCGGAATTCATCCTCAAGACGAACCCGGACTGGCTCTTCGTGATCGATCGAGATGCGGCCACAGGACAAGGCAGCGGCGCTGCCAGGAAGGTTCTGGAGAACGATCTCGTGGCCCAAACCACGGCCTGGAAAAACAATCAGGTCGTCTATCTCGATCCGGTGAACTGGTATCTGGTGGGCGGTGGATTGACGGCCTTGCAGGCCAGCGTGGACCAGATCACGAAAGCCATCGCCAAGAAATAGACTTGAATGAGCGTGCTCATCAGAGCATTGCCGTTAAGCGCGGGTCACCCCATGGGTGATCCGCTTTGTCATGCAAAACCTCCAACTGGATGCGCTCGGCGCGAGTACTCCCGAAGACACGTGAAACGCTTCCTCCTTGCAGCAATCATCGTGATCGTTCTGGCACTGATCAGCCTGCTGATCGGTGCGGGCGACCTATCGCTGTCCGCTCTCGTCTCGCCGCAGGAGGGACAATACGCCACGCAGATCCTGCTGATCTCCCGGATTCCCAGAACGCTGGCCCTCATCCTGGCCGGAACGGCCATGGCGGTAGCCGGAACGATCATGCAGATGCTGACCCGCAACCGGTTCGTGGAGCCGTCCACGGCAGGAACGGTCGAGTCCGCGAGTCTCGGCCTTCTCGTCGTCACGCTGTTCGCGCCGGAAGCGCCGGTCATCGTAAAGATGCTGGTTGCCGCAGGGTTCGCGCTCGCGGGAACCGCTCTGTTCCTGCGCATCCTCAGGCTCGTTCCTCTACGCTCGGTGCTGACCGTGCCGCTCGTCGGCATCGTGCTGAGTGGCATCATCGGTGCGATCGCGACGTTCTTCGCCTATCGGTTTGACCTGCTGCAGTCGCTGAACGCGTGGACCACCGGCGATTTCTCCGGCGTTCTGCGCGGACGCTACGAGTTGCTCTGGGCGGCCTTTGCCTTGACCCTCCTCGCCTATCTCGCCGCCGATCGGTTGACCCTGGCCGGAATGGGGCGGGATTTCGCCACCAATCTGGGGCTGCGCTATCGTGGCGTCGTATCGTTCGGTCTCATCATCGTCGCGATGGTGACGGCCACCATCGTGGTCACCGTCGGCATGCTGCCGTTTCTCGGCCTTATCGTGCCCAACGTCGTCAGCCTGGTGATGGGCGACAACATGCGCCGGTCGCTGCCTTGGATCGCGCTGCTAGGAGCCGGGCTCGTCCTGACCTGCGACATCGTCGGACGCGTGGCTTATTATCCCTACGAAATTCCCATCGGAACGATCATGGGAGTCGTCGGCAGCGGCCTGTTCCTGTTCCTCCTGCTCAGAGGGCGCGAACGCCTTGCGTGATAAAAGGCCGCCAATCCGCGAGCTTCTGACCCTCGCTGCCATCGCGGCGGGGGTGATCGTGCTGTTCATGACGCTCGATGCGAAGGGACGATGGGATTTCATCCTGCCGTTCCGTGGCATGAAGATCCTGTCCATGGTCCTGGTGGCCTATGCCATCGCGGTCTCGACCGTCCTGTTTCAGACGGTGAGCCACAACCGGATTCTGACACCCTCCATCATGGGCTTCGACGCGCTTTACATCCTCATTCAGACGAGCCTGATCTTCGCCATCGGCTCGGCCAGAGTGACGGCTTTGGACCCGCGCCTGTTGTTCGCGTGCGAGGTCGCCGTGATGGTGGCGTTCTCCAGCTTGCTCTATCGTTGGCTCTTCTCCGGAAGTAGTCGCAGCCTTCACCTGCTCGTCCTTGTCGGTATCGTGTTCGGCGTGCTGTTCCGCAGCCTCTCGGGCTTCATGCAGCGGATCATCGATCCCAACGAGTTCGTGGTCCTGCAGGATCGGCTGTTCGCGAGCTTCAACAGCGTCGACAGCAATCTTCTTGCGGTATCGACTGTGACCGTTCTTGCCGCGTCCGTCATCGGATGGCGGCTCATGCACGTCTATGACGTGCTGGCTCTTGGCCGCGAAACCGCTGTCAATCTGGGCGTCAATCACAATCGGATGGTGACCATCGTCCTCGTGCTGGTGGCGGTTCTCGTATCCGTATCGACCGCCCTTGTGGGGCCCGTCACCTTCTTCGGACTACTCGTCGCGAACCTCGCCTATCAGCTTGCCGGGACATACAAGCATCGCTTCGTGCTGCCCGTCGCGGTTCTGCTCGCCGTCATCTGCCTCGTCGGCGGGCAGCTCGTTCTGGAGCGGATCTTCGCCTTTGATACCGCCCTGAGCATCGTCATCGAATTCTCGGGCGGCATCGTCTTCCTCGCCATGTTGATCAGAGGAGCATCCCGTTGATCGAGATCTCGAACGTTCGCAAGAGCTATGGCGAAACCATCGTCGTGCAGAACGTGTCTCTTCAGATCCCGCGCCGCGGCATCACGTCTATCATCGGGCCCAACGGGGCCGGCAAGTCCACCCTCCTGTCGATGATCAGCCGCCTTACGCCCATTACGGCCGGAACGGTGAAGGTCGATGGACTCGATGTGGCGAAGGCCCCATCGGACGTGCTGGCGAAACGTCTGTCCATCCTCCGGCAGGACAACAGGGTGGCTTCACGGCTGACGGTCCGGGACTTGGTCGAGTTCGGTCGCTATCCGTATTCGAAGGGCCGTCTCACGGCCGAGGACCGCGCCCAGGCGGAGAAGGCCATCGGTTTCCTTGGCCTTGAGGCACTCTCCGACCGCTTCCTGGACGAGTTGTCCGGCGGGCAGCGGCAGCGGGCCTATGTAGCCATGGTGCTCTGCCAGGATACGGATTATGTGCTCTTCGACGAGCCCTTGAACAATCTCGACATGAAGCACGCGGTCGGCATGATGAAGCTCCTGCGCCAAGCCGCCGATACCTTGGGCAAGACGATTGTCCTCGTCCTCCACGACATCAATTTTGCCTCCTGCTACTCGGATTACATCGTGGCCATGCGCGATGGAGCCGTCGTCCGCCATGGTCCACCCGCCGAGATCATGACGAGCGAAGCGATACGGGAGATCTATGACATGAATGTCGAGATCCAGGAGATTCAAGGACGGAGAATTTCGATCTACTACACCTGATCGGATCGAGGCGCCCGAAATGGCCCAGTCTTGGGCCATGCAGAGCACTTTCCGGCGAGATGGATCCGAGTCCCTGCCGGAAAATGCGGCAAACCAAAGAAGAGAGATTGTTCCAAGCGAGTGGAAACAGCTCTAGCCAGATGCCAAGCGACTCCGTTCGTCCGAATGTTCAGTGACGGAGACCCGGCGCCTCCTGGCCGGTACGCGCCACATACTCGGTGTAGCCGCCCCCGTATTGGTGGATGCCGTCGGGTGTGAGTTCCAGGACGCGGTTCGACAAAGCCGCCAGGAAGTGCCGGTCATGCGAGACGAAGAGCATGGTGCCTTCGTAGCGCGACAGCGCCTCGATCAGCATTTCCTTTGTCGCCATGTCGAGGTGGTTCGTAGGCTCGTCCAGCACCAGCAGGTTCGGCGGGTCGTAGAGCATCTTGGCCATCACAAGGCGTGCCTTCTCGCCGCCTGAGAGCACACGGCATTTCTTCTCCGCGTCGTCTCCGGAGAAGCCGAAGCATCCCGCGAGCGTACGCAGCGAACCCTGCCCCGCCTGCGGGAACGAATCCTCGAGGAACTCGAACACGGTACGGTCGCCGTCGAGCACCTCCATGGCGTGCTGGGCAAAGTAGCCCATCTTCACGCTGGCTCCGATGTTGACCGTTCCCTGATCGGGCTCGGCGGTGCCCGCGACCAGCTTCAGGAGGGTGGACTTGCCGGCCCCGTTGACACCCATGACGCACCAGCGCTCCCTGCGGCGCACCGCGAAATCGAGCCCCTCATAAATGGTGCGGCAGCCATAGCGCTTGTGCACGTTCTTGAGGCTGATCACATCGTCGCCCGAGCGCGGCGCGGGCAGGAAATCGAAGGCGACCGATTGACGGCGCTTGGGCGGTTCCACGCGCTCGATCTTCTCCAGCTTCTTCACGCGGCTCTGCACCTGCGCCGCATGAGAGGCGCGGGCCTTGAAACGCTCGATGAACTTGATTTCCTTGGCAAGCATCGCCTGCTGGCGTTCGAACTGAGCCTGCTGCTGTTTCTCGTTGAGCGCGCGCTGCTGCTCATAGAATTCGTAGTCGCCTGAATAGGTGGTGAGCGAACCACCGTCGATCTCGATGATCTTGTTGACGATTCGATTCATGAAGGCGCGGTCGTGCGAGGTCATGAGCAGAGCGCCCTCATAGCCTCTGAGAAACTCCTCCAGCCAGATCAGGCTTTCCAGGTCGAGGTGGTTGCTCGGCTCGTCGAGGAGCATCGCATCGGGACGCATGAGGAGGATGCGGGCCAGCGCCACGCGCATCTTCCAGCCTCCAGACAGTCCTCCGACATCGCCGTCCATCATTTCCTGGCTGAAACCGAGGCCGGCGAGCACCTCGCGGGCGCGGCCTTCCAGGGAATAGCCGTCGAGCTCCTCGTAGCGCGCCTGCACCTCACCGTACCGGGCAATAATCTCGTCAAAATTCCCGACCTGATCCGGATCCGCCATCGCGGCCTCGAGTCCCTTCAGCTCAGCCGCCACTTCGCTGACCGGGCCCGCCCCGTTCATCACCTCGGCCACGGCGCTATGGCCCGCCATCTCCCCCACATCCTGGCTGAAATAGCCGATGGTCACGCCACGATCGACGGAGACTTGGCCCTCGTCCGGTTGCTCTTCCTTGGTGATCATCCGGAAGAGCGTCGTCTTGCCCGCGCCGTTGGGGCCGACCAGACCGACCTTCTCCCCCTTCTGGAGGGTCGCAGAAGCCTCGATGAAGAGGATCCGGTGGCTGTTCTGCTTGCTGACATTCTCGACGCGAATCATGGACCTTGGCCTAAGACAGTTGCGGCCGCCTTATGGCACGGGTCGCTCCTGCGGACGAGAGGCCCGCACCGGGCAAATTGTCAGGGGCTGGAGGCTGGGAGGTCCTGGCGATTTTAACCATGTCTTTCGCCAGAAGGGCCACCCCGTTCCAACCATAGGATCTTCATCTTACCTTCATACCGGCAGTGGCATCTCACCTGTGCGACCCTAGAATGGCTTCCTGAACCCCTTTTTCAGGGCCGGAAGACTTCAAAGATCAGGCCGCCCAAACCGATTTGAGGAAGTGGCAAGCACCGATGGCGATCACCCGCGTTCCGACAACACCGTTCCCCGATCAGCGCCCCGGCACATCGGGGTTGCGCAAGAAGGTGAAGGTTTTCCAGCAGCCGCGCTACGTGGAGAACTTCATCCAGGCGATCTTCGATAATGTGGAAGGGACCGAAGGTTCGACCCTCGTCATCGGCGGCGACGGGCGCTTCTTCAACGAAGCGGTGGTGCAGATCGCGCTCAGGATGGCGACCGCCAACGGCTTTGGGCGCATCCTCGTCGGGCAGAAGGGGCTGCTGTCCACCCCGGCTGCCTCCTGCGTGATCCGCAAGCACAAGGCCATTGGCGGCCTCGTGCTCTCGGCAAGTCACAATCCTGGCGGACCTGATGGGGATTTCGGCATCAAGTTCAATATGTCCCATGGCGGACCCGCACCGGAATCCTTCACGGAAGCCGTGTTCAAGCGCGCGAGCGCACTCACCGAATACAAGATTGTCGAGGGAGCGGACATCGACCTCGCCCGCATCGGCGAAACCAAGATCGGCAACACCATCGTTCAGGTGATCGATCCGGTGGCGGATTATGTAGAGCTGATGGAGCGGCTCATCGACTTCGACGCCGTCACCGAGCTCTTCCGCTCGGGCTTTCGCATGCGGTTCGATGCGCTCAACGCCATCACCGGCCCCTATGCCAAGGCCATTCTCGAAGGCCGCCTCGGCGCACCGGCCGGCACCGTGGTCAACGGCGAGCCGAAGCCGGATTTCGGCGGCCACCATCCCGACCCGAACCCGGTCCATGCCCATGACCTGATGGAGCTCATGATGGGTCCGGATGCGCCGGATTTCGGCGCTGCCTCCGATGGCGACGGCGACCGCAACATGATCGTGGCCCGCGGGCTCTTCGTAACGCCGAGCGACAGCCTTGCGATTCTCACGAGTCATGCGCATCTGGCCCCAGGCTACGCGCAGGGCCTTTCAGGCGTGGCGCGATCCATGCCGACGAGCCGCGCTGCCGACCGCGTGGCGAAGAAACTCGGAATCAATTTCTTTGAGACACCCACCGGCTGGAAGTTCTTCGCCAACCTTCTCGATGCAGGGCTGATCACGATCTGCGGCGAGGAGAGCGCTGGCACCGGCTCCCATCACATCCGGGAGAAGGACGGCCTCTGGGCAGTGCTGCTCTGGCTCAATATCCTGGCGGTCACGAAGAAGCCTGCGGACCAGATCGTGCGCGAGCACTGGGCCGCGTACGGGCGCGATTACTACACCCGTCACGACTATGAGGAGCTCGAGACCGCTCCGGCGAACGAGTTGATGGATGCCTTGCGCGCCAAGCTCGTGAACCTTCCGGGCCAGCGATTCGGGGAGTTGACGGTTCAGGCATGCGACGATTTCGCCTATACGGACCCGGTCGATGGATCCGTGACCCCGAAACAGGGTATCCGCATCCTGTTCCAGGAAGATGCCCGCGCCGTGTTCCGCCTGTCGGGCACCGGCACTTCGGGAGCGACCCTGCGCGTCTACCTCGAACGCTTCGAGCCGAACCCGGACCGTCACAGCCTACCGACGGCGGAGGTCCTGGCACCTGTGATCGAGGCCGCGAACGCCATTGCGGAGATTGCTTCGCGGACCGGCCGCAAAGAGCCCAGCGTCATCACCTGACGCTCCTCCAATCCGGAGCGGGCGATCAATAGGTCGCCCAAAGCCCGGGGGTCGCCAGTTCCAACACGTGCCCATCCGGATCATGGAAATAGACACTGATGCCACCGCGCGACCAGGTCACCCTGCTGACGATCGGGATCTGGCGCTCGCACAGCCTCTCTTCCCAGGCTGGCAATTCCTCGGCCGAAATGGCAAATGCCATGTGCAGCGGGCCGTGCCCGTCGTGACCGGGAATGGTCCCCCCCGGTGCCGTCATATCTTGCGCCGATCCTCCGCGCAGGAACAGGAGCAGTACGCTTCTTCCGCCCACGTCGAAGGCGCACATGCGCCGATTCTCGAGCAGGAGGGGCAATCCGAGCTCGCCCTCATAGAAAGCCTTGGACCGCTCCAGATCCTCCACATAGAGGGCGGTTTCGAGAACGGAGTTCAGCTTGGGCATCGCGGCCATTCACGCATCCGTGTTGCATCGATTGCGGTCACATTATGCCAAGTTTGCCTGTTCTTCCCTGCGAGGCCAAGTTTCCTGACCGGCCAGGCTTCCGGAGGAGGCGAAAAATTGGGCAACCATGCTGACCTTTTAACCTTGCGATCCTTCTGAGCAGCCATTACATATCGCAGTGCAGCACGGCGATTGGCGTCGCAGTGCGGCTGCCCTTCTTGGGCGTTTCCTCCCTAAACTTCGGGCCGCTGTCACCAGCGGCCTTTTTTCTTGGCTCCTGAATGGGCCACTCCCAGGTCCGCCTCCCAGGAACCTCGCTCAATTCCGATGGTTTCCCCATCAATGGAGCTTCCGGGAGAGTTTCGATGCCCACCCGTTCAGACGACCCCAATCACACCGACATTCCGCGGACGCACACCATCAAGCCGGTCGATGCGCCGCCCATGAATGCGGGCTCGACCTCGGCACAGCTGAAGGGTGACATCAACAGCGGTCGGACGGGCGACAAGAATGAGGTGTTCGACCCCGGATTGTCCCCTCTCGGCACCGATGACGAAGCTGCCGGCTTTTCGCCGCGACCGGACCAGGTGGATCTGGCCCGTCATCAGGAAAGCGCGGACCGCTGGAAGAACGGTGCGGACAAGGACAGTTACGCCCATCAGCACTCGCGCAAAGCACTTTATGCCTATGTCGGCTTTATCGCGCTCGTCCTGGTGATCTTCGCAGGCGCCTTCTCCATGTTCTGAGGCGGCGCGACGCTATCCCGGAGAACGAGTTCCGTTTCGAGGCGAATGCGCTTGGGTGACGGACGACCTTGCAGGAGATCGACAAGAACGGCGGCTGCCGTCTGCCCCAGTTCCCGTCGCGGCTGACGGATCGTGGTCAGAGCAGGCTCCGCGACGGCAGCGAACTCGATATCGTCGAATCCTGCCACGGAAATATCTTCCGGCACCCTCAGCCCGGCCGACAACAGCGTACGCATCAAACCGATCGCCATCTCGTCGCTGGTGCAGAACACGGCCGTCGGGCGCGTTGAACGGGCCACCAGATCCTGCCCCGCCCTCATTCCGGACGCGATGGTGTAGTCCCCCGCGAGCACCAGTGCCGGATCGAAGGGGAGTCCGGACGCCTTCAAACCCTCCTGATATCCGAGGAAGCGCTCCCGTTCCAGGATGTTGTTCGGCGGCCCGCTCACATAAGCGATGCTCCGGTGGCCCAAGGACGCGAGATGCTGCGTCATGCCGCTCGCGGCAGCGCGGTTGTCGATCTCGATCTGCGGAATATCCGCCGAGGGAATTGCCTCACAGAGAGCGACCAGCGGAATACCTGTCTTAGCGGGCGTGCCCTCGCCGTCGCGGCTCTGCCCGAACAGGTGGCCGTTCAGGAGGATGGCGCCGTCAACGCGTCCTGCCGCTGTGAACGCCGCGAAATGCGCCTCTTTCTCGGGCGAGCCGTCGAGATCGCTGATGATCATGCCGTAACCCGCCTCGAACAATCTCTCCTCAATGCCGCGCAGGATCTTGGAGAAGAAGGTGTTCGACAGGTCCGGCAGGACGACGAGAACCATATAGGTTTTCTGAGAGCGGAGCGACCGCGCGGCAGGATTGGGCACGTAGCCGGTCTTGGCAATGGCTTCAAGCACACGTGCCCGCGCTTCCGGAGACACCCGCTCGGGCGATGCCAACGCACGGCTCACGGTGGCGGTCGAGACATCGGCGAGCCTCGCCACATCCTGAATACGCACCGCTCGGCTACTGGGAGCCCCGTCCTCCTCTGGTCTGCCTGAAGGCCCGCTCTCGTCCATGATCCTCCCCTACCTTGGTTCTGTTTGACAGAAGCTGCCGTTGCGGTAAAGTTCTGATGTAATCGATTACATGGCAACATTGCCAAAGATGGGCATGTTCCTAAATCGATCGTTCAAGTCCCGCCAGAGGACGAGTCGCCAAACCGGAGGAAACGAATGTCAGAACCTGCCCCAGCCTGCTGACCGCCCCTGTGAACGTTACACCAACGCTGCCGCAACATCGTCGGCGAACGGTATCGCTTATCCGGAGTCGCGCATGGATTCCGTTCTTCGCGCAGAGAACATTTCTAAATCCTTCGGGCCGATTGAAGTCCTGAGTGGCATTTCACTCGATTTGCAGCCTGGTGAGGTTCATGCGGTCATCGGCGAGAACGGTGCTGGCAAGTCGACTCTCATGCGCATCCTCTCCGGCCATATCGCCCCGACCAAAGGCAGCCTTTACCTCGGCGGGCAGCCGATCACCTTTTCGGGCCCCGTGGACGCCGAAAGTCACGGCATCGTTCTCGTGCATCAGGAAATTCTGCTGGCAGAAGACCTGACCGTGGCGCAGAATCTTTTTCTCGGTCGCGAGATCAAACGTTTCGGCCTCGTGAACGACAGGATCATGCGCGAACGCACGCGGGGCATCCTGGCAGAACTCGGCACGCGGATCGACCCGGATTGCGAGGTCCGCCGCCTCTCGATCGCCGACCGCCAACTCGTGCAAATCGCCCGCGCCCTTCTGGTGCCGCACAAGATCGTGGCCTTCGACGAACCGACTGCCGTTCTCACGCCTGTCGAGGCGGAGAGTCTTTTCGCCATCATTCGCAAGCTGCGCTCCCACGGGGTCGCGGTGCTCTATATCTCCCATCGCCTCAATGAGGTGAAAGCCATTGCTGATCGGGTGACGGTTCTGCGCGACGGCCGCCACATCGCGACACGGGGCATTGAGGGCCTAGAGCCCCTCGAAATGGCCCGCCTGATGGTCGGGCGCGACATGTCGAAGCTCTATCCCGACAAGCCCTCCACGATATCCGAACATGTCATTCTGTCCGTGCGCGACATGGTCGTCCCAGGGTATGTGGAGAATGCCTCCTTCACGTTGAGGCGTGGCGAGATCCTCGGGTTCGGCGGATTGATCGGCGCTGGCCGCACGGAGCTTTTCGAGGGCCTCGTAGGACTGCGTTCGTGCCAGGGCAGGATCACGCTCCGCGGCGAGAGCGTGCATTTTCGCGATGCACGCGAGGCCATGGCCGCAGGCATCGTCTATCTGTCCGAGGATCGCAAGGGCAAAGGGCTGCTGCTGCAACAGAACCTGAGGGTCAATCTATCGCTCGCCGCCCTCGACAGGTTCAGCCGCGGCCCCTTCATCGATGTCGGCGCAGAGGAACAGGCGCTCGATGAAGCGATCAGGAATTTCGATATCCGCACCCGAAGCCGGGATCTCCTGGCAGGACAGCTATCCGGCGGCAATCAGCAGAAGCTCCTGCTCGCCAAAATGATGATGCTGAATCCTCGCATCATCATCATCGACGAACCGACCCGGGGGGTCGATATCGGCACCAAAGAGCAGATCTACCGCTTCGTCGCGCAGCTTGCCGAAGACGGCCTTTCCGTCGTGGTCATCTCTTCTGAGATGCAGGAACTGATCGGCTTGTGTCACCGGGTTGTCGTGATGCGCAACGGCCATGTGGCAGGCGAAGTCTCCCAGGCCGACCTCTCCGAAGATTCCATCGTCTACCTCGCCACTGGTGTTCATGAAGAAAGGGCGGCGGAAATCGCCGCAGGCCACGCATGACCGAAACCGTGCTTCGCCGCGGCGCCGAGAGGCGCAAGTCCACGATCGACCTGCGGGCGCTCTCGCCCTTCATCGCGCTCGTCGCTCTTGCCATTGCGGGAGCCCTGATTAATCCCGACTTCCTGACGGCTTCGAACATTCTCAACGTCGTCACCCGCTCAGCCTTCATCGCCATCATTGCGGTCGGCGCCACCTTCGTGATCTCCGCCGGAGGTCTCGATCTTTCGGTAGGATCCATGGCGGCACTGACCGCAGGCGTCATGATCCTCACGCTGAACTCACTCAGCGGCGCCGATATGAGCACCATCGCGATCGGAATGCTGGCGGCCCTTGCGCTTGGCGCCATGTGCGGCTTGGCGAACGGCCTCATCGTTACTTTCGGGCGGATCGAGCCCTTCATCGTCACGCTCGGTACCATGGGGATCTTCCGTTCGCTGGTGGTCTGGCTGGCGGCCGGCGGCACCATCACCCTGCGCAACTTCGAGCTGCGCGAACTCTATCGACCCGTTTATTTCGGCAGCGTGTTCGGCATTCCGGTGCCGATCATTGCATTCCTCGTAGTGGCTGCGATCGGCGCCTTGATCCTTTACCGCACCTCCTTCGGCCGCCATGTGGTGGCACTGGGCTCGAACGAGGATGTGGCGCGCTATTCCGGGGTGCCGATCTGGCGCGTGCGCACGCTCACCTACGTTATCCAGGGCATCTGCGTCGGCATTGCAGTGCTGGTCTACGTACCGCGTCTCGGCTCCGCCACGCCAACCACCGGCCTGCTCTGGGAACTACAGGCGATCACCGCCGTGGTCATCGGCGGCACGGCGCTCAAGGGTGGCGTCGGCCGCGTCTGGGGTACCGTGGTCGGCGCGGTGATCCTCGAACTCGTCGCCAATATCATGGTGCTGTCCAACTTCGTCTCCGAGTTCCTCGTAGGCGCGGTTCAAGGCGCCATCATCATTATCGCCATGCTTGTGCAGCGGTCCGTCCACCGTGGGCGATGAAACCGGGGCGAAGCCACCGGACAAAAAGGACAAGGGCTCAAAAACCAACACCTCCAGGGAGGAGCAGATGAAAGCAGCACTTCTTAAAGTCGCTCTCGCAACCGGTCTGATGGCCGGTGTCGCGACAGGTGCGACGGCACAGCAGAAGAATGTGACGATCGCCGTTTCAATTCCAGCCGCCACTCATGGCTGGACCGGTGGCGTGGTCTATCACGCCCAGGAAACCGCCAAGCAGCTCGAGAAAGGCTATCCCGGCCTGAAGGTGATCGTGAAGACGTCCCCTGACGGCGCGGCCCAGGCGAACGCGCTCGACGACCTGATGGCCCAGAGGGTCGATGCCCTGGTCGTCCTGCCCTTCAACTCGGACGAGCTGACGGACCCGGTTCGCGAGGTGAAGAAACGCGGTACCTTCGTTACCGTCGTCGATCGCGGCCTGAAGGATCCCTCGATCCAGGACATCTACGTCGCCGGCAACAATGCAGAGTTCGGCCGCGTCGCGGGCAAGTACTTCGTCGACAACCTGAAGGAAGGAAACGTCGTGGTGCTTCGAGGCATCCCGACCGTTATCGACGAAGAGCGCGTGTCCAACTTCGAGAAGGCTCTCGAAGGTTCGGGCGTGAAGGTCATCGACAAGCAATACGCCAACTGGAACCGTGACGATGCCTTCAAGGTGATGCAGGACTTCCTCTCCAAGCACCCGAAGCTCGACGCGGTGTGGGCATCCGACGACGACATGGCGCTCGGCGTCTTGGAAGCGATCCGGCAGGCCAAGCGCGAGGACATCAAGTTCGTGCTCGGTGGCGCGGGCATGAAGGACATGATCAAGAAGGTCATGGACAGTGACAAGATGATCCCCGCCAACGTTTCCTATCCGCCCTCGATGATCTCCACCGCCATGGGTGTCACCGCCGCGCATTTCTATACCAACGCACCCATGCGCGGCACCTACACGCTCGATGCCCAGCTGATCACGAAGGACAACGCCCAGGAGCATTACTTCCCCGACTCGCCGTTCTAACGGCTGCGCGCCCTCGCCCCTCCCCGACGAGGGGCGAGGCAACGGCAAGCCGCCTGCAGTGTCGAGCGGCTTTCCTTTGCCTGTTATACCTTCTTTCGCAGTCGCATCTCGGGAGTTCACCCATGAAGACCATGAAGGGTCCCGGCCTCTTCCTCGCTCAGTTCGCCGGCGACGAAGCGCCGTTCAACTCGCTCGATTCCATCTGCCGCTGGGCCGCCTCTCTCGGCTACAGGGGCGTTCAGGTTCCGACCTGGGACGCGCGCCTCTTCGACTTGAAGAGAGCCTCCGAGTCGGATGCCTATTGCGACGAGGTTCAGGGTATCGTCCGCTCGCACGGCCTGGAGATCACGGAACTCTCCACGCATCTCCAGGGTCAGCTCGTAGCCGTGCACCCGTCCTTTGACGAGGTCTTCGAGGGATTCGCGGCCCCAGAGGTGCGCGGCAATCCGAAGGCGCGGCAGGCCTGGGCCGTCGAGCAGATGCTGATGGCGGCTCAGGCGTCGCGGCGCCTCGGGCTGAAGGCGAGCGTCACCTTCTCCGGCGCGCTCGCCTGGCCCTTCGTGTATCCCTGGCCGCAGCGCCCGGCCGGACTCATCGAGACGGCATTCGAGGAGCTGGGGCGGCGCTGGCGGCCTATCCTCGATGCCTACGAAGATGCGGATTGTCATGTCTGTTATGAGATCCATCCGGGCGAGGACATCCATGACGGCGCGACCTTCGAGCGCTTCGTCGATGCCGTCGACGGGCACAGGCGCGCCTGCATCAACTACGATCCCAGTCACTTCCTGCTGCAGCAGCTCGACTATGTGGCCTTCATCGATCTCTACCATGAGCGGATCAAGGCCTTCCATGCCAAGGACGCGGAGTTCAATCCGACTGGGCGCGTCGGCGTCTATGGCGGGTATGAAAGCTGGATCAATCGTGCGGGCCGCTTCCGATCCCTCGGCGACGGGCAAGTGGATTTCAACGCCATCTTCTCCAAGCTCGCGCAGTACGACTACGATTCCTGGGCGGTGCTCGAGTGGGAATGCGCCCTGAAGCATCCTGAGGATGGCGCGCGGGAAGGCGCGGAGTTCATCCGGTCACATATCATTCGCGTCACGGAGAAGGCGTTCGACGACTTCGCCGCGGGCGGAACGGACGAGGCGGCGAACCGCCGCCTGCTCGGCATCGGCGCCGCTTGAAGGAGAGACCGGCCATGACCATCGCAGGATCACGCGACGAGAAATTCAACCGCCGTCTCCGCCTCGGCATGGTCGGTGGTGGACGTGGCGCCTTTATCGGGGCGGTGCATCGTATTGCTGCCCGGCTCGATGACCGTTGGGAACTGGTGGCCGGCGCGCTCTCGTCCGATCCGGAGCGCGCTCGGTTGTCGGGAGAGGATCTGCTCCTGCCCCCGGACCGCATCTACAGCACATTCCAAGACATGGCGCTGCGCGAGGGGAAGCGGGAGGACGGCATCGATGCAGTGGCAATCGTAACCCCGAACCATGCGCATGCCTCCGCGGCCGAAGCCTTTCTCAAGGCGGGAATTCACGTGATCTGCGACAAGCCCCTGACCACGACCCGTCAGGAGGCCGACAGGCTCGCGCGGCTGGCCCGCGAGTCGGGACTGATCTTCGCCGTCACCCACAACTACACCGGCTATCCGCTGGTGCGGCAGGCCCGCTCCATGATCACCGAAGGCATGCTCGGCGCCATTCGTGTGGTGCAGGTGGAGTATGCGCAGGACTGGCTCGCGACGCGGGTCGAAGAGACCGGCAGCAAGCAGGCAGAGTGGCGCACCGACCCGGCCCGGTCGGGCCCTGCAGGAGCCGTAGGCGATATCGGGACCCACGCATTCAATCTGGCCGAGTTCATCACCGGCGATGAGGTGACTTCGCTTTCGGCCGAACTCCACACCTTCGTGCAAGGCCGCAGGCTCGATGACAATGCTCACATGATGCTGCGCTTTGCGTCTGGTGCGAAGGGCATGCTCTGGTGCAGCCAGGTTGCGGCGGGCCTGGAGAACGGCTTGCGGATTCGCGTCTATGGCGAGAAGGCGGGTCTCGAATGGGACCAGGAAAGCCCGAATGTTCTGCTGTTCTCCCCCCTCGGCGAGCCGCCACGAATGATCCGCCGCAACGGATATGGCGCTAACGAGGTTTCACGAGCGGCCTCGCGCATTCCGGGCGGGCATCCGGAAGGCTACCTGGAGGGCTTTGCCCAGATCTATACCGATGTGGCGGAGCAAATCGTCGCGCGAATGGAAGGCCGCGATCCCAACCCGTTCTCGCTCCAGGTCCCCACCGTCGAGCACGGATTGCGCGGTGTCCGCTTCATCGAAGCGGCGGTTCGATCCTCTGACGCGAAGGCTGCCTGGGTGGAGATCTGATCCATCGCCGAAGATTGCCGTTCGACCGCTCGGAACGGGATATGTGGCGAGGCCTGTGCCTTTTGGGCACAGGCTGGTGATTCCTGCCTTGAAATCATCACCATAATTATGACGTATAGGGGTGACCAAGCCTTCTTTGAAAGTCGATCCCGTCATGGCAGCGAACCACCACCATCGTGCCCTTGAGGAGTTGAACGACACGCAAAAGCGCGTTCACCGAATACTGAGCGCTGCCCAGAATCCTCTTTCGGCCTATGAGGTGCTCGACAAGCTGCGTGCCAAGGGAGCCGTCACGCCTCCGACCGTCTACCGCTCTCTGGACAAGCTCATCGAAAAAGGGTTGGCCCACCGGCTTGAAAGCCTCAACGCCTATGTGGCGTGCAAGCACCCCCACCACCACGAGATGGCGGCCTTTGCCATCTGTGAGAATTGTGGCCTCGTCACGGAATTCAGCGATCCGAGCATCAATGAGCGGCTGGCCCAATGGGGTGACGACCATTCGTTCTGTTCGAAGAAGGTTACCGTTGAGATACGCGGCCTCTGCGAGGTCTGCTCGAAATGATAAGCAACGAGAAACTTGGCAGTTTCCGTTCCGTTATTGCATATCACACAACAATCACTTAGAAGATCTGTCTGCTAATTCGCCAAATTCCCTTGGGGAAAATGCAGATTTGCAAGACTTCATTGCAACGATAACACATTGTTAAGACATTATTTCCCCTATATGAATGGGTAGGTTTTGAAATAACAGGAGTGTGGCGCATGAGCACAAGAGCCGTCAGGAAAGAAGAAGAAGAGAACCTCCTCCGTCGTGCGGACGACCTTTGCCGCCAGAATAATCTCCGTCTGACGCCGATCCGTGAGCGCGTTTACCGCGAACTGGTTCAGAGCGGCGGCCCGGTGGGCGCATACGACCTCGTTGACCGTCTCAGCAGCGACAAGAAGCGTCTGGCCCCCGTGACGATCTACCGTGCCCTCGACTTCCTGCGCGATGCCGGCCTGGTTCATCGTCTCGCCACGCAGAACTCCTACGTGGTCTCTCACGGCCAGCCAGATGTTAACGCCATGAAGATCATGTTCGTGGACTCGAAGACAGGCGAGACTATCGAGGTTCATTCCACGGAGGTGGCAGAGGCCGTCCGCAAAGCTGCCGAGCAGGCCGGCTTCAAGTCGGTTTCGCCCTTCATGGAAGTTGAAGGCGAGTTGAATCGCTAGCGCATCGTGCGGAAAAGTGGGCCCGGTTTTCGCTGACGCAGCCCTTCGGGTCCGCTCCAGACGATGCGCTCATTCGAGAAGGGAACATCGGACCCAAAAGTGCGAATCCACTTTTCACGTCCGATGCTCCAGGGCTGACCTGACCGAACCTGAAAAGGTGGAGGCGCTGAGCGCCTGTCCCTTCTGAGATGGACATGAAAGGCCGGACAACGCGTTGTCCGGCCTTTTCCGTTTTATTCCGCTGCGAGCGCTGCCCGATGGCGGGCATGCTCCTCACCCGCCTGCTTGCTCCGCATGGTTTCCTTCGAGATGTAGGTATAGAACATCGGCACCACGAAGAGCGTGAAGATCGTGCCGATGGACATGCCCGACGCAATCACGAGACCCATGGAGAAGCGAGCCGCCGCACCCGCACCGCTGGCATAAAGCAGCGGGGCGACGCCAAGCACCATGGCCGCCGTGGTCATGAGAATCGGACGCAACCGGACACGAGCGGCTTCCTGAATCGCCTCGCGCTTGCTGACACCACGCTTCTCCTTCAGTTCGTTGGCGAACTCCACCATTAGAATGCCGTGCTTCGTGATCAGGCCCACCAGGGTGATCAGGCCGACCTGCGTGTAAATGTTGAGCGTAGCCAAACCGACGTTCAGGAAGATCATGGCGCCGAACAGGGAGAGCGGCACCGACATCATGATGATGAACGGATCGCGGAAGCTCTCGAACTGCGCCGCCAGCACCAGGTAGATCACGATGAGGGCAAGTCCGAAGGCGAGCAGAATGGAGCTTCCTTCCTGCACTTCAAGGCGCGATTGACCGGCATAGTCCTCGTAGAAGCCCTGCGGCATGACCTCCTGCGCGATGGAGCGCAGGGTGGCCAAGCCTTCCGACGTGGTCACGCCGGGTAGAGGCAGAGCCGAGATAGTGGCCGCGTTCAACTGATTGAATTGCTCGATGGTCGCTGGTGCGGCATCCGTTTCAATGCGCACCAGTGCGGAGAGCGGAACCATGGAGCCGTCCGACGCCCGCACATAGTACTGACCAAGAAGCTCCGGGTTCAGGCGGTCTGCCTGGCGGACCTGACTCACCACGTCATAGCTGCGGTTGTCCCTATCGAATTTGGAGATCGGAGCGCCACCAACGAGCGCGCCGAGCGTGCTTCCGATCTGGCTCACCGGTACCCCGAGGGCGGCCGCCCGGTCGCGGTCCACGGTAATGCGTGCGCGAGGGGTCTCATAGGAGATCGAATTCTGCACGACGATGAACTTGCCTGACTTCTGCGCCCGCTGGCGCACCTGCTCACCGACCTCATAGGCCTGCGCCGGATCGCCGATAGTGCGCAGCACATACTGGATCGGCAGACCGCCACCTGCGCCCGGCAGGGACGGAGGCGCGAACACGAAGGCCTGGAGCCCTCCATTCCCGTCCAGCAGGTTCTGGATCTCCTGCTTGGTCTCGGCTCCCTTCTTCTCGCGCTCGTTCCACGGCTTCAGCTTGAAACCGACGAAGCCGCCGCCGCCGCCGTCGATGCCGACGATCAGGAAGCTGGCGTCGATCTCGGGGATCGTCTCGGCAGCATTGACGAATTGCTGCGCGAAGGTCTGCGTGTAATCGGCCGTCGCATATTGCGGTGCATTGACGAGGCCGAGATAGGCGCCCTGATCCTCTTCCGGCGCAAGCTCGGCCGAGGTCTTCGAGAAGAGAAAGCCCGTGGTCGCGAGCAGCACCATCACGATGATGAGCGTGACAGGACGATAGTCCAACGAGCCCTTCAGACGCCGTGCGTACCAATTCTCAAGGCGCGTGAAAGTGCGATCCACGAAACCGGCAAACCGACTTTGAGCGGCATGGGGCTTCAGGAGCTTCGATGACATCATGGGCGAGAGGGTGACCGCAATGATGCCCGAGATGATCACCGCGCCTGCGAGGGTGAACGCGAATTCGCGGAAGAGCGAACCGGTCAGGCCTTGCGTGAAGCCGATAGGCGCATACACAGCCGCCAGGGTGACGGTCATCGACACGATGGGCAGGAATATCTCCCTCATTCCCACGATGGCGGCATCGATCGGCTTCAATCCCTCCTCGATGTGGCGGTGTATGTTCTCCAAAACCACGATGGCGTCGTCCACCACGAGACCGATGGCGAGCACCATCGCCAGCAGGGTCAGGAGGTTGATCGAATACCCCAGCGCATAAAGGAAGAAGCACACGCCGATAAGCGAAAGCGGAATTGTCACGATGGGGATCAGGACCGAACGGAAGGAGCCCAGGAACAGCAGGATGACCACAACGACGATCAGCGCCGCCTCACCGATGGTCTTGAACACCTCCTCGATAGAGGCCGAGATAAAGTCCGACGCATCGTAGACGATCTGCACCGTCATGCCCTTGGGCAGGGTCGGGCGGATCTCCTCGATGGCTCTGGTGACTTCGTCCGCCACGGTGAGCGGGTTCGCGGAGGGCGTCGGCGTAACACCAATGAAGGTGCCCTCCTTGCCATTGAAGCTCACCTTCACGTCGGTGCTCTTCGGCCCCAGCTCCACATCCGCCACGTCGCGCAGACGGACGACCTGATCGCCGTTGGAGCGGATCGGCAGCGCGCCGAAAGTTTCCGGCGTCTGCAAAGTGGTCTGCATCTGCAGCGAATACGCGACGTACTCGTTTTGCGTCTTGCCCGGCGCCGCGAGGAAGTTGTTGGCGCCAATCGCCGACACCACGTCACCCGCCGTCACGCCGCGGGCGGCGAGACGCACGGGGTCGATCCACACACGCATGGCGAAATCACGCCCGCCGAGGATCTCCGCGTTACCGACGCCGTCGAGCGTCGCAAATCGCGGCTGCACCACGCGGGTCAGGAATTCCGATACCTGCTCGGGCGTCATCTCCGTGCTTGCGAAGGTGATGTACATGAGAGCGAAGGTCTGGCCCGTGCCCTTTACGATCACAGGATCCTCGGCCTCCTGCGGCAGCTGCGCGCGCACCTGCTGCACCTTGGCGGTGACCTCGGTCAGCGCGGCGTTCGGATCCGTGTTCAGGCGCATGCGCACGGAAACCGTACTCACGCCGAGACGGCTCTGGGTCGTCACGTAATCGACGCCTTCCGCGCTCGAGACGGATTTGGCGATGGGCGTGCTGATGAAGCCCTGGATCAGATCGGCGCTCGCGCCCGTGTAAGTCGTCGTGACGGTGATCGTGGTTTCCTCGACCTCAGGATACTGGCGCACCTGAAGGTTCATCAAACCCTGTGCACCGAGCAACAGGATCAGGAGGCTCACCACCATCGACAAGACGGGGCGGCGGATGAAAAGCTCTGTGAAACTCATGGCATTTTGCCTATTGGCCGTTCGCGAGCTTGCTCGCGTCGAGCTTCGTCACATCAATGGTGTTGTCGATCTTGACCGTCGCACCAGCCTGCAGCTTGTTCTGCCCCGAGGCGACGACCTGCTGGCCGGGCGAGATGCCGGAAAGAATCTCGAAAACACCGCCGCGGCGACGGCCGGTCTTCACGAAGACTTGGTGTGCCACTTGAACTTGGCTGCCTGCGCGCTCTTCCTGCTCGATCGTGTACACGTAGTCGCCATAGAGGCTGGTGGTAACCGCCGTCTGTGGCACGGTGATGACGTTGGGCTCCTCAGGCAGGATCACCTCCACGTGGAGGAACTGGCCGGGCAGGATCGCGCTGTCCTTGTTGTCCTCGACCACTGCCTGAACGGCCACGAGTCGGGTCTTCGGATCAACGCGTGGATCCTTGCCGATAATATGGCCCTTGAAGGGGAGATCCCCTTCACTCACCCCGACGCGCACCTCCTGGCCGAGCTTGACGTGCGCCGCCATCTGCTCAGGCACCGTGAAATCTACCTTCATGGACGACAGATCCTGGAAACTCGCCACGACCGTGCCGGGCTGGATGTATTGACCCACATCGATCTGCGGGATCCCGATAACGCCGGAGAACGGCGCCTTCAGGGCCTTCTGATCGATCACGGCCTTCACCCGCGCTTCCTGAGCGCGGGACGTAGCCAGCTGAGCTTGGTTCTGCTCTAATGTCGCCTCGGCGGTAATACCACGGGAGGCCAGCTGCCGCGAGCGCTCGAAATTGGCCTCGGCGAGCTTCACCTGCGCCTGAACACTTGCGAGGTCCGCCCGATCGACCTCGTCATCAAGCTGAACCAACACGGTGCCCTCCTTGATACTCTGGTTGGACTTGAAGTTGATGTCCTTGACCACGCCGCCGACCTGCACGGCGAGTTCAACGCCGTTGGCGGCCTTGGCAGTACCAATGGCGCTGATGCTGGGGGTCCAGGTCTTCGCCTCGACCTTGACGGAGGTCACGGTCTGCGGCGGCTGCTGCATGTTGGCGAAGAACTGAGTGATCATCTTGTCCCGGAATAGGTTGAATCCCACCAATCCGGCACAGAGCAAGATCGCGAAGATAAAGACGAGGCTGACGATAATGCGCCGTTTCATGGGGCTTCTTCCAGGAGTTACACACCCGTTAGGCGGGTTACAGACTGAATGTGGAGGTGCGGCATTAGCTCAACTTGCCCTTGACGCCAATGCTGCGGCAGCATTTATATACCGACCGGACGGTTTAGTTGCAAGAGTAGCGAATGTTGGAGAATGCCCGAGGCCGCAAGAGTTCCCGCGAGAAGATTCTCGATGCGGCCGCGGAGCTTGTTGCAGACATTGGAGCCGGGCGACTGACGCTTGAAGCAGTGGCCGAGAGGGCCGGCCTCAGCAAGGGCGGACTCCTCTATAATTTTCCGACCAAGGATGCGCTGCTGCAAGCGATGATCCAGCGCATGATCGACCAGGTCTCCGAGTCCAAGGAGGCGCTGCGAGCTCAGATGGAACCGGGCCCCAATCTCGAGGCGCGCGTGGCCACGACGAGCCTGCTGAACATGTGCTGTGGCGGGAAGATGCAGGAGATCGCGACGGGCATGATGGCGGCAGCGGCCGAAAACCCGCGCCTGCTCGATCCTGTTCGGCAGGTAATCGCCGCAACAGTGAAACAGATCGAAACCAGCTCGGACGATGTCGAGGCTGCGCTCCTCGGCTGGCTTGCCGTCGAAGGCCTAAGCAACCTCGAGATGCATAACCTCAGCCCCTTTTCTGATCAGGATCGGGAGCGGATCGTCGGCATGATCAACCGCCTGCTCACCAAGGGCATCGCGCCTTAGCCCAGCGTGCGGAAGAGCGGCCTTGGAACGCGGACGCCGCTCGCGGCTTCGAGACCCTAGGCCATCCAGGATGGATCGTTAAGCACCTCATCCGTGTGTTCGCCCAGACGTGGCGAGGGGCGCGCAGCCGCCATCGGTTCGCCGTTCATGACGATGGGCGAGCGCACGGATGGAATCGCGCCGCCTTTCGCAAGGGGCGAGGGCAGATCGATTCTCATGCCACGCGCGATCACCTGAGGATCGGCGAACACATCCGCCACCGTGTTGATAGGGCCTGCTGGTACGCCTTGCTTCTCGAGCGCTGAGAGCAAGGCCTCCCGCGTGGTCCGAAGCGTGAGCCTGGTCAGGATCGGCACGAGGTCGGTGCGATTCCGCACTCGGCCTGCATTGGTGGCAAACCGCTCGTCCTGCGCGAGTTCGGGCTGCCCCAGAACGGCGGCGAAGCGGGAGAATTGTCCGTCATTGCCCACCGCCACGATGATATGGCCGTCAGAGACCGGGAAGACTTGGTAGGGCACGATATTGGGATGCGCATTGCCCATACGCCGCGGTGACTTGCCGGAAGCCAAATAATTCATGGCCTGGTTGGCAAGCACGCTCGTCTGCACGTCGAGGAGCGCCATGTCGAGATGCGCTCCCTCCCCTGTCTGGTCGCGACGGCGGAGAGCCGCCAGGATTCCGACTACAGAATAGACGCCAGTGAAGATATCCACATAGGCCACACCGATCTTCTGCGGCTCCCCTTCGGGGTCGCCGGTCAGATCCATGATGCCGCCGAGTCCCTGGACCATGAAGTCGTAGCCCGCGCGCGAGGCATAAGGACCATTCTGGCCGAAGCCGGTGATGGAGCAATAGACGAGGCGTGGATTGACCGCTTTCAGGCTCTCGTAATCGAGCCCGTACTTCTTGAGCCCGCCGACCTTGAAGTTCTCGATCACCACGTCTGCATGGGCCGCGAGCTTGCGCACCAGCGCCTGACCTTCGGCACTCTCGAAATCGACCGCGATGGAACGCTTGCCGCGATTGCAGGAATGAAAATAGGCGGCCGACAGATCGCCGCCGTCAGCGGCTTCCACGAAAGGAGGCCCCCAGCCGCGCGTGTCGTCGCCCGCTCCGGGGCGCTCCACCTTCACCACGTCGGCACCGAGATCGGCCAGCATCTGTCCGACCCACGGGCCGGCGAGGATGCGGGCGAGTTCGAGTACCTTGAGACCTGCGAGCGGTTTCATGAACGATCAATCCATTGCAGCATCGAGGCCGCGCTTCAATCCGATGAAGGAAGAGACACGGCGCGCAGCCAGAAGGGTGCCGGCGACGTAAGGAGCGGCCGAAGATCCCGCGTCGTGACGGATCACGAGGCGCTCATTGTCCGCGCCGAACACCGCCTCGCAGGACAACACGAAGGACGGCATACGCAGCGAATGAACCTGGACCGGCTGCCGCGCGCCAAGAGTGCCGCCGCGTGTCTCGCGCACGCCGGTGAGTTCATCGACCGGCTTCGAGGTCGCGGGCTGGCGCACCTCGCTGAGGAGCTCGGCGAGTTCCCGCGCCGTGCCGGAGGGTGTATCGGGCTTCTTCGCCGAAGCGTAATCGATGACCTCCACATCCGGCACATAGCGCGCGGCTTCCAGCGCGAATCGGCGCAGGAGCGTCGCCGTGATCGAGAAGTTGCCAGCCGCCAGCACGCCCCGCGCAGCCCCGAGCGCGACCTTGTCGATCTCCGCATAATCCTCGGCGGAGAGCCCCGACGTGCCGATCACCACCGAGCGCCCCTGGGCCAATGCGGTGAGGGCATGCGCCTTGACGGCACCCGGCTTGGTGTAGTCGATCACCACGTCGGAGGGTGCCTTCAAGGCTTCTTCGAGGGTTTCGCTGATTGTGACGCCGAGGCGGGGAAGCCCCGCCGCCTCGCCTGCGTCCTGGCCCGCCGCGCTGCGGCTGACGGCGCCGACGAGCTCCAGATCGTCGGAGGAGGCGATCGCCGCGACCAGGGCCTTGCCGACCCATCCCGTCGACCCGGCCAGGGTGATCCGAAGAGGCATTAGCCCATCCCTTCCTCAGAAGAATGCCTGCAGGCCTGTCTGCGCGCGCCCCAGGATCAGAGCATGCACGTCATGGGTGCCCTCATAGGTGTTCACCGTCTCCAGGTTCTGAGCGTGGCGCATCACATGATACTCTTCCTGGATGCCGTTGCCGCCATGCATGTCGCGGGCTTGCCGAGCGATCTCGAGCGCCTTGCCGCAATTGTTGCGCTTGACGAGCGAGATCATTTCGGGAGCCATGCGGCCCTCGTCGAAGAGGCGCCCGACGCGCAGCGAGGCGTGGAGGCCCAGAGTGATCTCGGTCATCATGTCCGCGAGCTTCTTCTGGACGAGCTGCGTTGCCGCAAGCGGCTTGTTGAACTGCTTGCGGTCGAGCGTGTACTGGCGCGCCCGGTGCCAGCAATCCTCCGCCGCGCCCATGGCGCCCCAGGAGATGCCGTAACGCGCACGGTTGAGGCAACCGAAGGGGCCTTTCAAGCCGGAAACGTTCGGAAGGAGCGCATCCTCGCCCACCTCGACACCGTCCATGACGATCTCGCCGGTGATGGAGGCACGGAGCGAGAGCTTGCCGCCGATCTTCGGAGCGGAAAGCCCCTTCATGCCCTTTTCCAGCACGAAGCCCCGGATCTGGTTGTCATGGGCCTCCGACTTCGCCCACACCACGAACACGTCCGCGATGGGGGAGTTCGAGATCCACATTTTCGAACCACTTAGGCGGTAGCCCCCGTCGATCTTCTCGGCGCGGGTTTTCATGCCGGCGGGGTCGGAGCCTGCGTCCGGCTCGGTCAGGCCGAAACAACCCACGAACTCGCCCGAGGCCAGCTTGGGCAGATACTTCCGGCGCTGCTCCTCGGAGCCGTAGGCATAGATCGGATACATCACGAGGGAAGACTGCACGCTCATCATGGAGCGGTAGCCGGAATCGACCCGCTCCACCTCGCGGGCCACAAGGCCGTAGGCCACGTAGGAGGCACCGGCGCAGCCATAGTCCTCCGGCAGGGTCACGCCCAGGAGGCCGAGCTCACCCATCTCGTTGAAGATCTCGCGATCCGTACGTTCCTCGCGATAAGCCTCGATCACACGCGGCAGGAGCTTTTCCTGGGCATAGGCGCGCGCCGTGTCGCGGATCATGCGCTCGTCGTCGGTGAGCAGCTCGTCCAGGAGGAGCGGATCTTCCCACTTGAGCTTCGCGATATCCTGATGTGCACCTGCCATGATGAGCAATCCTCTTCGGTGTAGCACGGAAGGTTATTCCGGAAAGCCGGGCAAACCTGTTGAAATTTGCCGAAAAATCGCTCTGGACAGGGAAGAAGTAAAGCGACATCTTCGCAGCAGGTTATTCGGAAATGGAATGAACTGGTGCTCCGTCGCGGCTTTCTGCCCAATATCGGCAATCTTCTCGCCTTCGAGGCCACCGCTCGGCACGGCAGTGTCTCACGGGCTGCCGAGGAGTTGAACCTGACTCAAAGTGCCGTCTCCCGTCAGATCCAGCAACTCGAGGACTCACTGGGTGTTTCCCTGTTCAGCCGCTCCCGCCAGAGAGTAGTGCTGACAGATGTCGGGCGTCTCTATGCCTCGCAGGTCCGCGCCACCCTCACGGAACTCTCGGATGCCACCCATCAGGCCATCGCGTTGTCGGGCACGAGCGGCGTTCTGAACCTCGCAACGCTCCCGACCTTCGGCACCCGGTGGCTTATTCCGCGTATTCCGCACTTCCTCACCGAGCATCCGAACGCGACGGTGAATTTCGGCGTCCGCCTCGTGCCCTTCGACTTTTCCGCCGAGCCCTTCGATGCCGCCATTCATTTCGGCGAGCCACATTGGCCCGGCGCAGTCTGCGAATTGCTGCGGACGGAAGAGGCCGTGCCCGTCTGTAGCCCGGCTTACCGAGAATGCGAGGCGATCCGCTCCCCACCTGACCTCGCCCGCGCCACCCTGTTGCAGCAGAGCACGAGGCCGACTGCCTGGGCCGAGTGGTTTACGAGCGTGGGTGTCAATGCTGGCAATCCCATGCGAGGCCCCCGCTTCGAGCAGTTCGCCATGGTTGCCCAGGCCGCCGCCGCGGGCTTGGGCGTCGGCCTCATTCCCCATTTCCTGATCGCGGACGAACTCGCAGCGGGACGCCTCGAAATCCTTTTCCCGCAAAGCATTCTGAGCGTCGGGGCGTATTATCTCGTCTATCCGGAGCACAAGGCAGAGGCCCCCCTGGTCCGCTCCTTCCGCGACTGGATTCTCGCGGAAAGCCGTCAGGGATAGGCGGCCTTCGGCTTCAGGATCCGCATGCTCAAGACAAAGGCCACCCAGCCGCAGACCACGATGCCGCCCACCATCGAGAACGAGGTTCCATCGTAGAAGGCGCTCACCAGCGCGATCATGACGGCGCCGGTGCTGAGCTGCAAGGTGCCCATCAGCGCAGAGGCCGTCCCCGCGATCGGCCCATGCTCCTCCAGCGCCAGCACTGCCGTAGAGGGAATGACATAGCCGAGGCAGCCGAAGGACAGGAACAGGAGCCCCCAGAGAATGTAGGCGCTGTCCACCCCGACCGCGGTCAAGATGAACAACAGGCTCACCAGGGCCGCGAAGGCGGAGATGGCGATGCGAACCACCCGCTCGGCACCGAAGCGGCGCATGAAGGCGCTGTTGAATTGTGCACTGCCGATGAAGGCGATCGCGTTGGACGCGAAGATCATGCTGTATTGCGACGGCGACAATCCGAAGTGCTCGATGAAGATCACGGACGAGCCGGCCAGATAGGCAAAGAAGCTCGCCTGACTGAACCCCCCGATGAAGGCGAGGCCTCGGAATCGGCGATCCTTGAGGAGGCTCTTGTAAGCGGCGAATGTCTGACCGAGGCCCTGCCGGCCCGCGCCCTCGGGTCGCGTCTCCGGCAGCAGGAACAGCAACACGGCCATGCCGCCGAGGCCGATGGCCGCGATGGCCCAGAAGATAAAGCGCCAGCTGAAGAACTCGGTCAGGGTGCTGCCGGCGAGCGGGGCGAGGATGGGGGATACGCTGAACACCAGCATCGTGGTCGCCATCAGGCGCGCGGCCTCGTGGCCGGTATGCAGATCGCGAATGATCGCGCGGGGGATCACCATGGCCGCACAGGACCCGACCCCCTGCAGAAAGCGAAAGGCGATGAGCGCTTCCACATTGGGAGCATAGCTGCAGCCGATGCTCCCTAGGATGAAAAGCCCCAAGCCGCCGTAGAGCGGCGGCTTTCGTCCGAAGCGGTCCGAGAGCGGTCCGTAGGCCAACTGACACACCGCCACCGCCACGAAGAAGCTCATCAGACTCATCTGCACGGCGCCCACATCCACCTGAAACTCGCGTGCAATCGCTGGGAAAGCCGGCAGGTACATGTCTATGGCGAAGGGTCCGATGGCGGACAGCGTCCCGAGGACGAGCGCATTGCGCAGAAAGGCGGATCGCATGAATTAGGCTCTCAAGCCCGAGGCTTCTTGAAACGGACAGTGGACCGACCAAGGTGTCAGATCGGACAAGCCATACCTGGACCGCCCCTGGGCCGACGGTCGGAGGTCACGCGGGGGCGACGCAGCTCTGCTTTTATGCTCCGCAGGTCATCCGTCAACTGTGCTTGTCCATGTCTGGTTGAACAACCACCGGATGCGCGGTCCTAGAGCATCGGACCCAAAAGTGCTAATCCGCTTTTGGATCAATCCGATGCTCCCTCTTGAGGCAGCGCATCGTCGGGGGCGGACCCGAAGGGCCGCGTCGGCGAAAACCGGGGCCGCTTTTCCGCACGATGCGCTAGAGGAGCGACCTCCCCGGAGCAGGCTTATCCTTGCAACCCGGACGCCCCGGCGCTTGCGGCCGCATTGGTTCAGGTGGGTCTGGGCAGCAGCATCAGGACCGCGCTCCGCATGACGCCTCTCCTGACAGCCGCCTGCACGACCCGGTCGGAGCCGGGCTTTGCCACCCTTCACTGTGTGCGTCCCCGTTACCCGTGTTCTTCCTCAACGGAAACTATGCCGCTGCCCTCCGGTTGAGGCAGAGAGGGATGCCGGTTTGCCCCGGCTGTGGACGGCCTGTGATCGGAGGCGTCACAAATCCCGTAGAATCTCGGAAATTTGAAGCGGGCCATTTCTTAAAAGAAACTGCGCAAACCGGCACAAAATGGTAAATTTATTCCAAAAATTGGCCAAGGTTGCCGGGACAGATTGACATTATTGAGGCTTCGCACCTTAACTTCGTCACAGAACGGCCACGTGCAGTGCCGTCTCAGAGGACCATGATAATGAAGAAATCAGCCCTTTTCGCAGCGATCTGCGTTCCGGCTTTCCTGGCAGCAGCCCCGCTGGCCGCCAAAACCCTTGTGTACTGCTCCGAGGGCAGCCCGGAGAATTTCTACCCTGGCGTGAACACCACCGGCACGTCCTTCGACGCCAGCGAGCAGATCTACAACCGCATCGTCGAGTTTGAGCGCGGCAGCACCAAAGTGAACCCGAGCCTTGCCGAGAAGTGGGATGTGTCCGATGACGGCACCGTCTACACCTTCCACCTCCGCAAGGGCGTGAAGTGGCACTCCAACAAGAACTTCAAGCCGACCCGCGAAATGAACGCCGACGACATCGTGTTCATGTTCGAGCGCCAGTGGAAGGAAGACAATCCTTACTTCAAGGTCACCAGCCCGAACCACTCCTACTTCGGCGACATGGGCATGCCCGCCCTCCTGAAGTCAGTTGAGAAGGTCGACGACTACACTGTTCGCATCACCCTGAACCGTCCGGAAGCTCCGTTCCTGGCCAACCTCGCCATGATGTGGGCGAGCGTGCAGTCGAAGGAATATGCGGATGCCATGCTGAAGGCCGGCACCCCTGAGAAGATCGACCAAGAGCCGATCGGCACGGGCCCGTTCTACCTGGTTCAGTACCAGAAGGATGCGATCATCCGCTACAAGGCCTTCCCTGAGTACTGGGCCGGCAAGGCGAAGATCGACGACCTCGTCTTCTCGATCACCCCGGATGCCTCCGTGCGCTGGGCCAAGCTCCAGAAGGGCGAATGCCACGTCATGCCGTACCCGAACCCGGCGGACCTCGAGGCCATGCGGAAGGATCCGAACGTCCAGATTCTCGAGCAGCCCGGGCTCAACATCGGCTATCTCGCCTATCAGACCACGAAGAAGCCCTTCGACGACGTGCGCGTCCGCAAGGCTTTCAACATGGCCATGAACAAGAAGGCGATCGTCGATGCCGTGTTCCTCGGCTCCGGCGTTCCGGCCAAGAACCCGATCCCGCCGTCCATGTGGTCGTACAACGACAGCGTTCAGGACGACGAATACAACCCGGAAGCCGCCAAGAAGCTCCTGGCCGAAGCCGGCTATCCGAACGGCCTCGAAACCGACCTGTGGGCCATGCCGGTTCAGCGTCCCTACAACCCGAATGCCCGCCGCATCGCCGAGCTGATGCAGGCCGACCTCGCCAAGATCGGCGTGAAGGCTGAGATCAAGAGCTTCGAATGGGGCGAATACCGCAAGCGCGCTCAGGCGGGCGAGCACCAGATGGCTCAGCTCGGCTGGACGGGCGACAACGGCGACCCGGACAACTTCCTGCACACCCTGCTCGGCTGCGCCTCGGCACAGAGCGCTTCGGGCTCGAACATCGCCAAGTGGTGCTACAAGCCGTTCGACGATCTCGTCACGAAGGCCAAGGTCACGACCGATCAGGCTGAGCGCACCAAGCTCTACGAGCAGGCTCAGGTGATCTTCAAGGAACAGGCTCCCTGGTTCACGGTGGCTCACGCCGTGCAGCTGAAGCCGGTCCGCAAGGAAGTCGTGGACTTCAAGCTCTCGCCGTTCGGCCGTCACACCTTCTACGGCGTGGACATCAAGGGCAAGTAAGCCTTCACACTCAACCTCTGGCGGAGCGGCTCGTTCAGCCGCTCCGCCTTTTTACGTTCAGACGATGCTCAGATTCATCCTTACCCGCGTCAGCCTGATCATTCCGACCTTTCTCGGAATCACGCTGCTAGCCTTCTTCCTGATCCGCCTGGTTCCCGGCGATCCGATCGAAACCCTTGCCGGCGAGCGTGGCATCGACCCCGCGCGTCATGAGCAGCTCCTGAAAGAATACGGCCTCGACAAGCCGATCTTCGTACAATACGGAATCTATCTGTCTCGCGTCCTGCAAGGTGATCTCGGCAAATCGATGATCACGCAGGAACCGGTTCTGAACGAATTCAAGGCTCTGTTTCCAGCGACTGTTGAGCTGGCGTTCTGCGCCATTCTCTTCGCGCTGATCATCGGCCTGCCCGCGGGCATCATCGCCGCGCTCAGACGAAATTCGATTTTCGACCATGGTGTGATGGGCATATCGCTCACCGGATATTCCATGCCGATCTTCTGGTGGGGGCTCATTCTCATCCTGGTCTTTTCGGTGCAGTTCGACCTCACGCCGGTCTCAGGGCGTATCGACGTTCTGTATTACATCGAACCGACCACCGGCTTCCTGCTGATCGATACGCTTCTCTCCGAGGAGGAGGGTGCGTTCCGGTCGGCGGTCGAGCATCTGATCCTGCCGACGATCGTACTCGGAACCGTGCCGCTTGCCGTGATTGCGCGCATGACCCGCTCCGCGATGCTGGAAGTTCTCGGCGAAGATTACATCCGCACCGCCAAGGCCAAAGGTCTTTCGCGCTTTCGCATCGTCGCCCTGCACGCCCTGCGCAATGCCCTCATCCCCGTGATTACCGTAATCGGTCTGCAGATCGGCGTATTGTTCACCGGCGCAATCCTCACCGAGACCATCTTCTCCTGGCCGGGTGTGGGCAAGTGGCTCATCGACGCCATCTTCCGCCGTGACTATCCCGTCCTGCAGGGCGGCGCTCTGCTGCTCGGTGTCGTGGTGATGAGTGTGAACCTTCTCGTCGACCTCGCCTACGGCCTCATCAATCCTCGCATCAGGCATACGCGATGACCACTGAAACCATGGAAGCTCCGGCCGTCGCAGCTCCGACGGCCACCCCTCCCCACCCGCTGCGTGAATTCTGGGGCTACTTCAGCGCCAATCACGGGGCCGTCGCCGGCCTCGTGATCATCGTGACCGTCGTGCTCGTCGCCCTTCTGGCAGACGTAATCGCCCCGCACGATCCGAACATCACCAATACCGCGCTCGCTCTGAAGCCGCCGTTCTGGCAGGATGGCGGATCGATCGCCTATCCGCTCGGCACGGATCCTATCGGTCGCGATATCCTCTCGCGGATGATCCACGGTGCGCGCCTGTCGCTTCTCATCGGTATCGCCGTGGTGACGATCTCCATCGCGCTCGGCACCGTGTTGGGCCTCGTCGCCGGGTTCTTCCGCGGCATGACCGAGATCTTCATCATGCGCCTGATGGACATCATCCTCACGCTGCCGAGCCTTCTGCTCGCCATCGTGATCGTGGCCGTGCTGGGTCCGGGCCTGATGAACGCCATGCTCGCCGTCGCCCTCGTGATTTTGCCGCACTACGTACGCCTTGCCCGTGCAGCGGTGATCACCGAAACCTCCAAGGACTACGTGACGGCGGCCCGTGTGAGCGGCGCCGGCACGGTACGGCTGATGTTCAAGGAAGTGCTACCGAACTGCACGGCCCCTCTCATCGTGCAGGCCTCGCTCGGCATTTCCACTGCAATCCTCGACGCCGCGGCTCTAGGGTTCCTCGGCCTCGGCGCGCAGCCGCCGTCGCCGGAATGGGGCACGATGCTGGCGGATGCCCGCGAGTTCGTACTCCGTGCGTGGTGGGTCGTGACCTTCCCCGGTCTTGCGATCCTCATCACCGTTCTTGCCTTCAATCTTCTGGGCGACGGCCTCCGTGACGCCCTGGATCCCAAACTGAAGCGCTGATCATGGCTCTAGTCGAAATTGAAAATCTGTCGGTCGAATTCCCGACCCAAGGCGGCATCATGCGCGCCGTGGACGGTGTCAGCCTCAAGCTCGAAGAGGGCGAGGTTCTTGGCGTCGTCGGTGAATCCGGATCCGGCAAAAGCGTGACGATGCTGGCCCTCATGGGCCTCATTCCCTTCCCGGGCCGCGTGAAGGCGGACAAGCTCACCTTCAACGGCCGCGACCTCCTGACGATCTCCGAACGCGAGCGCCGCAAGCTCACTGGCAAGGACGTCGCGATGATCTTCCAGGAGCCGATGACAAGCCTGAACCCGTCCTTCACCATCGGGTTTCAGCTTACCGAGACGCTGCGCCTGCACGAGGGCATGGACCGCAAAGCCGCATGGCGCCGGGCGATCGAACTACTCGAGCAGGTAGGCATTCCCTCGCCTGAAAGCCGCCTCTCAGCCTTTCCGCACCAGATGTCGGGCGGCATGAACCAGCGTGTGATGATCGCCATGGCGATTGCGTGCAATCCCAAGCTCCTGATCGCCGACGAGCCCACCACCGCGCTCGACGTGACGATACAGGCGCAGATCCTGGACCTGCTCATGACGCTCCAGAAGGAGCGCAACATGGGCCTTGTCATGATCACGCACAACATGGGCGTCGTTGCCGACACCGCCCAGCGCGTGATGGTGATGTATGCAGGTCAGATCATGGAGGAGCGCTCCGCCGCGGATCTGTTCGCCTCACCGCAGCACCCCTACACGGCCGCCCTGCTCGCAGCCCTGCCGGAACGCAGCGAAGGCGGACGCCTTGCGACGATCCCCGGTGTGGTGCCGGGCCTCTATGACCGTCCGAAGGGCTGCCTCTTCAGCCCGCGCTGTGCCTATGCCACCGAGCATTCACGCAATGTGCGGCCGGAGCTGCGTCCCTGGGCCGGCGGGCATATCCGCTGCCATTACCCGCTCGGCGACCCCAACCGGAGCGCCGCCATCCAGCACGATCATCCCATTAGGACGGAGGCTGCGTCGTGAGCGCTCCCGTTGTTGAAGCCAAGGACCTTAGGCAAATCTACAAGGTCAAGCGCGGGCTGTTCAAAGAGCCGGCCGCCCTGCAGGCGGTAGGCGGCATATCGTTCTCCATCGAACCCGGCAAGACGCTGGCCGTGGTGGGCGAATCAGGCTGCGGCAAGTCCACGCTCGCCCGCATGGTGACCCTGATCGAGAAGCCGACAGAAGGGCAACTCGCCCTGGATGGCATCGATGCGGTGAACCCGCCGTCGAACTATACCAAGGAGCTGCGCCGCATGGTGCAGCTGGTGTTCCAGAATCCTTATGGCTCCCTCAACCCCCGCAAGAAGGTCGGCACGATCCTCGAGGAGCCGCTCGTCATCAACACCGATCTCTCCTCTGCGGAGCGCAAGGAGCGGGTGCGGGCGATGATGGCGAAGGTAGGCCTTCGCCCCGAGCACTACAATCGTTACCCGCACATGTTCTCCGGCGGCCAGCGCCAGCGTATCGCGATCGCCCGTGCCCTGATGCTGTCGCCGAAGCTCGTGGTGGCGGACGAGCCGGTCTCCGCCCTCGACGTGTCGATCCAAGCGCAGGTGCTGAACCTCCTCGCCGATCTTCAGCAGGAGATGGGCCTCGCCTATCTCTTCATCTCGCACGATCTCGGCGTGGTCCGACACATCGCTCACGACGTGCTCGTCATGTATCTCGGCCACGCCGTCGAGCACGGACCAAAGGAAAAGATCTACGCGCGTCCGCTGCATCCCTATACGCAGGCGCTTCTCTCCTCTACGCCCGGGATCACCGGCGTACGGCGCAAGCGCATCGTGCTCAAAGGCGAGCTCCCCTCGCCGCTCAATCCGCCGAAGGGCTGCGTCTTCTCGACCCGCTGCCCCTATGTGACGGAGCGCTGCAAGGTCGAGCGCCCGCAGCTGCGCGAACTCGATGGCCGTCAGGTCGCCTGCCATTATGCCGAGAATTTCCTGAAGGAAACGGCGGCTTGAATTCAGGCAGGCAGCGGCAGGCGCTTGCTCGCCGCTGCCTCATTGACCGCCTGACCGGTTGTCACGGTTTGCGGCAGCTCCTCTTCGCCGGTTGCGACCTTTAGGCATTGCACCACCGCGTCGCGCATGGAAGAAACGTAGTAGTCCGCTCCGAGGGCCGAGCGCATCGCCTCGTTTTTCAAGACCGCATCCTCCGCGGGCCAGAGGCCTACGAGAATGGGTGCCTTAGGCGCCTTCTTACGCAACCGCCGCAGCAGATAGCGCAGATGCGCCGGCGTGCCGCTGATTTCCAGATAGCTGATGCAGATCATCCGCACGCCAGACGTATCGAGATTGTAGATCGCCGAACGTGACACCGCCTCGTGAGGCACGAGGCGGCTTCCGAGCCCATGCTTGTTCAGGAGCTGCGCCAGCATCTCGGAAGCGGCCTCGTCGAGAGGTCCGCGACCCGCGATGCACATGACGGCTCCTTCCATTTTCCACGTATTGGAGATCTTGTCCTCGTGCGGCATCTCGCCGACGACCGCGGGCTCCTTGATCTCGGGCCTCTCGCTTTCGGGCGATGCCACCGGTTCGTCCTCGGTCTCGTGCGGCGGCGGCTCGATATCGTCATGAGAACCAAGGTCCTGCACGAGAGCCTTGATCACGTCCCTGACCTGGTCGAGCTGACGATGGGTGAGCACGCCGCGTGTCGCATCATTGGCCGCAAGCTGGAGCCCTTTGAGCGCCACTTCGTCGTAATAGGATGTGAGTGAACGTTCCTTTAGGAGGACTTCCGCCGAGTCCAGGGCCTCGTCGGGATCGCCGGCGAGCATGCGCTGGTAGAGATTCTCCGCTGGAGTCAGAGCGGGCCTGTCGCCTAACAGGACGTCCAGAAACTCGAGCCTCTCCACATGACGTCCCAGCACCACCAGGCAGAGGGTCAGGGGCGTTGCGATAAGCAGGCCCACAGGGCCCCAGATCCAGGTCCAGAAGATCGCCGAGATGACGACGGCGAAGGGCGACAGCCCCGTGCTCTGCCCATAGACGACGGGCTCGACCACATGCCCCATCAGAGGTTCGCCGATTACGAACAGAGCCAAGGTCATCAACGCCATGGACCAGCCGGGGTCGACGGCGGCGGCGAGAAGGATCGGAGGGGCGGCGGCGACGAAGGAGCCGATATAGGGCACGAAGCGCATCAACGCCGCGAAGACGCCCCACAGGGCCGGGCTCGGCACGCCGATCAGCCACAGGCCGATTCCGGTCACGAGACCGAAGCTCGCATTGAGCGCAAGCTGGGTGAGAAAGTAACGGCTCAATCGTCGTGCGGCATCGTCCATCGCTGCGGTGGTACGGTGCAGGTCGCTCGAGCCGAACAGGCGGATCATGCGGTCGCGCAGATCCTCCCGCTGCATGAGAATGAAAATGAGCACCACGAACACGATGCCCATGGTCGCAAGGGGCTCGAGCAGCGGTACCAGGACGTTGCGCGCGACCTGTGCCGGCGTCGGATCCGGCTCATGCACCTCGACCGGCAAGGGCTTCGGCTCTTCCGGTGGAGGCTCGGCCGTGCTGGAAGGGGATGGGGGGACCGCTTCCGGCGATTGCTCGCCGACCGCCTTGTCGAACCGGCGGCCAAAGTCGCGGAGCATGCTCGGCAGCTTGCCCAGCGTTCCCTCACGCAGAGAGCCGACCTTCTGCTCGATCGTGGTCTGATAACGAGGAAGGTCCGAGGCCAGGCCCGCGACCTGGAAGCCGATGAGAGCGCCGAGGGACACGATGATCCCGAGAGTCACCAGAACCGCAATGATGACGGACGGCACTCGTCCAAGATGCCACTTGCGCATCAGATCGACGAAGGGGGCGAGCACGAAGGCCAGCAGAATGGCGAGCACGACGGGCAGGAACACCTCACGACCGACGTAAAGCCCCGCCAGCACGACAACTCCCACCGCCAACGTCATCAGTCCGGACAAGCCCGGAACCCGGGGAGGCTGAATTTCTGTCTCTGACGGCGGCGGAACAGGTAGGGGGGCAGGAGGCATCGCTGGTCAGTCTCTGCTGGCGGCGGGAATTGCTCGCCCGTCCGCAAACAACGTGTGGACCCGGCAAATCGATCCTTGACCGTTCCGCCAAGGCACCGGATGGCCCGGATGGGACCTTTTGCCATCTGGGGACCAAAGCCGCCCGTCCCCATCTCCATACCCGTCCTAGGTCTATTCTCTCGAATGTCCGCTTCCATGTCGCTCACGAGACGAAGCCTTATGATCGGCGCGGCGCTCGCCGCCTCGTCCTCCCTCCATGCCCAACAGGATCAAGCCCGAACGATGCCCGTGACGGAGAAGCGCAACACCTTCACGAGCGGCGGCAAGACCATTGCCGTCGAAACCTTCCAGGCCTCGGCCTCGGCCCTGCGCCCTGCCGTGCTCATGCTGCATGGGGCCGACGGATTGGGCCACAACACGCAATACCGTCACGGAGCCTGCGGCATGGCCGCTGCCGGCTATCAGGTGCACCTTGTTCATTACTTGGACCGCACCAGGGAGAGGCGTGCGTCCTTAGCCACCCTTTTCCAGAATTTCATGCCCTGGATGGATACCGTGCAGGATGCATTGGCCTTCGCGTCAGACCACCCAGGAGCGGACCCCGACAGGATCGGCATCGTCGGCATTTCCCTGGGCGCAGCCTTGGGCCTTGCCGTCTCCTCCATGGACCGGCGCGTGAAAACCTTGGTGAATTACTTCGGCCCTCTGCCTCAGGGAGCCATCTCCCCCGCCTCCCGGCTGCCGCCTACCCTTGTGCTGCATGGCTCCGCCGATCCGATCGTGCCGGTGGCAAATGCCTATGCGGTGGAGGCCCTCCTTCGGCGGCAGAGCGTGCCGCACGAGGTGAAGATCTACCCTGGCCAGGGGCACGGCTTCCATGGCGCTGCGGAAAAGGACGCCACGCATCGGGCGCTCGCTTTCCTGCGACGCTATCTGGTCAGCGCCGACACCACGCCTCTTCCGATGGGCGGCTGAGGCGTCTAAGACTCGAAACAGCAAACGATCAAGCGGAGCACTCAACGATGGCGTCCAGCGCGAATCTCTCAGGCAATCCTCTCATCGCCACTTGGAATACCCCTTTCGGCCTTCCCCCCTTCGAGAGCATCGCGCCCGAACATTACAAACCAGCCTTCGACCAGGCCCTGGCAGACCAGCAAATTGAGATCGCAGCGATCGCCGGGAGCGAAGCGGCCCCCACCTTCGCCAATACCATCGAGGCCCTGGAGCGCAGCGGCGCAGCGCTCAAGCGTGTGGGCGGCGTGTTCTTCAACCTCGCGGGCTCGCATACCAACGAGGCCATTCAGGCGATCGAACGAGAGATGGCTCCGATCCTCGCCAAGCATCGCAACAGCATCTTCATGAACGAGGCGCTCTACCGGCGCGTCGCCGCTCTCTACGACAACCGTGAGAGCCTCGGTCTCGATGCGGAGCAGACGCGTGTTCTCGACCGCTATCACACCATCTTCGTGCGCGCGGGCGCGAAACTCGCGCCGGACGAGAAGAAGCACCTCGCGGCGATCACGGAACGTCTCGCAAGCCTTGGTACGCAATTCTCGCAGAATGTGCTGGCCGACGAGAAGTCCTATCAACTCGTGCTCGAAACGGAAGAGGATCTCGCAGGACTGCCCTCGTTCCTCCGGGAGGCCGCCGCACAGGCGGCGGAAGAGCGCGGCCTGAAGGGCCGATACGTCATCACCCTCTCACGCTCGAGCATCGAGCCCTTCCTGCAGTTTTCCAAGCGGCGCGATCTGCGCGAGCAGGCCTTCCGGGCCTGGGCTTCGCGAGGTGACAACGACGGCCCGACCGACAACAAAGCGATCATCGCCGAGATGGCGGCGCTCCGTGTCGAGCGGGCAAGGCTGCTAGGCTACGAGACCTTCGCCGATTTCAAGCTCGCCGATACCATGGCCAAGACGCCGGACGCAGTGCTGAAGCTCCTGAACGACGTATGGGCGCCCGCCCGTGCCCGTGCCGAGGCCGAGCGCGGCGACCTGCAGGCACTCGCGCAGTCCCAGGGAGACAACATCGTCATCGAGCCGTGGGACTGGCGCTTCTATGCGGATCAGGTGCGCATGGCCCGTCACAATCTCGACGAAGCAATGATCAAGCCCTACTTTCAGCTCGACAATATCATTGAGGCAGCCTTCGAGACCGCGCACCGTCTCTTCGGGTTGAGCTTCCAGGAGCTGGAGGATTTCCCAAAGTACCATCCCGATATCCGCGCCTGGCAGGTGCTCGATTCCAACGGCACGCATGTCGGAATCTTCATTGGCGACTACTTCGCCCGCCCGTCCAAGCGCAGCGGCGCATGGATGAGTGCCTTCCGTTCGCAGGAGAAGCTCTCGGGCGACGTGCGCCCCATCATCGTTAACGTGATGAACTTCGCAAAAGGCGGTGCGGGCGAGCCTTCGCTTCTGAGCTTCGATGATGCGCGGACGCTCTTTCACGAGTTCGGCCACGGCCTGCACGGTCTTCTCTCCAACGTCACCTATCCGTTGCTCGCAGGCACGGCGGTCTCGACCGATTTCGTGGAGTTGCCCTCACAGCTCTACGAGCACTGGCTGTCGCAACCCGACATCCTTCGCCGTTACGCCACGCATTCCCGGACAGGCGAACCGATTCCAGAGGAGCTGCTCGAGCGTCTCATGGCCGCGCGGAATTTCAACCAGGGCTTCGCGACGGTGGAATATCTGGCTTCCGCCTTCGTCGATCTGGAACTCCACCGCCGCAGGGACGTGACGGGTCTCGAGATCCCCGCTTTCGAGGAGGAGACTCTGAGAAAGATCGGTATGCCGCGCGAGATCATCATGCGCCATCGCACGCCTCACTTCACCCATGTGTTCGCAGGCGATGGCTATTCCTCGGGCTATTACAGCTATCTCTGGTCGGAAGTTCTGGATGCCGATGCCTTCACGGCGTTCGAGGAGACAGGCGACGCCTTCAACAAGGAGATGGCGGAGAAGCTCAAGCACTTCATCTATTCCGCCGGAAATCTTCGCGATCCGGCTGAAGCCTACACAGCATTTCGAGGTCGCCTTCCGACAGCAGACGCGCTTCTGGCCAAGCGGGGACTGACGGCTTGAGAGACGGCGGGCGTGAAAAGCGCCTGCTAGACCAAATGGGTTAGGAGCGGCTTGGTACGCCTTATGCTGCGAAAATACATCCGCACGATGTGCGGCAGGCTCTTCGGCGGGGGTACTTCATTCGGTTGAAGCACCGTGGCATCAGGACGTGGATGCAAGACGCTCGTCAGGAAAGCCATTCCCTTAGGATCTGTCTCTAGGGCTTTCGCATCGAGCATAGGCATAGGGAGCATTCCCTTCTTGGTTGGTGCTCTTCTGGAACGCAACGCTGCAGGAAAAACGGCTAACTTGTGGCAAGGTTCCCGTTCAACCAGAGAACCTCAACTCGCTGACCTGCTTTGAAACCTGCCCCGGATTGACAATTGACGACGGAAAATGGGCGATATTGGGGCTATCCGGAAATCGTTGAGGCTCCAGGCAAAGCCCTGCATGCGGCCTGTATCGAGCGCCGTTAAGCCCTGGAACGGGAATCTTGATGAGGTGCCCCGCATAGAACTGAAGTCCTGGCTCAGTTGTCCAGAGTTCCATGGTAAGACCGTTCTTCATCGAAGCGAGCGTGGCAGCTTGACGGAGTAATCCGTAAGGGCCACGCAGCACGAAGTTGGTATCGTAGATCGTGCGGTCCTGCATGAACTCCGCCGCACCAATGGGGCGAGGTGTGGTGAATTCGTACGGGGTGCCCGCCACGCGCTTGATCTCGCCCGTGGGAATAAGATCCGGGCGCGTCGGCGTCACGTAATCGGCCGCGATCATCAGATAATGGGAGAGGATGTCGGTACTGCCGTCGAGATTGAAATAGCCATGCGTGGTAAGATTGACCGGGGTGGGCCGGTCGGTCATGGCGGCCAACTCGATCCGTACAGTCGCCGAAGCAAGCAGCGTATAAGTGCAGGTTGCGACGAGACGCCCCGGGTAGCCCATATCTCCGTCTTCCGAAACCAAGCCGAGAGTCACGCTCGTCTCGCTGTGCTCGACGATGCTCCAAAGCCGTGTGCCGAAGCCCGCAGAACCACCATGGAGCTGATTGTGCCCTTCATTGGCGTCGAGCCTGTATGTCTCGCCGTTCAGGGTGAAGCGCGCTCCGCCGATCCGATTGGCATGACGCCCCACAATGGCGCCGAAATAGGGTGAGTAGGCAACGTAATCCTCGATCGAGTTGAGCCCCAGCAGGACGCTCTGTGGCCCATGTGCGGTCGGCACCACCAGATCTCGGATCACCGCGCCCCAGGTGAGCACACGCATCTCGATGCCGTCGGGCCCGGCGAGCGTAACCTGCAGGACATCCTCTCCATCGACGGAGCCGAAGCGTTCGATCGCCATATCTCATCCCTCGAAGATGCTGGCCGTCCGGCCCCGGATGCCGCCGGTCTCGACCTTGAAGAGATGGCCTGCCATGGGATCCAGATGAGGATCATGCCCGACGGCGGCAGTGGTGATGTAGAGCGTGGTCAGGTCGGGCCCACCGAAGGCACATTTCGTCACCTGGGCGGTCGGTACCGGCACGGTGCGCTCCACCGACCCGTCCGGTGCGAAGCGTGTGATGCGCGATCCGCCCCAATGACAGACCCACACATACCCTTCCGCATCCACGGCCATGCCATCGGGATGCCCCCAGCCTTCCCCGAAGCGGGCAAACTTGCGCGGTTCGCCAATCTCGCCCTTGTTCACGTCGAAGGCATAGATCATGCCGTTGACCGTGTCCGTGCCATAGAGCGTCTGCCCGTCATGGCTGAATGCAGGCCCATTGGTCACGATGAAGCCGGAATGGAACTCCGTGAGCTCCTTGCCGTCCCAGCGCCAGAAGGAGCCGCTCTCTTCCGTTTCGTCATCATGCATGGTGCCGAAATAGATCGCACCGTCCGGCCCCACATGGCCGTCATTGATGCGGTTTCCGGGCTTGTCCTTCTCCGGCGAGACGATGGGTTCGGCCTCTCCGGTCCTGAGATTGAAGCGCCCGAGGCCCGATTTGAAACCCGCGATCACCACATCGGGGTCGGGTGTAAGGGCAATGAAGCCGATGCGCTCCGGTGCCTCCACCCGGGAGTGCTCATTCGTCTCTGGATCATAGCGCCAGACGGCCGGGCTCTTGATATCGACCCAGAACAGCGTGTTCGAGCGGTCGTCCCACACGGGTCCTTCGCCGAGCAGGCAGGCGCTTGCCACCGCCACATGCGGCATTCGAGGGTGGACTATGGGATTGGTCATGATGTCCCCTTCTTCGATCAAGCCGTCTGCCGCTATCTGCTCCTCCCGGTAACGAGCACGGGGCGGGGGCGGTTCATTCAGGCAAATGCTCCATCCGCGATCCGGCGCGCCAGGTTCACGAGGCTCAGGTCGGAGCCGGCCGGCCCCATGAGGGACAACCCAAGCGGTGCGCCCTGCCGGAATGCGAGCGGGATCGACACCTGCGGCAGGCCAGAGAGCACCGACAGGCAGAGCAGGTTCAGGGACTTGTTGCGGTACTCGTTGAGCCCGTCGTCGCTCTCTGAGAGGAGCGGCGCCACGTCCGGCATGGTCGGAAGGATGAGCACCGTGTCCCGCGCCAGAAGGGCGTTGAACCGGGCCCGGAAGGCGCTGCGAATCACCTGAGCCTCAGCCGCCTGCGAATCGGTGACGGCCCTCGAAAACTCGAACCGGTCGGCCACCCCAGGTCCCAGGGGCGGGCGGAAGCGCTCGATCATGGGCCCGTCGACCTCCCAGGCCTCCCGGCTCTGGATGTAGCGCATGGCCCAGTAGAGAGAGGTGAAGCCCTCGGTGGCGACGGTCACGTTCTCAGGTGCCCCCAGCGCCGCCTCGACCCGGTAGACCGCCGGAGCCAGTGCTTCCCTCACCTCCTGGCCGAGAAGGCCAAACGCATCCTTCGCTAGGACAAGGTTGGGGCTGGAGGACAGCGGGTTGCTGTCGCTCCCGAACAGGACCTCGCCGACCCGCGCGAAGGTGGCGCCATCGCGGGTGAAGTACCCGCAGGTATCGAAGGAGGGGGCAAGATCGTGGCAGAGCTCCAGACTCACCCGCCCATGGGTGGGACGGATACCGAAGAGCCCGCAATGGCTGGCCGGGGCACGGACGGAACCGCCGGTATCCGTCCCGAGAGCGAAATCGCAGAGGCCATTGGAGACGGCTGCCGCCGACCCCGAAGACGAACCTCCGGGGATGCGATCCGGCGCGCCGCCGTTCACCGGAGTGCCGAAATGGGCATTCTTGCCGCTCATGGAGAAGGCGAGCTCGTCCGTGATCGTCTTGCCCACGAGCCGCGCTCCGGCATCGAGAAGCCTTTTCACGGTCGGTGCCGTGCGGGTCTTGATGCCGGACATCGCCAGCATATGAGGCGACCCGCAGCCGGTGGGATACCCTGCCACATCGAACAGGTCCTTGGCGGCGAAAGTCAGCCCCGAAAGCGGGCCGCGCTCCGCATGAGGCAGGGCAACGGCTGGATAGGGCATGAAGGCGCGGGCAGGATCGGCGTCGAGAAGCATGGGATTCCAGCGATCGAGAAACGGGAAGGCGAATGTGTCATTCCTCTCCTGGAACATGCAAGGTATGAATCCGGAGACCTTGGCAGTTTCGCCTTTCTTCGAGTAGCGATACGCCCTACATCCACGCCGATCCTCGAAACAGGAACCGCATCATGACGAAGGCATCGATGACCCGCCGGCTGGCTCTTGGATTGGCGCTCGCGCTCTCAAGCCCATCCGCTCAGGCCCAGCAGCCCTCCATCAAACTGGGCGAGCTCAATTCCTATGCCCGCTGGGCTGCCTTCACCGTGCCTTACCGGAATGGCTGGCAAATGGCCCTGGACGAGATCAACGCCAAGGGCGGCGTGCTCGGCCGCAAGCTCGAGATCATCTCCCGCGACGACGGCGCGACCACCGGCGACGCCACCCGCGTGGCGGACGAGCTGGTAACCCGCGAAGGCGCTGTCCTCCTCTTCGGCTCGTTCCAGTCGAATGTCGGTATCGCCATGGCCGATTACGCCAACCAGAAGAAGATCCTCTATATGGCCGCAGAGCCCCTGACCGACGCCATCACCATGGCGCAGGGCAACCGCTACACCTTCCGCATCCGCCCTAACAATTTCATGCAGGTTGGCATGCTGGTGGACCAGGCGAAGGCTTCCGGCGCGAAGCGCTGGGCGATCGTTGCGCCGAATTATGAGTATGGCCAGTCGGCGGCGGAAGTGTTCAAGCGGCTCATCAAGGAGCGCGTGCCCGGCGCCGAGATCGTCGCCGAGCAATATCCCGCGCTCGGCAAGATCGAGGCGGGCGCCACCGTCTCAGCGCTGGAGCAGGCCAAGCCCGACGGCATCTTCAACGTGCTCTTCGGCCCCGACCTCACGCAGTTCGTGCGCGAGGGCAACACGCGCGGCCTTTTCGAGGACGCAACGGTTCTCTCGCTTCTCACAGGCGAGCCCGAATGGCTGCTGCCGCTGAAGGACGAAGTGCCGGAAGGCTGGACCGTCACCGGATATCCCTGGGACGAGATTACCGATCCCAAGCACAAGGCCTTCATCGATGCCTATCGCGCGAAGTTCAATGAGACGCCTCGTCTCGGCTCGCTTCTTGGCTACATGGTCGTCCACATGATCCGCGATACCATCGAGCGCGCGGGATCCGTCGAGACCGAAGCGCTGATCAAGGTGCTGGAGGATGCGAAATTCGATACCGTCATCGGTCCCGTCACCATGCGTGGCGTCGACAACCAGGCCACCATGGGGGCCTGGGTCGGCAAGCTCGTGCTCAAGGGCGCCCATGGCGGCATGACGGACTGGACCTACAAGGACGGCACGCCTTTCATGCCGGGCGAGGCCGAAGTGAAGGCGGCGCGGAAGGATTGATAGTTGATGGCAGAGCGCATCATCGGCGTCCTTTGAGAGACAGGACATGGACCTTTCCTTTCTTGCCATTCAGGCTCTCAACGGGCTCTCCAGCGCTTCTTCGCTCTTCATCACCGCCTGCGGCCTTACGCTCGTTTTCGGCGTCACGCGGATCGTGAACTTCGCGCACGGTTCGCTCTACATGATCGGCGCCTACACGGCCGCGACGCTTGTACCGCGCCTGCTCGAACTCTCCTTCGGCCCGGTCACGTTCTGGGCCGGGATTCTGGCCTCCGCCATCGTCGTCGGGCTCATCGGCGTTCTGATCGAAGTGCTGCTCCTGCGCCGCATCTACGGCGCGCCGGAGCTCTTCCAGTTGCTCGCGACCTTCGGCGTTGTCCTCGTGGTGCAGGATGTCACCATTCTGATCTTCGGCCCGGAGGACATTCTCGGCCCCCGCGCTCCGGGCTTGCGCGCGCCCGTTGAGATTTTCGGACGGCGCTTCCCTTCTTACGAACTCGTGCTCATCGCGGCCGGGCCGGTCGTACTCGGGCTCGTGTGGCTTCTGCTGCGCAAGACGCGCTTCGGCGTCCTGGTGCGCGCGGCCACGCAGGACCGCGAGATGATCGCGGCTCTGGGCGTGAACCAGGCGCTTCTCTTCACCGGAACCCTCTTTCTCGGCGCGTTCCTCGCGGGTCTCGGCGGCGCGCTGCAGATTCCGCGCGTATCAGCCCATGCGGGCATGGACCTCTCGATCATCGCGGAAGCCTTCGTCGTGACCGTTGTCGGAGGCATGGGCAGCGTGCCGGGCGCCTTCCTGGCGGCGCTCGTCATCGGACAGCTGCAGGCCTTCGGCATCTTGATCTTTCCCAAGAGCACACTCGTCGTGGTGTTTCTGCTCATGGCCATCGTTCTCGCCGTCCGCCCCTATGGGTTCTTCGGCCGCCCCGAAGTGATCGGCGGCGCACATGCGGTGGGCATCGCAAGTCGCGAGCGATCGCCATTCGCGACACTGGCGGTTATCGCCGTCATCGGCATTCTTGCGGCCCTTCCTCTGATCGGCGATGCCTATGTGCTGAAGGTCGCCACCGAAATCCTGATCTTTGCGCTCTTCGCCTTCAGCCTGCAGATTCTCATCGGGGTCGGCGGCCTCGTGAGCTTTGGCCATGCGGCCTTCTTCGGTTTGGGCGCATATGGTGCAGCACTCGCCGTGAAGTGGCTCGCCTTCCCGATGGAAACGGCGCTTCCGGCAGGTCTTCTGCTTGCGGCTCTCGGTGCGGCCCTGATCGGCGCGTTCGTCGTGCGGCTTTCGGGCATCTATCTGGCCATGATGACTCTGGCCGCCGCACAGATCGTCTTCGCCGTTGCCTTCCAGTGGGTGGATGTCACGGGCGGCGACAACGGCATCGTCGGCGTTTGGCCCTCGACATGGGCCAGTGGGCCAACAACCTATTACTTCTTCACGCTTGCGCTCACGGCCGCCGTGATTGTGCTGCTGATGCGCATCATCGATGCACCCCTCGGTTATGCGCTGCGCGCCGCGCGCGACTCGACGGCGCGGGCCGAGGCGATCGGCCTCTACATTCGCCGCCATCGTTGGCTCGCCTTCACGATCTCTGGCGCGGCTGCAGGTCTAGCCGGCGGTATCTATGCGTTCTCCCGTGGCTCCGTGGATCCGACCCTGCTCGGTATCCCCACCTCCGTCGATGCGCTGACCATGCTGTTGATCGGCGGCATCCAGACCGTCACGGGCCCGCTCGTCGGCGCGGGGGTTCTGCACGTGCTGCGTGATCAGATCATGCCGCTGACCTCCCTTTGGCGCTTGGTTCTGGGCCTGAGCATCATCGCCATCGTGCTCGTCTTCCCACGCGGGATCGTCGGCACAATCCGCAATTGGCGGGAGGAGCGGACATGACGCTCCTCTCCGTTCAGCACTTGAGCAAGTCCTTCGGCGGAGTCACGGCGGCGCGTGACGTGAGTTTCACGCTCGAACGCGGCGAGATGCTGGCCATCATCGGTCCCAACGGAGCCGGCAAGTCCACGGTGTTCAACATGGTCGGCGGGCAATTGCGACCCGACCGGGGCGCGGTTCTGCTCGATGGTCAGAACATTACCGCGGCCTCGCCACAGAAGCGGTTCCGCCTCGGCGTGGGGCGCACCTTCCAGGTGGCACAGACCTTCCTATCCATGAGCGTTGCCGAGAATGTGCAGATGGCGCTTATCGGCAGCCGTCGCGAGAGCGAGGCCCTGTGGTCTCCTGCTCGCACCCGCTATCGCGACGACGCCGTAGCCCTGCTGGAGCAGGTCGGCATGGCCGGCATGGCTGATCATCCCTGCTCCGCCTTGGCCTATGGGGACGTGAAGCGCGTGGAGCTTGCCATTGCCCTTGCCGGGCAGCCGAAACTCCTTCTCATGGATGAACCGACCGCAGGTATGGCCGCCCGCGAAAGGGCGGATCTCATGGATCTCACCGCCTCGATTGCCGGCGCGAAGGGCATCGGGGTTCTCTTCACCGAGCATGACATGGATGTGGTGTTCGGCCATGCGGAACGGGTGATCGTGCTCGTGCGCGGCCGGATCCTCGCCACAGGCGCACCGGAGGACATTCGCCAGGATCCGGAAGTGCGACGCGCCTATCTCGGCGACGAACACGCGCTGGAGAGGCCGAAAGGGTTGAGCCCCACATGAGCGAGCCGCTGCTGGAAATCTGGAATCTCACCGCGTCCTACGGCCGGGCCCAAGTGCTGTTTGGCCTGACCTTCCAGCTTCGTCAGGGCGAGGTGATGGCACTCGTCGGCCGCAATGGCGCGGGCAAGACCACCACGTTGAAGTCCATCATGGGTCTCGTACCCGCAACCGCCCAGAAAGCCAGCTTCAAGGGCCATTCCCTCTCGCACCTGCCGACCTACAGAATTGCACGTCTCGGCCTTGGTTACGTGCCGGAGGACCGGCGCATCTTCACGGACCTGACCGTCGAGGAGAACCTGGAAGCGGGCCGGAAGGCGGCGGGCGCAGGCCGCTCCCCCTGGACGCCGGAGAGGCTGTTCAGGCTCTTTCCAAACCTTGCCGAGATGCGCGGGCGGCGCGGCAACCAGATGTCCGGAGGCGAACAGCAGATGCTGGCCATCGCCCGTACCCTCATGGGCAATCCGGACGCGATCCTCCTCGACGAGCCTTCGGAAGGCATTGCTCCCGTGATCGTGCAGATGATGGCACAAGCCATCCGGGCCATGAAAGCCGAGGGGGTGGCCGTGCTCCTCTCGGAGCAGAACTGGGCCTTTGCGGCCAGCATCAGCGACCGCGCCATCGTGATCGAGCGAGGCGAGATGCGGTTCGAGGGTTCCATGGCCGAGCTGATCGCGGATGAGCGTCTCAGGGCCGAGACGTTGGGAGTTTAAGAGGGAGCGCCCAGGCGTCTCAGGCGCAACCGGCGTCGCAGAAGGAGAGCTCTCGGCACCGGGAACGGAGCCCGGCACTCCCGGAGGCTCATCGCGGTCAACGAAGAGGACCCTCAGCGCTGCGCACGGGACGCCGACCACCGCGGCGACAGGGGTTAAGGGCAATCCAGTTCCGTTGCTTTATATGGTTTCCTCGCGTCTTGCGTGGGATCAACGGCTGAGAGAGCTGCAATGTTTCAAACCCGGTCCATCCGGGAAACAAACGGCGCCCTTAAACCATTGACGCGGCGGGCCGAAAGGTCGATATCCAGCCCAAAGGCGCGGGCTCCCGCGCCATTTCCCTGACTTCATGCGAAGGAATTCCCGCTTCATGGGCGTCATCCATGTGACCGACCGGGCCGGCCAGCGCCATACCCTCGAGGCTGTCGAGGGCTGGCGGGTGATGGAGATCATCCGGGACTGGGGCCTGCCCATCGAGGGCCTGTGCGGCGGGGCCTGCGAATGCGCCACCTGCCACGTCTTCGTGGCCGAGGAGTGGCTGGACAAGCTCTATCCGCCTGGCGAGGAAGAGGAGGACCAGCTCGACACGGTGGTGACGAAGCCCAATTCTCGCCTGTCCTGCCAGATCATCTGGACCCCTCACCTCGATGGCTTGGAGGTTACGTTGGCCCCGACCGGGAGCTAACCGACAAGCCTGCCGCATTGCCAAGACAAGGAGACCGTGCTTTTCCAAAGCCGTCTCTCGAAGGAGCCTGTTCATGACCGACCATATCGAAACCGACGTCGTCATCATCGGTGCCGGGCCTGTTGGCCTGTTCGCCGTGTTCGAACTAGGCCTCCTCGACATCAAGTGCCACTTGATCGATATCCTGCCGAAGGTGGGCGGCCAGTGCGCCGAGCTCTATCCTGAAAAGCCGATCTACGACATTCCCGGCTTCCCCGTGGTCACGGGCCAGGGCCTCGTCGACAATCTTATGGCGCAGATCGAGCCGTTTCATCCCACCTTCCACCTCAACGAGATGGTGGAGAGCCTGGAATCCATCGGGACGCCCGAAGCACCGCTGTTCCGCGTGAAGACCTCCGAGAACGGCACCACCTTCGTCTGCAAGTCGGTGATCATCGCGGCGGGCGGCGGCTCCTTCCAGCCCAAGAAGCCTCCGATCGAGCACATCGAGGCCTATGAGGGCACCGGTGTCTTCTACGCCGTGCGCAAGATGGAGATGTTCCGAAACAAGAAGATCCTGATCGTCGGCGGCGGCGATTCGGCCCTCGATTGGACCGTGAACCTGCAGCCCATCGCTCAGCGCCTCACGCTTCTCCACCGCCGCGACGCCTTCCGTGCCGCACCGCACACAGTGGAAAAGATGCGCTCGCTCGTCGCCACCGGCGAGATGGATCTGCATCTTGGCCAAGTCGGCTCCCTTGTCGGCGACGCCCCGATCCTGAAGGGCGCCGTGATCCGCAAGGACGACGGGTCCGAATTCACCGTGGATTGCGACGTGATGCTGCCGTTCTTCGGCCTCACCATGAAGCTCGGCCCGATTGCCGACTGGGGTCTGAACCTCCATGAGAACCTGATCCCCGTCGATACGGAAAAGTTCGAGACCAGTGTTCCCGGCATTTTCGCCATCGGCGACATCAACACCTATCCGGGCAAGCTGAAGCTCATCCTCTCCGGCTTCCACGAGGGCGCCCTGGCAGCCCAGAAGGTGCACCGCTACGTGTACCCTGAGAAGAAGCTCCTCTTCCAGTACACGACGTCCTCGACGAGTCTGCAGAAGAAGCTCGGCGTCGCAGCCTGACAAGGGTTCAGGGGATTGGCGCGCTCGCCTCTTGCGGAGCGGGCCCGTTCCTGAAACTCTATCCCTATGACACATCGACAAGATCTCACCCTCGGCCGCCGCGTGATGGCGATGATCGAGGACCTTGCTCAGCACACGGACGAGATGGGGCGCCTGACGCGTCTCTATCTCTCGCCGGCCCATCGGGCCGCAGCCGACACGACCCTGGCCTTCATGCGGGAAGCCGGGCTTCATGCCCATATCGATGCCCTAGGCTCCGTGGTCGGACGCCTGGAAGGAGCCGACCCCGAGGCCCCGGCCCTGCTCATCGGCTCTCATATCGACAGCGTGGCGGATGCGGGCCGCTACGACGGCAATCTCGGCGTCGTGCTCGGCATCGTCGTGGCCGAGGCCCTGAAGGCTGAAGGCATCACCCCCTCCTGCCCGCTCGAGATCGTGGCCTTCGGAGACGAGGAGAATGTCCGTTTCCCCACCAATCTCTCCACGTCCTACGCCTTTGCAGGCCGCTTCGATCCTGCCTGGCTTGAGGGCAAGGATGCGGAAGGCGTGTCTCTTCGCGATGCGCTGATCGCGTTCGGCGGCGATCCTCTCGGTATTTCAGCCCTCGCCCGCGATCCGACACGCTACCGCGGCTATCTCGAAGTGCATATCGAGCAGGGCCCGCAACTTGAGGCACGCAACCTTCCCGTGGGCATTGTCTCGGCCATCAACGGAATCACCCGCGCCCGAGCTCATGTGATCGGCGAAGCGGGGCATGCGGGTACTGTACCGATGAACATGCGCCGCGATGCGTTGGCCGCAGTCGCCGAGATGATCGGTATCGTGGAGCGTGCAAGCTCGACACGCACCGACACGGTCGCGACCGTGGGCGTGGCGCAGGTGCAACCGGGCGCGATCAACGTGATTCCCGCGCGTGTCGATTTCACCCTCGATGCCCGCTCGCCGGATGATGTGGTGCGCCATGCGATGGTGCAGGACATCGTAACCGAGTGCGAAGCCGCCGCTCGACGGCGCGGCGTGTCCTTCGTCATCGAGCCCTTCATGGAATCGCCCGCCACGCCGATGCATAGGGGCCTCATCGCTCAGCTAGAGGAAGCGGTGAAAAGCATTGGCGTCGAGCCATTGCGTCTCGCATCCGGCGCAGGGCACGACGCTGTGGCAATGGCCACACTCTGCCCCGCCGCGATGCTTTTCGTGCGCTGCAAGGGAGGCATCAGCCATAACCCGGCCGAGTCGATCACGGTGGAGGATGCAGACGCGGCCGCCCGCGTGCTGATCGATGCCGTCAAAAGGATTGTTGCTTGAACCATCATCTCGAGCTTCTCGCGAATCCGCATAAAGTCGTCCGTCAGATCATCCTCAGCGGCCTTTCCGATTTCAACGGCACAACCCTGATGCCGGACCTTCAGGTCCGGGATCTGGCCGTCGTGATCCGGCACGCCGACACCAGGGAAATCCTTGGCGGATTGTGGGGCCGTACCGGATGGGAATGGCTCAGCATCGAGTATATCTTCGTTCCGGAAGCTCTCCGGGGCCAGGGGCTTGCGACACGTCTGATCGGCATGGCGGAAGAGGAAGCCCTTGAGCGCGGCTGTCACTCCGCGTGGCTCGACACCCTCAATCCGAAGGCTCTCGCACTCTACGAGCGGCTGGGATACGAACGCTTCGGCGAACTGAAGGACTTTCCAAAAGGCAGTAGCCGCTACTTCCTGCAGAAGAAACTCAGGCATGCCGCGGCGGCGTGAGCGCCCCTCAGCCGCGCCAGTCCTCTGACAGAATCGCCCAGCGCTCGTGGTCCCGCCATTCGCCGTCGATCTTTAGATAGCGCGGTGAATAGCCCTCCTGCCTGAAGCCGAGGCGCTTCACGAGGGCTCGTGACGGCTCGTTCTGAGGCTGGATGTTGGCCTCGACGCGATGGAGCTTCAGCTCCGTGAAAGCGTGCGTCACCACGAGACCGACCGCTTCGCTCATCAGGCCCCGCCCGGTCATGCCCGAAACCGCATAATAGCCCATATAAGCGCTCTGGAAGAAACCGCGCACGATCTCGCTCAGGTTGATGACGCCGACGATTCTGTTGCTCTCTCGCTCACGCGCGATGAAACCGATGGCTCTGTCGCCGTCGCAACGAGAGAGGTATCCCTGAAAGCTCACGAGATCGCGGCAAGGGGAAACCCATGGCCCATGCAGTGCGATGCTCGCGAGATTCGCCGCAACCAGCTCGACGCCATCCTGAGGTTGAACGCGCTTGATGATGACACGATGGACCATGCATTCATCCTCATTCCAGGAACCATAACCTACACATTCAAGTTATCGTGGGTCTCCTCGCAACGAAGGATAGGATCATGCGAGCCATCATCATCCCTGCGGTCGCCGTTGTCTTCGGCGCCACTCTTTTCGGTACCGCTCCCGAGGCGCAGGCACGTTTCAGCCCGCAGAAGATCGAAACGCCATCCCTCGTCGACACTGTGGCCTGCGTGACACGCCGCGTTCGAACTGTGCGCCCCAACGGCCGTGTGGTTTACCGTAATGTGCGCCGGTGCGGCGTGCCGGCCTGGGAGCGCAGGAGAGAGCGTTGTCGCGTGGTCCGCGAGCGTATCTATCGCCCCAACGGCTCCGTCGTCGTCCGCAGCGTGCGCCGCTGCCGCTGAACGGCAAACCTCGCTTAGATCGAGGGCCCGGATCATGCCGAGCCCTTTCTCATTCCAGCGCTCCGACTGCGTCCTCGACCGCCTCCACGACGGCGCCGGAACGGACGAGATCGAGCGCCTGGCGCATTTCGGTCGCGTACCAGCGGTCGCCATCCAAGGCCGGCGGAATGACGGCGCGGATCGCCTCCATGGCAGCGCGCGAGCCTTTGCCGAGCGGGTAATCCTTGGCGAGCGGCTCCACGAGGGTGAGGGCCTGCGCCGCCATCAGCAATTCGCCCGCCACGATCTGCTCCACGTTCTCCACGATGATGCGCGCTTTCCGCCCGCACCAGGTGGAGTTCGAGATGTGATCCTCCGCATTGGACTTGCCCGGGATGGAATCCACCGAGCCCGGCGTGGCAAGTCCGCGGTTCTCCATGACCAGCGCAGACATGGAGCATTGCACGGTGGCGAAGCCCGTATTGAGGCCGCGTTTTCCGGCAAGCAGATTGCGCGGCAGACCGTAGGACATGGTCGGATCGATGAGGCGAGCGAGGCGACGCTCGGAAATCGCCCCGAGATCGGCCATGGCGATGCTCAGGAAGTCCATGGCCTGCGCCATGTACTGTCCGTGAAAGTGCCCGCCCGAGATCGACACGTAACCGCCCTGCCCGTCGTCGAAGATGAGCGGGTTGTCGGTGGCGGAGTTCATCTCCGTGCCGACGATGCGCTCCACATACTCGAGCGCCTCGACAACGGGTCCGTGAACCTGCGGAGTGCAGCGCAGCGAGTAGACATCCTGCACACGGGGGCTTGCGGGCGCGCCGGGCTGACGCGGCTCGTCGGGGAAGACGATGTCGCGTGCCCCTTGCGAGCAGCGCCTGGAGCCTTCGAGAATGCGCAGGAGATTGCGCGCCACGCGCGCCTGTCCCGGATGCGGGCGCGCCTTGTGCACGCGCGGATCGAATGCAGCCAGTTCCCCGCGCATCGCTTCTAGCGACAGGCACATGGCGATATCCGCATGTTTCAGAATGCGACGGGCATCGCTCGTGGCGAGACACGCGAGCGCAAGCGACGTGGTCGAACCGTTGATGAGCGCGGAGGCATCCTTCGCGCCGAGCTCGAAATCAGGGTCGAAGCCCGCCATGCGGATCGCCTCGCGAGCCGGCATCACGCGGCCCTGATAGACCATGTCCGCTTCCTCGAACCCGCAGACCGCGCCAGCCATGTGGGCCAGCGGCGCGAGATCGCCCGAGGCGCCGACCGAACCCTTCTGCGGGATGACCGGATGCAGCCCTGCGTTCAGAAAGCCCAGAAGGCGCTCGACGAGTTCCACGCGCGGGCCGGAATAGTTGGAGGCGAAGGCATTGGCGCGCAACAGCATCATGGCGCGCGTCACGTCCTCCGCGAAGGGCTCGCCGACGCCGGTGGCATGGGCATAGACGGTCTTTTTCTGATAGGCCGCCATGTCGGCGATCAGCACCCGCTGATCCTTGAACAGGCCGACGCCGGTGTTGAAGGCGTACATGAGCGGCGCGTCGTCATGCATCCAGCTGCTGTCGATATAGGCTCGCGTTGCTGCAATCCGCTCGCGCGCCTCGGGCGCCAGCTCCGCCTGCGTGAAGCGTCCTTGGGTATCCGGGCGAGCTACCCGCACCACATCCTGAATCCGAAGCGTCGCTCCGTCGAGCTTGACCGTCATCGCTGTCCCTCACGATTCCTTTAGAAGTAACGGGGCTTCAAGGAAGGCGCAACGCCCTGCAGGTGGCCAAGTCTTGCTCCCCTGCGGCTCGTCGGTGGGCACGGCAGTAGCCGCGGCGGGAAGAGAATCCACCGCGCAGCGCCTTTCCCTCGTCACCTCCGGGCTTGTCCCCGGGGCCGGTGCGGCTTGTCCGGGGCGGATCAAGCGGAGCGCGAGGAGCGACCGCTCGATGCCGGTGAGGAACCGGTCGGCTCCGGGCCCACGGTTCTTTGAGGCGAAGGCTCGGCGCAGCCTCCGGAACGTCCTGCCGATGGCTGCCTCGTCTCCTTGGCGTCCTGCGACGCGGAAGGCGGGCGGGCGTTCCCATTCGTGATGGCTGGGCTCGTCCCGGCTATCCCGATCGGGCAAGCGCGGCGCACATCGGAACCGGGATGACCGTCCCCGGCACAAGGCTGGGGACGGTCATGATACGGTAGGAGCCTCGCGCTCACTGGTCGATGCGGAACGCCTCGGCTTGCCCCGATCCAGGGCGGGAAGGATCTGCTCAGACCCGGCCCAGACGCTTGGTGGTCTGCGGGTCGAAGAGGTGGACATTGCCAGGATCGATGGACAGGGTCAGCTTGCGGGTCTCCGCCGCAATCTGGCCCGTGGAGGCCTGCACCACGAATTCCGCGCCAGCGACCTTGCCGTGGAAGAGCTGGGTTGCGCCGAGCTCCTCGACGAAGTCTACGTCCATCGCGAGGCTGCTTGCGCCGGGAGCGCCACCCGCCTGAACGTCCTCGGGACGCAGACCCACCTCGATGGCAGAGCCGGGAGCGAGGCCTTCCCGCATATCCGTGACGGCGATCACCTGTCCGCCCACGGACACGCGGCCCGGACCTTCCACTGTGCCGGGAAGGATGTTCATGGGCGGGGAGCCGATGAAGGTGGCAACGAAACGCGTCTCGGGACGGCGATAAACCTCCGAGGGAGAGCCCACCTGCTCGATCTGGCCGCCGGACATCACCACGAGCTTGTCGGAGAGCGTCATGGCTTCGACCTGATCGTGCGTCACATAGATCGAAGTCACGCCGAGCGCCTTCTGGAGGCGCTTGATCTCCACGCGCATCTGAACGCGCAGCTTGGCGTCGAGGTTGGACAGCGGCTCGTCGAAGAGGAACACCTGCGGCTTGCGCACGATGGCGCGGCCCATCGCCACGCGCTGGCGCTGACCGCCCGAGAGGGCGCGCGGCTTGCGGTCAAGGAAGGGCTCGATGGCGAGAATGCGGGCGGCTTCCCTCACGCGCCTCTCGATCTCGTCCTTCGGGGTCTTTCGGTTGCGCAGCCCATAGGCCATGTTGTCGTAGACGCTCATATGCGGATAGAGCGCGTAGTTCTGAAACACCATCGCAATGTCGCGATCAGCGGGCTCGACCTGGTTCACGACCCGGTCACCGATCCTGATTTCGCCGCCGGAGATCGTCTCCAGACCCGCGATCATGCGAAGAAGAGTGGATTTGCCGCAGCCCGACGGACCGACCAGCACGCAGAAAGAGCCGTCCTCGATTCCAAGCGAGACGCCTTTGACGGCCTCCACGTTGCCCGCATAGATCTTTCGGACCGTATCGAGTGTTACCCCAGCCATTGGTTCATTCCTTTTCACGTCAGCCCGTGCAGCATGAGGCAGCAGGCTGAAAAATTCCGATATTCCCTTGAAGGCCCTCCCACCACGGCAGGAGGGGAACGCGCGGGAGCCGCGCGTCACTTTTCCGTTTCGACGAGACCCTTCACGAAGAGCCGCTGCATGAAGATCACCACCAGCACCGGCGGCACCATGGCGAGCACGGCCGTGGTCATTGCGATCTGCCACTCGGTCAGCGCATCCGTGGTCGTGATCATCTTCTTGATGCCGATGACGATGGTCTGCATCGAGCTCTTGGTCGTGATCAGCAGCGGCCAAAGGTACTGGTTCCAGCCATAGATGAACTGGATCACGAAGAGCGCCGCGATCGTCGTTATGGAGAGCGGAAGCAGCGTATCCTTGAAGAAGCGGAATGCGCCCGCACCGTCGATCTTGGAGGCCTCCAGCAGTTCGTCCGGGATCGTCATGAAGAACTGGCGGAAGAGCAGCGTGCCTGTGGCCGACGCGATCAGCGGCATGATGAGGCCCGTATAGGTATCCAGCAGGCCCAGATCCGCGACGATCTTGTAGGTCGGATAGATGCGCACTTCGACCGGCAGCATCAGCGTGATGAAGATGATCCAGAATGCCGTCTTGCGGAACGGGAACTTGAAATACACCACCGCAAAGGCCGAGAGGATCGAGATGATGATCTTACCGATCGCGATGCCCATCGCCATGACCATCGAGTTGACCATCATCATCGCAACAGGCTCGCGGGCCTGCTTGCCGCCATAGAAGAGAGTGCGCGTGTAGTTCTCAGCGGCCTGGTCGCCCGGGATCAGCGGCATATTGCCGTTGATGATCGTGGCAGCATCGAAGGTCGATGCCATGATGGCGAGGTAGACCGGGAAGGCCACCACGATGACGCCTAGGACGAGCGTCAGGTAGGCCATGAATTGGGCAAAGGGACGATTCTCGACCATCAGTACTGCACCTTGCGCTCGACATAGCGGAACTGGATGGCGGTGAGCGCGATCACGATGACCATGAGGATCACCGACTGCGCGGCCGAGCCGCCAAGATCGCCGCCAAGGCGGCCGTCCGCGTAAACTTTGTAGACGAGAGTCGTCGTCTGACCGGCGGGGCCTCCACCCGTCACGGCATCGATGATGCCGAACGTCTCGAAGAAAACATAGACCACCGTGACGACGAGAAGGAAGAACGTGGTGGGCGACAGAAGCGGGAAGATGATCGTCCAGAAGCGGCGCATGGGGCCCGCGCCGTCGATAGCACCCGCCTCGATCACGCTCCTTGGGATGGCCTGCAGGCCCGCAAGGAAGAAGAGGAAGTTGTAGCTGATGTGCTTCCAGGTGGCGGAGAGCACCAGCAGGATCATGGCATGCGTGCCGTTGAGCATCGGGTTCCAGTCGATGCCCGCCGCGCGGATGGGACGCGCCAGCGTGCCGAGCGTCGGGTGGAACATGAAGATCCACAACACGCCCGCGATGGCGGGAGCGACCGCATAAGGCCAGATCAGAAGTGTCTTGAAGGCATGGCCCCCGCGAATGTTCTTGTCCGCCTGAGTGGCGAGAAGGAGCGCACAGGACAGAGAGAAGAAGGCGACGAGCGACGAGAAGATCGCGGTCGTCACCATGGCCCGGTAATATTCGGGCTGCTCGAAGAGACTGACGTAATTCTCAAATCCGACGAACTCGGACGCGAGGCCGAAGGCGTCTTCACGGAGGAAGGATTGCCAGATGGCCTGGGAGGCCGGCCAATAAAAGAAGATGACGGTGATCGCCATCTGCGGAAGGATCAGCAGCAGCGGCAGCGTCCAACCTGAAATATGAGCTCGTTTTTCCATCGCGCTTACGGTCGTCCGGTGATCGTGCAGATGACGGCATCCACCGGTCTGCGAGGTTATCTATAAGATCATCCCGGACGGCTTTTCGGCCGCCCGGGATGAAAGATCGACAATCAGTCAGTTTTAGCGGACGGTGCGCTCGAACTGACGCAGGATCTGGTTGCTGCGCGACACTGCGGCGTCGAGCGCATCCTTAGCAGGCTTCTGGCCGGCGAGAGCCGCCTCGATCTCCTCGGAGATCACGTCGCGGATCTGAACCATGTTGCCGAAGCGCAGACCGCGGGAGTTCTCCGTCGGCTCCTTGTTGGTCAGCTCCTTCAGAGGAGTCTCCAGGACCGGGTTCTTCTCATAGAAGCCCGATGCCTTCGTCTTCTCGTAGGCCGCCTTCGTGATCGGGAGATAGCCCGATTCCTGGTGCAGCTTGGCCTGACGGTCGGTGTCCGACAGGAACGCGAAGAACTTGGCGACGCCCTTGTACTCTTCGGCCGACTTGCCGCCCATCACCCAGAGCGAAGCGCCACCGATGATCGAGTTCTGCGGAGCGCCCTCGACATCCGGATAGTATGGCATCAGGGTCGAAGTATAGTCGAATTTGGCATTCGCCTTCACGTTGCCGTAGAAGCCCGAGGAGGTGAGGAAGATCGCGCATTCGCCGGAGGTGAAGCGGCCTTCGCTCTTCGAGTCGCGGCCCGAGTAGTCGTAGGTCTTGTCCTTCTGCAGGTCGATGAGGTTCTGCAGGTGCTTCACGTGCAGCGGAGAGTTGAACTTCATCTCCGTGTCGAAACCGTCGAGACCGTTGGCCTTGGTGGCCATCGGCACGTTGTGCCAGGCCGAGAACTGCTCGATGTGAGCCCAGCTGGCCCAGGCATTCGAGAAGCCGCAGGTGTCATGGCCGGCAGCCTTGAGCTTCTTGGCAGCCTCGAACACATCAGGCCAGGTCTTCGGGATCTCGTTGACGCCCGCCTTCTTCAGCTCGTCCCTGTTGATCCACATGACCATGGAGGAGGAGTTGAAGGGGAAGGAGAGCATCTCGCCCTTCGCCGTGGAGTAGTAGCCGGTGATCGCGGGCAGATACGCGTTGGGATCGAATTTCTCGCCAGCTTCGGACATCAGCTGGTAGACAGGTTTGATCGCGCCCTTCGCGCCCATCATGGTCGCGGTACCGACTTCGAAGACCTGCAGGATGTGCGGAGCGTTGCCGGCGCGGAACGCGGCGATACCGGCATTCAGGGTGTCGGCGTACTGACCCTTGTAGCTGACGACGACCTTGTAGTCCTTCTGAGAGTTGTTGAACTCTTCGGCCAGACGGTTCACGACCTCGTTGTTGGCACCCGTCATGGCGTGCCACCAGTGGATCTCCGTCTGAGCGAAAGCGGAAGTGCTCGTCGCGAGACCGAAGGCCAGGGCGCCGAGAAGGGATTTTTTCATCATACTAGTCTCTCCCATATCATCCCCCTCGGGGATGTTATTGTCGTTCACCATCCCTGCACGAAAGCCGGATGACGCTTTAATGACACAACCATGACAATCATAGCCGGCTTCAAAATGGAAGCCCTTTTCATTGAAAAGACTTAACGACTGGGGATGGGAACAGGGCGGAAGCGCTCTTCGTTGAGAAACTAACCTAACGGAAGAAGCACATGCCCCAGATGATCACAGCCCTGTTCAGGGATCCCGCCCGGGCCCGCCAGGCCCTTCAGGCGCTTATGGAAATGGGCATCGCCCAGCACCGGATCGTAGCCGTCGGCACGGAGAACGCCCGGGAAATCTCCTCCATCTCGGGGTTTCGCGCCCTGTCCGCCAGGAACGATTCCCTGGAGGCCCTGCGCGACCTGAATCTGCCGCAGGACGACGTGCGCGTTTTCGAGCAAGGCCTGCGCAATGGCTGCACGATGATCGCCGCCCGTGTGGATCAGGACGACATGGAGGACGCCGCTCGGGTGCTGGACATGTTCGATCCGGTGGACATCGACGGCAGCAGCCGCGAGTGGCTCAAGGCCGATGCAGGGCAGAGCGCGGGCGCGGATCCCGGCGCACCTTTGGGCGCAGGGGTGACCGGCGGCTCGCAGGCCGGACAGACCAATACGGGCTCGCTTCCCGGCATGGGCCTGATGGCGGAGGGAGCGGACGATCTCGGCTCCGCCGATCTGCGCACAGGCGAGACGGGCCAGCCGAATGCAGGCGCGCAGACCACCACGGGAACGGGCGCGCGCCGCAGCGACGAGCGCGCGGACCGGGAGGGCGTGAACGAACTCGCCACCGCCTCCCAGCCCTCCCCGGACCAGCCTGGGCTGATGCACCGGCACATGAATCGCGGCGGCCGGGTCTGGGCCTATCGCACCTTCGACGAGGGCTCGGTTTAGATCACGTTCCGTTCGAGGAGCGGGCGGTTCGCCACGACGCGCTCGTAGCCGAGCTCGGAGAGATCGAGCGTGCGGTAGCCGCCATGGACGATCAGCTCCGACAGGCCGCGCCCGACGGCCGCCGCCTGCTGCAGGCCGTGGCCCGAGAAGCCGTTGCAGAGATAGAAGTTCTCCACCTCTGCCGCCCTGCCGATGATGGCGTTGTGATCGAGGAGGCTCATGTCGTACGGCCCCGACCAGGCCCGGCCCGGCTTGATGGCTTCGAACGCCGGGACGCGGTGCGCGAGGGACGGCCAGATGAACTCCTCGAAGAAGGAGAAGTCGATCTCCTGGCTCGCCGGATCGTCGTCCGACCAATCGGGGTCGACATCCGCCTCCGGCGAGGCCCCGCAGATGAAGTTGCCCTCGCCTTCGGGGCGCACATAGGCGCCCGAGGTGTCGATGAGCAGAGGGCAGTTCTCCACAGGCTCCCTGCAGGAGAAGGTGAACACGTAGCGGCGCTTGGCCTGGACGGGAATGGAGATGCCCGCCATCTCCGCGATCGCCCTGCCACCCGAGCCCGCGCAGTTGATGAGCGCGCCGCACGCGATGCGGGTTCCGTCCTTGAGGCGCACGGCGGTGACACGATTGCCGTCACGCTCCACCTCGGCCACCTCGCCCTTCACATATTCGGCGCCGAGCGAGCGGGCCTTTTTGCGAAATGCCTGCAGCAGCCCCCAGCCGTCGAACCAGCCTTCGCCGGAGCGCCCCCAGGTGCCCGCCGCAAGATCCTCCACGTTGAGCCAGGGGAAACGCCGTTTCAGCTCGTCGGGCTTCAGGAAGAGGATGTCCGCGCCTTCCGCGGCCTGAAGCGCCTGGTTCTCCCGCAGGATCGGCTCACCCGCCTCCGATGCGCAATAGAGATAGCCGCCCTCCCTCAATCCGATCTCGGGCGTATCGCCGTCGACGGTGAGATACTCGGCGATGTTGCGCAGGAAATGGATTCCATAAAGTGAGATACGAATGTTCACGGCGCTCGAATATTGCTGGCGGATCGAGGCTGCCGAGAGGGCGGAGGCCGAGAGCTGATAGGTCGGATCTTTCTCGACGACGACGACCCGCCCCTTGAAACCGGAATCGGCGAGGAGATGGTAAGCGGTGGAGGAGCCCATGACGGCGCCGCCCACAATCACGACATCGGCTGCACTGGAAGCTGAAGAGGTCATCGTTCGAATTTCGTTGAGAGGATGATGGAGGATTGCGTGCGCTCCACGCCCTCCAGCGCGCCGATCTTGTCGATGGCGGCGTCGAGGGTGGGAACGTCTTCCGCCTCTACCACCGCCAGAAGATCGAAGACACCGGCAACGGAATGAAGCGCCCGCAACTCTGGCATGCGCTGCAGCGCCGTGGCAACGGCGGCGGAGGCTTTTGGCGCAACGACGATGGTGACATGCGCGCGCACCATGCGACGGCTGACCTCTTCGGCCAGCCGCAGGGTATAGCCGACGATCACCCCGCGCCGCTCCAGGCTCTCCACCCGCGCCTGCACGGTCGTCCGGGAGAGCTTGAGGCGCCGGGCGGCTTCCGCATGGCCGATCCGGGCGTTTTCGCGCAAAAGGGCGATCAAGGCACGATCCGTCGCGTCGAGCATCATTTTGACCAGTCATAACGGCGATTCGCCGACAACTAATCGGCTTCCCGTCAGTTTGTCTATGGCGCTTTGCAGGGCTTTGCCTTCTTCTCACCGGATCACAGGGAGATGCATCAGATGAAATCCATTCTCGTCATCGGCGCCGGCAAGATCGGCTCCACCATTGTCGACATGCTCAACGAGACCGGCGACTACGAGGTCACAGTCGCTGACGCCTCCGCCGAGGCTCTCTCGGCGGCGGGCAAGAACGGCATCAAGACGATCCAGCTCGACTTCAATGACGCGGTGGCCCTGCAGAACGCCCTGAAGGGCCGCTATGCGGTCCTGAGCGCCGCCCCCTATCACCTGACCGGCCACGTGGCCCAGGCTGCCCGCATCGCCGAGGTGAACTATTTCGACCTGACCGAGGACGTCGCCACCACCCGCATGGTGAAGGAGCTGTCGGAAGGCGCCAGCACGGCCTTCATTCCTCAATGCGGCTTGGCTCCGGGCTTCATCTCCATCGTGGCACACGACATCGCCAGCCGCTTCGACAAGCTCGATACCGTGCGCCTGCGGGTCGGCGCGCTGCCGCAATATCCTTCGAACGCCCTCTCCTACAATCTCACCTGGAGCACGGACGGCGTCATCAACGAGTACATCGAGCGCTGCGAGGCGGTGGTCGACGGCCGCTTACGCGAAGTGCCCGCCATGGAAGAGCTGGAGGAGTTCTCCCTCGACGGCACGCGCTACGAGGCCTTCAACACCTCGGGCGGCCTCGGCACGCTCTGCGAGACCCTCGAAGGCAAGGTGCGCAACCTCAATTACAAGACCATCCGCTATCCGGGCCATTGCGCCCTGATGCGCGTGCTCCTCAACGACCTGCAGCTGCGCAACCGCCGCGAGGTTCTGAAGGACATCCTGGAGAACGCAGTGCCCGCCACCATGCAGGACATGGTCATCGTCTTCGTGACCGTGACCGGCGAACGCGACGGCCGCTACGTGCAGGAAACCTATGCCCGCAGCATTTACGGCCAGAAGGTCGCAGGCGCCCAGCGCACCGCCATCCAGGTGACCACGGCTGCCGGCATCTGCGCCATGCTCGATCTGCTGGTCGAGGGAAAGCTCCCGAAACAGGGTTTCGTCCGCCAGGAGGAGATCGATCTCGACACGTTCCTCGCCAACCGCTTCGGCCGCGTCTATACGGGCGTGCGCCTGGACGAGAGCCACGAGCCGGCCGCGAAGAACATTCGCCTCGACGCGGTTGCATGAGGATTTGGAACAGGCTCCCGACCGTTCACGAACGGGAGCCCAGCCAGCTTCTTTCCGAAATCGCATGATCCTATTCGGGAAAAGAAGTTCCCACATTTCGCGGTCATGCTTTAAGACGGTGGCCTGAAGGCCGCCGTCGTCTTTGTTTAAGAACAAGCGAAGGTGGCGGGCTCGTTGAAGGAGCCTGACCCCCGTTTCCATGGGAGAATGAACATGTCCGCCCTGCCATCCGTTTCGACCTCATCCGCCAGCGTGGCGGAGGAAGCCCGCGCCATTCTCGCCCGTCTCGGCGTGCCGGACAGCGCTTTCGCCCCCACCGGCCGCGCCGCCGTTTCTCCCATCACGGGCGAGGTGATCGCCCATGTCCGCGAGACCACGCCGGACGAGGCCAAGGCCGCCATCGGCCGCGCCGACGCCGCCTTCAAGGCCTGGCGCAGGGTCCCTGCTCCGAAGCGCGGCGAGTTCGTGCGCCTGCTCGGCGAGGAGCTGCGCGCCGCAAAGGAAGATCTCGGCCGCCTCGTGACGCTTGAGGCCGGCAAGATCGTGTCCGAGGGCCTCGGCGAGGTTCAGGAGATGATCGACATCTGCGACTTCGCGGTCGGCCTCTCCCGCCAGCTCTACGGCCTCACCATCGCCACCGAACGCGCCGATCACCGCATGATGGAAACCTGGCATCCGCTCGGCGTCTGTGGCGTGATTTCAGCCTTCAACTTCCCGGTGGCCGTGTGGTCCTGGAACGCGGCTCTCGCCCTCGTGTGCGGCGACTCCGTGGTCTGGAAGCCTTCGGAAAAGACCCTGCTGACCGCTCTTGCCACCCATGCCATCGCGGACCGGGCAGCCAAGCGCTTCGGCGGCGTGCCGGAGGGCCTCCTCGAAGTTCTCCTCGGTGGCCGCGAGATCGGTGAGATCCTGGTCGACGATCACCGCGTTCCGGTTCTCTCCGCCACCGGCTCCACCGCGATGGGCCGTCAGGTCGGCCCAAAGCTCGCGGCGCGCTTCGCCCGTGCGATCCTCGAGCTCGGCGGCAACAACGCAGCCATCGTCGCTCCCTCCGCCGACCTCGACCTCGCGTTGCGCGGCATCGCGTTCGCCGCGATGGGCACGGCAGGCCAGCGCTGCACCACGCTGCGCCGCCTCTTCGTCCATGACAGCGTCTACGATCAGCTCGTTCCGCGTCTCATCAAGGTCTATGGCAGCGCGAAGATCGGCGACCCCCGCGCGGAAGGAACGCTCATCGGCCCGCTGATCGACAAGGCCGCCTTCGAAGGCATGGAGCGCGCGCTCGACGAGGCTCGCAACGCCGGCGGCAAGGTGCATGGCGGCGGACGCCACACCGACGTGGCGGGCGACGGTTTCTATGTCCGTCCCGCTCTGGTCGAGATGCCGGAGCAGACCGGCCCCGTCCTGCGCGAAACCTTCGCACCGATCCTGTACGTGATGCGCTACACGGATTTCGACCAGGTGATCGAGCAGCACAATGCCGTCGGCGCCGGTCTCTCTTCCTCGATCTTCACGCTCAACCTGCGTGAGGCCGAAACTTTCGTGTCGGCCGTGGGTTCGGATTGCGGCATCGCCAACGTGAACATCGGCCCCTCGGGCGCCGAGATCGGCGGCGCGTTCGGCGGTGAGAAGGAAACGGGCGGCGGACGCGAGTCCGGTTCGGACGCCTGGAAGGCCTATATGCGCCGCGCCACCAATACGATCAATTTCGGCACCTCGCTTCCACTCGCTCAGGGTGTGAAGTTCGACGTCGACGCCTGATCGTCCTAAAAGACCATGCGGAGGGCAGCGATGCCCTCCGTTTCCTTATTTCACCCTCTTTTGCATTCGTGAGCCTTCCATGACAGCGACATCCCGCTCCGGCGGCCAGATTCTTGTCGATCAGCTTCTCGTCCACGGAGTCGATCACATCTTCTGCGTTCCGGGCGAGAGTTATCTCGCGGCCCTGGATGCCCTGCACGACGCCGACATCAACGTCACGGTCTGCCGTCAGGAAGGTGGCGCCGCGATGATGGCGGAAGCCTATGGCAAGCTCACGGGCCGCCCCGGCATCTGCTTCGTGACCCGCGGCCCTGGCGCGACCAATGCGTCGCCCGGCATCCACATCGCCAAGCAGGATTCCACGCCGATGATCCTCTTCGTCGGCCAGATCGAGCGCGGCATGCGCGAGCGCGAAGCCTTCCAGGAACTCGACTACCGCGCAGCCTTCGGCCCCCTCGCCAAATGGGCCACGGAAGTGGACGATCCGGCGCGCTTCCCCGAGATCGTCTCCCGCGCTTTCCATGTGGCGACCTCGGGCCGCCCCGGCCCCGTCGTGATCGCCCTGCCGGAGGATGTGCTGACGGAGATGGCGGAAGTTGCCGATGCGCCGCGCTATCAGGTGATCGAGACGCACCCCTCGCCCGCCCAGATGACCGAGCTGCAGAAGCTACTGCAGGAGGCGAAAAGGCCGGTGGCGCTGCTCGGCGGCAGCCGCTGGTCCGAGGAAGCGGTGCAGCGCTTCGTGCGCTTCGCCGAACGCTTCGAGCTGCCGGTCGCCTGCACCTTCCGCCGCCAGATGCTCTTCCCCGCCGATCATGCGTCCTATATCGGCGATCTCGGCCTAGGCGTGAACCCGAAGCTGCTCGCGCGCATCAAGGAAGCCGATCTGATCCTGCTCGTCGGCGGCCGTCTCTCCGAGATCCCGAGCCAAGCCTATACGCTGCTCGACATCCCGGCGCCCCGGCAGAAGCTCGTGCACATCCATCCCGATTCCGGCGAGCTCGGACGCGTCTATTCTCCGCATCTGGCCATCAACGCCTCGCCGGTCGCCTTCACGTCGGCGCTGGAAGGCGTGAACCCGCCGGCCAGCCTGCCCTGGTGCGAAGGCACGAAGACGGCGCATGCGGATTATCTGGCCTGGAGCAATCCCGCTGCGATCGAGCACGCGGGCGATCTACAGATGGGCCGGGTGATGGCTCACCTGCGTGAGGTGATGCCCTCCGACACGATCTACTGCAACGGCGCGGGCAACTTCGCCACCTGGGTTCACCGCTTCTGGCCCTTCCGTCATTACGGCACGCAGCTCGCCCCGACCTCGGGCTCCATGGGCTACGGCGTTCCCGCGGGAGTCGGCGCCAAGCGCATCGATCCCGACAGCACGGTGGTGGTGTTCGCCGGAGATGGCGATTTCCTGATGAACGGGCAGGAATTCGCGACCGCGGTTCAATATGACCTCCCGATCCTCGTGATCCTCCTCGACAACGGCATGTACGGCACGATCCGCATGCATCAGGAGCGCGAGTATCCGGGCCGCGTCTCGGCCACGATGCTGAAGAACCCGGACTTCGCGGCCTACGCCAAGGCCTTCGGCGGCTATGGCGAGCGCGTGGAGGCCACCGAGGACTTCCCTGCCGCCCTCCAGCGGGCTCTGACCTCCGGCAAACCAGCGATCCTGCACTGCATGCTGGACCCCGAGGCGATCACGCCCGCCATGTCCCTCTCCGCGATCCGGGAGAAGGCGCTGGCGAGCCGCGGCTGATTGACGATCTCCGCGAACGGCCTCTATAAGGAGGCCGTTCGACACCTGGAGCTTTGATGCGCAGAGAGACCGAGTCCCGGTAAAGCCCGCCAGCTGACAGGCGGGCAGCGGCTGATGACACAGCCGAATGCGCGCGTTCGCGCGCCTCTCTTGCAAGATCAAAACAAAGCTCAAGGTTTTCCCGTGAATGTTTCACGCAATGGCCAGCGCGTGCTGCACGTGCTCGCTCAAGGCGGCCTCATTCGTCACTACAAGGACGAGAATGGTCGCATTTCCGAAATCGAATGCCTCACCCGCGAAGGGTGGCTCATGTCTCTCTGCACGATGGACCTGTTCAAGGCGCTGCGCCAGAAAGGCTTGATCGCCTCCTCGAACGGAGGTCCCTACCGCATCACGCGGCAAGGTTTGCAGGCAGTGAGAAGCCGGCCGGACAACCGCTGAGCCGGCTTCTTAAGAACAGCGAAGGCGGCTCACGCCGCCTTCGCCTCGTCGAGCCGCTTCGCCACGAGCGTACGCAGCGAGCGCAGATCCTTCACGAAGGAGCGGATGCCCTCGGCGAGCTTCTCGGTCGCCATCGCATCCTCGTTGAGGGCGAAGCGGAAGGTCTTCTCGTCCATGCGCGGCAAGGCCGGGATCTTCTCCACGGTCTCGGGCGAGAGCTTGCGCGGAAGGTCACCCTCAGCCTTCTCCAACTCGTCGAGGAGCGCAGGCGAGATGGTGAGGCGGTCGCAGCCCGCGAGCGCTTCGATCTCGGCCTTATTGCGGAAGGACGCGCCCATCACCACCGTCTTGATGCCCTGCGCCTTGTAGGACGCGTAGATGCTGCGCACGGACAGGACGCCCGGGTCCGTCTCGCCCGTATAGGGTCCGCCGCCCGCCTTCACGTGCCAGTCCAGGATGCGCCCCACGAAGGGCGAGATGAGAAACACGCCCGCATCCGCGCAGGCCTGGGCCTGAGCCATGGAGAACAGGAGCGTGAGGTTGCAGTCGATGCCCTCCTTCTGGAGGATCTCCGCCGCGCGGATGCCCTCCCAGGTGGAGGCGATCTTGATCAGGATGCGGTCGCGCCCGATGCCGCGCTCCTCATAGGCCTTGATGATGGCGCGGGCCTTGTTCACCGAGGCCTCGGTGTCGAAGGACAGATCGGCATCCACCTCCGTGGAAACCCGGCCCGGGACGATGCCGGCGAGCTCCGCTCCGAAGGCCACGGCCAGCCGGTCGCAGATGGCGGCCACCACGCCGTCACGGGAGCCGCCCTGGCCGCGGCCCCAGGCGAGCGCCTCTTCGACGATATGGCCATAGGCCGGGGTCTCGACCGCCTTCAGCAGCAGGGTCGGGTTGGTGGTGCAATCCTGAGGCTTCAGGCGGCGCACCGCGTCGAGATCGCCGGTATCGGCGACAACCACCGTCATGGCGCGCAATTGGTCGAGCTTGGAGGGCATTCCGGTCTCCGTGAGTTTCGTTTGCGCCAGACTTAGTGGGTCAGGGCCCTCTCGTGAAGGGAAAATGCGTCACATGAAGAGGCTGCGATTGGCCCTGACCCGCTCCAGCATGAAGGCGTGGACCTCCGCGATGCGCTGCAGATTGCGCACCTCTGCATGGGTAACGATCCAATAAGTCCGGATGAAGGAGATTTCGGGCAGGATCACCCGGAGCTCCGGATATTGCCGGGCGGCATAATCATGCAGGATGCCGATGCCGGTTCCAGCCCGCACCGCTTCGAGCTGGGCCACGACGCTGGCGCATTCGTAGCGCCGGGGGCCGTATTTCTCGAGCCCGGAAAAGTATTCCAGCGCCGGGCTGTAGATGAGATCCGCCACGTAGGTGACCAGCAGCCGCCCCGACAGTTCCTCCGGCGCGCCGGGAATGCCGTGACGGTCGACATAGCCCTGCGAGGCATACATTCTCAGGCGGTAATCGGTGAGCTTGCGCGAGATCAGCCGCCCCTCCGTGGGCTGCTCGACGGTGACCGCGATATCCGCCTCGCGCTTGGAGAGCGAGAAGGTGCGCGGCAAAGCCACGAGCTGGATCGTGAGATCCGGGTGGCGCTCGGCCAGAGCGCCCAGTTCCGCCGCCAGAAAGTACGTGCCGAGACCGTCCGGCGCGCCCACGCGCACCGTGCCCGACAGCGCCAGGTCCGAGCCGCCCACTTCACTGGCCACCGCCAGCGCCTGGCTTTCCATGCTCTCGGCTTTCGCCAGCAGCCGTTCGCCCTGCTCCGTAAGGGTATAGCCTTGGGGCTTTCGCTCGAAGAGCTTGGCCTGCAACGCCTTTTCGAGAGACGAGATGCGGCGGGAAACCGTGGTATGATCGGCCTCAAGGCGACGGGCGGCGACCGTGAGGCGGCCCGCCCGGGCGACGGCGAGGAAAAAGCGGAGATCGTCCCAATCGAAGGCGCTCATCCTTGAGCTTTAGCATATTGGGATTTTTGCACAACGCGGCTTCATCTTCGCCCATAGCCGTGCAGTTTCGACAATGCTACAACAGGGCAGTCAAAATCAGGAGAGAAACGCCATGCGCGAAGTCGGACATTTCATCGGCGGCAAGCAGGTTCCCGGAAAGTCGGGCCGCAGCACTGAATTCTTCCAGCCCATGACCGGCGAGGTGATCGGCCGGGTCGCGCTGGCTTCCAAGGACGAGTTGCGCCAGGCCGTCGAGAACGCCAAGGCCGCCCAGCCCGCCTGGGCCGCCACCAACCCGCAGCGCCGCGCCCGCGTGATGATGAAGTTCCTGGAGCTGATCGCCAAGGAAACGGATTCGCTGGCGGAGCTCCTCGCCCGCGAGCACGGCAAGACCATTCCGGACGCGAAGGGCGACATCCAGCGCGGCGTCGAAGTGGTGGAATTCGCCTGCGGCATCCCGCACCTCCTGAAGGGCGAGTTCACCGAGGGCGCGGGCCCCGGCATCGACATGTATTCGATCCGCCAGCCGCTCGGCGTGGTGGCCGGCATCACGCCGTTCAACTTCCCCGCCATGATCCCGATGTGGAAGCTCGCGCCTGCCATCGCCTGCGGCAACGCCTTCATCCTGAAACCCTCCGAGCGCGATCCGGGCGTGCCTATGCGCCTTGCCGAGCTGATGATCGAGGCGGGTCTTCCGGCCGGCATCCTCAACGTCGTCAACGGCGACAAGGAAGTGGTGGACGGGATCCTCGACGATCCGGATATCAAGGCCGTGGGCTTCGTCGGTTCCTCGCCGATCGCGCAATACGTCTATTCCCGCGCCACGGCCAACGGCAAGCGCGCGCAATGCTTCGGCGGTGCGAAGAACCACATGATCATCATGCCCGACGCCGATCTCGACCAGGCGGCGGACGCGCTCATCGGCGCCGGCTACGGCTCGGCAGGCGAGCGCTGCATGGCGGTCTCGGTCGCTGTACCGGTCGGCAAGGCCACCGCCGACGCCCTGATGGACAAGCTGATCCCGCGCGTCGAGAGCCTTAAAGTAGGCCCCTCCACCGACCCCTCCGCCGATTTCGGCCCGCTCGTGACGAAGGCGCACATGGAGAAGGTGCGCGCTTACGTCGATCTCGGCGTGCAGGAAGGCGCGAAGCTCGCGGTCGATGGCCGTAACTTCAAGATGCAGGGCTACGAGAACGGCTTCTATATGGGCGGCTGCCTCTTCGACGAGGTGCGCCCCGACATGCGCATCTATAAGGAGGAGATCTTCGGCCCGGTCCTCTCGGTCGTGCGCGCCAAGAACTACGACGAGGCGCTGCGCCTGCCCTCCGAGCACGAATACGGCAACGGCGTCGCGATCTACACCCGCGACGGCGACGCCGCCCGCGACTTCGCCTCCCGCGTGAACGTGGGCATGGTCGGCATCAACGTGCCGATCCCGGTTCCGCTCGCCTACTACACCTTCGGCGGCTGGAAGGCCTCGGGCTTCGGCGACCTCAACCAGCACGGCCCGGACGCGGTGCGCTTCTACACCAAGACGAAGACGGTCACCTCCCGCTGGCCGTCCGGCATCAAGGAAGGCGCGGAATTCTCCATTCCGACGATGCGTTGATAACGATCATGACGGCCGGGACATGCTCCCGGCCGTTTTCGTTTGTCGAGACGCTTCCACATGCGTGGAATCATCTCTTGCCTCCTGCAGCCGCATCTTTTGGCGGCGAACCGGGACCACTTCGCCGAAAGATGCTCTAGATCCAAAGTCGGGGTGCACGAAACGCCTCCATCATGCCGATTTAGGACCATGACCCAGTTCTCTCTGACCGAAGACCAGATTGCCGTCCGCGACATGGCCCTCGCCTTCGCGGCGGAGAACCTCGCGCCCCATGCTCTCGAATGGGACGAGAAGAAGCACTTTCCCGTCGACGTGCTGCGGGAGGCCGCCTCCCTCGGCATGGCCGCGATCTATACCCGCGACGACGTGGGCGGATCGGGCATGACGCGGCTCGACGCGGCGCTCATCTTCGAAGCGCTCGCCACCGGGTGCCCCGCCATCTCGGCCTTCCTCTCGATCCACAACATGGTCGCCTGGATGATCGACCGATACGGGTCGGAAGAGCAGCGCCAGCGCTTCCTGCCGTCCCTATGCACCATGGAAATGATCGGCAGCTATTGCCTCACCGAGCCGGGATCGGGCTCGGATGCGGCCGCGCTCAAGACAAAGGCGGTTCGTGACGGCGATCACTACGTCGTCAACGGCGTGAAGCAATTCATCTCGGGCGCCGGCACGTCCGACATCTACCTCACCATGGTGCGCACGGGCGAGGAAGGCCCCTCCGGCATCTCGACGCTCATCATCGAGAAGAACATGTCCGGCGTCTCCTTCGGCGCGCAGGAGAAGAAGATGGGCTGGAATGCCCAGCCCACCGCCGCGGTGATCTTCGAGGACGTGCGCGTGCCCGTCGCGAACCGCCTGTCGGATGAGGGCATGGGCTTCAAGATTGCCATGGCCGGCCTCGACGGCGGGCGCCTCAATATCGGCGCATGCTCCCTCGGCGGCGCGCAATCCGCCCTCGACAAGGCGCTGGCCTATTCGAACGACCGCAGGGCCTTCGGGAAGCGCATCGCCGACTTCCAGGCGCTCCAGTTCAAGCTCGCCGACATGGCGACCGAACTCGAATGCGCGCGCACCTTCCTGTGGCGTGCGGCCTCCGCGCTCGACGCCAAGACTCTCGACGCAACGAAGCTCTGCGCCATGGCCAAGCGCATGGCGACGGATACCGGCTTCGAGGTGGCGAATGCCGCTCTCCAGCTTCACGGCGGCTACGGCTATCTCGCAGATTACGGGATCGAGAAGATCGTGCGGGACTTGCGCGTGCACCAGATCCTGGAGGGCACGAACGAGATCATGCGCCTCATCGTGGCGCGGGATCTCGTGGGACGGGGGAACCGATGATCGTGAGCGGCATCCCCTGCGCCCAAGCCCTCATCCCGAGCGGATTGCGTCAGCAATCCGTCTCGAAGCGAGACGCCGCTCTCAGCGGCTCCTCAGGATGAGGTCAGGAGCCATGGTCCCGACACTGAAATCGCTCGGTCTCGGCCTTTCCATCGCCGCAGCGATCTTTGCGCTTTTCTGGCTCGCGGGCCCCTGGTTCTTCCTGGAAGGACGCAGGCCCTTCCAGCTCAACTTCATCGCAGGAGCGGCACTGGGCCTGCTTCTCGGCCTGTCGATTCCCCGCATTCTGAACGTGCCCGCTCAGAAGGCTGTCGGCGCCATGGCGCTCGTCGCCGTTCCGGGCATGCTGATCATGGCTGCCGTCGGCTCGCACTTTGCCGTGTTCTTTCCTGACCTGAACCCTTCCCTCGACAAGGTGTTCGGCTCGCTCATGCTCTGGTTCTACGGCTTTGGCTTGATCGGCGCGCTTTGGAGGGCACGCAGGCCGTGAGAGATGCCGGTGGCATGCGAGGACTTTCGAACGGCGCGCCGAGCACATGGCTCGTACGTATCCTGAGCGTTGTCTTCATCGGCCTGGGGCTTCTCTTTCTCGTTGCTCCACACTCCGGTGCCACCCTCTTCGGCATTGCCGCACCGGGCGGGGAAGGCTCCGGCTATCTGCCCGCCATCGGCCTGCGCGATCTCGCCTTCGGGCTCTATCTGCTGATCCTGTCCGCCACGGCGACGCGCCGCACGCTCGGCCTGATCCTTGCCGCGACCCTCGTGATCCCTATCGGCGACATCATCATTGTGACCGCAGCGCGGGGATCCGACGCGGCGCTCAATCTGCTGCTGCATGGAGCAAGCGCTGCCGTGATGGCGGCGGGTTCCGTCTGGCTTCTGCGAATATCCGGACACGACAAAACGGGAGGACAATCATGACCAACATCGCCTTCGTCGGCCTCGGCAACATGGGTGGCCCCATGGCCGCCAATCTCGCCAAGGCGGGATACAATGTGACGGGCTTCGACCTTTCTCCCGCCTCCTGCGATCAGGCGCGCGCCGACGGTCTGAGCGTCGCCCGCTCCGCGGCCGATGCCGTGCGCGATGCGGAGATCGTGATTACCATGCTGCCGGCGGGCAAGCATGTGCTCTCGGTCTGGACCGACATTCTGCCTTCCGTGAAGGAGGGCTCGTTGCTGATCGACTGCTCCACCATCGATGTGGAAAGCGCCCGGAAGGCGCATGCGATGGCCCGCGAACAGGAGCGCAACCTCCTGAGCCTCGATGCACCGGTTTCCGGGGGCGTCGGCGGCGCGAAGGGCGCGACGCTGACTTTCATGGCAGGCGGCCCGAAAGAGGCTTTCGATCAAGCGGAGCCCGTTCTTTCCAAAATGGGCAAGAAGGTCGTGCATTGCGGAGACGCGGGCGCTGGTCAGGCGGCGAAGATCTGTAACAACATGATCCTGGGCATCTCGATGATCGGCGTGGCGGAAGCATTCGTGTTGGGTGAGAAGCTCGGGCTCTCGCATCAGGCCCTTTTCGATGTGGCCTCCACATCTTCGGGCCAGTGCTGGTCGCTCACCACCTATTGCCCCGTCCCCGGACCGGTGCCGACCTCGCCCGCCAACAACGGCTACAAACCGGGCTTCGCGGCAGCCTTGATGCTGAAGGATTTGAAGCTCGCGCAGGAAGCAGCGCTCGCCTCCGGCGCTTCTACACCGCTCGGTGCGGAAGCTGCCCAGCTCTACGCACTCTTCAATGGCGCGGGCCACGAAGGCGACGATTTCTCGGGGATCGTCAACTTTCTGCGAGGGCAGAAGGGGTGATCGTGGACACGTGCTGCCATGGCATGACCTGTCCATGACGACAACCTGGGCTTAGCCGGCCGACCGGCACAGACGTTGTACCGTCCGAGATGCACGCGAAGGTTTGCGATGTGTTGCACGACACCTACAGCTTTTGTGCCCCTCGTCCATTAGCTTGGCCTTTCCCGATCGCTCAACCGACGATTGCCAGCCTGATGGTTCGTTCCGCCTTTCCTACGGCCAATCCCTCCACCGACGCCGCCGCTCTGCTGCGGCGTCTCGGTTTCGCGATTCTGCTGTTCGCCATCCCGCCGGCCGCGCTTTTTACCCGACGGGCCCTCGTGGTGATGGCCCCCCTGGCCGTGGCGCTCATCGTCATGGCGGCCTTTCTGGACGGCAGCGCGAAGAACCCACTGCGGAAGGCCGTCGGACTCGTGTCCTCACGGGCCGGTCTCGCCGGGCTCCTTCTGGTGCTCTGGGCAGCCCTGTCGTTGATCTGGACACCTTTCGTGCCGCAAGCTTCGGAACGGCTCCTCAACATCGTCGCCATGGGTTTGATGGCTGTGGCAGGCTATCTGGCCCTGCCAGAACGGATGCGGTCGGCCAATCTGTACCTGCTGCCGGTCGGTGTGGGCCTTGCCGCCCTGATCGGAATCTTCATGCTCCTGCGGGAAGGCGGCCGCCTCGAGCCCGACGGGCTGGGGGTGGAGCGCGGCATGGTGATTCTCGTCCTGTTGCTCTGGCCCGCTCTGACCTGGCTTCACTCCCGCGGACGGAACCTGGAAGCCGTGACGCTCGCCGTGGCCGTGGCCGTGGGCGCCGTCCTCACGACGGATCCCCTGCCGCTCATAGGCCTTGTCGCCGGCGCTCTCGCCTTCGCTCTGGCAGCGGCAAGTCCTCAGACCGGCTCGCGTCTCATCGGTCTCTCGATGGCAGGGCTCCTGATATGCGCGCCTGTTCTGCCTTTCCTGCTGAAGCCCGCAGCTGGGGCCCTGGGAGCCAGTCCCTCCATCATGGCAAGTGTCGAGATCTGGCAGGAGCTCGTGCTCAAGGAGCCCCTGCGCTTCCTGACCGGGCACGGCCTTGAGACGGCTTGGCGCGGACGCCAGTTCGGCCTCTTGCCGCATACGGCCCCGTTCAGTCTCCTGTTCGAAGTCTGGTACGAGCTTGGCGTCGTGGGAGCCATGTCCGGAGCCGTTCTGCTCTCCCGGGCCGCCTTCAGCGCAGGAGGGCATCGCCCCATCCTGGGCCCCGGCATCATGGCATCCTTCGCCTCGGCCTTTACCTTCGGCGCCTGCGGCATCGGCACCGCTCAGGTCTGGTGGTTCACGGCGCTCGTCGTGCTGGTGCTGGTTTTCGTGGCCGTCGAGCGCGGGCAGTTCCGCACGAAACGCCCGAAGGCCATTCTGCGCCGCCTGCGCTGAGTCAGGGCTCATCTTGAGTCCCGCCATAAAAGTTGACCGATGCCCCTCGCCTCTGGTTCGCTGGCGGCCCCGATTCTTGCAAAGGATGTCCCATGCCCATCATCAATCGCGTTGCCGATCTTGCCGATGAGATCACCGCCTGGCGCCGGGATTTTCACGAGAATCCCGAACTCGGCTATGACGTCCATCGCACCGCCGGGATCGTTGCCGAGAAGCTGAAGAGCTTCGGATGCGATGAGGTGGCGACCGGAATCGGACGGACAGGGGTCGTCGGCGTCATCAAGGGGAAGACGGATTCGTCCGGCAAAGTCATGGGCCTCCGCGCCGACATGGACGCGCTGCCGATCCAGGAGGCAACCGATCTGCCCTACAAGTCCAAGGTGACCGGCAAGATGCATGCCTGCGGCCATGACGGCCATACGGCCATGCTCCTGGGCGCTGCGAAATACCTTGCCGAGACGCGCAATTTCGACGGAACCGCAGTAGTGATCTTCCAGCCCGCGGAGGAAGGCGGCGGCGGCGGCGATGCAATGGTCAAGGACGGCCTCATGGAACGCTTCGGCATTCAGGAGGTCTACGGCATGCACAACTGGCCAGGCGTACCCGTCGGGCATTTCGCCATGCGCGCAGGCCCGACCATGGCGGCGGCCGACCGCTTCACGATCACCATCGAAGGCAAGGGCGGGCATGCGGCCTATCCCCAAGACTGCATCGACCCCGTCGTCACGGCGGCTCATGTGATCACGGCCCTGCAATCCGTGGCGTCCCGCAGCGTCGATCCCCTGGAATCCATCGTGGTGTCCGTCTGCACCATCAAGGCCGGCGATACCTTCAACGTCATTCCGCAGACGGCAATGCTGCTCGGTACCGTGCGCACCCTCTCGCCCGCCATCCGCGACGTGGCGGAAGCCCGGATCCGCGCCATCGTGGAGAGCACCTGCGCAGCCTTCGGAGCAACGGGCGCCATCGAGTACAAGCGCGGCTATCCGGTGACGGTGAACGATGCCGAGAAAACCGAGTTTGTCGCCTCGGTCGCGAAGGCGGTCGCCGGCGAGAGCGCCGTACAAACGAACTTTCCGCCGGAAATGGGAGCCGAGGACTTCTCCTACATGCTGGAGAAGCGCCCGGGTGCCTATATCTTCCTCGGCAACGGCGACACGGCAGGCGTGCATCATCCCGCCTATGACTTCAACGATGCGGCCGCTCCTTATGGCGTATCGCTCTGGGCGAAGATCATCGAAAGCGGCATGCCTGCCCGGTAACTCACGACAAGCGGGCATCCAGGCCGATCAACCTGGATGCTACGCATCGGCCGATTTCCAGGTCGCGAACCGAACAGATCACCGGATGTGTTCCAAAAGTGGATCCCGCTTTTTGCGTCCGATGCTCTAGACCCGGGCGATCACAGCGCCATCCCGGCTGACAGAAGCAGCATTCAATCCTTGTTGGAGCAGGCCAACAGCCCGTCCAAATCGATGTAATGCCCCGCGCGATCCCGCTTGGCGGCGAGATAGCTCACATTCTCCGCCGTCGGGCGGCCCAGCACGCGGTGGTCGGAGATCACCTGGAGACCCGCCTCGGAGAGAGCCCGGATCTTTTCCGGATTGTTGGTCATGAGACGCACCGCGCTCACGCCGAGCTTTCTCAGCATGGTGCCTGCAAAGTCGAACCGGCGCTGGTCCGCCTCGAAGCCGAGGACCTCGTCGGCCTCGTAGGTGTCGTAGCCCTGGGATTGGAGCTTATAGGCGCGGATCTTGTTGGCAATGCCGTTCCCGCGCCCTTCCTGATCGAGATAAAGCAGGATGCCGCCTTCGTTCTGAGCCATGAAATGCACGGTTCTGCGCAGCTGGTCGCCGCAATCGCATTTCAGGCTGCCGAAGAGATCCCCCGTCAGGCACGCGGAGTGCAGGCGCACGGTGACAGGCTTGGAGACATCCGGCTTTCCGACGATCACCGCCACCTGATCCCGCAGGCCCTCGCCGCCGCGAAACACCACGAATTCGCTCGTGGCCGCCCCTTCGAGCGGCACAGGGGCGCGGCTGACGATGGAAAGATCGGTCGCCTTGGCCCGACGGTAATCGCGAATGGCGGCGCCCGAGACGCGCACCATGGACGAATCGATCTCGATGCCCGTCGCAAGGGACACCACGATCACGGCCGGCAGGACCAGGGAAAGGCGGGCGAGCTCCAGGGCCTCCTCGTCCAGGATATCCGCGGGCCGGACCGGCGCGTCGATGCGCCCGTCGATCTTGAGGGCCAGCGTCTCGACCCGCTCCCGCTCTACGACCGGCAGGGCCAGGCGGCCGGGCCTGTCCTTCTCGAGACCCAAACGGCGCAGGCGAGCGGCCGGAAGAACGAGATGGGCCTGACCGCCGGCTAGGGCCTCGATCTCGGCGCTGCGTTCCTCGTCCAGATCCTCGACGCCGACCACGAGCGCGCTGCCCTCGACCCCGTCGATCACAACGGGACGGGCGCTGCGAAACTCCATGATCGCCCGCTCGACCGAGGTCGTGGCGGGATTGTCCGACAGACTCAAAACAAGGCGCATCATCGATGAACTCAGGAAGGGAACCTTCTCGTCAGGGGTTCAGGGCACCAGGCTGCCGACAGCCAAGCTTGCCTCTTCGAGGCACTTTATCACAGGCTTCCCCCGAACCCTAATCGCGGAGATAGGATGGCAGCCATGTCCCATCAACAGGCCGCTCGACGGGGGGTGACCGCCGAGCTATCTGTGCGGCTCATACGAGCTTGGACAACTTTTTGAGACGGTTTGATGGCGCGCGCATTGTTCCTCCGACTTTTCGCTCTTGGCTTCTCGGGTTTCGCCCCCATGGCGCAGGCCGCCACCCTCGACGGCTTGGCCGTCCAAGTCACGAATGCGAGCGAGCCGGTGCTCTGCGCCGAAAAAGATAATGTCGCCATCAACTTCGCTTCACCCTCGGTGAAGAGCTTCCGGATCGAGACCGTCCACCCCGCCTATATGGGCAGCCTTCGCCAGGATCGATGGGAGCCGGACTGGACGGCTTGCGAGGACATTTCCGAGGAGACCTCCACGAAGCCCCATCCCGCGATGCACACCCTCTATGAGGATGATCGAATGCGCATCATGGGGCTGACTTTCAGCGAGTTCTGGCGTCCTACCGACGTGACGGTCACCATCGGAGGCAAGGTTTCACGCGATGTCCACCTGCTCCAGCTCTTGAAGAAGCACGAAGGCAAGGCGGAAGAGGTGATCGCCATGTACCCGGGAGACGGATACTGGCGCATCAAGCCGCTGCCGCCGCAGCACCTGGAATGGACAGCCTATGGCTCGTCCTTCATCGTCGGCCCGGTGGAGATCGATCAGCGTCCTGTGGCAAACCTGAGGGACGTTACCTTCGACCCTCAGGACATGCGCTTCACGCTCACCTTCGCCAAGGGCGGCAAGGCCCATGTCGAGGTTGTCGATCTCAACGAGGAGCGCATGGCCCTCGACGTGACCTTCGACCAGGCGATCTCGGG
>JAPSLB010000011.1 GCA_031181145.1 Microvirga sp.
CGGACTTCTCGCCTCAAGAGAGAGCGATGCTCAAGAACGTGCTCTCCTTCCATCGGATCCGGGTGGACGACGTGATGGTGCCCCGTGCCGACATCGTGGCCGTGGCCGCCGACACCAATCTCGGCGAGCTGTTGAACCTCTTCCGCACAGCCGGCCATTCCCGCCTTCCTGTCTATGGCGATACCCTCGACGACCCGAAGGGCATGGTCCATATCCGGGACTTCCTCGACTTCATCGCCATGCGGGCCGACAGCGGCGCCTCGGAAGGCGGCGCGAGCGACGACACGCCCCCGCCGAGCCTCGGTCAGATCGACCTGTCCATGACCCTGGCCGAAGCCAACATCCTTCGCCCCGTGCTCTTCGTGCCGCGCTCGATGCCCGCCATCGACCTGCTGGTGCGCATGCAGGCGACCCGCACCCACATGGCCCTCGTGATCGACGAATACGGCGGCACGGACGGCCTCGTCTCCATCGAGGACCTCGTGGAGATGGTGGTGGGCGACATCGAGGACGAGCACGACGAGGAGGAGGACGTCACCATCGCCCTGGCGGCGGACGGCACCTACATTGCCGATGCCCGGGCAAGCCTCGACGAGGTCACGGAGACGCTCGGCGTCGATCTCTCGGAGGAGGAGGGGGCCGAGGACATCGACACGATCGGCGGTTTCATCGTGACGCTGGCCGGTCGCGTGCCCTCGCGCAGCGAGGTCATCGAGGGCCCGAGGGGCCTGGAGTTCGAGGTGCTCGACGCCGATCCGCGCCGGGTCAAGCGCCTGCGCATCCTCCAGCACGTCGCCCCCGAAACGGTCGTCGGAGAGCCCGCGAACGCCGCTCCGCGTCCTGAAAACGCTGCGGCGGAATGATCCCCCTGGCCGATCGCGTCATCCTCGGCCGAGGATGGCGTCGCTCGCTTCTGTGCCTTGCGGCGGGCGCTCTGGGCGCGCTGGCCATGCCGCCTTTCGGCTTCCTGCCGGCGCTCGCCGTCTCGCTGACGCCCGCCATCTGGCTGATCGACGGAACCGCCAAGAGCGGCCTCTCCCGCCGGGCCTCCCTCGGATCGGCCGCGCTCGCCGGCTGGCTCTGGGGCTTCGGCTATTTCGTGGCCGGGCTCTGGTGGCTCGGCGCGGCCTTTCTGGTGGAAGCCGACCAGTTCGCCTGGGCCCTGCCCTTCGGCGTCCTGGGACTGCCTGCTCTCCTGGCCTTCTTCACGGCCTTCGGTTTCGCGCTCGCCCGCCTGCTCTGGCTCCCCGACGCCTCGCGCATTCTCGCTTTCGCCGTCGCGCTCACGGCGAGCGAATGGCTGCGGGGCCATCTCTTCACCGGCTTTCCCTGGAACAATCCCGGCATGGCGCTCGGCCAGAACATCTGGCTCATGCAGAGCGCCCCGTTCCTCGGCCTCTATGGCCTGTGCTTCCTCTCCCTCGCCATCGGCGCCTCTCCGGCCGTGATCCTCACGGGCCGCACCGCCCTTGGGCGGTGGACGATGCCGGCCCTCGGGGCGGCGGCTCTTGTGGCACTCGGGGCTTTCGGCGTCTGGCGCATTCCCGCCGCGCCCGTCGCGACGGTCGAGAACGTGCGCCTTCGCATCATGCAGCCCAACCTGGCGCAGGATGCCAAGTTCAATCCGCGCAACCGCGACGCGATCATGAGGCACTACCTGACCTTGAGCGCCAGCCCGGGGCGCGACGGCCGCTCCCTCGCGGACGCCACTCATATCATCTGGCCGGAATCGGCCTTCCCGTTCCTGCTTCACCGGGATCCGGCCTCGCTCGCCCAGATCGGAGGCCTTCTGGAGCCGGGCTCGGTGCTGATCACGGGCGCCGCCCGCATGGACGAGCCGTTGCCGGGCGCGGCTGTCGGCAAGTTCTACAACGCCATCCAGGTCATCGACGACCGTGGCACCATTCTCGGCTCCTACGACAAGGTGCACCTCGTCCCCTTCGGCGAGTATGTGCCTGAGTTCCTGGATACCCTGATCCGGGCGGCGGGCCTGCGCCAGTTCGTGCATATTCCGGGCGGTTTCGAGCCCAGCGGGCGGCGCGAAGCCCTCTCCGTCCCCGGCCTACCGCCGGTTGCCGCCACGATCTGCTACGAGGCGATCTTCCCCGGCGAGGTCCTGCCCGAGGGTGACGGACCGCGTCCTAACCTGATCCTCAACGTCACGAACGACGGCTGGTTCGGGCAGACGACCGGGCCGTATCAGCACTTCGCGCAGGCTCGCCTGCGTGCCGTAGAGGAAGGCCTCCCTCTGGTAAGGGCGGCCAATACGGGAATCTCAGCCGTTGTCGACCCTTACGGCCGGATTGTGGACAGTCTTCCACTTGGGGTAGAGGGTATATTAGACACAGAGCTTCCGGTTGCGCTGGAAGCTATTCATTCCCCGAAAACAAGAAGCTTTTCTTTGACGGCGCTGCTCACGATCTGCTTAATGGCCTTGACTGTACGTCGAAAACAAAGAGCCACATCTTTATAAGACAAGTTGGGTCCGACGTTACGTTAGCTTTGACATGGAAGCGTGGGGCTATGAAGAAGTCGACCAGCTTAATCGATAAGGAAATCGGCACGCGCGTCCGCATGCGACGTATCTCGATTGGCATGAGTCAGGAAAAACTTGGCGAATTGCTCGGCCTTACCTTTCAGCAGGTGCAGAAGTACGAAAAGGGAATGAACCGGATCAGCGTGGGTCGGCTCGTAGATATTGCGAAGATCTTGGAGGTTGACATCCACTTCTTCTTTGACGGCATCAAGAGCGGGAAGGCCGGTTCCGGCTTCGCGGAGGAGGGAGCCTCTCCCTACATCGCCGATGTGATGTCTACTCCGGAAGGCCTCCAGCTCATCCGGACCTTCACCGAGATCAAGAGTTCCAAGGTTCGCAAGAGCATCGTGCAGCTCGTGGCGTCCCTCGCTACCCATGAAGAATAAGAACGTTCGACATAAAGAACGCGTTCGCTTGACCTTTCCTTTGCTGTAAGGCATGACCAGAAGACACGCCTATCATTGCCTGTAGGCGCAGCTTTTGCATTTGCCTCAAAGGAATCCTGTCGTGCGGCGGTCAAGCTATCTCTTCACCAGCGAGTCGGTATCCGAAGGCCATCCGGACAAAGTCTGCGACCGGATCTCCGATACCGTCGTCGATGCGTATCTGGCGGCAGAGCCGGAAGCGCGCGTGGCCTGCGAGACTCTGGCGACCACCAACCGCATCGTCATCGCCGGCGAGGTTCGTGGCCCCGAATCGATCACCAAGGACATGGTGATCGAGCTCGCCCGCAACGCCGTCAAGGATATCGGCTACGAGCAGGAAGGCTTCCACTGGAAGAGCGCCGAGATCGATGTCTACCTGCACGCCCAGTCGGCGCATATCGCACAGGGCGTCGACGCCTCCGGCAACAAGGACGAGGGCGCGGGCGACCAGGGCATCATGTTCGGGTATGCCTGCAGCGAGACGCCCGAGCTGATGCCGGCGCCGATCTACTACGCCCACAAGATTCTCGAGAACCTGACCGCGGCCCGCAAGACCAGGCAGGGCGATGCCGCCAAGCTCGGCCCCGACGCCAAGAGCCAGGTCACGGTCCGCTACGAGAACGGCAAGCCGGTCGCCGCCACGCAGATCGTCCTGTCCACGCAGCACCTGGACGAGACCCTCTCCTCCGATGACGTGCGCGCCATCGTCGAGCCCACGATCCGCCAGACCCTGCCCGAGGGCTGGATCTCCCCCCAGACCGTCTGGCACGTGAATCCCACCGGCAAGTTCGTGATCGGCGGCCCCGATGGCGATTGCGGCCTCACCGGCCGCAAGATCATCGTGGACACCTATGGCGGCGCGGCCCCGCACGGCGGCGGCGCCTTCTCCGGCAAGGACCCGACCAAGGTGGACCGCTCGGCCGCCTACGCAGCCCGCTATCTCGCCAAGAACGTGGTGGCAGCAGGCCTCGCCGACCGCTGCACCCTGCAGCTCTCCTATGCCATCGGGGTGGCCAAGCCCCTGTCGATCTACGTGGACCTGCACGAGACCGGCAAGGTGAGCGAGGACAAGCTCGAGGCCGTGCTCATGGAGGCGATGGACCTCTCGCCGCGCGGCATCCGGACGCATCTCGGCCTCAACAAGCCGATTTATGCACGCACCTCGGCCTATGGCCATTTCGGCCGGAGGCCGGACGCGGATGGCGGCTTCTCCTGGGAGCGCACCGATCTCGTCGACAGCCTGAAGGCGGCCTTCCGCTAAAGGCATGATCCGGAACCGGAGCTCCGGCAGAGCGAATAGCGGATCCCGGTCTCCCGAGACGATCACGCCCGTTTAGGAGCTATCTTTGATGAGCGAGGCACATCAGCGCGCCGGCGCTTTCTTCGGGCGCCGGAAGGGCAAGAAGCTTCGCTCCGGCCAGGACGATCTCATCCAGAACCTGCTGCCCGCGATTCGCGTTTTTCCGGGCGGCGCTCCCGCGGGCCAGTTCCCGAACGGTCAGGCGCGGGAGACATGGCTCGAGATCGGCTTCGGCGGCGGCGAGCATCTCGCGGCCCAGGCCCGCACTCACCGGGACGTCGACTTCATCGGCTGCGAGCCCTTCGTGAACGGCATGGCGAAACTGCTGGCCGCCATCGACCACGAGAAGCTCGACAACATCCGCGTGTGGGACGACGACGTCACCAAGCTGCTGCCGACCCTGCCAGAGGGGTGCTTCGACCGGGTCTACATCCTCTACCCCGATCCGTGGCCGAAACGCCGCCAACGCAAGCGCCGCCTCGTCTCGGACGAGATGCTCACGATGCTGGCCCGCGTGATGAAGCCCGGCGCGGAGCTGCGCTTCGCGAGCGACATCGACGATTATATCGGCTGGGTGCTGGCCCGCGTGCTGCGCTCCGACCATTTCCGCTGGACGGCGACACGGGCCGACGATTGGCGCCGGCCCTACGAGGGCTGGCCCGGCACCCGCTACGAAGCGAAGGCCATCCGCGAAGGGCGCGTGCCGAGCTATCTCACCTTCGTGCGCGTCTGACGCCGGTCAGACCGTTGCCTGAGCCACACGCTCGTCGCTCACGACCTTGCCGTCCACGAGGTGAACGCGCCGGTCCGCGCGCGCGGCGATCTCCATGTCGTGCGTGACGGCCACCACGGTCTTGCCGCGCTTTTTCACCAGATCCCGCAGGATGGCGAAGACCTGCTCCGAACTCTTGCTGTCGAGGCTTCCGGTCGGCTCGTCGGCCAGCACCACATGCGGATCGTTGGCGAGCGCGCGCGCAACCGCCACGCGCTGACGCTGTCCGCCCGACAGCTGATCGGGCGTTTTGTCGAGATGGCCCGCAAGGCCGAGATCCTCCAGAAGCCCCGCCGCGCGCTCGCGCATCTCCGAGGCCGACAGGCGTCCAGCCTTGCGCATCGGCAGTTCCACGTTCTTCAGCACGCTGAATTCCGGCAGCAGGAAGTGGAACTGGAACACGAAGCCGAGGCTTTCGAGCCGCAGTTGCGCCAGGGCGGCATCGTCGAGTTGCGAGGTATCCCGTCCTCCGATCCTCAAGGTGCCCCCGGTCGGGCGATCGAGCAGGCCGAGCAGGTAGAGCAGCGACGACTTGCCGGAGCCGGACGGGCCCGTGATCGCCACGAATTCCCGCTCGCCGACGGAGAGCGACACGTCGCGCACCAGGGTCACGGGCACGATGGCGGGAAGGACGCGCGTGAGATGATCGGCTTCGATCAGCGCACTCATGTGGCCCCCCGGATGATATCGACGGGATTGAGCCGCGCCGCCTGCCGCGCGGGCAGGTAACCCGCCACGCCGGCCGAGACGAGCGCGAAGCCCGAGGCGATCGCATAATGCCACGGCGACCAGAAGAGCGGCAGATGCGTGAGCTCGCGGCCGACGGCCGCGCCGGACAGCTTGAACTCCACCTGCGAGAGCGCGAAGCACAGCAGAAAGCCGATCACCCAGCCGACGGCGGAGCCGGCCATCCCCAGGGCGAGTCCCTCGATCAGGAACAGACGGCGCATGTTTCCTTGGGTGAAGCCGAGCGATTTCAGAATCGCGATGTCGCGCGCCTTCTCGTGGGTGATGGTGGAGATGATGTTGTAGATCCCGAAGCCCGCGACCAGCAGGATCGCGCCGACCACCGTGTACATCACCACGTTGCGCACCACGAGCGCCTCGAGCAGCGACTCGTTCGCCTCCTGCCAGGGCACGGCCTTGTAGCCCAGCTCCGCCTCCACCTGCCGGGCCACGCGCGGCGCGGCCTCGGGATCGTCGAGGCGCAGGCGGATGTCGTTGATGGCGTTGGGACGCTCGGAAAGGATCTGCGCGTTCTTGAGAAGCACATAGGTCTCGCCCTCGTCCCGCGCGTTGTTGCCCGTGTGGAATTGCCCGACGATCTTGAAGCCGCGGGACTGGCCCGTGGGCGAGACGAGCTGGATCGTCGTGCCCATGGATGCGCCGAGCCGCTGTGCCAGGGTGTCGCCGACGACGATGTTGTTGCCCCCCGCCTGCAGCGAAGCGAAGCTTCCCTGCACGAAATCGCCGGCCACCGATGAAACGGTCGCCTCGGTCTCCGGCTCGATGCCGATGATGGAGACGCCGACATCCCGTCCGGCATAGCGCACCACGCCCTGGGTGCGCAGGCTCTGCGCCATGCGTCCCGGCACCCAGGCTTGCAGGGCTGCGGTCGCGGCGGCGGGATTGAGGATGCCGCGCCGGTCCTCCTTCGGCCTCAGGCCCTCGAACTGCACGGCCGAGAACAGGTCCTCCGCCGGCTGGCGGCGCGGCGTGCGGCGCTCGTCCGAGATCTGGACATGGGGCATGGTGTCGACGAGCTGCGCGATGAAGTCCTTCTCCGTGCCCTGCATGAGGGCGGCCATGGCGATGGAGAAGCCCACGCCCAGCGCCACGCCGAGAATGGCCACCATGGTTTGGCGGCCGCGCCCGGCGATATGGATGAGAGCCAGCTCCAGGATGAGGCGCATGGCTTCAGCCTCCCCTTTCCTTCACCTTCGCTCCGTCGGCGAGATCCTCCGGAAACGGCACGATCACGCGCCCGGCCTCGCCGAGACCGGAGAGAATCTGGGTATTGCTCGCTCCGCGAATCCCGACCGTCACGTCGCGCCGGCGGGCGACCCCGTTCTCCACGATGAAGAGAGAGCCGCCGCGCAGGGCGTTCGTCGGCACGAGAAGCGCACCGGACGAGACCTGCACGATCACGTTCACCTCCACGGTCATGCCGATGAGAAGCGGCGTGTCCTCCGGCAGGGCGAGGCGCACCCGATACGTCTTGGCCACGGGGTCTCCCTTCGGCGTGATGGAATCGACCTTCGCCTCCAGGATGCGATCGGGAAATGCATCGGCCTTAAGAACGGCGCGCTGGCCCACGGCCACGCGCGGGATGTCCTCCTCGTTCACGTCCGCTTCCACCAGCAGGGGCAGCGGCTCGCCGACCCAGAACAGAACCGTGCCCGGTTCGGCGACTTCGCCCACCTCCCCGTCCTGGCGCAGGACGACGCCGCTCATGGGCGCCCGCAGGATGTAGGTCTCGAGCTTGGTCTCCTGGCCGGCGATCAGCGCTTCGATCTGGCTCAGCTCGCTGCGTGCCCGGTCGAGGGACTGCTCGCTGGCGACCCTCCGCTCGAGCAGGGCGGATACCCGCTCGTAGTCGGCTCGGGCGAATCTCTGGCGGGCGCGCAGCTCGGAGAGGCTCGCCTGAGCCTGACGGTCGTCGAGGCGGGCGAGCACGGCATCCTTCTCCACGGGCTCGCCTTCGCAGTTGCACAGCGCGACGATCCGCTCCCGCAGGAGGGGCGTGACCTTGGCCCAGGTGCGCGGCTCGACGACCCCCGTGGCATAGACGATCTCCGCCGCATCGCCCCGCATGGGCGCTGCGGTGGCGACCTCCGGCGGCCGGCTGACGCGCCAATAGGCTCCCGCCGCCGCCAGCAGCAGCACGAGGACAAGGAGCACGCGGGAGATCTTCACGACGGACCCTCCGAGGAACAGGTTCCTCTAGCATAGCCTCATTGCGGCCGCGAGAACGTGATGCTCTTGGCTGAAGGGCGGGGGTCCGCGGCAGAGGCCCCTTTCGCAGACCCTTGCCTTTTTGGGCATGAATCGGTATATCTGCGGTTGTCAGCTCTGGTTGCAGCGTGAAGCTGCTGGTCGAGAGTGGGCCCCGCCGGGTCCGCTCTTTTTTATTGCTTGATTACCGGAGCTTCGGAGAGCCATGACGAACGAACGCGACAAGCGGCTGATTACGGAAAACGGCGTTGCCGCCCGGGTGGCCGCCATCGTAGAGCCCGTGATCGAGGATCTGGGCTTCAACCTCGTGCGGGTGAAGGTCACCGGCACCAATGGCTGCACCGTACAGATCATGGCGGAGCGGCCGGACGGCACCATGTCGGTGGACGATTGCGAGACGGTGAGCCGCGCGATTTCGCCGGTTCTGGATCTCGAAGATCCCATCGATCGCGCCTATTATCTCGAAATCTCCTCGCCGGGGATCGACCGCCCCCTGGTGCGCGCCAGCGACTTCGAGCGCTGGACCGGCTACGAGGCGAAGATCGAGATGGCTGTGCCGATGGACGGCCGCAAGCGTTTCCGGGGCTTTCTCCGGGGCATCGAGGACGGAAGACTCGTGGTCGAGCTCCCGGACGTGAAGGAGGGGCTGGAGCCCGTCGCGCGCCTGCCCCTGACCGATCTGGGCGAAGCGCATCTCGTTCTGACGGACGACCTGATCCGTGAGTCGCTGCGCCGGGGCACCGCGCCGACCACGGACGATCTGGATGAAGATACGGATGTGGTGGAAGCGCCGGAACCGCGCAGCCCGTCCGACAAGAAACCGAATTAAGGAGTGACCTCGATGGCTGTGAGCGCCAACAGGCTTGAACTTCTGCAGATCGCCGATGCGGTCGCGCGTGAGAAGGTGATCGACAAGCAGATCGTGCTTGACGCCATGGCGGACGCCATCGCGAAGGCCGCCCGCTCGCGGTACGGGGCGGAGACCGACATTCACGCCGAGATCAACCCGAAGACCGGCGAGCTGCGCCTGTCGCGCCACCTCCTGGTGGTCGAGGACGGAGCGCTGGAGAACGATTCCCGCGAGATCACCCTCTCGGAAGCCCGCGCCCGCCACAACCCGGCCGCCCAGATGGGCGACGTGATCGCCGATACCCTGCCGCCCTTCGATTTCGGTCGCATCGCGGCCCAGTCCGCCAAGCAGGTGATCGTGCAGAAGGTGCGGGACGCCGAGCGCGACCGCCAGTACCAGGAATACAAGGACCGCATCGGCGAGATCGTGAACGGCGCGGTTAAGCGCGTCGAATACGGCAACGTGATCGTCGATCTCGGTCGTGGCGAGGCGATCATCCGCCGCGACGAGCTGATCCCCCGCGAGACGTTCCGCCCGGGCGACCGGATCCGCGCCTATCTCTTCGACGTGCGCCGCGAGACGCGCGGTCCGCAGATCTTCCTGTCCCGCACGCATCCGCAGTTCATGGCGAAGCTCTTCGCCTCGGAAGTGCCGGAGATCTATGACGGCATCGTCACCGTGCAGGCAGTGGCCCGCGACCCGGGCTCCCGCGCCAAGATCGCCGTGTCGTCCCGCGATTCGTCCATCGACCCGGTCGGCGCCTGCGTGGGCATGCGCGGCTCCCGCGTCCAGGCGGTCGTCGGCGAGCTCCAGGGCGAGAAGATCGACATCATTCCGTGGTCCCCCGATCAGGCGACCTTCATCGTCAACGCGCTCCAGCCCGCCGAAGTGGTGAAGGTGGTGCTCGACGAGGAGGCCGACCGCATCGAGGTGGTGGTGCCCGACGATCAGCTCTCGCTGGCCATCGGACGCCGCGGCCAGAACGTGCGCCTGGCCTCGCAGCTCACCGGCTGGGACATCGACATCCTCACGGAGGCCGAGGAATCCGAGCGCCGCCAGAAGGAATTCGCCGAGCGCACCGATCTGTTCATGAACGCCCTCGACGTGGACGAGGTGGTGGGCCAGCTGCTCGCCTCCGAAGGCTTCCGCTCGGTGGAGGAAATCGCCTATGTGGATCCCGCCGAGGTTGCCTCCATCGAGGGCTTCGACGAGGACACCGCCGCCGAGATCCAGAACCGCGCCCGCGATTACATCGCCCGCATCGAGGCCGAGAACGAGGCCCGCCGCAACGAGCTTGGCGTCTCCGACGAGCTGAAGGACATCGACGGCGTCACCACCGCCATGCTGGTGGCCTTCGGCGAGAACGACATCAAGACGGTCGAGGACCTGGCGGGCTGCGCCACCGACGATCTCGTGGGCTGGACGGAGGGCAAGGGCGCCGAGGCGACACGCTACAAGGGTGCGCTCGACGGCTTCGACGTGTCCCGTACGGAGGCCGAGGCCATGGTCATGGCCGCCCGCGTGAAAGCCGGCTGGATCGAGCAGCCTGAAGAAACCGTAGAGACCGAGGGATCGGCCGACGAGGCCGAGACCGAGGCTCAGCCGTCCTAACAGACGATGGCAAAGCGAGGTCAGCACCCGTGCCGCGGCATGAACCGGAGCGCACCTGCATCGTTACCCGCGAGGCGCAAAGCCCCGCGGGACTGATCCGCTTTGTCCTCGGGCCCGACCGCCAAGTCGTTCCCGATCTCAGGCACAAGCTTCCCGGTCGGGGCGTCTGGGTGACGGCCCGGGCGGACATGGTGGACGAGGCGGTCAAGCGCCGCCTCTTCTCCCGCGCCTTCAAGACGGAGGCCAGAGCCTCCGAGACCCTGTCCCAAGACGTCGAGCGTCTCCTTCGCGACGACATGAGGCAGGCTCTCGCCCTCGCCAACAAGGCGGGCTGCGTCGTCACCGGCTTCCAGAAAGTCGAGTCGGCCATCACGGATAAGCCCATTATCGCCCTTATTCATGCCGCAGAGGCGGCCGAAGATGGGCGAAGAAAATTGGCGAACCCGTTGCGAAAACGCCTCGGCGAGGCAATATCTAGCTTTCCGGTCATCCAAGTATTGTCAATTGGCGAATTGGATTTGGCATTAGGCCGGTCACATGTGATACATGCTGCCCTCGTCGCGGGCGCTGGGAGCGACGGCTTTCTGAACCGCTGGCATCGTTACCGCACCTATTGCGGCATCGGAGCCGATCCATCTGGCCTCGGAAACGAGACCGGCGAACCCACGATTTTGAAACCCGCAGGAACATTAGCGGAATGAGTGATACGAAAAACCAGGGCGACAAGACTCTCCACGTGTCGTCCAAGACGCTGTCTCTGAAGCGCCCGGTCGAGCAAGGCACGGTGCGCCAAAGCTTCTCCCATGGCCGTTCGAAAGCGGTCGTGGTCGAGACTGTGAAGCGTCGCCCTGCCGTTGGCCCCGGTGGGGCGAAGGACGACAAGCCGGCCGCCTCCCAGGCTGCAGCCCCCGCTGCCGCGCCGAAGGCGGCTGCGCCGGCGGGAAGGCCCTCGGCTCCTCAGGGCGGACGCCCGCAGCGCTCCGGCCCCTCCTCCAATGCGCCCCGGTCCGGCGTGGTGCTGCAAACGCTCTCCGATCAGGAGCGCGATGCCCGCATGAACGCTCTGGCCGACGCCCGCCGCCGGGAAGAGGAAGAGCGCAAGCGCCAAGCCGAGGAAGCGGCCCGCCGCGCCGAGCGCGAGGCCGCCGAGGCCAAGGACCGCGAAGCGGCCGAAGCCCGCAAGCGCGAGGAAGAGGAACGCCGTCGTCAGGACGAGGAGCGCAAGCGCCGCGCCGAGGACGAGGCCCGCCGTCGCCTTGGCGAGGCAGCTGCCCCTGCCCCCGCCCAGACCGCGGCCCCCGCACAAGCCCGCGACCGTGGCCCGGCTCCGCGCCATGAAGGTGGTCCGCGTGGTGAAGGCCGCCCCGGCGGCTTCCGCTCCGAAGGCGGTCCGCGCGGCGAAGGTCGTCAAAGTGGTCCGCGCCCGGATGGCCAGCGCTCCGGCGGCTTCCGGTCCGAGGGTGGTCCGCGTGGTGAAGGCCGCCCCGGCGGCTTCCGTTCGGACGGCCCGCGTAGCGACGGCCCCCGCTCGGGTGGTTTCGGTGGTCCGCGCGCGACCGGCGGCACCGCTGGCGGCCGCCCGCCGAGCCTGAACCATATGGCCCGTCCCCCGGCTCCGGTCATTCCGGATCCGGCAACGGCGAAGCCCAATGCCCGCACCGCCCCGCCGGTTGTGACCCGTGCCCCTGCCGTCGAGATCGATGATGAAGAGGCACCGCGGGCGGCCCGTCGCCCCGGTGGCGCGGCAAAGCCAGTACCTGCTCCGAAGCCCACGAAGACCGCTCCCGGTGAGGAGCGCCGCCGTGGCCGCCTGACGCTTGCCAATGCGACTTCGGATGACGACGAGCGCACACGCTCGCTCGCGGCATTTCGTCGCCGTAACCAGCGTCTGATGGGCCATCGCCAGGTGGAGCAGAAGGAGAAGATCTCTCGCGAGGTGACGGTTCCGGAAACGATCACGATCCAGGAGCTCGCCAACCGCATGTCGGAGCGGGCCGTGGACGTGATCAAGTTCCTGATGAAGCAGGGACAGATGCACAAGATCACGGACGTGATCGACGCCGATACCGCGCAGCTCGTCGCGGAGGAGCTCGGCCACACGGTGAAGCGCGTCGCGGAATCGGACGTCGAGGAAGGCCTCTTCGACACGCCGGACACGGACGAGAACCTCTCGGCCCGTCCGCCCGTGGTCACCATCATGGGCCACGTCGATCACGGCAAGACCTCGCTGCTCGACGCGATTCGCAAGACCAACGTGGTTTCCGGAGAAGCCGGTGGCATCACGCAGCACATCGGCGCCTATCAGGTGACCTCGCCGCTCGGCGGCAAGATCACCTTCATCGACACCCCCGGCCACGCGGCCTTCACCGCCATGCGCGCCCGCGGCGCCAAGGTGACGGACATCGTCGTGCTCGTGGTGGCGGCCGATGACGGCGTCATGCCCCAGACCATCGAGGCGATCACCCACGCACAGGCGGCCGGCGTGCCGCTGATCGTGGCGATCAACAAGGTGGACAAGCCGGAAGCCAACCCGCAGCGGGTGCGCACCGAGCTGCTCCAGCACTCGATCGTCGTGGAATCCATGGGCGGCGAGACCCTCGAATTCGAGGTATCGGCCAAGAGCGGCCAGGGTCTCGACGAATTGCTCGAAGGTCTCCAGCTCCAGGCCGAAATTCTCGACCTGAAGGCGAACCCGGACCGTTCGGCCGAGGGCACCGTCATCGAAGCCAAGCTCGATCGGGGTCGCGGCCCGGTGGCCACGGTTCTCGTCCAGCGCGGGACGCTGCACACCGGCGACATCGTGGTGGCCGGCGCCGAATGGGGCCGCGTGCGCGCGCTGATCAACGATGTGGGCTCCAGCGTGAAGGAGGCCGGTCCCTCGGTTCCGGTCGAGGTGCTGGGCTTCAACGGCACGCCGGAAGCGGGCGACCGCGTCGCGGTGGTCGAATCCGAAGCCCGCGCCCGCGAGATCACCGAGTACCGCGCCCGCCAGAAGCGCGAACGCGCCGCCGCCCGCATGGGCTCGGCCGGACGCACGCTGGTCGACATGATGCGCGACCTGAAGGCCGGAGCGGGCCGCAAGGAATTCCCGCTCGTGATCCGTGCGGACGTGCAGGGCTCGGCGGAAGCCATCGCGGGCGCCCTCGAGAAGGTCGGCAACGAGGAAGTGGGCGCCCGGATCATCCAGGCAGGCGTCGGCGCGATCTCGGAATCCGACGTCACGCTGGCGGAGGCCTCCGGTGCGATCATCCTCGGCTTCAACGTGCGCGCCCACAAGGAAGCGCGCGAGGCCGCCGAACGCGCCGGCATCGAGATCCGCTACTACAACATCATCTATGACCTCGTGGATGACGTGAAGGCGGCGATGTCGGGACTTCTGGCCCCGACACTGCGCGAAGAGCGGCTCGGCGAGGCGCAGATCCTTGAGGTGTTCAACGTGTCGAAGGTCGGCAAGGTCGCAGGCTGCCGCGTCACCGACGGCGTGGTGCAGCGCGGCGCCAATGTCCGCCTGATCCGCGACAACGTGGTCATCCACGAAGGCAAGCTGTCCCAGCTCAAGCGCTACAAGGACGATGCCCGCGAGGTCACTTCGGGCCAGGATTGCGGCATGGCCTTCGAGAACTACCAGGACATGCGCGCAGGCGACGTGATCGAGTGCTACCGCGTGGAAGAGGTGAAGCGGTCGCTCTAAAAGCTCAATCCGGCGAAACGGGCCTCGGTTCGCCGGATCGGCGATGGAAAGACAGCCGCCCGAGTTCCTTTTCGACAGACCTGAAACAATCGTCATGGCCGGGTCATTCCCGGCCATGATCCCTTTTGATCGATCCGGTCCAATCCCGGAGGATGACCCATGGCAAAACGTTTCGAACAAACCACCGGCCCATCCCAGCGCCAGCAGCGCGTCGCCGAGCTCGTGCGCCACGCCTTGGCGGAGGTGCTCTCCCGCGGCGATCTTCAGGACGACGTTCTGACGAGACACGTCATCACCATTCCCGAGGTGCGCATGTCGCCGGACCTGAAGCTCGCGACCGCCTATGTGATGCCGCTCGGCGGCAGGGACGAAGACGCGGTGATCAAGGCGCTCGACAAGAACAAGAAGGTCCTGCGTCAGGAGGTCGCCCGCCGGGTGAACCTGAAATTCGCGCCCGATCTCCGCTTCCGGCGCGACGAGAGCTTCGACGAGGCCGCCCGCATCGACGCGCTGCTGCGCTCCGAACGGGTGGCGCGCGACACGGGCAAGCCCGACGCGGACCAGGCCGACGACGACAACGACGAGTGAGAGCAATGACTGAAGACCGTTCCGAGGAGCGCCCTCGCCGCCCTCACGGCGACCGCCCGAAGAAGCGCGACATCAATGGCTGGATCATTCTCGACAAGGGCGTCGGGATGACCTCGACCCATGCGGTCGCGCTGGTCAAGCGCGGTTTCTCGGCCAAGAAGGCGGGCCATGCGGGCACGCTCGACCCGCTCGCCTCCGGCATTCTGCCGATCGCTTTGGGCGAGGCCACGAAGACCGTGCCCTTCATCATGGACGGGCGCAAATCCTATGTGTTCACCGTGGCCTGGGGCGCGGAGACCAACACCGACGACACAGAGGGCGATGTCGTGGAGCGCACGGACAAGGTGCCGGACGCTTCCGAGATCGAGACTCTTCTGCCGCGCTTCACCGGCTCCATCCAGCAGGTGCCGCCGCGCTTCTCCGCCATCAAGATCCAGGGCGAGCGGGCCTACGACCTCGCTCGCGACGGCGAGGTGGTGGAGCTGCAGGCCCGCACCGTGGAGATCGACCGCCTCGCGCTCGTCCATCATGACGGCAACCGCTCGGTGATCGAGGCGGATTGCGGCAAGGGCACTTACGTGCGCGCCATCGCCCGCGACCTCGGCCGGAGCTTGGGCTGCCTCGGCCATATCGCGGCACTGCGCCGCACGCGGGTCGGTCCCTTCACCGAGCACGACGCGGTCACGGTGGACGACCTCACCACCGACCCGGCGGCGCTCCGCCCGGTGGAATCGGCCCTGAGCGAGATCCCGTCCGTCCCCGTGAGCCGCGACATGGCCGGCCGCCTCATGCGCGGCCAGTCCATCATCCTGCGCGGCCGCGACGCTCCGCTCACCGGGAAGGCCTACGCCACCTGCAACGGCGTCCTCGTCGCCGTGGGCGACATCGAGCGCGGCGAACTTGTGCCGCACCGAGTGTTCAATCTGGGGGCATAGAACGCCCGCCGCCGTCATCACCGGCCTCGGGCCTGTGATCCGGACCAGAGGAGCGCATGCCTCTCAAATCGAGATGGCCGGGACGAGCCCGGCCATGACGTGGAGAGATGTTCAACGGTCCCGGATCGCTCAGGCCGTCTGGGATGACGCTTGCGGATCACCGATCCGCCTTCAGGCCCTGCGCCTCCCGCATCAGATACTTCTGCGTGATCGGCTCGATCATGTCGCGGATGGCTTGAGCCGTCTTCTCCTCTTCCCGGAGCGTCTCCTGCAGGGCCGGGACGAAGCGCTGGTGGCCGGCAGCCTCGGCCATGGCGATCAGGGACTTGTAGGAAGCGATCTCGAAATTCTCGAAGGCATGGTTGGCGAAGGTGTTCTTCAGAACCTCGTCGGCCATGGGCATGTGGCCTGCGGCCGCCATATTGGCCATGAACTGGGTCGCCATGTCCTTCAGGAGCGACCGGTCCTCGCCGAAGGTGTGCAGCATCTCGTCGAGACGGCGCACCTGGCCCTCCGTCTCGGCGATATGGGTGCGCAGCAGGTCCGACATTTCCGGGTAGTGTTCGAAGCGCTCCACTTGGCGCTGCATCAGCTGCAGCGCTTCCTTCTCGAGGGCATGCGCGTTCTGAAGGCCGGTGATGAAGATGTTCTTCACGGTCTCGTTGGACGTCAGGTCCATCGTGCCTGCGGTGCTGGCGGTCATGATGTCGGCTTCCTATGTTGGAGATGTCTGGTTCACCAACATCAGCCGCCAGAACTTGTTCCGACGGCGGCGCCACGCAGACCCATCCCATTGGCCGTGCTTGGCAAAAAGGATTCTGCTGGCACTTGTTCACAATTCGTGTATGGTGCGCCAGCCTCGGAGGGTCGACCTTCCCGAGGACCGTCCCGGTGACGGACCGCGCTGGACGACATCCCGGCCCGGCCTTTCCCGGACGAACCGGACCTTCAGCCAGACGGCCAAGGTCCCATCGAAAAGCAAACCTGAAAGGATATGCGATGTCGATTACGGCCGAGCGCAAGAACGCGCTTATCAAGGAATTCGCGCAGAAGGCTGGCGACACGGGCTCCCCCGAGGTGCAGATCGCCATTCTGACCGAGCGGATCAACAACCTGACCGGTCACTTCAAGACCCACGCGAAGGACAACCACTCCCGTCGCGGCCTCCTGAAGCTCGTCTCGTCGCGTCGTTCGCTTCTCGACTACCTGAAGAAGAAGGACGAGAGCCGCTACAAGACCCTGATCGAGAAGCTCGGCATCCGCCGCTAAGCTTTTGAACTGTCCGTCCGGAGCACGGCTCCGGACGGATGTCCGGACCTGATCGACGAGGATCAGCTCCGGGATCCACGAACGGATCGGATGAAAGAATCCGACCGGTTCGCTCCGGCGCTGGCGAGGCTTCAGACAAGTCCCGGCGTCCCTTTGAGGAGACGGATGACGCGATGACCATGGCAGGATCGCAAGGGGCTTGGAGGAACGGGATTTCCCGCTTCACGAGCCTCTTGCCGTCTTGCTCATGGCATCGAGCCCCCGCTCCTGCTGTCATGAAAGACGAAACATGTTCGATACACAACGCGAAGAACTGATCTGGGGTGGGCGCAAGCTCACGCTCGAAACCGGCCACGTGGCCCGTCAGGCCGATGGCGCCGTGGTCGCCACCTACGGCGAGACCACCGTGCTCGCCACCGTCGTTTCCGCCAAGGAGCCGAAGGCCGGCGTCGACTTCTTCCCGCTCACGGTGAACTACCAGGAGCGCGCCTATGCGGCCGGTCGCATCCCGGGCGGCTATTTCAAGCGCGAAGGCCGTCCGAGCGAGAAGGAGACCCTCGTCTCCCGCCTCATCGACCGTCCGATCCGCCCCCTCTTCATCGAGGGCTACAAGAACGAGACGCAGGTGGTCGTGACCGTGCTCTCGCACGACCTGGAGAACGATCCCGACGTGGTGGCCATGGTCGCGGCCTCGGCCGCCCTGACCCTCTCGGGCGTCCCCTTCATGGGCCCGGTGGGCGCGGCCCGCGTCGGCTATATCGGCGGCCAGTACAGGCTGAACCCGCCGCTCCAGGAGATGGATCAGACCTCTCTCGACCTCGTGGTCGCCGGAACCACCGACGCGGTGCTCATGGTCGAATCCGAGGCGAAGGAACTGCCCGAGGACGTGATGCTCGGCGCCGTGATGTTCGGCCACAAGCACTTCCAGCCGGTGATCGAGGCCATCATCCGCCTCGCCGAGAAGGCCGCCAAGGAGCCGCGCGATTTCCAGCCGGCCGACGCCTCCGACGTGGAGAAGGCCGTTCTCGAGATCGCCGAGAAGGACCTGCGCGAGGCCTACAAGATCACCAAGAAGCAGGACCGGTACAGCGCGGTCGACGCCGTGAAGACGAAGGTCATGGACGCGCTCTGCCCGGCAGAGGGTGAAGCCAGGTTCGATCCCGAGAAGGTCAAGGCCGTCTTCAAGGAAGTCCAGGCCAAGATCGTGCGCTGGAACATCCTCGACGAGGGCAAGCGCATCGACGGCCGCGATCTCAGCACCGTTCGTCCGATCCTGTCGGAAGTGGGCGTTCTGCCCCGCACCCACGGCTCGGCGATCTTCACCCGCGGCGAGACGCAGGCTCTCGTGGTGGCGACGCTTGGCACCGGCGAGGACGAGCAGTTCATCGACGAGCTGGAGGGCACCCGCAAGGAGACCTTCCTGCTGCACTACAACTTCCCGCCCTACTCCGTCGGTGAGACGGGCCGCATGGGCTCGCCCGGCCGCCGCGAGATCGGCCACGGCAAGCTCGCCTGGCGCGCCATCCACCCGATGCTGCCGGCGTCTCACGAGTTCCCCTACACGATCCGCGTCGTGTCGGAGATCACGGAATCGAACGGCTCCTCCTCCATGGCCACGGTCTGCGGCTCGTCGCTTGCCCTGATGGACGCCGGCGTGCCGCTGCGCCGTCCGGTGGCGGGCATCGCCATGGGCCTCATCCTCGAGGGTGAGCGCTTCGCGGTTCTCTCCGACATCCTCGGAGACGAGGATCACCTCGGCGACATGGACTTCAAGGTGGCCGGCACCGAGCAGGGCATCACCTCGCTCCAGATGGACATCAAGATCGCCGGCATCACCGAGGAGATCATGCGCGTCGCGCTCGATCAGGCCAAGGAAGGTCGCGCTCACATCCTGAGCGAGATGAACAAGGCCCTCACCGCTCCGCGCGCCGAGCTCGGCGAGCATGCGCCGCGCATCGAGACGATGCAGATCCCGGTCGACAAGATCCGCGAAGTCATCGGCTCGGGCGGCAAGGTCATCCGTGAGATCGTGGAGAAGACCGGCGCGAAGATCGACATCAACGACGACGGCCTCATCAAGATCGCCTCGGCCGACGGCAAGTCGATCAAGGCCGCCTACAACTGGATCCGCTCCATCGTGGCGGAGCCGGAAGTCGGCGTGATCTATGACGGCACGGTCGTGAAGGTGATGGAATTCGGCGCCTTCGTGAACTTCTTCGGTTCCCGCGACGGCCTCGTGCACATCTCGGAGCTCGCCAAGAACCGCGTCGCCAAGGTGACGGATGTCGTTAAGGAAGGCGACAAGGTGAAGGTGAAGTTCCTCGGCATGGACGAGCGCGGCAAGGTCCGTCTGTCCATGAAGGTGGTCAACCAGGAGACCGGCGAGGACATCACCGAGCAGCTCAAGGCCGAGCGCGATGCCGAGAAGGCCCAGCGCGATCAGCAGAAGGCGGCAAACGCCGGGGAATAAGGGCATCGGACCTGCCAAGGACCCTGCCAAGAACACGGAAGGCGCGGCTTCGGCCGCGCCTTTTTCTTTGTCGCGAGCAAAATCTCATTCCAACGGCAGATAGATGTCCGTCCGCAGCTCGGTCGGCAGCGTGTCGCGCGGGCTGTTGAGATATTCCTCGAAAACCGGGGCATCGGCCGCTTCCCGGCCGGACGTGGGTAGCCACTGGCCGAAAAGCCAGTCGTAGGCCGCGCGCATATCGCCGTACGGACCCTTGTATCTCAGGACGGCATGATCGCCGCCCCGGATGGCCGTTGTCAGAAGCGGAGCATCGGCGACAACAGGATCAGGGATGATGACGCCGGCCTGAGACCGCAGCTCAGACTCCGGAACGCTTGTCGGATCGTCGAGATAGATCCCGATCATCCGCAGGCTCGGCCTGATCAGGTTGCGCGATGCAAGGGTGGTGAACAGAAGATCGAAGCTCTTGCCGATGCTCATGTAGGAGCCGCGGTGATCGACGGCGAGCAGGTTCATGGCAGGAACCTGGACAATGGCGATGTCGTACATGACCTGAACATCCCGGGGGGCTAAGTCCTTGAAGACCGTGTGGCCGCCGGCTTCGCGATATTTCGCAGGCGGCAGGCCGAAGGCGGCGCTGAAGGCGCGAGTGAAGGAGGCTTGACTGTCATATCGCGCCCGTGCCGCAATCTGCGGAATCGGCGTGTCCGTATGAGCCAGATCGGCGGCAGCGCGTTGCAACCTCAGACGCTTGATGGTCACCGCGACCGTTTCGCCGAAGTAGCCATGGTAGATCCGGTGCCAATGGTAAGGTGACAAGCAAGCGATCCCGGCAAGAACATCGATGGTGAGTTCTTCATCCAGGTGATCGTGGATATGGGCCGAAACGCGCGTGAGACGTTTCGCGTAGCTTTCCGAAACCGGCTTTTCCATTCTCCGCCCCCGATTGAGCTGTTTGCCTGATCTTAAGCGGAGAGCTTTTGACAAATCCTGCGGTTTTGAGCGGACCCTCGCCCTACCCTTTCCTCTCCGACAGGGTGAACCAGCCGATACCGAGAATGACGAGGGCGGCGCCGAGCCATTCGGAACCGCTCACCGTATCGCCGAGCACGGCCACGGCGAGCAGGATGGTCACCACCGGGCTGAGCATGCCGATGGTGGCGTTGGCCTGCGCGGAGATCTGCTTGAGCGCGGCGCTCAGGAAGAAGGACGGCAGCACGGTCGCGCCGAAAGCCAGCGCCAGCCCGATCCCCCACAGGGTGGGCGAGACGAAGATGGCCTCGAAGGGATGGGTAGCCAGGAACTGGAGAATCACGGCGACGCCCGCCGCGCCCATCGCCACGCAGGTGAAGAGTTGCGGTCCGATCTTCATGATCAGGGGCTTGGCCAGGAGCTGATAGAGCGCGAACGTGACCGCGGCGGAGAGCACATAGAGAGCCCCTACCCCCGTGGCTGAGCCGGAAGCCGCCATGTTCTGAACGAAGAGCAGCGCCAGACCGGCATAGCTGATGGCGAAGGCCCCGAGCGCCTTGGGCTTGATGGGCTGGCGAAAGAAGGCCGCCCCGAACAGCACCACGAAGAGCGGATAGGTGAAGAGGATCAGCCGCTCGAAATGCGCCGAGATATATTCCAGCCCCTTGAAGTCGAGATAGCTCGATGTCCAGTAGCCTACGAGTCCGACGCCGATCGTGCGCAGGACGAGCCTCCTGTCCGGCAAGGGCTCGCCCTTGGCTCTCGTATGCGCCAGGGCATGGATGCCGATGACCAGATAGAACGGCAGGGACAGGATCATGCGCAGGGCCAAGGTTGTCTCCGCGTCGATCCCTTCAGCATAGGCGAGCTTGATGATGATGCCCTTCGAGGCGAACAGCGCCGCACCGATGGCCGCCATGGCGTAGCCCGCATAAGGCGGGCGCTTGGCGTCTTTCGCGCTCGTGGCGGAGGTCGTGGCGGAATTCATGGCAGGTTTCCTCGGCCTGCAAGCTCTTTCACATGGTCTCCAAAGGCACAAGGATGCGTCACGCATCCCTCCATTGCGGCAAAGACGAGGCAGGGTTATGCCTGTTCCCGTCCAGGTTCAGGAGGGGCGTTTCATGCCGGCCACGATCTCCACCATCGCCGAACTCGAAGCCCTCTACGGCCAGCCGGCCGAGGCCTCGATCCTGAAGGAAGCGCAGCGCATCGTTCCCGAGTACCGCGCCTTCATCGAGGCTGCGCCGTTCGTGGCGCTCGCCACGCGCGGGCCGGAGGGGCTCGACTGCTCCCCGCGGGGGGACGGGCCGGGCTTCGTGCGGGTGCAGGACGACAGGACCCTGCTGCTGCCGGACCGGCGCGGCAATAACCGCATCGACTCGCTCCGCAACATCGTCCGCGATCCGCATGTGGCGCTGCTTTTCCTGGTTCCCGGCATCGGCGAGACGATCCGGGTGAACGGTCGCGCGGCGATCTCCGTCGACCCTGCCCTGCTGGAGAGCTTCACCGTGGACGGCAAGGCACCGAAATCGGTGATCGCAATCACCGTCGACACGGTGTTCTTTCAGTGCGCCCGCGCGATCCTGCGCTCCGAGCTGTGGAATCCGCAAAGGCATGTGGCACGTGAAGCCCTGCCGAGTGCCGGACGGATCCTCTCTGCTCTGAGCGCCGACCGCTTCGACGGCGAGGCTTACGACAAGGCTCTGCCCGAGCGGCAGAGAACGAGCCTGTACTGATCTTGACCTTGAGCCGACGACCCCTGAAAAAGCCCTTCTCCCTTCTTTCAGAAGCGCAAGGAAAATTCATGACGATTCAACGCATCAAGCCCGGCCCCCGCATGAGCGGCGCCGTCGTTCACGGCGACACGGTCTATCTCGCGGGTCAGGTCGCCAATCAGACCGCGGGCAAGAGCGTCACGGAGCAGACGCAGGAAATCCTCACGATCATCGACAGCCTGCTCGCCGAGGCCGGCACCGACAAGTCGAAGATCCTGATGGCCAATATCTGGCTCACCGACATGGCCACGTTCCAGGAAATGAACGCCGTATGGGATGCCTGGGTCTCCCCCGGCAACACCCCTGCCCGCGCGACCGTCGAGGCGAAGCTCGCGGCTCCTCAGTTCAAGGTCGAAATCGCAGTCATCGCTGCGAAGTAACCGGTACATCCGCCACGCTAGCCTAAATCGAATGGTCTCGGCTTCTCTCTGGAGGATCCGAGACCATGTCCCGCCCGAGCGCCTCACCCGGTTCGGCGCGCATGAGATGTCCGGCAGAAGATGCCGAAGGCGCGCTTCTGTGTTCCAGCGCACCCGCGTCGCTTCGCACGCGGCAAGCCCCCTTCTATTGACAATATTACGTGATAACATATCGTAAATGTCGGTCGTGAGCCGCCATTAACGATGATGTGCCGTCGTGTCCCGGCTGCGATTACGCGCGAGGATTTCCGACGTCCGTATCTGGGGAACAGTACCATGCCCGGAGTCATGCTCAGCAGCGACCCGTCTATCAACAGCCTCCTGTCGGGGGTCAAATGGGGCCTGACCAGCCTGACCTTCAGCTTTCCGACTTCGACCGGTCACTATGGAGCCGGTTACAGGGACTGGCAGGGAAATCCCACCGGCGAACTCGCAGGCTTTCAGGGCGCAGCCAACGACGATCAGAAATGGGCGCTCAGAACTGCATTCTTTTGGATTCAGACTTACACCAACCTGGAATTTGCCGAAGTTGTGCCCGCTCTGAGCGCACCCGCGAGCATCCGCTTTGCCCTGTCGAACACCCCCGGCACGGCCGTGGGCTACTATCCTGCGGGCTTCGACCAGGATGGCGACATATGGATGAATCCGAACGGCGGGCCGACCTATATGACTCCCAACCTCGGAAACTGGGGCTTTGCCACGATCCTTCATGAGGTGGGGCACGCGCTGGGCTTGAAGCATGGACACGAGACGGAGGGCTTTGACGGATTCCCCTCCGGGGCCCTGCCCTTTGCCGAAGACAACTGGAACTACTCCCTCATGACGTACCGGAGCTATTCCGGCGCGCAGACGGATTTCGTTCGCGGCAACATGGAGAGCGACAACCCCACGACCTACATGCAGAATGATATCGCCGCTCTCCAGTACATGTACGGGGCCAACTTCAACGCCAACGCGGGCAACACGGTCTATCGCTGGAACCCGACGACGGGGCAGTTCACGGTCAACGGGGCGGACTGGGGTACGCCCCTCGGCAACAAGATCTTCATGACTGTCTGGGACGGCGGCGGAAACGACACCTATGATCTGTCCAGCTACACGACCGGTCTCGTTCTCGATCTAAGGCCGGGAGCCTTCTCCACTTTCAGCACAGCACAGCTGGCCGATTTGGACGGAACCGGCGTCTTCCGGCCCGCCCTGGGCAATGTCGCCAATGCACGCCTCTACCGAGGCGATACCCGCTCCCTGATCGAGAATGCCGTCGGCGGCAGCGGCAATGACCGGATCATCGGCAATTCGGCCCGTAACGTGCTCAAAGGCGGAGCCGGAGCTGATCGCCTGGAGGGCGGAACAGGCGACGACACTTACTACGTGGACAACGCGGGCGACCGGGTGATCGAAATCGCCACCGGCGGCACGGCGGACCGGGTCTACACCACGGTCAGCCATACCCTCGCCGCTCACGTGGAGCAGCTTTACGCCAGCGGCAGCGCCTCGATCACGCTCAAGGGCAATGCCGGCGCCAACACGATCACCGGCAATGCAGGCCGCAACACGATCCAGGGCCTGTCCGGCAACGACAAGCTCTCCGGCGGAGCGGGCCACGACATACTCGACGGCGGCACCGGAAAGGACACGCTAACCGGCGGCTCGGGCAGCGACACCTTCGTGTTCAAGGATCACCGACCCGGCAGCGCCTATTGCGATAAGATCACGGACTTCAACAGGAGCTCCGACGGCTATCTGAAGATCGACAACAAGTACATGCCCAAGCTCGGCGGCACAGGCCGCCTGAGCAGCTCCAAATTCGTCGTGGGCACTCAGGCCAAGGATCCCTATGACCGGCTGATCTACGACAAGGCCAAGGGCTATCTCTATTACGATCCGGACGGCACCGGCGCGGCGGCAAAGCAGCTCATAGTCTGCCTCACCAACAAGGCGAGCCTGGCCTATTCGGACATCTATGTCATCTGATCGGCGGTCGACTTCATCAAAAGCCCTTCGATGGCTTTCTCATCAAAGGGCTGTTCGATTGGGCCTCTCTCGTCAGGCGCGTCGACTATGCGCCTCAGGGGCAGGGATGACGGCGGCCGTCGTAACCCAGATAGGTGCCCGAGGCCGGGTCGTAGGACCTGAAGCGCTGCGCGCAATAGGCATGAACGTTGCTGCCGTAAGCCGGAGCTGCCTGAGCCTGCGACTGGGCGAGAGCTCCGCCGATGATGGCGCCGGTCGCCAGACCGACCGCACCGGCCGCCAGGGCGTTGCCCCGGTCACGGCGGTAATAATAGCGGCGGTCCGGATAATAGCGGCGATCCACGTAGCGGCGATCCCCGTAGCGGCGGCTCGGATAATAGCGGCGCTCCACGTAACGGCGGCGCTGCACGTAATCCGATTTCACCTCGCCGTTCTGGATGGCGGCAACCAGTTCCTTGACCGGGGCGGTCTGCGCCTCGGCCGCCGAGGCGGGAGCGGTAAGCCCGAATGTGCCGAGAGCCGCTGTCGCGGCGAGCGCCATGAGCATTTTACGCATGGGTTAACTCCTCCAAGTCATCATGTGTTGAGGAGCGAACGCATCACATGAGGAGGTCGTTCCCCTGCTGGGGACATTTGTCCGGCGGCTCTCGCGGAAACGTGAGGTCGGTCCGAGAACGGTCTTTGATCCCGAGGGAGGGCTGCCACTCCCGCCTGCCCTGCTCCCGGCTGCCGTCCTTGCGGTTCCAAGGCGTGGATGGCCGCAACATGCGCGGCCGTGACACACCGCCGTCAGAGGATGAAGCGGCTGAGATCCGTGTTCTTGGCGAGGGATTCGACCTCGCCGCGAACATAGGCGGCGTTGATGGTCACCGTCTCGCCGGAGCGATCCGGAGCGGTAAAGGACACGTCGTCCAGCACCCTCTCGAGCACCGTCTGCAGGCGGCGCGCGCCGATATTCTCGACCGTGTTGTTCACCTCGACAGCCACCTGCGCCAGCGCATCGATGGCATCGTCGGTGAACACCAGCTCCACGCCTTCCGTGCGCATGAGCGCGACGGATTGCTTGATGAGGCTTGCCTCCGTCTCGGTGAGGATGCGCTTGAAATCCCCGACGGTGAGCGGCGAGAGCTCCACGCGGATCGGCAGGCGGCCTTGCAATTCGGGCAGCAGGTCGGACGGCTTCGAGACGTGAAACGCACCGGACGCGATGAAGAGGATGTGGTCCGTCTTCACCGACCCATATTTCGTGGACACCGTGGTGCCTTCGATGAGCGGCAGCAGGTCGCGCTGCACGCCCTCGCGCGACACGTCCGCGCCGGAGCGGCCTTCGCGGGCACAGATCTTGTCGATCTCGTCGAGGAAGACGATGCCGTTGTTCTCCACCTGGCGCAGGGCTTCCTGCACGATGGCGTCCTGGTCGAGCATCTTGTCGGCTTCTTCCGTGACCAGCGGCTCGTAAGCCTCCCGAACGGTGGTGCGGCGCGTCTTGCGCTGGCCGCCGAACGCCTTGCCGAACATGTCCGAAAGGTTGATCGCGCCCACCGAAGCTCCCGGCATGCCGGGGATCTCGAACATGGGAAGTCCGGCGCCGCCGGATTGCTGCAGCTCGATCTCGATCTCCTTGTCGTCGAGTTCGTTGCTGCGCAGCTTCTTGCGGAAGGCGTCGCGCGTCGCAGCACTCGCGGTCGAACCCACGAGCGCATCGAGCACGCGCTCTTCCGCCGCCACGTGGGCCTTGGCCTGCACCTGACGGCGGCGCTCCTCCTTCAGGAGACCGATGCCGATCTCCACGAGATCGCGCACGATCTGCTCCACGTCCCGGCCCACATAGCCGACTTCGGTGAACTTCGTGGCCTCGACCTTGATGAAGGGCGCATTGGCGAGCTTGGCGAGACGCCGGGAGATCTCCGTCTTGCCGCAGCCCGTGGGCCCGATCATCAGGATATTCTTCGGCGCCACCTCCTCGCGAAGATGGCCTTCGAGCTGCTGACGCCGCCAGCGATTGCGCAGCGCAATGGCGACGGCGCGCTTGGCGTCATTCTGGCCGACGATGTAGCGGTCGAGTTCTGAAACGATTTCGCGGGGAGAGAATGTGGTCATGAGATGTCTTGGCTCAGCAGATTGTCGTCGTACCCGGCTTGGTACCGGGGATCCACGCCGGTGAGGACGTGGAGGGCCGGAACACGTCCGGCCCTGACGGGTGATCAGGTTTCATCCAGCGTTTCGATGACGATGTTCGAATTCGTATAGACGCAGATTTCGGCGGCGATCGCGAGGGAACGGCGGACGATGGTTTCCGCATCGAGCCCGCTGTCGGCGAGCGCCCGCGCGGCGGCGAGCGCATAATTGCCGCCCGAGCCGATGGCCGCGATGCCGTTCTCCGGCTCCAGCACGTCCCCCGCGCCGGAGAGCAGCAGGCCCACCTCCTTGTCGGCGACGAGCATCATGGCTTCCAGACGGCGCAGATAGCGATCCGTGCGCCAGTCCTTTGTGAGTTCCACGCAGGCGCGGGTGAGCTGGCCGGGGTACTGCTCGAGCTTGGCTTCAAGCCGCTCGAAGAGGGTGAAGGCATCGGCCGTGGAACCGGCAAAGCCGCCGATCACCCCGCCCTTGGAGAGGCGGCGCACCTTCCGCGCATTGCCCTTCACGATGGTCTGACCCAAGCTGACCTGCCCGTCGCCTCCGATGACGACGCGGCCCCCTTTGCGGACCATGAGGATCGTGGTGGCATGCATGCTGCGGGGGGTGGCGTCTTCGGACACGAGGCGAACTCCAGCGGACGGGGAGGGAAAACCGATGAACCCTGACTTAATCACTCATTATCCAAAAGCAACGCGGGTAGCGTTTCTCGTACGGTCTTGGTAGAAGGCCCCCGTCTCAATCTCCGCAAAGGATTTTCATGATGCGCTCCGCGAGCGTCAGCCGTCGCACCGCCGAGACCGATGTGGCCGTGTCGATTGCCCTCGACGGCACCGGCAAGGCCGAGATCTCCACGGGAGTCGGCTTCCTCGACCATATGCTGGAACTCTTTGCCCGCCACGGTCTGTTCGACCTGACCGTGAAGGTGACGGGCGACCTGCACGTGGATCAGCATCATACGACGGAGGATACGGGCATCGCGCTGGGGCAGGCCATCCTGAAGGCGCTTGGCGACAAAAAGGGCATCAGCCGCTACGCGGACATCCATCTGCCGATGGACGAGACGCTGACGCGCGTCGCCCTCGATATTTCCGGCCGCCCGTTCCTGGTCTTCCGCACGTCTTTCCCGACGGAGAAGATCGGCGTGTTCGACACCGAGCTGGTACGCGAGTTCTTCCAGGCCTTCGCCGTGCAGGCGGGGCTGACCCTCCACGTGGAGACCCTCTACGGGGAGAACAGCCACCACATCGCCGAGAGCTGCTTCAAGGGTCTCGCACGGGCCCTGCGTCAGGCCGTCGCCATGGACCCGAGGGAGGAGGGGCGCGTTCCCTCCACCAAGGGCACGCTCTAAGTTTGGCCAAGAGGCACCTTGTCCGGCATCCTTCGGCTGGCCGGACAGGGTTTGAGGAACGACGCCATGACCACCTATACCCTGCACCTCCCGCGCGACGCGCGGCCGGGTGATCCGGCTGCTTTGGAGGACGCGGAGCTCGTGAAGGATGCGTTCTCCTGGGGCGCTTTCTTCTTCACCTTTCTCTGGTTTTTCTTCCACCGGCTCTGGCTGGCCGGACTGGCCGTCCTCGTGCTCGTCTTCGCCTTCGGCGGGCTCATGCAGGTGCTGAACGTGCATGAGGCCGCGGGCACCGTGGCGGCGTTGCTCCTGCAGGTCCTGATCGGTCTCGAGGCGAACAGCCTCAGGCGCTGGACGCTTTCGCGCCGTGGATTTGTCCTTGCGGATGTGGTCACGGCCGCCGACCGGGACGAAGCGGAGGCCAAGGCCTTCGCCCGCTGGCTCTCGCAGCGCCCCGCCACGCTTGCGCCCCGGAATAACCCGGCCACCGCGCCGGTTCCATCCACCCTCAGAAGGCCCGATCCCGTGATCGGCCTCTTTCCCGATGCGGAGCGTCCCCGGTGAGCGTCGTCATCATCGATTACGGTTCGGGCAACCTGCACTCCGCCGCCAAGGCCTTCGAGCGCGCGGCCCGCGAGGCAGGACTCGACCGCACCATTACCGTCACATCCGACCCGTCCCTCGTCGCAAGAGCCGACAGGATCGTTCTGCCGGGCGTCGGGGCTTTCGCCGATTGCCGCCGAGGCCTCGATTCCGTGCCCGGCATGGTGGAGGCGCTCCAGCGCCGCGTGCGGGAGGAGGGGGCGCCCTTCCTCGGCATCTGCGTGGGCATGCAGCTCATGGCGGCCCGCGGCCTCGAGCACGTCACGAGCTATGGGCTCGACTGGATCCATGGCGACGTGAAAGCCATCGAGCCGAAGGATCCGTCGCTCAAGATCCCGCATATGGGCTGGAACACCCTTGAGCTGACAAAACCCCATCCGCTGATGGACGGCATTCCCACGGGGCCGGACGGGCTGCACGCCTATTTCGTGCATTCCTATGCGCTCTCCCCGAACGATCCCAACGATGTGGTCGCCACCACGGATTACGGCGGACCCGTCACGGCCATTGCCGGCCGCGACAACATCGTCGGCACCCAGTTTCATCCCGAAAAGAGCCAGGCTCTCGGCCTCAAGCTCATCGCCAATTTCCTGAGGTGGCGCCCGTGATCCTTTATCCCGCAATCGACCTGAAGGAAGGCCGCTGCGTTCGCCTGATCCAGGGCGACATGGACCAGGCCACGATCTTCAACGACGATCCCGCCGATCAGGCCGCCACCTTCGAGGCACAGGGCTTCGAGTGGCTGCACGTGGTCGATCTCGACGGCGCGTTTGCCGGCAAGCCCATGAATGCGTCCGCCGTGGAGGACATCCTCAAGCGCGTGAGGATCCCGGTGCAGCTCGGCGGCGGCATCCGCGACATGAAGACCGTCGAGGGCTGGCTGTCCAAGGGCGTGACCCGCGTGATCATCGGCACGGCCGCCGTGCGCGATCCCGCCTTCGTGCGGGAGGCCGCGCGGCTTTATCCGGGCAAGATCGCCGTCGGAATCGACGCGAAGGACGGCCTCGTGGCCGTGGAGGGCTGGGCGCAGACCTCGACCTTGTCGGCCGAGGAACTCGGCCGCCGTTTCGAGGATGCGGGCGTGGCCGCGATCATCTACACGGACATCGCCCGCGACGGCATCCTGAAGGGCCTCAACTTCCCGATGACGCTAGGCCTGGCCCGGGCGGTATCGATCCCGGTCATCGCGTCGGGCGGGCTTGCCTCCATGGCGGATATCGAGCGTCTCACGAGGCCCGATTGCGCCGTGCTCAACGGCGCCATTTCCGGCCGTGCGCTCTATGACGGGCGCATCGATCCGGAAGAAGCGCTGGCGCTGCTGCGCTCCGCCAGCAAGGAAAATGCCCGATGCTGAAAGTTCGCCTCATTCCCTGCCTCGACGTCAAGGACGGGCGCGTCGTGAAGGGCGTGCAGTTCGTCGATCTCGTCGATGCGGGAGATCCCGTGGAAGCGGCGAAGGCCTATGACGCGGCCGGCGCCGACGAGCTCTGCTTCCTCGACATCACCGCAAGCCACGAGGCGCGCGGCATTCTGCTCGACGTGGTGCAGCGCACGGCGGAAGCCTGCTTCATGCCGCTGACGGTCGGCGGCGGCGTGCGCACGGTCGAGGACATCCGCAAGCTGCTGCTGGCGGGCGCCGACAAGGTGTCGATCAACACCGCCGCCGTGAAGAACCCGGACTTCGTGCGCGAGGCCGCGGAGAAGTTCGGCGCGCAATGCATCGTCGTCGCCATCGACGCGAAGAGGGTCTCGGGCGAGGGCGAATCCCCGCGCTGGGAGATCTTCACCCATGGCGGCCGCAACGCCACGGGCATCGATGCCGTCGGCTTCGCCCGACGGGTGGCCGAACTCGGGGCAGGGGAGCTCCTCGTCACCTCCATGGACCGTGACGGCACCAAGGGCGGCTACGATCTCGCGCTTGTCCGCGCCATCGCGGACGCGGTTCCGGTCCCCGTCATCGCCTCGGGCGGGGTCGGCAATCTCGACCACCTCGTCGACGGGGTCGAGAAGGGCCATGCCAGCGCCGTGCTCGCCGCCTCGATCTTCCACTTCGGCACGCATACGATTTCCGAGGCGAAGACCTACATGGCGAAAGCGGGCCTGAGGATGCGGCTCGACGAGCCTGCGAAGAATGCGCCCTGACCGGACGGAACGGATCCATGACCACCTTCACCCTCGACGATCTCGCCCGCATCGTGGCCCGGCGCGCCGCGGCACCCGCCTCCGAATCCTACACGGCGAAGCTCCTGAGCGAGGGGCCGGCCAAGGCGGCCAAGAAGCTCGGCGAGGAGGCGGTGGAGGCCGCGCTCGCCGCCGTCCAGGGCGACCGGCAGAACCTTACGGCCGAGGCGGCCGATGTGCTGTATCATCTTTTGGTCGTGTTGCAGGGCGCGGATATTCCGCTAAGTGACGTTATGGCCGAATTGGAGCGCCGCACCGCGCAATCGGGGCTCGCCGAGAAGGCCGCGCGCAAGTCGTGACCTAGCGTCACGACGTCACAACAGGGGGGCTCGCATGGATCAGCCCAACGTGGTTTCGCCTCAGGCCGATGACGGTCTCTCGCCCTACCGCACCTTCACGCGGGACGAATGGGCGAAGCTGCGCGCCGATGCGCCCATGACGCTGACCGCCGATGAGGTGGTGCAGTTGCAATCCCTCAACGACCCGATCTCGCTCGACGAGGTGGCGGCGATCTACCTGCCGCTCTCGCGCCTGCTCTCGCTCTATGTCGCGGCGACCCAAGGATTGTTCAGGGCGACGCAGCGCTTCCTGCTCGCGGAGCAGGAGGCGAAGGTGCCCTACATCATCGGCGTCGCGGGCTCGGTGGCGGTGGGCAAATCCACCACGGCGCGCGTGCTCAAAGCGCTTCTCGCCCGCTGGCCCAACACCCCGAAGGTGGATCTCATCACCACGGACGGTTTCCTTTTGCCCAATGCCGAGCTCACGCGGCTCGGCCTGATGGAGCGAAAAGGCTTCCCGGAGAGCTACGATACCGGCAAGCTCCTGCGCTTCCTGGCCGACATCAAGGCGGGCAAGCGCAACGTGAAGGCACCGCTCTACTCGCACCTGGTCTACGACGTGGTGCCGGGCGAGGAGACCAATGTCGACCGGCCGGACATTCTCATCGTCGAAGGGCTCAACGTGCTCCAGCCCGCGCGCATGCCGAAGGATGGCGAGGCCATTCCCTTCGTGTCCGACTTCTTCGACTTCTCCGTCTACATCGATGCCGACGAGGAGGACCTGCACCGCTGGTACGTGAACCGGTTCCTGAGGCTTCGCCATACGGCCTTCCGCGATCCGCTCTCCTACTTCCGCCGCTATGCGGAGCTGCCGGAGGCGGAAGCCATCAGCATCGCCGACGGCCTGTGGAACCGCATCAACCTGGTGAACCTGCGCGAGAATATCGTGCCCACCCGCCAGCGCGCGAGCCTGATCCTCACGAAGGGCGCGAGCCACCGGATCGAGACCGTGGCGCTGCGCCGTCTCTGAAAACAGACCTTTTTTGCAATCTTGAGCGTTGTTCCTCGGTCAACGGAGGAACCATGGCCACGCCACCCGCCGAGGAAAAGCTCAAGCACAGCGCCCAGCATGCCGAGGAGGCGGCGGCGCAGACCCAGGAGGCGGCCGAGAATACCCAGGAGGCCGCCGAGCAGACGCACGCCGCGGCCAAGACCACCGCCAAGGCCACCGTTCAGCTCAAGGACAGCGCCGACCGGCGCACCGAGCTCGCGGCCAACCGCACCGTCTTCGCGGCCGAGCGCACCTATGCGGCCTGGGTGCGCACGGGCCTTGCCGCGCTCGCCTCCGGCGTCGGCGCGAAAAAGCTCCTGGAGGGTGTCGTGCCGGACTGGATGATCGTCTCCACCGGCTCCGTGCTGGTATTGTTCAGCGCCTTCTGCTTCGCCGCGGCCGTCTGGCGTCAATTGTTCACGGGATCGCAACCGCCGCAGCCGGACGTGCAGAAAATCCCGCCTTACCTCTTCGTGATCTTCAACGGCTTCCTGGCCCTCGTGTCGCTCGCGGCCCTGTTCGGGCTCTGGTTCGGGCGGACGGGCGGGTAGGAGGAACTTTCCTCCGTCCTCACCGGCCTTGTGCCGGTGATCTCATTTCAGGAAAGCGCGGCGCTCTTCTTGGTCGAGATGGCCGGAACAAGCCCGGCCATGACGAGGGAAATCCTACCCCAAAAGCCCTTCCTGCTGCGCGAGTTCGCGCAGATTCGCCTGCGGGCGCGCGCCGAGATGGCTGATGATCTCCGCCGCCGCCAGGCCGCCGAGGCGGGCGCAATCGACCAGCTCCAGATTCTGCACGAGACCGGCCAGGAAGCCGGAGGCGAAGAGATCGCCCGCGCCGGTTGTGTCCACCACGCGCTCGACCGGGAAGGCGGGAACGGCCAGGGTTTCTCCGCGGCTCACCACCAGCGCGCCGTCCTCGGAGCGGGTGATGACGCCGAGCAGGTTCTCCTCCCGCAAGGCCGCCAGAGCGCTCTCGGACGAGGACGTGCCGTAGAGGCTCTGCAGTTCGTGGATATTGGCGAAGAGGATGTCGAGGCTGCCGTCCCGCATAAGTCCGAGGAACTCGTCCCGGTAGCGGTCGACGCAGAAGGCGTCGGAGAGGGTCAGCGCCACCTTGTTGCCCGCCTCGTGCGCGATCTTCACGGCCTTGCGGAAGGCCTCCTTCGCGGCCGGCGGATCCCACAGATAGCCTTCGAGGTAGACGATGCTGGAGGCGCGCACCGTGTCCGGGTTCACGTCGCCGGGCGTCAGGTTCTGGCAGGCGCCGAGATAGGTGTTCATGGTGCGCTCGCCGTCGGGCGTCACCAGGATGAAGCTGCGGGCGGTGGCGGGGCCGTCCTCGGCGGGTTTCACGTCGTAGTGCACGTCGATGGCCCTCAGATCGTGCGCGAAGAGCTTGCCCGTCTCGTCGTTCTTCACCTTTCCGATGAAGCCTGCCTTCACGCCGAAGGCGGCAACGCCCGCCGCCGTGTTGGCGCCCGAGCCGCCGGACACGATGATGGCGGGGCCCATGTCGCGATAGAGCTCCTCGGCGCGGGCCTCGTCGATGAGCTGCATGGCGCCCTTGTGCACCTTCTTCTCGATCAGGAAGGCCTCGTCGGTATGGGCGAGCACGTCAACGATGGCGTTGCCGAGCGTGAGCACGTCGATTCGGGACTGGGACATGAACAACCACGGTGTTGGAGGGGATTAGGGCGCTTTGGCATTCCCGGCTCAGGCGGTCAAGAACCTTCCCGATGGCGGGAGGGTCGCCGGATCTTTCCTCTCTGCAAGAGGGCAGGGGATGGTGTGACCGGGTCAGTGGCTCATCCAGCAGGATTGTGTCGTCACCGGCCTTGTGCCGGCGATCCCGTTGCCTCAAGGCGCGGTGCTCGTCTACGCCGGGATGGCCGGCCCTGTCCCGGTCACGACACTGGAGAGCCGCCATGCTGCCCGGGCGAAACGCGGCGCTCCGACTTTGCACCCTCATTCTCAGTCCCTCTCGGCAAGGAGGGGAAGGATTCGAGGCCTTTCGATCATCCCACGGCGTCCTGCGCGGCCTGGATCGCCACGGAGGGGCGCCGCTCGCGCCCTTGAGCGTGATCGAGAATGGCGAGTATATCCTCGAGTTCGCCCTCGGAGAGGTTGCGAATCTCGCGGGCGAGGCGGTTGGCGAGCAGCGTCGCCTTCGGATCGGCCCCGGCGGTGTCGATCTTCACGCGCGGATCGGAGAGGTCGGCGAGCCGCGTCAGCTCGTCCGCCTCGTCCCAGATAATGTGGAAATATTGCAGCACGCCCTGAAGCAGCGTCCAGGTCGGCTTGCCGCGCTCGCCGCGCTCCAGCGCCGAGAGATAGGCGCTCGACACCCCCAGATGGGCCGCCATGTCCTTCAACATCAATCCGCGCTCGCGGCGCAGCTGCCGCACCCGTTCGCCAAAGGGGGTCATGTGGTCATCCCTCGCCCCGCCTGCGGCGGAGCCTGACATAGAGTGCACCGGAACCGCCATGTTGAGGAGAGGCTTCCTCGAAGCCGATCACAAGAGATCTCAGGTCCGGCAACCGCAGCCAGTGCGGCACCATGCGGCGAAGCACACCCCGCTCCTCGAACATCCCGCCCTGGGCGGAGGCTCCGCCCTTGCCGGTGATGACGAGCACGAGGCCGTGGCCCGAATGCTGCGCCCGGTGCAGGAAGCTGATGAGCGCGAAATGCGCCTCCTCCTGGCGCATGCCGTGAAGGTCGATGACGCTGTCCACATCCTTCCGGCCCCGGCGAAGGGCTGTCAGCGTCTTGCGCTCGACAGGAGCGAGCGGGGGAATCGAGGGCTTTTTCGGCTTGGGCGCAAGCGCCGGGAGGGAAGGGGGAGGCGACAGCGAAACCTGCGGGGCAGGGGCGGTCGCGGTCTCTTCCTGCGGTTCGGGTTCCGACGGCAGGGCCTTGCCCTTCATGGGCTTCACGTGGCGGGCCACATGCGACCAGAGCCGCCGCTCCTCCGCGGTGAGCTGACGTGTCCTGCGGCGCTTGGTCATCGCTGGGCTTTGGGCATGAGCACCACGAAGCGCGTGGCATGGCGCAGCAAGCCGGCGCGGATGCCCGCTTCCTCGCCGCTGCCGAAGAAGAAATCGCCACGGGCGGGGCCGACGATGGCCGAGCCCGTATCATGCGCGATCATGAGGCGTCGCAGGGGTTCGGACCGTTCGAGGGTGACGGGCAACCGACCCTCCAGCCAGAAGGGCAAGCCATAGGCCCAGAGCTGGCGGTCGACGGCGAGACTCCGGCCCGGCACCAGGGGAAAGCCTGCACCGCCGATAGGCCCGTCCTCGGGCGCGAGCTCGTCGGCTTCGCGGAAGAAGATATAGGACTGGTTCTGACGCATCAGCTCCCTTGCGGGGCCGGGATTGTCCTTCAGCCATCCCATGAGCCTGGCAAGCGTCATGGTTTCGAGATCCATTTCGCCCCGCTGCACCAGCAGGCGGCCGATGGAGGTGTAGGGGCGTCCGTTGCGGCCCGCATAGGCCACGCGCATCACGGAGCCGTCGGTGAGCCGGATGCGGGAGGAGCCCTGCACGTGGATGATGAAGGCCTCGCCCGGCTCGCGCAGATACACGACGGGCTTGGCGAGCGAGCCCAGCGCCCCGTCTTCGATGGCGGCACGGTCCGGATAGGGCTCATAGCCTCTTTTCGTTCGCCGAGCGGCCTGGAGCCCCTTGTCGATGCCGGGCAGGGTTTGGCCTTGCGGGATCGTGACCAGATCGCCGGGCCTTGCGAGCAGGGGAACCCGGTAGTGGGAATCGGGCGTGCGCGAGCCCTGGAACTCGGGCTCGTAATAACCGGTGAGAAAGCCCTGGCCCGAATGAGGAACGACGGCGAAGGGCTGGAAATGCGCCTCGAAGAAACGCCGGGCCTCCGGGCGCGACAGGTGCCGGATCTTCAGGGCGGCACGGCATACGGCCGCGAGGCGATGCTCGGGCGCCTGGGCCGGACGCAACTCGGCAGCCCTCCCATCAAGGGCGCTGCAGGAGCGCAGGAAAGCCCCGAAGGCAGCGGCGTGATCGTCATCCGCCCAACCATCGAGATCCTCGAAGGACAGGGCCTCAAGACGCGCCTGCCCCGTCAGCCGGGATGCGGCCTCCCCCTCCGGCATGGTCAGGATCCAGGCGAAGAGACACGCAAAAAGAGCTCGCCCGGCATCCCTCATTGCCCCGCTTCGGTCGCGACGAGCAGCCAGTTGGGATCGCGGCTTCCGAGCTGGCGGGCAAAGGTCCACACATCGGTGACTTCGGCCACCTGATCCGGGCTTCCGTCGACGACCGCGCCCGAAGCATCGCGGGTGACGGTGATCAGCTGCGAAACGAATCGCACCACGATCTGCGCAGTCTTGCCGTGGACCTCCGCCCCGGCCATCTCGGCCTTGTCGATGGACACGAAGGTGGTTTCCACACGCTCGCCGCGCTGCTCGCGTTCGGTGATGGCGCGCTCGAACCCTTCATAGACCTCGCGGGAGAGAAGGTCCTTCAGCGTCTTGCGGTCGCCCGCCGCAAAAGCAGTGACGATCATCTCGTAAGCCGCCTTGGCACCCTCCAGGAAACCGGAGGGATCGAAACCGGATTCGGCGCGGGCGATGCTGTCGAGGGCCGCCGCCATGGGCGTCCCGGGCTCGGCGAAGCCCTTCCAACGCTCGGCTGTCTGAACCTCGGCGGCAGGATGGGCGCCGTTGGGACCGGGAAGACGCACGACGTTGTGATCGGGCTCGGGCGCCGGATTGCCCGGGCGTAGGGGCGCATCCCGGCGGGCCAAGGGATCGAAGGGCGGCTGCTCGTTGCCGGTCTTCTGTCCGAGCACCGATCTGAGGCGCCAGATCACGAAGATGGCGAGAACGATAAAAATGAGGGTCGTGATGTCGAAGGAATCCTGCATCGTCGATCCGTTGTCAGCCTGCCGGAACCCAGCTGGCGCCGGGTGTTACCCCGAGTAAGAGGATGTGTTTCTTTGCATATGGGGTCCTTCGGTCGTAACATCCACCTCTTCCCGCGACAAGCGAAGGAGACTCGCAAACTTGCCTCCCGAGCCGGAAACATGATAGCGCGGGAATCCGTGGCCCGTTGCCGATCAGGTGCCTTCAAGACGTGAAGCGCCCCGTCCGGGTCGACCGATTTACCTCTCTTCGGAGCATGAAACCATGGCCGATAACCCGGCAAACAACGGAGCGCCCGGCGGCATGCCCGCGCTGAACGCCCTTGCGCAGTACTGCAAGGATTTCTCGTTCGAGAACCCCAATGCCCCCCGCTCCCTGCAGCAGCAATCCGAAGGCCCGCAGATCAACCTGCAGGTCAACGTGAACGCCAAGCAGCTGGCGGAAGCCGATTTCGAGGTGGACCTCACCCTCGAGGGCAATGCCAAGGCCGGCAACGACGTGCTGTTCGCCTTCGAACTCACCTATTCGGGCGTGTTCCGCGTGCAGAACATCCCGCAGGAGCAGCTGCATCCGGTGGTGATGATCGAGTGCCCGCGCCTGCTCTTCCCCTTCGCCCGTCAAATCGTTGCGGACGCGGTGCGCAACGGCGGCTTTCCGCCCCTGTACATCGACCCGATCGATTTCGTGGCGCTCTACCGCCAGCGCGCGGCCGAGCTTCAGGGGGAGCAGCAGGGCGGCCAGACCCTGTCGTAAGACGAACCGGTCTTCAGATCACGGGAGGCGGAGCGGACGACTGCTCCGCCTTTTGCTTTGTTCCGATTCTCAAGAGGCTTCCTGCGCAGCCTCGCCGAGATATTCGCGCCAGATGGCGTTCGGCCCGAGCTGCTCGACGAAGGCCGCATGGGCGGTGCGTTCCGCATCCGTCAGGCGCGAGATCATGGGGCGCGGTTTTGCCTCGCGCGGTGCGGCCGCATCGGCACGAATGGCAGGGCCGGCGCCCTTCGCGGGCTGAGCGGTGAGATCGAATCCGACCTGCCGGCCGCCGATCAGCTCGATATAGACCTCGGCCAGGATCTCGGCGTCGAGCAATGCGCCGTGCTTGGTGCGCTTGGAATTGTCGATACCGTAGCGCGAGCAGAGCGCATCGAGGTTGTTCGCGGCCCCCGGATGCTTCCGGCGCGCCATGATGAGCGTGTCGACCACGTCCGCCAGATCGATGGCCGGATGGCCGGTGCGCGCGAATTCCGCATTGATGAAGCCGATGTCGAAGGCCGCGTTGTGAATGACGAGCCGCGCATCGCGGATGAACTCGTAGAATTCCTCGACGATGGCCGCGAAGACCGGCTTGTCCGCCAGGAACTCGTCGCTCAATCCATGCACCGCGAATGCGCCGGGAGAAACCGGGCATTCCGGATTGATATAGACGTGGTAGCTCTTGCCCGTCGGAATGTGGTTGAGGAGCTCGACGCAGCCGATTTCGATGATCCGGTCACCCTTGGCGTGATCGGTTCCGGTGGTTTCGGTATCGAGAACGATCTCTCGCAGCATCGTCAAACACTCTTCACAAGATCACCGCGGCCCGGCCGTCCCGCCAGGCAGGCCAGAATGGACCTGACCTGGGCCTCGGCGGAAGCGAAGCCTCGGCTCGTATCGACAAGAAAATGGGCGCGGGCGCGCTTTTGCGCGTCCGGCATCTGTTTACGCAGAATGGCGTTAAAGGTCTCTTCCGTCATGCCGGGCCGCGCCATCACCCGCGCGCGCTGCACGTCGGCGGGTGCCGTGACGACGAGAACCGCATCGCAGCGCCTGTCGCCGCCGGTCTCGAGGAGGAGGGGGATATCGAGCACCGCGAGAGATGCCGTTGCGGAGATCTTGCGGAGAAAGTTTTCTTCCTCCTCGCGCACGAGGGGGTGCACGATGCTCTCCAGCCGTGACATTTTCTCCGGATCGCCGAGCACGGCTTGGCCGAGCTTGCGGCGATCCACCGCACCGTCGGCGATCGTCCCCGGAAAAGCCTTCCCGATCAGCGGTACCGCGCGCCCGCGATAGAGCGCGTGGACGGCGGCATCCGCGTCGTGCACCGGAACGCCGAGACGCCGGAAGAGATCGGCGGTGGCCGATTTCCCCATGCCGATGGAGCCGGTCAGGCCGAGCACGAAGGTCATCGGCTCGCCTCGAGATCGGCGACGATCATTGCGCGCAGATCGGGCGTGACCTCGGGCCATACGCCGAACCAGCGCTCGAAGCCGGGCGCCGCCTGATGCAGCAGCATTCCCAGGCCGTCGACCGTCCGCAGGCCGTGGGCCTCCGCGGCTGCGAGCAGCGGCGTGCGCAAGGGAAAATAGACAATGTCCGTAACGATGGCGCGGCCGGGCGCCCTGGCGAGATCGAGGGTGAGCGGAGGCTGGCCCGCCATGCCGAGCGACGTGGTGTTGACGATGAGCTGCGATCCGGGAAGGGCGCGGTCGAGATCCTCCCAGGCGAGGACCTCGAGTCTCGCCGTGCCGTGCCGTTCGAGACCGCCCACCAGGTCCTGCGCCTTCGCGAGGGTGCGGTTTGCGACGAGAATTCTCTCCAGCGGGCGATCCTGCAGGCCAGCGACGATGCCGCGCGCCGCGCCTCCAGCGCCCAGAACGAGAGCGGTATCCACATCTTGCTCCCAGCCTGTCCCCAGGCTCAGGTCGAGATTGGCCATGAAGCCGAGCACGTCCGTGTTGTCGCCCCACAGGACCCCGTTCTCGACCCAGAGCGTGTTGACCGCTCCCAGGCGTTCCGCGCGCTCGGTCCTGCGCGCGACCCCCGCGAAGGCCGCCTCCTTGTGGGGGATCGTGACATTGCCGCCGGCAAAGCCCCGCTCATGAAATGTTTCGAGAAAATTCCCGAAATCCACAGGCGTCACGTCGATCCGCTCGTAGGAACCGCTGATCCCAAGCTGTTTCAACCAGTAGCCGTGAATGAGCGGCGAGCGGGAATGCTTGATCGGATGGCCGACGATGAAGGCCTTTGTCATGGTCGTGTGGTCCTAAAGTGCAAGGCAGCCGAGGCGGCGCAGCGCCGACAGGAGCGGGAGCAGGGGAAGCCCCAGGATGGTGGAGTGATCGCCTTCCACGGAATCGAACAGATGAACTCCGAGGCCCTCGTAATGATAGACACCGACGCTGTGGAGCACCGTGGGACCCGCAAGGTCCAGATAAAGATCGATGGCGTCGTCGGTGAGCGGCCGCATGGTGAGGGTGGCGGTAGCCACGAAACTCTCCACCGAGCGGCCGCCGATGGCGAGCGCTCCGGCCGAATGAAGGGCGTGGTTTTTCCCGGAGAGAGCCTGAAGCTGGCGGCGCGCGGCGTCGCGGCCGGCCACCTTGTGGAACACGGCCGAACCGCAGGCGAGAACCTGGTCGGCCCCGAGCACGACGCGCTCCGGATGGCGGCGGCTCACGGCGAGCGCCTTCTCGGCGGCCAGGCGCGCCGCCAGCGCCGGCGGATCGAGGCCCTCGCTCTGCGCCGCTGTCTCGATCGCCCTCTCGTCGACGTCCGAGCCTTGCGTTTCGACGGAGAGACCCGCGCTCACGAGCAGCGCGAGGCGCGTCGCGCTGGTGGAGGCCAGGAGCAGCTTTTCCGATCCGGTCCAGAGGGCAGGCATGGTCTACTCCGCGATGAATTTCATGCGATGGTCGCGGTAGAGATCGAGAATCGCGGCCGCGGTCTCCTCGATGGAGCGCCGCGTCACGTCGATCACCGGCCAGCCGTGACGCGCGAACAGCCGCCGAGAGGCCGCGACTTCCTCCGCGACGGCTTCGCGGTCCACATACGAAGTGTCGTCGTCGGCGTTCAGGCTGAGCAGCCGGTTCTGGCGGATCTGCACGATGCGCTCGGGCGTCGCGACGAGGCCCACGATGAGAGATTTTTTCGCCGCCTCGAGCTTGGGCGGCAGAGGCATGCCGGGAACGAGAGGAAAATTCGCCGTCTTCAATCCGCGGTTGGCGAGATAGATTGCCGTCGGCGTCTTCGAGGTCCGGCTCACGCCCATGAGGATCACGTCCGCCTCGTCCAGATCCTCGGGCAGGTGCCCGTCGTCGTGGAGAAGGGTGAAGTTCATGGCGTCGATGCGCTTGAAATATTCCGCGTTAAGCATGTGCTGTGCGCCGGGCCGGGCGGTGGAATGCGTGCCGAGATAGGAGGAAATCATCTGGTGCACGGGTTCGAGCACGGAGAGATAGGGAGAGCCGGTCGCGCGGCAGACCTCCTCGAGGCGGCCCGTGAGATCCTTGTCCACGAGAGTGTAGAGCACAATCCCGGGGGCGCTTTCGATCTCGGTCAGCACGCGCTCGAGTTGCGTGGTGGAGCGCACCAGCGGGTAGACATGCTCGATGGCGGCGACGCCTTCATATTGCGCGACCACCGCCCGGGCGACGGTGATCAGGGTCTCTCCCGTCGAATCGGAGACGAGATGAAGATGGAAGTAGCTGCGTCCCGGCACGACGGTTCTCCCGAGCATCGGACCTGAAAGTGGTTTACACTTTTAGGGCCCATCCGGTGCTCTCTGGTCAATCGGCACATCGCTTTATGCGGACCCGAAGGGCCGCGTCAGCGAAAACCGGGTCCACGTTTCCGCACGATGCGCAAAGGAGTCGATAAATGTGGATAGAACGGCTCCAGTCCGAGGTCCAGGGCAAGGGCCTGTGATCTGTCGCTATGGCCATCAACAGCGGAGCTTCGTGTGTGAGTCCGAATTCTCACGTTTGGGAGAATCCGGCACGAATCACCTCCGCAGTCCGCGTTAAGGTTCCGTTCAACTTCATTAACGGGCTGTTAAGGTTTAAGAATTCGGAAAGGATTGTGGCGGGGCGGCCCCGTCCGTTAATGAACAGTTAACGGGATGCTCCGTGTGGAAGGGTTGTGGACGGGGTTGCGGCTTTGCGATTCACGGCCCAAGAGAAACATCAGATTCTTAGATTCAAGAATTATTCTTCTTAGAGAGGGCCTGTGAGCGAGCGTCCCACCAAAGCGATCCTCCGCGTGCTGAACGGCGAACCGGTCTGGCCTCTGCCGGTCTGGATCATGCGCCAGGCCGGCCGCTATCTCCCGGAATACCGGGAGACCCGGAAACAGGCGGGCTCCTTCCTGGATCTCTGCTATACGCCGAGGCTTGCCGAGGAAGTCACTCTTCAGCCGATCCGCCGCTTCGGCTTCGACGCCTCGATCCTGTTCTCCGACATCCTGGTCATCCCCCATGCGCTCGGCCAGGACGTGCGCTTCGTCGAGAACGAGGGTCCGAAGCTCGATCCCGTCACCTCGGGGAAGGATCTTGCGAAACTCGCCGACGAGCTGCCGCTGGAGCGGCTCGATCCGGTCTTCGAGACTTTGGATCGCCTGAGCAAGTCCTTGCCGAAGGAAACCACCCTCCTCGGCTTCTGCGGGGCACCCTGGACGGTCGCGAGCTACATGATCGCCGGCAAGGGCACCCCGGACCAGGCGCCCGCCCGGCTCACCGCCTATCGTGACCCGGCCTTCATGGACGATCTCATCGAGAAGCTGGTGCAGGCCTCCACCGCCTATCTCATCCGCCAGATCGATGCGGGGGCGGAAGCGGTCCAGATCTTCGAGAGCTTCGGTGCGGCGCTTCCGCCCGCTCTCTTCGACCGGCTGTCCCTCGACCCGATCCGCCGCATGGTGGAGGGCCTGAAGGCCGCGCGGCCTCAGGCCAAGGCGATCGTGTTCGTGCGCGGCGGCGGCGCGAACCTTCATCGCTTCGCCTCGGCCGGGATAGGCGACGCGCTGGCGCTGGATTGGACGCTTGATCCGGCTCTGGTGCTGCCCACCCTGCCGGGCACCGTCGCAACCCAGGGCAATCTCGATCCGCTCGCGCTGATCGCCGGCGGGGAGCCGATGGAGCAGGGGATAGACCACATCCTCGGTGCGGTGCGCGGCCGTCCGCACATCTTCAATCTCGGCCACGGCATCCTGCCGGAGACGCCGATCGCCCATGTGGAGCAGATGATCGCCCGCGTTCGGAGAACTTGAAAACCATGTTGTATCTCTGGCTGAAAGCGTTCCATGTCATCGCCGTCATCGCCTGGATGGCGGGCATGCTCTACCTGCCGCGCCTCTTCGTCTATCATTGCGAGGCGCCAAAGGGCTCGATCCAGTCCGAGACCTTCAAGATCATGGAACGGCGGCTTCTGAAGGCGATCATCAACCCGGCGATGGCCGTCACCTGGGTCCTGGGCCTCTACCTCGTCTGGGACGGAGGCTGGTACACCTCCGGCTGGCTCCACGGGAAGGTCGCCCTTGTGCTGATCCTCTCCGGCCTGCACGGGGTCTATGTGCGCCGCCTGAAGGACTTCGCCGCCGACAAGAACACCCGCCCGGCAAAATACTACCGTATCCTCAACGAGGTGCCGACGGTGCTGATGATCGGCATCGTGATTCTCGTGATCGTGAAGCCGTTCTGACCCGCGACCGATCCCGGATCGGCCGGACGATCCAGGGATCCCCCTCTCGAAAGGGTTATTCAAACGGGACTTGAGATCATCCGAGAACGCGGTTATAAAGAACTCCTCTTCCATAAAAGACAGGTTGCGCTGCACGGGCCCCACAGGGCTCTCTCAAGTCACCCTCGTGAACTGGGCGGCCCTGTCGACCATTCCCTGATCTCCCCTGCGCACCTTTCTCATCCGCGCATTTACCCCGAGAGTGTTCCCCGATGAGGGAAATCAAACTTCAAGATCTCAAGTCCAAGTCCCCCACCGAACTCATTGCCTTCGCCGAGGAGCTCGAGGTCGAGAACGCGAGCACCATGCGCAAGCAGGAGCTCATGTTCGCCATCCTCAAGCAGCTTGCGGCCCGCGAGGTCGAGATCATCGGCGCGGGCGTGGTCGAGGTGCTGCAGGACGGCTTCGGCTTCCTCCGCTCGGCCGATTCGAACTACCTGCCGGGACCCGACGACATCTATGTCTCGCCGTCCCAGATCCGCCGCTTCGGCCTGCGCACGGGCGATACGGTGGACGGCCCGATCCGGGGCCCGAAGGAGGGCGAGCGCTATTTCGCCCTGCTTAAAGTGAACACGATCAATTTCGAGGATCCCGAGAAGATCCGGCACAAGGTTCATTTCGACAACTTGACGCCGCTCTTCCCGACCGAGCGCTTCAAGCTCGAGATCGACGATCCGACGCGCAAGGATTTCTCGCCGCGCATCATCGATATCGTGTCGCCCATCGGCAAGGGCCAGCGCGCGCTCATCGTCGCCCCGCCGCGCACCGGCAAGACGGTGCTGATGCAGAACGTGGCGCAGTCGATCACGACGAATCATCCGGAGTGCTATCTCATCGTGCTGCTCATCGACGAGCGCCCGGAGGAAGTGACCGACATGCAGCGCTCCGTGAAGGGCGAGGTCGTGGCCTCCACCTTCGACGAGCCGGCGACGCGCCACGTTCAGGTGGCCGAGATGGTGATCGAGAAGGCCAAGCGCCTCGTGGAGCATGGCCGCGACGTGGTCATCCTGCTCGATTCGATCACGCGTCTGGGCCGCGCCTACAACACGGTTGTGCCGTCCTCCGGCAAAGTGCTCACCGGCGGTGTGGACGCCAACGCCCTGCAGCGCCCGAAGCGCTTCTTCGGCGCCGCGCGCAATATCGAGGAGGGCGGTTCCCTCACCATCATCGCCACGGCGCTGATCGATACCGGCTCGCGCATGGACGAGGTGATCTTCGAAGAGTTCAAGGGCACCGGCAACTCGGAAATCATTCTCGACCGCAAGGTCGCCGACAAGCGCACCTTCCCGGCCATCGACATCACGCGCTCGGGCACCCGCAAGGAAGAACTGCTGGTTCCGGCCGACACGCTCAAGAAGATGTACGTGCTGCGCCGCATCCTCAACCCGATGGGCACCGTCGACGCTATCGAGTTCCTGCTCGACAAGCTGCGCCAGACCAAGTCGAACCAGGAATTCTTCGACTCGATGAACACCTGACCGCCGGACTCTCGGCTTCGATCATAACCCATCCTCCCAGGCGGGAGGGTGGGCTTTTCGTCCGGTATCTAGATCACACCCATCAGGAACAGGATGAGCAGGGTGATGGCTGTGGAGATCAGGAGCGAGCCTGCGCATCCCAACCGATTCGAGAAGAAAAGGAACATCGGCTCTCCTGTATTCTGCACCGCCTCAAGAGGATGGGCGGAGAATGCCGCTCGCCAGCACAACGCCTAGGGCCGCCAGAAGGATTCCCGCCGTGGCGGCCGGGCCGATCTCCGCCGCGGGGCGAATTGCATTCCCAAGGCCATGACCAGGAAGAAGGGCGCAGCCGAGGCGAGGAGGCCGAGTCCTTTCAGGAGTGGCACCCCCTTCGGAAACAGGCCTATCTGCGGTCAACGGGGGCGAGCAGAACAGCCCGCACTCCGAATTGCAGGAGTCCGGTTGCGGCGGGGCCGATGCTTCGTCACCCCATGGCGGGTGCCGACGATCCAGCAGGCTCAGATCGTGACGGTGGCAAGGGTCGCGAGCCAGCCGATGAGGGAAGGTCGCACGTTGGGGCTTGGCAGAACGGAGGAGACCTGTGACATGGTGAAGCTCCGTCGATGATCTCCAGCATGCTCTGACCGGCTGAGAGATGGCCTTGCGGGCTTCCTGCCGAACATGCTCCATTATCGGCAGGAAATTGCGTGCGGGCCCCCTGGAACGGTGAATTCATGCCCGATCTCGATCTCGACGCCATCGATCTGCGGATCCTGAGGGCCCTGCAGGCGGACGGACGGCTCACGAACCAGGAGCTGGCCGATCAGGTCGGCCTCTCGCCTTCGCCCTGTCTGCGGCGGGTCGCCGCCCGGAGCGCAACGGATTCATCCGCGCCTACCGCGCCGTCCTCGACCGGGAATCCGTCGGGCTTGGCTTGACGGTCCTCGTGGACATCAAGGTGGAGAAGCATTCCCGCGAGAACGCCACGGCGCTCCGGGAGGCCTTGGCGGCGCTGCCGGAAGTGGTGGCCTGCCGCATGGTTTCGGGCACCGCCGATTTCATTCTCGAGATCGCTGTGGCGAACCTGAAAGCCTATGAGCGCTTCCTGTCCGAAAGGCTCCTGACATTGCCCATGATCAGCGATATCCGCTCGAACTTCGTCCTGACCCAGGTGAAAGCGGACGCGCCCCTGCCGCTCACGCATCTGGAAGGGGGAATTGTCCGCTTCGAAGGCGGATCGCTGAAGGCCGTTCCCGTTCAGGCCGATGAATCGTCCGCCATCATCTCCCCGACCCGGTCCGCCAGCGCCTCCGGCGAGGTGACCGGGAGTGAGCAGCGCATGCCGGCGCAGACGAGCGCCTGTGCTTCGGAGCTGGAGGAGGCGAGGGCCTTGGCCGGATGGTTTTCGTCGAGGGCTTCGCCGGGCCGGAGCCGCCGCACGCTCCGGTCGGGATAGGGCACGCGCAGGGCCACCTGGTGGAGCGGCTCCGCTCCATTTCCCGTGACGAGGATGCTCAGGCCCCTCAGATGCAGGTCGAGGGCGTTGAGGATCGAAGTATGGCCGAGCGGGGAGGAGCGGGCCACGCCGACGAGCTGCGTGAGGATATCGCCGGCGCGCTGGTGATCGGCCTGGGTTCCCGTCAGCTGAGCCAGCCGCACGAGCGCCTCCGCGAACACGCCGTTCGCGTTGGGCACCGCTTCGTCCTGGGTGGGCTGCGGGCGGATGACGAGCGGGTCGGCGTCTCGTGCCGTCATGGCAAGGCATCCTGTCTCCTCGATCATGAACGCATCGAGCAGCACGTCCCGCCAGGTTTCGGCATCGCCCAGATAGGAGGTCTCGCCCGTGGCCTCGTGGAGCGCAAGGGCCGCGCGCATCATGGCCGCGTGATCGAGCGCGAAGCCGGGGAAGATGAGCGAGCCGCCGCGCCAGGAATGTCCAAGCCTTCCGCTCCGGCTCATCGCTTGGCTGATGAAACGATAGGCGCGCTCCGCCAGTCCGACCCATTCCGGCCGGTCGAGGAGGGGAGCGGCGCGCGCGAGGCTTGCGATCATCAGCCCGTTCCAGTCGGCCAGAACCTTATCGTCGAGTCCGGGCCTGACGCGGGCGGACCTGCGTTCGAGGAGCTTGGCCCGCATGGCGGCGAGCCGCTCCTCCACGGGGAGAGGAGCCTCGCCGGTGATCAGCCGGTTCGGGATGTTGCTTCCCTCGAAATTTCCCTCTTCCGTGATGTCGTAGACCCTGGCGAAGAAGGCGGCGTCCTCCTCGCCCAGGACCTCGCGGATCTCGGACAGGCTCCAGACGTAGAAGCGGCCTTCCTCTCCTTCCGAATCCGCATCCAGGCTGGAGGCGAAGGCACCCTCGGGCGTCACCATCTCCCGTTCGAGCCAGGTGACGATCCCCTCTGCTGCGTCCTTGAACAGCGCGTGGCCGGTCTCGGCATAAGCCAGAGCGTAAAGCTCCAGGAGCTGCGCATTGTCGTAGAGCATCTTCTCGAAATGCGGCACGAGCCAGCGCTCGTCCACCGAGTAGCGGGCGAAGCCTCCGCCAAGATGGTCGCGGATGCCGCCGAGCGCCATCCGCTCCAGGGTGAGGAGAAAGCGCCGGCGCGCGTCCTCGTCCCCGGCGCGGCGGGCATAGCGGAACAGATATTCCAGGATCGTAGGGTTGGGGAATTTCGGGGCACCCTGTAGACCCCCATTCTCGGTGTCGATCAGCTCCGCGAGGCGCAGGCCCATGCGGTCGAGATCGGTGAGGCTGAGCACGCCGCCGTCGGATTCCGCGTCCCTCGACAGATGGGCTTTCAGCGCATCACGGTTCTTGAGGATGCGTTCCGGCTCCGCGCGATAGAGGCGGCTGATCTCCTTGAGAACCTGGACGAAGCCGGGCCGTCCGAAGCGCGGTTCCTTCGGAAAATAGGTGCCGCCCCAGAACGGCTCGGCCTGCGGGGTCAGGAACATGGTGAGCGGCCAGCCGCCCTGTTCGCCGAGAAGGTGCAGGGCGCTCATATAGACATGGTCCACGTCCGGCCGCTCTTCCCGATCGACCTTGATGTTCACGTAGAGCTCGTTCATGACGGCGGCCACGTCCGGGTCCTCGAAGCTCTCGTGGGCCATCACGTGGCACCAATGGCACGCGGCATAGCCGATGGAGACGAGAACGGGCCTGTCCAGCCTTCTCGCCTCGGCCAGGGCGTCCGGTCCCCATTCCCACCAATGGACAGGATTGTCCTTGTGCTGCAGGAGATAGGGTGAACTGGCATGCGCGAGGCGGTTCATGGATCCTGCTCCGGAAGGGTTCGGCTCATGCGAGGCGGCTCGACCGCTTCGGACCGGAACCGATCCCGGCTCCGCCTCGCGTTAAGCCTTCATCATCATAATGGCCCGATCCCGGAAGAGGTCCAAAAAGGTTTATGCCCATGCGCTCGGACGACACCATCTTCGCCACCGCCTCCGGCCATGGTCGCGCTGCCGTGTGTATCGTCAGAATCAGCGGGCCGCAGAGCTGGACGATCCTCGAGACGCTCGGCGGCAGCGTGCCCGAGCCGCGCCGCGCGGCCGTGCGGATCCTGCGGGAGCCCGGCTCCGGCGAGCCCCTCGATCAGGCGCTGGTTCTCTGGATGCCGGGGCCGCGCAGCTTCACGGGCGAGGATCAGGCGGAACTTCACATCCATGGCGGCCTCGCCACGCGGGCGGCGGTGCTGAAGGCCCTCGGCGCGATCCCGGATTGCCGCCCGGCGGAAGCAGGGGAATTCACCCGCCGGGCCTTTCTCAACGGGCGGATGGACCTGTCCCAGGTCGAAGGCCTCGCGGACGTGATCGACGCGGAGACCGAGGCCCAGCGGCGGCAGGCCATGCTCCAGCTCGAAGGCCGTCTCGGCGATACGGCCGAGCGGTGGCGCGAGGAGATCCTTCAGGCGCTCGCTCTCCTCGAGGCGAGCCTCGATTTCTCGGACGAAGGGGACGTGCCGGAAGATCTGGAGGCCGATATCCTGCACAGGCTCGACCGGCTCCATGAGGAGATCGGACGGGTGCTCGCGAATCGCAGCGGCGAGCGCCTGCGCGAGGGCTTCACCGTCGTCCTGGCCGGTCCTCCCAATGCCGGGAAATCCACCTTGCTCAACGCCCTGGCCCGGAGGGACGTGGCGATCGTTTCTCCTATCGCTGGGACGACCCGCGACATCATCGAGGTCCATTGCGACCTGGGCGGCCTGCCGGTCGTCGTCGTGGATACGGCGGGCCTGCGGGAGAGCGGCGACGCAATCGAGCAGGAGGGGGTCTCCCGCGCCCGCGCCCGTGCCCAGGATGCGGATCTCGTGCTCTGGCTCGTTCCTCCCGAAGGAGAGGAGACAAACCCGCCGCCCGCTCGGCGGCTTCTGAGGATCGGCACCAAGGCGGATGTGAGCCGGAACCGTCACGATTGCGATCTTCTGATCTCGGCCTCGACCGGGGAGGGGCTCACGGACCTGATCGCCGCGCTCGAGCATGAGGCGGAGGCTGGCCTGGGCCAGGGGGATGCGCTCCTGACCCGAGAGCGTCACCGCCGGGCGCTGGAACGGGCGCACCATTCACTCGCGGCGGGGCGGGAGCTGCTGGCAACCGGAGGGCCGCTGGAGCTGGCCGCGGAAGAAGTGCGTCTCGCCTCGCGGGCGGTCGGCGAGATTAGCGGCCGGGTGGATGTGGAGGACGTGCTGGACCGGCTGTTTTCCAGCTTCTGCATCGGCAAGTAGCCCTCGGGTTAAGGATCGGGCGAATTTGTGAGACTCCGCCGCATCCCTGTTCACGAATCGCCTGAATGATGGTGAATCCTCCCTGCACAGCCTGTGGGAATCGTGTGCAGAAGCGGCGAGTCAGGCGAATGTTTCACGTGGAACATTTTGCCCTTTTGACCTCTTCGCTGCGAGGTCTTAGACCCCAGGCATGGAGAATTTCGTGAGTCAGATCTCTTCCCTTGAGATGTTCGATGTCGTCGTGGTCGGGGGCGGCCATGCGGGCGCCGAGGCGGCTGCCGCTTCGGCGCGCATGGGCGCGCGCACGGCCCTCGTGACCCATAAGCTCTCGACCATCGGCGCCATGTCATGCAACCCGGCTATCGGCGGGCTCGGCAAAGGCCATCTGGTCCGCGAAATCGATGCCCTCGACGGGGTCATGGGCCGCATGGCCGACAGGGCTGGAATTCAGTTCCGGCTCCTGAACCGCCGCAAGGGTCCTGCCGTGCGCGGGCCTCGCACACAGGCGGACCGGAAGCTCTATGCCCAGGCCATGCAGGCCGAGCTGCTCCAGACCGACAATCTCGCCATCGTCGAAGGGGAGGCGGACGATCTCCTCGTGCAGGACGGATACGTGACGGGGCTCCTGCTGAGCGACGGGCGGCAGCTCCGGGCCGGCGCCGTGGTCATTACCACTGGCACCTTCCTGTCCGGCCTCATCCATATCGGCGAGAAGAAGATCCCGGCCGGGCGGATGGGCGAGCGTCCTTCCCTTGGCCTTCCGAAGACCTTTGCCCGCCTCGGCTTCACCCTGGGCCGGCTGAAGACGGGCACTCCGCCGCGCCTCGACGGGCGCACCATCGACTGGGCGGGCGTGGACAAGCAGGCGGCGGATGACGATCCGGTGCCGTTCTCCCTGCTGACGGACAGGATCACGACACCGCAGATCGAGTGCGGCATCACCCGCACCACGGCTAGGGTACATGAGTTGATCCGGGCCAACCTGCACCGCTCCGCCATGTATTCCGGGGACATTCAGGGCACCGGCCCGCGCTATTGCCCTTCCATCGAGGACAAGGTGGTGCGCTTCGGTGATCGCGACGGGCACCAGATCTTCCTGGAGCCGGAAGGCCTGGACGACATCAAGGTCTATCCCAACGGTATCTCGACCTCCCTGCCGGAGGACGTGCAGCTGGAATTCCTGAAACATGTTCCGGGTCTCGAGAAGGTGCGGATGCTCCAGCCGGCCTATGCCATCGAATACGATTACGTGGACCCACGAAACCTGACGGCCGGGCTCGAAACCAAAGCGGTGAGGGGACTGTTCCTGGCAGGCCAGATCAACGGCACCACGGGTTACGAGGAAGCGGGCGCTCAGGGCTTGGTCGCAGGCATCAATGCCGCCCGCCGCGCGGCGGGGCAGGAGAATGTGGTCTTCGATCGGGCCGAGTCTTACATCGGCGTGCTGATCGACGATCTGATCACCCGGGGAGTGAGCGAGCCCTACCGGATGTTCACCTCCCGGTCGGAATATCGCCTGAGCCTGCGGATCGACAATGTGGACGAGCGCCTGACCGGAAAGGGTCTGGAGATCGGCTGCGTGGGCGCGAGGCGTGCGGCGCATTTCCATGAGACGCAGGAGGAAATCCGCTCCGTTCGCGAGCGTCTCCGATCCTTGAGCCTCACGCCGCAGGAAGCGGCGCGCCATGGTCTCAGTCTCAATCAGGACGGGATTCGCCGTAGCGCCTATCAGCTCCTGTCCTATCCGGCGATCGGCTGGGATGATCTTGCCATGGCTTGGCCGGATCTCGCTTCGGTGTCGCCCCAGGTGCGGGAGCGGCTCGAAACGGACGCGACCTATGCGGTATATCTCGACCGGCAGCAGGCCGACATTGCCGCCTATCGCCGGGACGAGGGCATCGTGCTCGAGGAGACGCTGGACTTCCGTGGACTTCCGGGCCTGTCGAACGAGATCAAGGCGAAGCTTGACCTGGTCCGGCCGAAGACCCTTGGCCAAGCGGCACGGATCGAGGGGATTACGCCTGCCGCCCTGACGCTTCTGGCCGCCCACGCGAGGAAGGCATCCTCCGAGGCCGTGAGGCTCTCCGAACCGGTGGCGTCATGAATGCCCCCGCCTCGGCCCGGGCCGACCTGAATGTTTCACGTGAAACGCTGGAGAAGCTGGAGCTTCTCGAACGCGAGTTGCGCCGCTGGCAGGCGATCAAGAATCTCGTCGGCCCGGCGACGCTCGACCGGATCTGGGAGCGACACGTCATCGATTCCCTCCAGCTGCTGGAGCACGCTCCCGCGGCCAGGACCTGGGTGGATCTCGGCTCCGGAGCCGGTTTTCCCGGACTCGTGCTCGCCATCGCGGGGCAGGAGAGGGGACTGACGGTTCACCTTGTCGAGAGCAATTCCCGCAAATGCGCCTTCCTGCGCCAGATCGCCCGCCTCACCGGAGCTTCGGCGATTGTGCACGAAGAGCGGCTGGAGGCGGTCATTCCCGGTTTCGTCAGCAAGGCCGACGTGGTCTCCGCCCGGGCTCTGGCTTCGCTGACGCAGCTGCTGGAATGGACAGAGCCCATGTTGAAAACGGGGACGACCGGGCTCTTTCCCAAAGGGCGGGATGCCGAGTCCGAATTGACCGAGGCTCGGAAAAGGTGGACAGTCAAGGCAGACATCCTGCCGAGCCGCACCGATTCCGAGGCCAGGATCCTTCGCATAACCTCCATCGAGAGCCTGACATGATGACCGACCTCAGCGAATCCCAGGACGGAGCGCGTGGCGTGAAGCCGCGCGTTCTCGTGGTCGCCAACCAGAAGGGTGGCGTCGGCAAGACGACGACAGCCATCAATCTCGGCACGGCTCTGGCGGCCATCGGGGAGAAGGTGCTCATCATCGACCTCGATCCACAGGGCAATGCTTCGACGGGCCTGGGGATCGACCGCAAGAGCCGTCAGGTCTCGACCTATCACGTTCTGGCCGGTGAAGCCTCGCTTTCCGAGAGCATCACGGAGACGGTGGTGCCGGGCTTATGGCTCGCACCCTCGACGCTCGACCTCCTGGGGATCGAATTGGAGATCGCGAATGAGCGGAACCGCGCTCACCGTCTCCGCGCGGCGATTCGCAGCTTGGCCGGGGATGAAGTAATTGAACCTTTTACCTATATCCTGATCGATTGCCCGCCGTCTCTTAATCTTCTGACCATCAATGCCTTGACCGCGGCAGACGCCGTTCTGGTCCCGCTTCAATGCGAATTCTTCGCTCTGGAGGGACTCAGCCAATTGCTCAAGACAGTGGAACAGGTCCGATCGGCGCTCAATCCGGATCTGACGATTCACGGCGTGGTGCTCACCATGTTCGACCCACGCAACAACCTGTCGGGGCAGGTGGTGGCGGATGTGCGCGAGTTCATGGGGGACAAGGTCTACGAGACCATGATCCCGCGGAACGTGCGGGTGTCCGAGGCTCCGTCCCACGGCAAGCCGGTGCTGCTTTACGATATCAAGTGCACCGGCTCCCAGGCTTACCTCCGTTTGGCATCCGAAATCATTCAGCGTGAGCGCGCCCTGCGCGCCGCGTAACGAGAGTTGAGACGAACAATGGCGAAAGAAATGAAGTCGCTGGGCCGGGGCTTGGCCGCGCTGATCGGAGAAGTCGGTGACGAAATCGGCTCCATCCAGAGCAGCAAGGGTGGCGCGAGGAAGGTGCCCGTCGAGTTCCTGCGGCCGAACCCGCGCAATCCGCGCAAGGTGTTCGAGGATACGGAACTCGAGGAGCTGACCCAATCCATCAAGGACCGCGGCATCATTCAGCCTATCGTGGTCCGGCCCTTGCCGAACAAGAGCGACGCTTACGAGATCGTCGCGGGCGAACGCCGCTGGCGCGCCTCGCAGAAGGCCGGTCTGCACGAGGTGCCGGTGGTGGTCGTCCATATCGACGACAAGACCTCCCTCGAATACGCCATTCTCGAGAACGTCCAGCGTGCGGACCTCAACCCGATCGAGGAGGCGGAAGGCTATGCCCGGCTGATGGCCGAGTTCTCCTATACGCAGGAGAATCTTTCGAAGATCATCGGCAAGAGCCGGAGCCACATCGCCAATATGATGCGTCTCAGCGATCTTCCCGACCCGGTGAAGAAGCTTCTCGTCGAGCGCAAGCTCTCCGCCGGCCATGGCCGTGCGCTGCTGGCCGTGAAGGACCCGATTGGGGTCGCCAAGCAGGTGCTCGACCAGGGCATGAGCGTGCGGCAGGTGGAGGCCCTTGCGCAGTCGGAAAGCGCCGAGCCGGCCAGGCTCGAAACCAAGTCCGCCAAGATCAAGGCCGAGAAGGATCCGGACACCCGTGCCCTGGAGCGCGTCCTCCAGGACGTGCTGGGCCTCACCGTCACCATCGACCACAAGGGCAATGGCGGTGAATTGCGCATCCGCTACAAGACCCTGGAACAGCTCGATGGGCTCTGCCGCCGGCTGAATCCCTGAAAGCGGGTTCTTTGCGGGATGGTGAGGAGGGAGAGCATCGGAGGCGAAGAACGTTCCGTCCTCTCCGCGCTTTCTCTCGTTCTTCCCGGGCTCGTTCCGGGAAGCCCGTCTCTGGGACGGCGGTTCTCAAGACGTGTATGAGCGGGACCGATCCCGGACAAGGTCGGGGGCGGCCATGGCGAAGATGGGCAAGGGCCCTGGTTCCTCTCTCACCGCAAGCTTCGCGCCGCCAACCGCCTGGAGGCAATCCGTCTGCCTTGTGACATCTCAGGTTCCGTATCGGACAAGGTGGCCGTGGCTCCGGGCAGGGCTCCTCCGCCTGCGGGACGTCTATGTTTTTCCGTCTCCTTCGCGACGCCCGAGCCCGCGGCACAACGGCGGTTGCATAGGACGCCGCGGTCCTACCGTCGCGCCATGCGGGCGATGTCGAGCAGGGTCTTGGCCGCGATCGTGTCGCCGAGATGGGAGAGGCGGCGGGTGTCGAGGAGGCTCGACTGGAGGAGGACAATGGCGGTCTTGAGGCTCTCGCTCGTCCAGCGCTGGAGGTGGCGCTCGACCAGGGACTTGCGGCGGAAATGCAGGCTGCGCATGGTTTCCATGACGGCCGGGATCGACCGCCCCTCCTCCACGTTGAGGCGGGCCGTGAGCAGCATCAGGGCGTGGCGAAGCGCTGCGCCCAGCAGCACGGAGGCATGGATCCCCTCCGCCGCAAGCCGTCGGGAGCCGATCTCAAGGTTTGTGCCTTCTCCGCCGAAAGCGGCGTCCACCACCGCATCCATGGCAAGGCTCGATACGTCGCTCATGATCGCATCGACGTCCTCGGGTGTGATCTCGCGTTTGCCATGCGCATAGAGCATGAGCTTCGCAAGTTCGCCCCGGGTCGCGAGACGATCGCCGCCTAGGCTCGCGATCAGGGCCGTGCGCGCCTCGCGGCCGATCGAGAAGCCGTTGTTCTTCAACGTTTCGTCCACCACGGTTCCGAGATCGCGGCCGGTATCCGCGTAGCAGGGCAGGGCGAGAGCCTTCTGCGAACGTTCACACAGGGTGCGCAAGGGGGAGGATTTCTGCAGATCGCCGCCCTCGATGATGATCACCGTGTCCTGCAACTCGCCCTTGAGCACGGTATCGACGGCGGGGGCGATGTTGCGCGTCGTCGATTTCACCCAGATGGCGCGCTTTCCGCCGAACAGACCTATGGTGCCGGCTTCATCCGCGAGGCGGGCCGGGTCGGACGCGATGTCGTCACCGTCGATGCGGATGAGCTGGAAGGGATCCGAGGGGTCGTCCACCGAACGTTCTGCGACGGCGCGGGCGCGCTCATTGATGAGCCCCATGTCGGGACCGTAGAACAGATATACGCCGATGCGCGGATCGGGACGCCGCAGCGCCCCCTCCACGTCACCTGCCTTAACGGCAACCATCGTCAGATGCCGGCGGAGAGCGTCGCCGCCAGACGGGTTTTCACCTGCTCCGCCAGGACCTTCGCAAGCCTGATTTCCGCATCGCGGGCCGCACGGACGGTGGCGAAACGCTGCTGGTAGCGGTCATAGGCCGTCGAGGAGGTGGCCGATCCCCGGGTATAGACCTTCGCGCCGTCAAGGCTCGTCAGCGTGTAAGTGACCGTTCCGCCCACGATGGCCGAGCTTGCCCGGCCCGTCTCCGTGTCGACGATCGGCGTGGAGAGCGAGCGGGCAAGCGCCAGTTTCAGCACGTAGCGCTTCGGCGTCTCGGAGCCGGAACCGTTCAGGGCATAGATCAGTTCGCTGCGCAGGTAATGACCCATCACAGCCTGGTTGTCGGGCCACCTGATTTCGGGAACGTCGATCGCAGCCAGGACCGTCTGGAGCGATTCGCCCGAGGCCGTGGGACCATAAAGCGGTTTGAAGCAGGCGGACAAGCCAAGAGAAAGGCCGGCCGCAAGGCCCACCGCGATGGTGAGGCGGGCCAAGCCTTTGAAGTTAAACGACGACATTCACGATCCTCTGCGGAACGACGATGAACTTGCGCGCAGGCTTTCCTTCCATAGCCTTTTGCACGGTTTCAAGCGAGAGCACCGCCGCCTCGATGGCGGCCTGATCCGCATCGCGCGCCACGGTCACGTCGGCGCGCTTCTTGCCGTTGACCTGGACGGGGAGGGTGATGGTGTCCTCGACCAGCAGCGTGCGGTCGAGCGCCGGCCAGGGCGTATCGGTCACGAGGCCGGGCTGACCGAGCGCTTCCCAGCATTCCTCCGCCAGATGCGGCATCATGGGAGCAAGCAACTGCACGAAGATGCGGCCGGCTTCCGCGAAGGCGGCGGAAAGGCCGGGCTCATTCGCGGTCTTGGCCTGGATCGCCAGATCCTGAAGGCTATTGGCGAGTTCGTAGAGATGCGCAACGCAGCGGTTGAAGCGCAGGCGCTCCACGTCCTCCTCCACGGCGGCGAGCGCCTTGTGCGCGGCCTTGCGGACGGCAAGGCCGATCGGACCCTCAGATTGAGCATCGTTGCCGCCATTGATGCGCTCGGCGATCTCGCCGACGAGGCGCCACACGCGCTGCACGAAGCGGCCCGCGCCCTGCACGCCTTCCTCGGTCCAGATCACGTCGCGCTCGGGCGGCGAGTCGGAGAGCATGAACCAGCGCGCCGTGTCGGCGCCGTAGGAACCGATGATCTCGTCCGGATCCACCGTGTTCTTCTTCGACTTCGACATCTTCTCGATGGAGCCGATCTCGATCGGTGCCCCGGTCGCCACATGGAAGGCTTTGCGTGCGTTGCCCTGCGTTTCGAACCGCACGTCGCTCGGCAGCACCCACGCGCCGCTCGCGTCCTTGTAGGTTTCGTGCACCACCATGCCCTGGGTGAACAGGCCGGCGAAGGGCTCGTCGAGACCCGCGTGGCCGGTCTTCTTCATCGCGCGGGTGAAGAAGCGCGAGTAGAGCAGGTGCAGGATCGCGTGCTCGATGCCGCCGATATACTGGTCGACCGGCAGCCAGGAATCGACCGTGCCGCGATCGGTCGGCTTGTCCTCGAGGGTCGGATCCGTGAAGCGGGCGAAGTACCAGGAGGAGTCCACGAAGGTATCCATGGTGTCCGTCTCGCGCCGCGCCGGCTTGCCGCATTTCGGGCAGTCCACGTGCTTCCAGGTCGGGTGGCGGTCGAGCGGATTCCCCGGCACGTCGAAGGACACGTCCTCCGGCAGCACGACGGGCAGCTGATCCTTCGGCACGGGAACCACGCCGCAATCGTCGCAATGGATGATCGGGATCGGGCAGCCCCAGTAGCGCTGGCGCGAGATGCCCCAGTCGCGCAGGCGGAAATTCACCTTGCGCTCGGCCACCGGGCGGTTGTCGCGGGTCTGCGATTCGAGCCGCCGGGCGATCTCTTCCTTGGCCTCGGCGATGGTGAGTCCGTCGAGGAAGCGGGAATTGATCATCCGGCCCTCGCCGCCATAGGCGGTGTCGGTGATGACGAAGGTGGCCGGGTCCTGGTCCGGCGGGCAGACGACCGGGGTGTTGCCCAGGCCGTACTTGTTGACGAAGTCCAGATCGCGCTGGTCATGCGCCGGACAGCCGAAGATCGCGCCCGTGCCGTATTCCATCAGGATGAAGTTCGCGACGTAAACGGGGAGCGTCCAGTCCGGGTCGAACGGATGCACGGCGCGCGCGCCCGTGTCGAAGCCGAGCTTCTCGGCCTTCTCGATGGCTTCCTGCGCGGTGCCGATGCGCTTGCACTCCTCGATGAAGGCGGCGAGCTCCGGGTTCTTCGCGGCGGCGGCCTTCGCCAGCGGGTGATCGGGGGCGACCGCCATGAACTTGGCGCCGAAGAGAGTGTCGGGTCGCGTGGTGTAGATCTCGAGCTCGGTCTCGCCGTTGGGAGCGGTCTCGGGCTTCAGGGCGAAGCGCACCAGCAGGCCTTCCGAGCGGCCGATCCAGTTGCGCTGCATCAGGCGCACCTTCTCCGGCCAGCGGTCGAGGGTTTCGAGCCTGTCGTCGAGATCCTGCGCGAAATCAGTGATCTTCAAGAACCACTGGGTCAGCTCGCGCTGCTCCACCAGCGCGCCGGAGCGCCAGCCGCGCCCGTCGATCACCTGCTCGTTGGCCAGAACGGTGTGGTCCACCGGGTCCCAGTTCACCTTCGCGGTCTTGCGGTCGACGAGGCCGGCCTCGAGGAAATCCAGGAACATGCGCTGCTGGTGCTTGTAGTAGCTCGGATCGCAGGTGGCGATCTCCCGGCTCCAGTCGAGCGAGAGGCCCATGCTCTGCAGCTGGGCGCGCATGGTGGCGATGTTGGCGTAGGTCCACTCCTTCGGGTGGACCTTGTTCTGCATGGCGGCGTTCTCCGCCGGCATTCCGAAGGCGTCCCAGCCCATCGGGTGGAGCACGTTGAAGCCCTTGGCCCGCTTGTAGCGCGCCACCACGTCGCCCATGGTGTAGTTGCGCACGTGACCCATGTGGATGCGCCCGGACGGATAGGGAAACATCTCAAGCACGTAATATTTCGGACGCGGGTCGTCGTTGTTGGTCTTGAACAGGTTGCGGTCGTTCCAGACCTTCCGCCATTTCAGCTCGGCTTCCTTGGCGTTGTAGCGCTCGGGCCTCATTTTTGTCAGCACATCCGTCGGTTCGAGATTCAAGCGGCTTGCGCCGCCATGGTGGGGCGGACTAGGACACAGCTCACCCGCGCGGTCAACGGTTTCGCGCGCAAGAGGCGGTCAAGTTTTGCTCCGGCGCGTGTTCCCCCGAGGGGGAGAGAAATATTGGCGCAGTGAAGCGAATTATGCGGAGAGGACGTCCATGAGCGAGAACGATGCGGTCGAAAACCTGAGGGAGGTGCGGGACGCCATCCGCCGCGCCGCGTCGGACTATGACCGCGATCCCTCGGACATCGTGCTGGTAGCAGTCTCCAAGACCTTCCCGGCCGAGGCCATCGAGCCGGTCCTGGCCACAGGCCAGCGGGTCTTCGGCGAAAACTACGTTCAGGAGGCCAAGGCCAAGTGGCCCGAGCTGCGCAGGCGATACCCGGATGTGGAACTCCACATGATCGGCCCGCTCCAGTCCAACAAGGCCAGGGAGGCGGTGGAGCTTTTCGACGTGATCCATACCCTCGACCGGCCTTCGCTCGCCCAGGCCCTTGCCAAGGAAATCGCCAGACAGGGAAAGAGGCCCCGCCTGCTCGTCCAGGTGAACACGGGCGAGGAGCCGCAGAAGGGCGGCGTGATTCCCGCCGAGGCGGACGCCTTCATCGAGGCCTGCCGCACGACATACGGCCTTGAGATCGAAGGCCTCATGTGCATCCCTCCTGCCGAGGACCCGCCGTCTCCCCATTTCGCGCTCCTCAACGCCATCGCCAAGCGGAACGGCCTGAGCGTTCTCTCCATGGGGATGAGCGCCGATTTCGACGCGGCGATCCAGCTCGGCGCGACGCATGTACGCGTGGGAAGTGCTATCTTCGGCACCCGCTCCAAGCCCGCCGCGTGAGAAGTCGCTTTTCGTGACGCAAACAACACTCGATCATCGCTTCCTTCCGGAGGAAGACCGTCTCCTGCCCCTCGACGATGTGCTCGCCGGCGACTCGGTCGAGCTCATCAGGTCTCTGCCCACAGAGAGCGTGCACCTGATCCTGAGCGACATTCCCTACGGCATCGGGGCCGAGGATTGGGATGTGCTGCACACCAACACCAACTCCGCCTATCTCGGTTCAAGCCCCGCTCAGGCGAAGGCGGGAGCGGTGTTCAGGAAACGCGGCAAGCCCATCAATGGCTGGTCGGAAGCCGACCGCGCCATTCCGCGTGAATATTACGAATGGTGCCTCACCTGGGCTCCGGAATGGCTGAGGGTGCTCAAGCCCGGCGGCTCCGCGCTCGTCTTCGCGGGCCGCCGGCTGGCCCATCGCTGCATCGCGGCGATGGAGGATTCGGGCTTCTCCTACAAGGATATGCTCGCCTGGATGCGCGCCCGCGCGCCCCATCGCGCCCAGCGCCTGAGCGCGGTCTACGAGCGACGGGGGGATGCGACGGCCGCGAAAGCCTGGGAGGGCTGGCGCGTCGGCAATCTGCGCCCGACCTTCGAGCCCATTCTATGGCTCACGAAACCCTACAGGATCGGCGCGACGCTCGCCGACAACGCGCTCACGCACGGGGTGGGCGCTTACAATCAGGGTGCATTGCTGCAATACATATCGGACCCCGAGAACGTGCTCGATCTCGGCTTCATGCCGAAGGAGGGCGGCCTGCACCCGACGCAGAAGCCCTTGCGCCTGATGCAGGCGCTGATCGAACTCACCACGCGGGAAGGCCAGATCGTTCTCGACCCCTTCTGCGGCAGCGGCACGGCCCTGATCGCCGCGAAACGCCTCAACCGCCGCTTCATCGGTTTCGAGGCGGAGGCGGCTTATGTCGAGATCGCCAGGAAGCGGTTGAGGGATGGCGTTTCGTCCCGAGAGGCAGGAAGTTCGACCGGGTGAGCGAGCCAACAAGGGAAGCGCGGGCTTATCTTTCCCGTGTGGGAGAGGGGATATGCCGGACGCAGTTTAGCGCTCTCCGGATCAGATGCGGCGCTCTAGGCTCTTCGCCCGTTCCACAATCGCACGCGCCATGCGCTCGGCGCTGCCCGGCGCGAATTCGAGATAGAGGTAGGGCTCGATCAGCTCAAGCTCCATGAGCATGAAGCCGTTCGGACGAACGATCCCGTCGACACGGGCGTAGAGCGGCATCTCAGGCGCAAGGGAGAGGGAGGCTTTTGCCGCCTCGACCACCTCTGGGCTCACGCAGACGCGCTCATAGGTGATCCCGAACTGCGGATTGGCGCGCCATTCCCCCGCTTTCAGAATGCGTCGTACGGCATGGGAGAAGTCCCCCTCGATGAAGGTCAGGGTCGTTTCGCCGAGACTGGCCATGTCCGCTTGAAATTCCTGGAGTAGGGCTTCATCGAAAGGCGCCGGATCGAGGGTCCGGCGAACTTGCTCCGTTCCATCGAACTTCTGCACGCCATAGCCGCTCTGGCCCGTGACGGGTTTCAGAACGGCCGTCGGCCAGCCTTGAGCCTCCATGCGCTGGGCAACCACGTCCGCGTTGACCGCCTGCAGGTGAACCGTCGGCGGCACGGCAAGTCCTGCCGCCGCCATCTCCAGCAAATAGGTCTTGCGGAAATTCCAGCGGAGGGCCGCCAGGGTGTTGATCGGCCTCGCACCATGCGTTTCGAGGGCGTCGATCCAGGCGAGGAAGGCTGCCGGATTGCTGTGATAATCCCAGCAGCAGAGAGGCAGGATTGCGTCGGCGGCTACGAATGCCGCCGGAGGCGTGGTCTTCCAGGGACGATGATCCGCCTCCGCGCCGAGCGCGCGCAGGGCATCCAGCAATGCCTCGAGGCTCGGGGTCGGGTGGGGATGCGCGGAGCAGGTGGCAACCAGAATCACCTGTCAGCCCACGATCTCGATCACCGTCCGGGGCCCGATCCGTTCCAGGAGACGCCGGATCATGCGGGGCTCCACGGCCACGCAGCCCTCCGTCGGCGGGAAGCCGGGGCGGGCCAGGTGGAGGAAGATGGCGCTGCCGCGGCCACGCCTGATGGGCCCCCGATTCCAGGCGATGTCGATCACCACGTCATAGAGATGGTCGTCCCGCCACATCCTTTCATGGCTCGTGGGGCAGGGGAGCGGCACCGGCCGGTTGTAGCGCCGGTCGAAGGGATCGTCCGACCATCCGTCGTCGAGCCGGATGGGGCGCAGCTTCAGGCCCGTGCGGGGGCGGGGGCCGTGATCAGCCCGGTAGAAGGCCTGCAGCAGGCGGAAGCGTCCGACCGGCGAGGCTCCGTCGCCTTCCCGCTTGGCGTGGGTCGTGCCGGAGCGTCCGAGGGCACAGGGCAGGGTGAGATCGCCGGCCGTCAGCCGTCCCCGGCGATGATCGAGCGGGGAGCGGTGGACGCGGATAACATGGACGCTGGTTCGCTTCATAGCCGTGGAAGGGCAGACCCTGCCCCTTGTTGTCAAGCTGGGAATGACTACTCTAATGCAACGTGTGTGATCCGAAAGCGGGAAGTCTGACCCCGGCGGGGCTCCTGGAGCCCGGCCGATCGGCTTGACGATCATGCGTGAAGAATGGGAGCACAGACCTCGATCTGCTCCTGGAAGCCGCCTCAGGGCTTTTTGCTGTTCATTGTGTGAAGGGTTTGAGATGTCGAATGCCAGCCGCCTCCTCGTCGTGGACGACGATCAGGATCTGCGCGACACCCTGGCCGAGCAGCTGGGCCTCCATGAGGAGTTTCAGGTCGCCACCGTCGATACGGCCACCGCCGCCATCGAGGCGGTCAAGGGCGACCGGATCGACCTCGCCATCATGGATGTGGGCCTGCCCGACATGGACGGGCGAGAGGCGGTCAAGATCATGCGCCAGAACGGCTTCCGCAGCCCGATCATCATGCTGACGGGCCAGGGGTCGGACAACGACACCGTGATGGGACTGGAGGCGGGTGCCAACGATTATGTGGTGAAGCCCTTCAAGCTGGCCGTGCTGCTCGCCCGCATCCGGGCGCAGCTGCGCCAATACGAGGCGAGCGAGGACGCTGTGTTCCAGATCGGGCCCTACACCTTCCGCCCGGGCTCGAAGCTCCTCACCAACGAGAAGGGGTCGAAGCTCAAGCTGACGGAGAAGGAAACCGCGATCCTGCGCTATCTCTACCGCGCAGGTCAGGCGGTGGTGGGGCGCGAGACTCTGCTCACCGAGGTCTGGGGCTACAACTCCAACGTGACCACCCATACGCTGGAAACCCATATCTACCGATTGCGCCAGAAGATCGAGGCCGATCCCTCCAATGCCCGCATCCTCGTCACCGAGCCCGGCGGCTACAAGCTCATCCCTTAAGGACCCATGGCCCTCGACGACGACATCGCGATCCTCTCCCGGGCTCCCCTGTTCAACCTGCTGGAGCGGGATGCCCTGCGGCTCGTCGCCTTCGCCTCGGAAACCCGCAATCTCCGTGCCGGCGATGTGCTGTTCCGCAAGGGCGACCGCTCGGACGGGGGCTATGTGGTGAGTCGCGGCGCCGTTGCGCTCGATGCCGGCGAGGACGGCGCCCCCGCCGCCTTCGTGGCCGGTCCGGGTTCCCTGGTCGGCCAGGCCGCCCTCTTCACGCGCATCGCCCGGCCGGCCACGGCGACGGCCCAGGAGGATTCCGCCGTCATCCGCGTGACGCCGAGCCTCATGCGCCGGGTGCTGGAGGAATTCCCCGCCGCCGCCGCCGCCATGCAGGAGGCCATGGCCGAAGAGCTTGCCCGCCTCACCCAAGGGCTGGAGCAGGTGCGCCAGAAGCTCATCGCCATCGACGGCGAGGAGACGCCAGCCCGACCTCCCGACGGAGAGTGAGGATTCCGATCGCACCGCCCGGCACGATGCGCCTCCTCGAAAGGTGGTCGGTCCGGCCGATCCCGAAAGTTGCGTTCTCCTTTCGGGATCGATGCTCAAGCTCTCACGCCGCCTTCACCCCATTGAGGAACGAGCCGACCTCGCGGCTGAGCGTCTCCGAGTGACGCGCCAGCTCCTGCGCAGAGCTCAGCACCTGCGATGCCGCCAGGCCGGTTTCGCCCGCGCCCTGACGCACCTCGTTGATGTTGCCGGTCACGGCTTCCGTGCCGCGCGCGGCCTCCTGCACGTTGCGGGAGATTTCGGCCGTGGCCGCACCCTGCTCCTCCATGGCCGCTGCGATCGAGACCGAGATCTGCGACATCTCGCCGATCGTGCGGGCGATGGTCTGGATTGCCTGCACGGCCTCGGCGGTCGCCTGCTGCACCGAGCCGATCTGAGCCGAGATCTCCTCCGTGGCCTTCGAGGTCTGGGTGGCGAGGTGCTTTACTTCCGAAGCCACCACGGCGAAGCCCTTGCCGGCTTCGCCCGCCCGCGCCGCTTCGATCGTGGCGTTGAGGGCCAGGAGGTTGGTCTGCGAGGCGATGTTGTTGATCAGCTGCACCACGTCGCCGATGCGCTCGGCGGAGGCGGCGAGCGTCTGCACGGTTTCGTTGGTGCGCTGCGCGTCCATCACCGCCTGCTCGGCGATGCGCGAGGATTGGCCGACCTGGGACGCGATCTCGCGGATGGAAATCGACAGCTCCTCCGTGGCGGCCGCCACCGTCTGCACATTCGCCGAAGTCTGCTCGGCGGCGGAGGCGACGCTCACCGACTGGCTCGTGGTCTGGTCGGCTACCGACGTCATCGACTGGGCCGTCGCTTCCATCTGAGTGGCCGCAGCGGAGAGCCCGCTGGTGAGCACGGATACATTGGCCTCGAACTGCTTCGTGAGCTGGTCGAGCATCTGCGCGCGGCGCATCTTCGCTTCCGCCTCGATGGCGGCCGCCTCGTCCGCCTGGCGTTTCGCGATCAGGGCGTCCTTGAAGATCTGCACCGCGCCGGCCATCGCGCCGATCTCGTCGATACGGTCGGTGTCGGTGACCTCGACGTTCGTCTCGCCCTGAGCCAGGGTTTTCATGGTGGCCGTCATGCGCATGATCGGCGTGGCGAGCGAGCGGGCCGCCCACCAGGCACCCAGCAGGGCGAGGGCGAGAAGGCCCGCCGCGGTCAGCAGCATCAGGTTGCGCGCTTCGATCACATTGGCGATCATCGCATCGGCCGGAACCGAGATGGCCAGGAGCCACGGCTCCTCGATCCCCGGGAAGGCGACCGGAACGACGGCGCGGTAGGTCTCGCTGCCCGAGGCATCCTCCATCATCGTGTCCGCGTAGCCGGACGGCGAATCTTTGGCCTTCGCCGCGAGTTCGGCGATGACCCTGTCCTCGGCGGGCCTTCCGAGGAGCTGCGGATCCGTGTTGGAGACCCAGAGGCCTCCCGCGCCGATCAGGCTCACGGTGCCTTCGCCGAACGGCTTGAGCGCGCCGATCGCCTGCGAGATCGTCTTGAGGTCCGTGTCGGCGGTGACAATGCCGACAGGCACATTGTCGCGACGAATGACGGCGCTCACGGTCGACAGCAGAACATCCTCGCCGTTCACCTGGTATTTGTAGGCCGGAACGATCTGATCGCGGTTGTCCCGAAGAGGCTTGGTGTACCAGTTCGCAATGTCCTCCGACTGATTGGTCAGGTTGATCGGATCGACCGTGACCTTCTTGTCCTTCGTCCAGTAGAAGAAGGGGCTGAACCGGCCGCTCGGGTCCGAATAGGGATCCGCCAGGAAGTTCTTGTCCTGCCTGTCCATGGCATCGGGTTCGAAAGCCATGGTCATGCCGATCAGATCGGGCTGGCCCTCCACGGCGCGGGCGAGGATCTCCGCGAGCTCGCCGCGCTCCACCTTGTAATCGTAGACGATGGCTTCCGCGGTGGATCTCGTGATCGTCGCGGCCGAAATGGCCCGGCCGATCTCCGCCTGCACAAGCCCCTTGTACTGGTTGAGCAGCGTCTGCGCCGTCCCGATGGCTTCGCTGCGCCCCGAGCTCATCATGATCTGGGTGCCCGCAAGGGTCAGGATCGTGCAGGCGCCTACGAAGCCTGCCCCCGCAAGCAGCAGGACGCGGCTCTTGATCGAACGCAGTTTGAGTACCATTCGGTGCCCCCCAAGGCATGGCTATGTGAGTCTCCTCGCCACTACGCCTTTTGGCTTGCGGGGGGCTTGCGTGTCATCCTGCCGGACGAGTTCCCATCCGGGACAGGTTCGGGGGCTCGTGGACCTTAAAGCTCCAGCTCCATCGTCACCGGTGCATGGTCGGAGGGGCGTTCCCAGGAGCGGGTGTCGCGGGTCACGTCGACGGACCGCAACGAGCCCTTCAGCGCGTCCGAGATCCAGATGTGGTCGAGCCTGCGGCCCTTGTCGGCGGCGGCCCAGTCGGGAGAGCGGTAGCTCCACCAGGAATAGATCTTTTCCGGCTCCGGCCGCAGGTGCCGCATGGCATCGATCCAGCCGGCCTCCTGGCGCAGCTCCTCCAGGGTTGCCGTCTCGACGGGCGTGTGACTCACCACGTCGAGGAGCTGCTTGTGGCTCCACACGTCGTGCTCGAGCGGCGCGACGTTGAGGTCGCCCACGAGGATCGCGGGGCCGGAGGTGGGCTTCGCCTTCGCGCCCCAGGCGCGCATTTCCGCAAGGAAATCGAGTTTGTGACGGAACTTCTCGTTGAGCTCCGGGTCGGGAATGTCGCCGCCCGCAGGCACGTAGAAATTATGGATCGTGATTCCGGAGGCGGCCTTGGCCTGCGGACTCAGGGTCACCGTGATGTGGCGGGCATCCTGTCGGTCGCACATCTCCATCACGCTGGTTTCCGAAAAGGGATAGCGCGAGAGGATCGCCACGCCGTTGTAGCCCTTCTGTCCCATATGAACGACGAAGGGATAGCCGAAGGATTGCAGCTCCTTCAGGGGCAGCTTGTCGTTCGGGCACTTGGTCTCCTGCAGGCACAGGATGTCGGGGCGCCGCTCGTTCAGGAAGCGGGCGACCTGGTCGATGCGCAGGCGTACGGAGTTGATGTTCCAGGTGGAGACGGTGAGTTTCACGGTAAAGAGCCCCCTCGAATAGACCCTCCCGGGCTACGACAGATTTCCGCCGGAGGGAAGGGCGCAAGGGAAGCTCGAGAGAAGAGGAGATTCCCTTCAGTCAGCGGGAGGCCGCTTCATGGCGCCAGGACGGGGAGCTCATTTGTGGCTGCCCCGGATCTCCTCGTATTGAATCCGGAACAGGTCCTGATCGATCCGGCGGCCCTTCTGGACCTGGTTCAGCACCACCACCGTCTGGAATCCTTGGGCATCCACGATCCGCCATTGGCTGAGATCCTGCACCTCGGGATCGAAGAACAGGGTGATCCGGGAGGTGCCACCCAGGGTGGTCGTGTCCTCCAGATTGATGCGCACCGCGTTGGGTTCGCTGCTGATGCCGGTGATCTTGATGTCCTGGCCGAGATTGACCCGCTCGCGCAGCAGGAACTTCAAAGGCGTCTGCGAGATCGAATAGAGGTCCTGTGTGGCGAGCTTGCGGTCCCGCACGGCGACGGAGCGCCCGTCGGCGATCACCTCGAGGGTCGCCGGAGGATCGTATTCGAAACGCACCTTGCCCGGACGCTGGAGATAGAGCGTGCCGCCCATCCGCCGTCCGTCTCCGCCCACTTGCGTGAAGTCGGCCACCAATGTGCCGAGATTGGTGAAATAGGCGTTGGCCCGCTCCACGATGGCGCTGTTCGGCAGGGGCTGACCCTGACCGACCGGCCCCATCGAGGCGGTGACAATGGGCCGGGGTGCGATGTCGACCGGTTCCGTCTCCGGCGGCGACGCGTCGGCGAGGACCGGGCGAGCCGGGGGCAGGGGCGCCGTGGCCGCCAGCACCTGCTCGGCGTTCACCGGCCTGGCGACGGGCCTGGCCGGCTGCGCGGCCGCGGGCGTCTGATGAAAGAACGAGGTCGGAAGCGACGTGACCGACGCCGCGAATCCCTGGGTGATGGGGCGCTCGGGCGGCAGGATCATCTCCATGGGCAGCACCTGCGCGGCGACCGGCAGAAAGCCCGCAAGAGCGGGCGCCAGAATCATCAGACCGGCGAGGCTGACAGGGCGCATTCGAACCATCCTTCGAGGAACCACTATGACCACGGCTGGGCTTTCGCGCAGCGCCCAAGAATGACGCAGGGCCGCGGCCAAGGTTCCCCTTTCCAGGCTAATCGTCTCCTCCGTGCGGACTTTCAAGCAGGATTTCGCGTTTGCCGGCATGGTTTGCGGGTCCGACGATGCCCTCCTGCTCCATGCGCTCCATCAGGGAGGCGGCTCGGTTGTAGCCGATCTGCAGGCGCCGCTGGATGTAGGACGTCGACGCCTTCTTGTCGCGCAGCACCACCGCCACGGCCTGGTCGTAAAGGTCTCCGCCGGGTGAGCCGAACTCGCCCTGGTCGAACACCGCCGTGTCGGCGCCGGCACCCTCGTCCTCCTCGGCGGTGACCGCCTCGAGGTACTGGGGGCGGCCCTGGCGCTTGAGATGCGCCACCACGTGCTCCACCTCCTCGTCGGAGCAGAAGGGGCCGTGCACGCGGGTGATGCGCCCGCCGCCGGCCATGTAGAGCATGTCGCCCTGGCCGAGCAGCTGCTCGGCGCCCATCTCGCCGAGGATCGTGCGGCTGTCGATCTTGGAGGTGACCTGGAACGAGATGCGGGTGGGGAAGTTCGCCTTGATCGTGCCGGTGATCACGTCCACCGACGGGCGCTGGGTGGCCAGGATCACGTGGATGCCGGCGGCGCGCGCCATCTGGGCCAGGCGCTGGATCGCGCCCTCGATCTCCTTGCCGGCCACCATCATCAGGTCGGCCATCTCGTCCACGATCACCACGATGTACGGCAGGGGCTCGAGATCCATCACCTCGTCTTCGTAGATCGCCTCGCCGGTCTCGCGGTCGAACCCGGTCTGCACCGTCCGGGTGATGGTCTCCCCACGGGCCTTCGCCTCGGACACGCGGGCGTTGAAGCCGTCGATGTTGCGCACCCCGAGCTTCGACATCTTGCGGTAGCGGTCCTCCATCTCGCGCACCGCCCATTTGAGGGCGACCACGGCCTTCTTGGGGTCGGTGACCACGGGCGTGAGCAGATGGGGAATGCCGTCATAGACGCTCAATTCGAGCATCTTCGGGTCCACCATGATCAGGCGGCACTCGGCCGGCGTCAGCCGGTAGACGAGGGAGAGGATCATGGTGTTGATGGCCACCGACTTGCCCGAGCCGGTGGTGCCGGCGACGAGCAGGTGCGGCATGCGGGCGAGGTCCGCGATCACCGGCTCGCCGCCGATGGTTTTTCCCAGGCACAGGGCAAGCTTCTGCTTGGTGGTCTCGAAATCCTGGGAGGCGAGCAGCTCGCGCAGGTACACGGTCTCGCGCTTGTGGTTGGGCAGCTCGATGCCGATGGCGTTGCGGCCCTGGACCACGGCCACACGGGCCGAGACCGCGCTCATGGACCGGGCGATGTCGTCGGCGAGCGAGATCACTCGCGACGATTTCGTCCCCGGCGCAGGTTCGAGCTCGTACAGCGTGACGACGGGGCCAGGACTGACCTTCGTGATCGCGCCGCGCACGCCGAAATCCTCCAGCGTGCTTTCCAGCAGATTGGCGTTCTGCTCCAGCGCCTCCGCCGAGATCAGGGGGGCCGAGGCCTTCTTGGGCTCCGCGAGCAGGTTCAGCTGCGGCAATTGATAATTCCCGTCATCCAGCAGCGAAGGCTGCGCCTCCCGCGCCATGCGTTTGCCGGGTTTCGGCGCGCTCGGCACAGGTGCGACCCGAGGCGAAACAGGCTCCGGCCGCATGGCGGCGCGGGGGACCGGCTGTGCCATGGGGGAGGCGTCATACTCCTCGTCCTCGTCCTCGTAACCTGCTGCCGCGGCGGCCGTCCGCGAGGCGCGGGCAGGGGGAGCATCGAGCACGGGCTCGCGGCGCGCGGTGCCGCCGCGTCCGGCGCGGCGGGGCTGCGGGGCGAGTTCGAGATCCTCGTCCTCGGCGGGCGCGCGGCGTCCCTCGCTCCAGCGGCGCGCCGTGGCGCGAAGGCTCATGAAGCCGTGGGCGAGCGCGCCGAGGGACACGATGCCCCAGCCCGGCTCGTCGTGACCGGTCTCCTCTGCCTCGTCCGCATCGGCGATTCGGCGGCGCCGGACCGGGCGGGGCGCCTCCTCCTCATCCGGCTCGTCGTAGGAGTGCTGCTCGTTGGGGCTCAGCCCGCAGGCGGCGGTGAGGCTTAAAATAGCGATGCCGGCGAACAGGAACCCCAGGATCGCGCTCCCCGGGCCGCTGGACAATCCCGTGATCGCCTTCGCACCCGTGAGGATCGCATCGCCGGTCACACCGCCGAGGCCCGTCGGCAGAGGCCAGCGGTCGGTGGCGGGCATGGCGCTTGCCAGGGCCGTCGCGGCGCCCGTGCCGATCACCCAGAGGGCGAACCGCAGCTGCAGGCGGCCGAGATCGCCCGATTTCATGAGGCGCCAGCCCCAGAGCGCCAGCGGCAGGACCGCCGCGATGGCGCCGAGGCCCAGAAGCTGCATCAGCAGGTCGGCCACGATGGCGCCGGGCCAGCCCAGCATGTTGTGAACAGGACGGTCGGTGGCGTTGTTGAGACTCGGGTCGTCCACCGACCAGGTGGCGAGCGCCACCGCCACCGCACCGGCCGCGGCGACGAGGCACAGGCCCGTCAGTTCCTGCGTCCGGCGGGCGAGAAACGTCCGCAGGCCGCTGAAAAGGCCGTCATAGGCGGAAGAGGGGGAACGGCGTGCCGTACGCATCAAACCACTCTGGAAATCGGACAAGAAGAGACGAACGTGCCCGGATCCTAGGAGCGGCGGGTTAAGGGTCCTTTAACCCTGTGGGCTTTTTTGCGCTGTTGACGGGAACGAGCGGACGGACCAGTGTCCCGGCCATGATGCGCATGGCCTCCATCACTCCCTTCAGGCGCGCCCTTCTGACGGCGCTGATGGCCTATGCGCTCGTGCTGCAGACCGTTCTCGTCTCGCTCGGCGGCGCGGCCCATGCGGCGCAGGTCGCAGGGCCCGAGGGAATCCTCTGCCTGCAAGGAGGACAGACCCGGCCCGAGCATGCCCCGGCCAAGGGCCACGATGGGCTGTGCTGCACCTTGAGCTGCCACGGCGGGGGAGCGGCCGGACCCGCTCCTGCGTTCGTCCCGACCGAGCGCCTTGCACCCGTCACCCTCCTTGAGAACCTGCCGGCGGATCCGTCAGCCGCACATCTCTTCTCAAACGTTCTTCCTGTCGGATCGCGCGCGCCGCCGCGCCTCGGCTGATTGTTCCTCCACCGATCGACCGAACTCTCACAGGACTTTTATCCATGGTGTCATTCCGCTCGCGCGGTGCGCTCGTCGCCGCCGCTCTTTCCGCTCTTTCCGCGCCCGCCCTCGCCCATGTCTCCTTCGAGACGGCGCAGGCCACGCCCAACTCGACCTACAAGGCCGTCCTGCGCGTCCCCCACGGCTGCGACGGCAAGCCGACCCTGAAGGTGCGCGTGCGCATTCCCGAAGGCGTCGTGGCCGTCAAGCCCATGCCGAAGGCCGGGTGGAAGCTCGAGACGAGCAGGGGGGCTTACGTGCGCGCCTATCAGGTGCATGGGGAAACCGTCTCGGAAGGCGTGACCGACATCATCTGGTCCGGGTCGCTCGACGACGCCTTCTATGACGAGTTCGTCTTCCAGGCGCGCTTCACCGATGCCTATCAGCCGGGAGCGACGGTCTATTTCCCGGTGGTGCAGGAATGCGAGAAGGGCATCGAGGAATGGGTGCAGGTGCCCGCCGCGGGCGAGGACCCGCACCAGCTCGCCTCGCCTGCGCCAGGCGTGAAGATCGTGGCGGCCATGAACGCGTCTCCCGTTGCGCAGACGGCGGGAACGCTCACCATCGAGCAGCCCTGGTCGCGCGCGACCCCAGGCGGCGCGAAGGTGGGCGGCGGCTACGTGCGCATCAGCAATAGCGGGCAGGAGGCGGATCGCCTCACCGGCGGCACCTTCCCGGGCGCGTCGCGCGTCGAGGTGCACGAGATGACGATGGAGGGCGACATCATGCGCATGAGGCCGGTTCAGGGCGGAATCGAGATCAAGCCCGGTGACACGATCGAGTTGAAGCCCGGCGGCTATCACCTCATGTTCATGGATCTGAAGGAACCCCTGAGGGAGGGACAGACGGTGAAGGGCACCCTGGTATTCGAGAAGGCCGGACCGGTGGAGGTGGAATACACCGTGCGCGGCATGGGCGGCGCGGCGCCCGCCGAAAACGAGCACAAGCACTGAGAAGGAGCGTCAACCATGGCTTTCAAGCGTTCCCTTCTCATCCCGCTCGCGGTGTTCGTTGCCGGACTCGGCGTTCTTCTCGGCACCGCTCTGTTCATCCTCCAGCCGCAACAGCAGCAGAGCGCCTCGCGCGTGCCGATCGGCGGGCCGTTCCGGCTGACCTCGCACGAGGGCAAGCCGTTCACGGACGCGGATCTGAAGGGCAAGCCCTTCGCGGTGTTCTTCGGCTTCACCCATTGCCCGGAGGTCTGCCCGACCACGCTCTACGATCTCACGCAGGACCTCGAGGCGCTGGGCTCGGACGCGGACAGGCTGCGCGTCGCCTTCATCACCGTCGATCCCGAGCAGGACACGCCGGATCTGATGAAGACCTATCTGTCGTCCTTCGATCCCCGCATCGTGGGGCTCACCGGAACGCCGGAGGAGATCGCCGCCGTCGCGAAGGCCTACAAGATCTATTACCGCAAGGTGCCCACCGATTCCGGCTATACCATGGATCACTCCGCCACGGTCTTCCTCATGGACGGCAGGGGCGATTTCTACGGCACGTCGAACTTTCAGGAATCCGCCGAGATCCGCCGCGGAAAGCTGAGGCAGCTGATCAAGAACGGGTGAGGGGTGTGACCTATCTCTATCTGGGCATCGCCATCGTCGCGGAGGTCATCGCGACGTCCGCGTTGAAGGCCTCCGACGGCTTTTCCCGGCTCGGTCCAAGCCTCATCGTTCTGCTGGGATATGGACTGGCCTTCTTCTGTCTCTCGCTGACCCTGCGCACCATCCCGACCGGGATCGCCTATGCGATCTGGTCCGGTGTCGGCATCGTGCTGATCTCAGCCATCGGCTGGATCTGGTTCAAGCAGGCGCTCGATGCGCCTGCGATCATCGGCCTGGGGCTGATCATTGCGGGGGTGGTCGTCGTCCAGGTGTTCTCGAAGGCGGTGAACCACTGAGCCCGGCCGCCCCCAGACAATGAGAAAAGCCCCGGCCTCGTCAGCCGGGGCTTTCCTTTTCGAGCCTCTGGAAGGCTTCGTTGATGCATCGCCCGAAGGCCGAAACGTCGCCGGGCGGTGCAGGTTATGCGTTTGACATCCAGGCACCGGCGGACCCCGATGCCGGGATCCGCCTTTCGGGGCCGACGCTTAGTAGTTGTAGGCGCGCTCGCCGTGGTCCGCGAGGTCGAGGCCCTCGCGCTCGGCGTCCTGGGTGACGCGCAGGCCCGTGATCAGGTCGACGATCTTGAACAGGATCAGCGAGCCGATGCCGGTCCAGATGAGCGTGACGACCACGGCGACGAACTGGATCCAGACCTGGCCGCCGATGCTGTAATCCTCGGCGCCGGTGCCGCCGAGCGAGGGAGCCGCGACGATGCCGGTGCCGATGGCGCCGATGATGCCGCCCACGCCGTGGATGCCGAACACGTCGAGCGCGTCGTCATAGCCGAGAGCGTTCTTCACGGCCGTGACGGCGAAGTAGCAGGCCGCGCCCGCCACGAGGCCGAGCAGGATGGAGCCCATCGGGCCGGCAAGGCCGGCTGCCGGCGTGATGGCGACGAGACCGGCGACGGCGCCCGAAGCGATGCCGAGCAGCGATGCCTTGCCCTTGCCCATGGCCTCCACGACCATCCAGGCGAGGCCGGCTGCGGCAGGCGCCACGATGGTGTTGAGGAGCGCGAGGGCTGCGCCGCCCGTGGCTTCGAGATTCGAGCCCGCGTTGAAGCCGAACCAGCCGACCCACAGGAGGCAGGCGCCGACGAAGGTGAGGGTGAGCGAGTGCGGCGCCATCAGGTCGCGGCCGTAGCCGATGCGCTTGCCGACGAGGAGCGCGCCCACGAGACCGGCCACGCCGGAATTGATGTGGACCACCGTGCCGCCCGCGAAATCCAGGGCGCCGAGGGCGAACAGATAGCCCTCCGAGAACCACACCATGTGGGCCATGGGGAAGTACACGAAGGTGACCCACAGGGCCGTGAACAGCATCACCGCCGAGAACTTGATGCGCTCGGCGAAGGCGCCGACGATCAGGGCCGGAGTGATCGCCGCGAAGGTCAGCTGGAAGGCGATGAAGGTGAATTCCGGAATCGCCACGCCGGCCGTGAAGGTGTCGGCCGTGGAATCGCCGGTCACGCCCGCCAGGAACGCCTTGGAGAAGCCGCCGATGACGCCGCCGAGGAGCCCTTCGCCGCCGGACGTGAAGGCGAGCGAATAGCCGTAAGCGACCCACAGGATCGCCACCAGGCTGAACACTGCGAAGACCTGCATGAGGACGGAGAGCATGTTCTTGGTGCGCACGAGGCCGCCATAGAACAGGGCAAGGCCCGGGATCGTCATGAGGATCACGAGGATCGTGGAGACGAGCATCCAGGCGGTGTCGCCCTTGTTGACGGTGGGTGCGGCCGCGGCCGCGTCCTGCGCGAGGGCGGGTTCGGCGGCAAGGCCCAGGGCCAGCGCGCCGAGCGCGGGCAGAATGGAATGACGGAACTTCATCGGATCGGAACTCCGGAAAACAGGGGAAAAGGGTTACAGAGCGTCGGAATCGGTCTCGCCCGTGCGGATGCGGACCGCCTTCTCGAGCGATGTGACGAAGATCTTGCCGTCGCCGATCTGGCCCGTGCGCGCGGCTGCGCTGATCGCGTCGATCACCTGCGACACGAGGTCGGACGCCACCGCCACCTCGATCTTGAGCTTCGGCAGGAAACTGACGGCGTATTCGGCCCCGCGGTAGATCTCCGTGTGGCCTTTCTGCCGCCCGTATCCCTTCACCTCGGTCACCGTGAGCCCGTGCACGCCGAGGCCGGTGAGGGCGTCGCGCACCTCCTCCAGCTTGAACGGCTTGATGACCGCCATCACGATTTTCATGGGTTGGCCCCCCTTTGAGACGCTGGCCCGACGATGTCGGGCCATGGTTTCCACATGAACCCGCCGCTCAGGGCAGGTGTCGGGAGGGGGTTATGCAAGAAATGTGCCAAGGAATTTCGGCCAGAAGATTGGGCAGTCGCCTCTTTGATAGGCAGACAGCTGTGAAAGAATTGTCCTGTGCCTGTCTACTAGGCAAGATGGCTGGAAAGGATTGGGCTACTCGCCCTTTGTAACTCGAAAGGTGGAAAACATGAGCGACGATCCACGCCGGTTCAACATCAGAACGCCGGAAGACAATGTGCTTTGCCCAGCCTGCGGCTTCCCTGATTATTTCACTGGAACATCTTATGGCGAGAAAGGGCCTCTTATAGGCACCGGCATATGCCCTTGCTGCTTATGGGAGCCGGGTTTCGACGAAGATCCAAGTGCGAGCCCTTACGCGGCAACAATCATCCTCGACTCACTTCGGCACTATCGCCGCGACTGGGCAGCAGTGTACGCATGGCGCGGCAATCCGGCCCTGAAGCCGGCTGATTGGGATGGAAGAGCGCAGCTCGAGCGATTGCTCGCCGTCGCGCCTTTCATGGCGTGAGCGCAACGATGTCTCTGGAACTTGGAGTTAAGCGGAGCGGTCGCGGATGAGGCCCTCCTGGGCGACCGAGGCCACGAGGGTGCCGTCCTGCCTGAAGATCAGGCCACGGGAGAAGCCGCGCGCTCCTGAGGCGTTGGGGGTGTCCTGGGCGTAGAGCAGCCATTCGTCGGCCCGGAAGGGGCGGTGAAACCACATGGCGTGATCAAGGCTCGCCGCCTGGACGGTCGGGTCGAACACCGTCCGGCCATGGGGGATGAGGGACGTGTCGAGGAGCGTCATGTCGGACGCATAGGCCAGGACGCTTTGATGGATGGCGGGATCGTCCGGAAGCTGGCCGGTGGTCTTGATCCAGACGTGAAAGCGCGGCTCGCCGGGATCGCGGGAGGTGTAGCGCTTGATCTCGACCGGGCGGATTTCGAGGGGGCGCTCGCGCTCGTAATAGGTGCGCATGGGCTCCGGCATTTGGAGCAGCAGGCCGCCCTTCACCTCCTCCTCGGACGGGAGCTCGTCCGGGCCCGGAACTTTCGGCATCTCGGCCTGATGTTCGAAGCCGCCCTCATCCACCTGGAACGAGGCCGACATGGAGAAGATCGCCTGCCCGTGCTGGGTGGCCACCACCCGGCGGGTCGTGAAGCTCTTGCCGTCGCGGATGCGGTCGACATCGTAGATGATCGGAACCTTGGGATCGCCCGGCAGCATGAAATAGCAATGGAGCGAATGCGGGTGGCGCCCGTCCGCCGTGCGGGTGGCGGCGACCAGCGACTGCCCGATCACCTGCCCCCCGAAGACCCTCTGCCAGCCGCTCTTCGGGCTCTGGCCGCGGAACAGGTTCACCTCGAGCTGCTCGAGGTCGAGAATGGAGAGAAGGTCTGTCACGGCGCGGGACATGAATCGGTCATCCTCCAACTGGGAAGCATCATCCATCGGCGAGCCGTGCGAGAAGGTCAAGCTTGACGCTGGTCAATGGATCGCTGACACCCAACCTAGTAGAGTCAACGCGGTGCAGGACGAAGCGGTGCGTTCCGATGGGCCGCTTCGATAGCGAGGAGAACAACATGGCTGCAGCAGCGGGCGCGGAGCGGTCGCGCATAGTCATCGCAGGCGGCGGGCTGGCCGGACTCTCCCTGTCCCTCGCCCTCAAGCGCGCGCTGGCCGATGGAGTCGACGTGGTCATGTGCGATCCGGCGCTCACCCGCGATCCCCACGGGGACCGGCGCTCCTTCGCCATCGCGGCGGCTGCGCGGCGGATGTTCGAGGCCCTGGGCCTCTGGGACAAGGTCGCCGACAGGGCTCAGCCGATCCTCGACATGGTGATCACCGATTCCAGCCTGCAGGATCCGGTCAGGCCCACGTTCCTGACCTTCGAAGGCAAGGTGGAGGGCGAGCCCTTCGCCCATATGGTCACCTCCGGAGACCTCACGGCGCTCCTGCTCGATGCTTGCCGCGACAGCGGCGTGGACCTGAGGCCCGAGGGCGTGAGGGGCTTTTCCGTCAAAGGCGCCCGCACCGAGATCATGCTGGCGGGCGGCGGGACGATCTCCGCCGCTCTTCTCGTGGCCGCGGACGGCGCGCGCTCGCGCCTGAGGGAGCAGGCTGGCATCGGCTGGATCACCTGGCCCTACAATCAGTCCGGCATCGTCGCCACGATCTCGCACGAGCGCGATCACGAGGGCAGGGCGGTGGAGCACTTCCTGCCCGGAGGGCCCTTCGCGATCCTGCCCCTCAAGGATCACGTCCGTCCCGACGGGACCGTCCAGCACCGCTCCTCCATCGTGTGGACGGAGCGCAGCGAGAACGTGCCCGCCCTGCTGGAATCCCGCCCCGAGGACCTGCTGGCGGAACTGGAGAAGCGGTTCGGGCTGCAGCTCGGCACGATCGCCTTCGAGACCAAGCCGCAGGCTTATCCGTTGGCTTTCGGAGTAGCCCGCTCCTTCGTGGGCGAGCGTCTCGCGCTCCTGGGCGACGCGGCCCATCTCATCCATCCCATTGCCGGGCAGGGCCTGAATCTCGGCCTGCACGACGTGGCGGCGCTGGCGGAAATCGTTACCGATTCCATGCGGCTCGGCATGGATCCGGGCGGCGCCGACGTGCTCGGGCAATACGAGCGCGCCCGGCGGGCGGACATCACCGCCATGGGGATCGTGACGGACGGCCTCAACCGGCTGTTCTCCAACGACATGCTGCCGGTGCGCCTGGTCCGCGATCTCGGCCTCGGTCTGGTCGACCGGATGCCGGGCCTCAAGCGCTTCTTCATCAGCGAGGCGGCGGGCCTGAGGAGGAGCGACATGCCGCGCCTCCTGAAAGGCGAGGCGCTGTGAAACCGATGGAGAGGGCCGCCCCTCTCCTCAAGTCACGGGATTGGGTTCGGCAACCGCCGATCGCCTGAGGGGCGTCGGAAAAGCGGTGCCGGGCTCTTTTCGTATCGAATGAAATAACGTATCGGTTGGGCCTGCAATCCTCTGCTCTTCGGAAGAGATCCATGCCCACTCCCTATTATTTCGACCCCAACAACCTTCCCACCGTTTTCGGAGCCGACGGGAGCGTGATCCTGAATGAAGGGACCGCCTTCTTCGGCGTGACGATCTACAACGCCACGGCAGGAGGAGACGCGGTCAATGCGGCCGGAATCCAGGACGTCACGATCATTCCAGGCGTGAGCGTCTTCGGCCAGGACGACGGCATCCATTTCGCTGCGGCCGGAACGCCGGAGAACCCGAACAGGATCTTCAACGGCGGCGGCTTCATCTCGGCCGTGGCGGGAGCAGGGATCCATTTTGCCGGCGGCGGAGAGGGCATCGTGACGAACCAGGGGACCATCAGCGGCGCGACCGGCGTCAGGATGGGTGAAAACGGCCGGCTCGAGCTGCTGAACACCGGCACGATCGTCACCTCCGGGAAGGCCGTGGAGAGCGGCTCCGCCCATGACAGGGTCGTCAATACCGGCCTGATCCGCTCCACCGGGCCCCAGGGAATCGCCATCGACTTGGGCGACGGCAACGATCTCTACGACGGCAGCGCAGGCGCCGTGATCGGCAGGATCATGCTGGGCGCCGGCGACGACCGGGCCTATGGCGGCGCGGGCTCCGAGGTCTTCGTGGGCGGAGCGGGCAACGATTTCTACGACGGCGGCGCGGGCAGCGACACGGTCGAGTATTCGGCCGCGACCGGCGGCATCGTGGTGGATCTGTCGCAGACCGGCCGCCAGAATATCGGCGGGGGCTACGGCTTCGATACGCTGGTCAACGTCGAGAACATCATCGGCGGAGAGCACGCCGACTGGGTCAAGGGCAGCAACGCCGACAACCTGCTCGAGGGAGGTGACGGCAACGACACGCTCGAGGGCGGCGCCGGCAACGACACGCTCGACGGCGGCGCCGGGGAGGATACGGCCAATTACAACGGGACGTCGGCCGTGTGGGTGGACCTCCGCAAGAATGGAGAGGCCCAGAATACGATCGGCTATGGCTGGGACACGCTCAAGGACATCGAAAACGTCAACGGCGGTAGCGGTGCCGACGTCATCGACGGCAGCCAAGCCGCCAACAAGCTCACAGGCGGGAGCGGCAACGACATCCTCAACGGCCATGGCGGCAACGATGAACTCAACGGGGACATCGGCAACGATACGCTCGACGGCGGCGCGGACGACGACACCCTCAAAGGCGGCGCCGGCAATGACAGCCTCGTCGGCGGCACCGGGGCCGACAAGCTGATCGGCGATACCGGAAACGATACCCTCTGGGGAGGGGACGGCAACGACACGCTCGAAGGCGGCGACGGCAACGACATGGCCGTCTTCACAGGCTCCAGAAGCGACTACAACATCAACGTGACCACGGGGAACGAGAGCACCGAGTATACGGTCATTCACAAGGTTCCGGCCGGGGAAGGAAGCCCCGACACCATCGTCGGGGCCGGCGGCATCGATTCCCTCAAAGGCATCCGCCTTCTTAAATTTCTGGGAGCTTCCGGCACCGCCGATGACGAAATCTACGCCCTCAACAACTCCGCGGCTCCGGCCGTCGTGAGCATCTCGGGCACCGGCATCCGGGAGAACAGCGCCGTCGACACCCTCGTCGGCATCCTCTCGGCCACCGATGCCGACGGCGACGCGCTGACCTTCTCGTTGCTCGACAATCCCATCTTCAAGCTTGATGCGGACGGCAGGTCCATCCGTGTCAAGAACAAGGATCTTCTGAACTTCGAAACCCTGAGCAACGGCCAGATGGCCGCCAAGTACGTTCTCAAGGTGACGGTCAGCGACGGGCTTCTGAACCTCAACGGCGCCCCTCCGACCGGCACCGCCACGAGAGACGTGGTCATCACGATCATCAACGAATACGAGAACGCCGCGGTCACGCGCAGAGGGACGAATGCCGGCGAGCAGGTTGTCGGCGAATACGGCAACGACAAGGTCTACGGGCTGGGCGGAAACGATCAGGTCTTCGGCCGCAAAGGCAACGATCTTCTCGATGGCGGCGCCGGCAACGATTACGTCATCGGCGGCGATGGAACCGCCGGCGCCGGCCTGATCGGCACCGGCAACGACACGCTTTACGGCGGAATCGGCAACGACAGCCTGTTCGGCGGCGACGGAGCCGACATCCTCTACGGCGGCACCGGCAAGGATGTCCTCTACGGCGGCGCCGGAAAGGATATTTTCGTGTTCGACGCGTCGCTGACGAGCGCCAACATCGATCAGGTCGCGGATTTCAGGCCCGTCGACGACACGATCATGCTGTCCCGGGCGATCTTCACCAAGATCGCCAAGGGAACCTTGTCGTCCAAGGCTTTCGTGGTGGGCGACCGCGTGAAGGACAAGGATGATCGGATCATCTATCACAAGTCGGCTGGCGCCCTGTTCTACGATCCGGATGGAACCGGCAGCGCCAAGGCTGTTCAGTTCGCAACGATCGGCAAGAACCTTGCGATCACGCACAACGACTTCGTCATCTTCTGATGACCTCCAACCGAAAAGCCCGGCTCGCTGGAGCCGGGCTTTCTAGGATGCAATGGCCGGAGAATCCTCCAGCGGTTCTTATGTCGGGCAGCCGCTTACTTCTGCTTGGCCCGCTCGATGCCTTCCTGGATCAGGCGGTGGGCCTCGGTCTTGTCGCCCCAGCGGATGATCTTGGCCCATTTGCCAGGCTCGAGGTCCTTGTAATGCTCGAAGAAGTGCTCGATCTGCTTGAGGGTGATTTCCGGCAGATCGGTATAGTTCTGCACCCGGTCGTAGCGCTGGGTGAGCTTGCTCGACGGAACGGCGATGATCTTCTCGTCCTGGCCGCCGTCGTCCTCCATCACGAGCACGCCGACGGGGCGCACGTTCATGACGGCGCCGGGCGCGATGGCGCGGGTGTTGGCGATGAGCACGTCGCAGGGGTCGCCGTCGCCGGACAGGGTGTGAGGAATGAAGCCGTAATTTCCGGGATAGCGCATGGCGGTATAAAGGAAGCGGTCGACGAAGAGCGCGCCCGATTCCTTATCCATCTCGTACTTGATGGGCTCGCCGCCGAGCGGCACTTCGACAACGACGTTCACGTCCTCAGGCGGGTTCTTTCCAGTCTGGATCGCGTCAAGGCGCATAGAGCTGTTCTCCGGAACAAGGCTTGAGGCATCGACCTCGGTGAGGGAGAGATTGTTTCACCGATCAATGCAGCGAAAAGTAGCCCTCTGGAGCGGTCAGGCTCGACGGTCGGGCGCCGCTCCTTGAGGCTTTCGCGCTTCACTAGCCGGACTGGACGCGCGCAACAAGAACCAAAACGCGTTTTTACCGAAAGAGATAGGCGACTTTGGCAAGGGGCGTGCCGCCGATCCGCTCCTCCACCTGGGCGACGCGGCGCCCGCCGAGGCTCTCGTAGAACGCACGGGCGCGTTCGTTTTCCTCCAGGGCCCACACGGCCACGCGCGGCATGTCGCTGTGGCGCAGGTCGTTGAGGACGGCCTTGAACAGGCGCCGGCCGAGGCCGATCCCCTGATATTCCGGCAGCAGATAGATCTCGTCGATTTCGCCCTCCGCCGGAAGGGAGCGGTCGCGGCAGCGGCCGTAGGACGCGTAGCCCGCAATTCCCTGACCGATATCGAGCACCACGAGGGGACGGCCCCTCGTCACCGTGGAGCGCCACCAGCGCTCGCCGCGGCGAGCGAACATCCTGTCCAGGGTCACGCCGGGAATGATGCCGAGATAGGCCTCGCGCCAGGCGGCATCGAACACCCTGGACAGCGCAGGAGCATCGTCGGGCTTGGCGTGACGGATACTGACGAGAAGGTCGCTCATGGCTGAGGCAATGTCTCGAGAAGCAATGATAAAGAGCTTCGCTGGTTTGCGGTTAACGAGCCATTAACGGACGCGAGGAACCGCTCCGGCGGCGGAGCTTCCTTAAGCCAATGCGGAGGCCAGCGGCACGGGCAAAACGCCGCAAGGGGATGCCGTTATGCGGAATTCAGGGTGCCCCGGACGGATTCCGGCCCGGTCATGGGGTCATGAAAAAGCCGGGACGGTCCGCCGTCCCGGCACTCGAAAGTTCCGCCCGCTCCTCGGACGAGGAGCGGGCGTTTTGGTTTTGCCTTACGCAGCGAGCTGGCGCAGCACGTAGTGGAGAATGCCGCCGTTGCGGAAATATTCCACCTCTTCGAGCGTATCGATGCGGCAGAGCACCGGAACGCGCTTCACCGAACCGTCGGCGAAGGTGATCTCCATCTCCATGCGCTGACGCGGCTTCAGGTCGCCCGACAGGCCCTGGATGGTGATCGTCTCATCGCCCTTCAGGCCGAGCGACGCCCAGGAGGTGTCGCCCTCGAACACGAAAGGCGCCACGCCCATGCCGACCAGGTTCGAGCGGTGAATGCGCTCGAAGCTCTCGGCGATCACGGCGCGCACGCCGAGCAGGTTCGTGCCCTTGGCCGCCCAGTCGCGGGACGAGCCGGTGCCGTATTCCTTGCCCGCGAGAACGACCAGCGGAACGCCCTCTTCCTTATAGCGCATGGCGGCGTCGTAGATGAACATCCGCTCGCCGGAGGGCTGGTGGATGGTATAGCCGCCCTCGACCACGTTGCCGCTCTCGTCCTTCACCATCTGGTTCTTGATGCGGATATTGGCGAAGGTGCCGCGCATCATGACTTCGTGGTTGCCGCGCCGCGTGCCGTACTGGTTGAAGTCGGCCACCGCGACCTGGTGCTCCTGCAGGTACTTGCCGGCGGGAGAATTGGCGCGGATGTTGCCCGCGGGCGAGATGTGGTCGGTGGTGATCGAGTCCTGGAAGAGGCCGAGGATGCGGGCGTTCACGATGTCCGTGACCGGCTTCGGCTCCTTGCTCATGCCCTCGAAATAGGGCGGGTTCTGCACATAGGTGGAGCCCATGTCCCACTCATAGGTGAGGCCCGGCTCGAAGGTGACCTTCTTCCAGTTCTCGTCGCCCGCGAACACGTCGGAGTAGCGGCTCTTGAACAGCGCGCTCGTGATCGTGCGGTCGATGAATTCCTGCACCTCGGTGGAGGAGGGCCAGATGTCCTTCAGGTACACCGGCTGGCCGTCCGAATCCGTGCCGAGCGGATCCTTGGTGAGGTCCACCAGCATGGTGCCGGCGAGAGCGTAGGCCACCACCAGCGGAGGCGAGGCCAGGTAGTTCGCTCGGACATCCGGATTCACGCGGCCTTCGAAGTTGCGGTTGCCCGAGAGCACCGACACGGCCACGAGATCGTTGTCGTTGATCGCCTTCGAGACGTTCTCCGGCAGCGGGCCCGAGTTGCCGATGCAGGTGGTGCAGCCGAAGCCGACGAGGTTGAAGCCCAGCGCGTCCAGGCTCTCCTGGAGACCGGCCTTCTTGAAGTATTCCTCGACGATCTGCGATCCGGGCGCCAGCGAGGTCTTCACCCATGGCTTGGACTTGAGGCCCTTCTTCACCGCGTTGCGCGCGAGGAGGCCTGCGCCGATCATCACGCTCGGGTTCGAGGTGTTGGTGCAGGAGGTGATCGCCGCGATCACCACGTCGCCGTGGCCGAGATCGAAATTGGCGTTTTCCACCGTCACGCGCTTGCCGATTTCACCGGCCTTGCGGAACTCCTTCTCCATGGCGCCGATGAACTCGGTCTTGGAGGTGTCCAGCGTCACCCGGTCCTGCGGACGCTTGGGGCCGGCGAGGGAGGGCACCACGTCGCCGAGCTCGAGCTCGAGGGTGTCGGTGAAGACCGGGTCCGGCGTCTCGGCCGTGCGCCACATGCCCTGGGCCTTGGCATAGGCCTCGACGAGGGCCACGCGCTCGTCCGTGCGGCTGGTGGTCTTGAGGTAGTCGACGGTCTTCTGGTCGATCGGGAAGAAGCCGCAGGTCGCGCCGTATTCGGGAGCCATGTTGCCGATCGTCGCCCGGTCGGCGACCGACATGTCGTTGAGGCCGGGGCCGTAGAATTCCACGAACTTTCCGACCACGCCCTTCTTGCGCAGCATCTGGGTGACGGTGAGCACCAGGTCGGTGGCGGTGACGCCTTCCTTCAGCTTGCCGGTGAGCTTGAAGCCGATGACCTCGGGGATCAGCATCGACACGGGCTGGCCGAGCATGGCGGCCTCGGCCTCGATGCCGCCCACGCCCCAACCGAGAACGGCGAGGCCATTGACCATGGTGGTGTGCGAATCGGTGCCGACCAGGGTGTCCGGATAGGCCACTTCCTCACCGGACGCCGTGTCCTTGCGGGTCCAGACGGCCTGCGAGAGGAATTCCAGGTTCACCTGATGGCAGATGCCGGTGCCGGGGGGGACGACCGAGAAGTTCTCGAACGCGGTCTGGCCCCACTTGAGGAAACGGTAGCGCTCGCCGTTGCGCTGGTATTCGAGCTCGACGTTGCGGTCGAAGGCCCTCGGCGTGCCGAACTCGTCGACGATCACCGAGTGGTCGATCACGAGATCGACAGGGACCAGCGGGTTGATCTTGCGCGGGTCGCCGCCGAGATTCTTCATGGCGTCGCGCATGGCGGCGAGGTCCACCACCGCCGGAACGCCGGTGAAGTCCTGCATCAGGACGCGGGCGGGCCGATAGGCGATCTCCTTCTCGTCCTTGCCCCTGTTGTCGAGCCATGCGGCCACGGCCTCGATATCGGCCTTGGTGACCGTGCGGCCGTCCTCGTAGCGGAGCAGGTTCTCGAGCAGCACCTTCATGGAGAAGGGCAGCTTCGAGACGCCTTTGAGGCCGTTCTTTTCGGCCTCGACGAGGGAGTAATAGGTGTAGGTCTTATCGCCGACCTTGAGGGTCTGGCGGGCATTGAAGCTGTTATTGAGCGTCACGGCGAATCCTCGCGTGCATTTGGGTTACGAACAGTTTGTTCGGCCGAAAGCGCGATATGCGCGCGCCGCTCCGGGGGCGCCCGGACAGGGAAGAAGCGCGCGAGGCGGATTGGACGCCTTGGCGCGCGGCGCAGCCGAGGGTGCTATAGATCATTTCCAACCATCCCGCTACACGGTTTAGAACCATTCTGGGGTGCAATGAGGGCAGGGGTCTTGGAGTTTGGGGCAGGGTTTGCGTCTGAGCGTTAACAATTTGGCCTGCGAGCGGGGCGGCCGCCGGATCTTCGACGGCGTGTCCTTCACCCTTCTGCCCGGCGAGGCTCTCGTGATCACCGGCCGCAACGGGGCCGGAAAGTCCACCCTGCTGGAGCTCCTGGCGGGGCGGCTCACGCCCGCAGGCGGACAGATCCTCTGGGAGGGAGCGGGCGAGCGCAGCCTGCCCGAATGCCTTCACTACGTGGGCCACCGGGACGCCCTCAAGAGCGCGCTGACGGCCCGGGAGAACCTGGATTTCGCCCGGGAGTTCCTCGGGCATCCGGCCCTGTCCTCCGCCGAGGCCCTGGAGGCGGTGGGCCTTGCCCACGCGGCCCGCCTGCCGGTCGCCTATCTCTCGGCGGGGCAGCGGCATCGCGTGGCGCTCGCCCGCCTCCTCGTGGCGCATCGTCCGCTCTGGCTCCTCGACGAGCCGACCTCCGCTCTCGACACCGCCTCGCAGGAAACCCTGCGCCGGCTCCTGGAGGATCACCGCTCGACGGGCGGCATGATCGCCGCCACCACCCATTCGCCCCTGTTCCTGTCGGACGCGAAGGAGATCCGAATCGAGCGCTCACCGGTCCGCGCCGGGGGAGACATTCCGTGATCCGTTCCTTCCGCGCACTCCTCGTCCGCGACCTGAAGCTCGCAGCCCGCGTGGGCGGATCGGGCGTCATGGGGCTCATCTTCTTTTTGATGATCGTGACGCTGATTCCCTTCGCGCTCGGTCCCGACCTCAACCTCCTGTCGCGAATCGGCCCGGCGATTCTCTGGATCGCGGCCCTGCTCGCGACCCTGATCGGCCTCGACCGGCTGTTCCAGGCGGATCAGGAGGACGGATCCCTCGACCTGCTTCGTCTCTCGCCCGCGCCGCTGGAACTGATCGTGCTCGCCAAGGTCATCGCCTATTGGCTGACGACCGGCCTGCCGCTCGCCATCGCCACGCCCCTCTTCGGCCTGCTGGTGGCGCTCTCGCCCGAGGGCATGCTCGCCATGGTGGCGACCCTGCTCGTGGGCACGCCTGCGCTCACCTTCATCGGCGCGGTGGGAGCGGCGCTCACCGCCTCGCTGCGGCGCGGCGGCCTGATCCTCGCGATCCTGGTGCTGCCCTTCATGATCCCCACCCTGATCTTCGGGGTTTCGGCTGCGAACGCGGCCTTGGGCGGCACGATTCCCTTCGCGACGCCCTTCCTCATCCTCGTTGCGCTGTCGCTGGTCTCGGCCGTGGTCGGCACGGTGGGTGCGGCGGCGGCGCTGCGGTCGGGGGAATGATTACGGCCTCAGGGCGATTCCGAACGCCTGCTCGATCGCGGGCTTGCCCTCCCGCTCCACACGGTAGATCGCGCGGTAGAGCCCGGGACGAAAGCCGCCCGGGGGTGGCCTGAAGCCCGCGAACGTCATCCACTGCGCCTTGTTGCGGTCGAGCGGCGGAGTCTTGTTCTGAGCCACCGGTTTTCCATCCGAGTCGAACAGGGTCAGCGTCTGCACGTCGCCGCCTCTGAGACCGATGGCGCGCACATAGGCCACGAGGGCAGGGGAGGCGGTGGTCGGGATGTTCTGCTCCGCCGTCCCCGATTCGACGGCCTCCATCGTCACCGGACCCGGGGCGAAGCCCTTGTTCAGCACGCTGCCCGCCTCGTAGCCGAGGCGATGCAGCGTGGTCGGCTCCCAAAGGGAGGCCATCTGCTTCATGCCGCACGCTTGGGTGGCTGGGCCCGAGGTGAACGGATCGATCACCTGGCCGTCCTTGCGGACGGTGAAATGCAGATGCGGAAATTCCGTCATGCCCGACAGGCCGATCCGGCCGATCCGGTCGCCGGCCCTGAGGGTGTCGCCTGGTTTCACGGCAAGACTGCCCTTGGCCAGGTGGCAGTACTGGGTCTGCCAGCCGTTCCCGTGATCGACGAGAGCTCCGTTGCCGCATTCCGTGTTCTCGACGTTCTCACGGCCACGCCCCGTGATGGAGATGTCCTCCAGGCCGTCGCGGGTGCGCAGAACCTTGCCGTCGGCAGCCGCGATCACGTCGACGCCGGCCCTCATGGCGGCTGTGGTCGGTACGCGGAAATCGATGCCGTCGTGCCCGTCGTAGGTGAGCGTCCCGCATTGATGGTCGCGGGCCTCCGGCGTCGGATCGTGATCCAGGTAATGCTGGATGAAGCAGGTGCGCCCGATCTCGCAAGCGACCGGCAGGCGGAGCGAGATCTCCTGCGCGGACGCGGCCCCGGGCAGGCCGAGGGCGATCAGGCCGAGGACGGGAAGGCGCATGGCTCGCTCCGCAACAGGATCCGCATGACCATAACCGGTCCCGTGACGATTGAAAGCCATGAACCGGCTTCTTCCTCGTGGGGGATACATCCGCCTCGTGCTCCCGATGCAGCCCGTCATCCCGGCCCCTCCCTTATCCTCTCCGGCCTTGTGCCGGGGATCTCGATGGGCCGAGGCGCAGCGCTCTTCCGATCCGGATGGCCGGGACGGACCCGGTCATGACGGGAGGCGGCGACGGGCTGGAGCAACCGTTCCCCAACGGAAGACCGCTCGGCGCCGTACGGCGGAGGAACCGCTCCATGAAACGCATTGCCCCGTGAGCCGCGTTCATCCCGTTCCTTTCGAATGAATCCTTGCGGTGAGGGACGAAACGCCGCGGCCCGGACGCCTTACGGACGATGCCGGATTGCCGGAGGGCGCTTCTGGCGCTTAAAGAACGGCGTCCTGGCGAGAACGTTATTCGACGCGTGCCTCTGTCTCGTTGCAGGCGTTCGTTAAGGGCGCTACATCGTGCGTATGATCCGTGAGCTTGCCAATCCCACCCGCTTCATGAGCCTCAGCGGCACCCTGCTGCCCTGGGTGGCGGGCTTGGCCGTGCTGCTCTCCGGCATCGGCCTCTATCTGGTCTGGTTCGTCGCGCCCGCCGATTACCAGCAGGGCGAGACCGTGAAGATCATGTATATCCACGTTCCGGCGGCCTGGCTGTCCCTGTTCTTCTACATGATCATGGCAAGCTCGGCGTTGGGCAGCCTGGTGTGGCGGCATCCGCTGGCTGACGTGTCGCAGAAGGCGGCAGCGCCCATCGGGGCGGCCTTCACGTTGATCTGCCTCATCACCGGCTCCCTCTGGGGCAAGCCCATGTGGGGCACCTACTGGCAATGGGATGCGCGTCTCACCTCCATGCTGGTGATGCTGCTCATCTATCTCGGCATTCTGGCCCTCTGGCGCGCCATCGAGGAGCCGAATCGCGCCGCGCGCGCCGTGTCCATCCTCACGCTCGTGGGCGCGGTGAACGTGCCCATCGTGAAATTCTCGGTCGATTGGTGGAACACGCTCCATCAGCCGGCCTCCGTGTTCCGCCTCGGAGGGCCGACCATTCATTCCTCCATGCTCGTGCCGCTCCTCGTCATGGCGCTCGCCTTCACCCTCATGGGCGTGGCGCTGCATCTGTCGGGCATCCGCACGGAGATCCTGCGCCGCCGCGTGCGCACGCTCAACCTCCTCGAGGCCGAGCGCCTCGACGCCCGGGCCGCCTGATGACGCACACCTTCTTCATCGTTTTTTCCTATGTTCTGACGGCTTTGGTGATCGCGGGCCTGATCCTTCGCGCCGTCATCGACCATCGCGCGCAGGTGCGCGCGCTCGCCGAGCTCGAGGCCCGCGGCATCGGCCGGAGGTCCCGCCGTGGCTGAGGCAATCGCACCGCGCTCGCGGCTGATCTTCATCCTGCCGGCCCTCGTGTTCTTCGTGCTGGCGGTGCTGTTCCTCGTGCAGCTCACTTCCGGGCGCAATCCTGCGGATCTCCCCTCGGCGCTTCTCAACAAGCCCGTGCCCGCTTTCAGTCTCGCGCCGCTCGAAGGTCTCGCGGCCGACGGCAAGCCCGTGCCCGGCTTCTCCAACGAGGATCTGAAAGGCCGCGTCACCATCGTGAACGTCTGGGCGTCCTGGTGCGCCCCATGCCGCCAGGAGCACCCGCTCCTCGTGGAGCTGGCCAGGGACCCGTCCGTGCGGCTGGTGGGCATCAACCAGAAGGACAACCCCGACAACGCCCGCCGCTTTCTCGGCGCGCTCGGGAATCCATACAGTGCCGTCGGTGTCGATCCGAACGGCCGCGCCTCCATCGATTGGGGCGTCTATGGGGTGCCGGAGACCTTCATCGTGGGCCCCGACGGCGTGATCCGCCACAAGCATATCGGTCCGCTGACCCCTGAAAACCTGGAAGCCTTCAAGGAGAAGCTTCGCCAAATCCCGCGCGCTTGAGGCGGTTGATCGCGACGTCCAGGGCCGAGAGAAAGGCCGAGCGGTCCTTCTGGGAAAAAGGCTTCGGTCCGCCGGTCACGTCGCCCATGGCGCGCAGATCCTCCATCAGGTTGCGCGTGGCGAGCGCCATGCCGATGGAGGCTTCCGTGAAGGGCTTGCCCGTGGGGCCGATCACATCCGCGCCCGCGCTCACGCAGCGATGGGCGAGGGGAATGTCGGCGGTGATCACGATGGCACCGCGCTGCGCGCGCTCCGCGATCCAATCATCCGCGGCGTCGAAGCCTGCGCTCACCACCACGCGCTCGACCAGCGGGCCTTGAGGCACCGCCAGGAAGGCGTTCGCCACCACGAAGACCTTGACCCGGTGGCGCTCCGCCACCTTGTAGACCTCGTTCTTCACCGGGCAGGCATCGGCATCCACATAGATTCGGATGGCTTGAGAGGTCTCGGTCATGAGCCATTTATTCCTTCGGCAAATTTCGACCTGAAGCGAACGAACCCCGCTTTCAGGCGCTTGTCGTTGATAAACCCGAGATCGGCCGAAAAGAACCCCGTGGACCGTCCATCGCCCATCCGATCCCTCTGGATCTCGCTTCGCAACCGCCGGCGGCCGCGGGGGTTGAGCGACGCCACCCACCGGCTGATCCGTGAGGCCGACGCCGGAGCCCTGCAGCGCGCCGGACTCGCCCGGATGGTCGTGGCGGGGCTCCTGCTCCTGACCGTCATCATCGTGACCTACGGGATCGAGTTCACCAACCCGGTGGCGGCGAGGCAGATCTGGATCGCAGAGCTCACGCTCACCCTGTTCGGCGCGCTGGGATGGTTCTGCGCGTGGTTCGCGTCCAAGCGGATCGCCGTGGACAAGCTGCCCATGATCACGGCCGTGCTCGATGCCCTGCTGATCCTCGGCAACCTGGCCTACAGCCACGGAATCCTGGGGATCCCCGGCAACCTCTTCGCGGCCTTTCCGGCCGCCTGGGTGGTGCCCATCACCATCGCGGCCGCGGCTATCCATTATCAGCCGCGTCTCCAGGCATTCGTCGCCCTGGTCTATGTGGCGGGCCTGTCGCTCCTCGCCTATGGCGGCGGCTCCCTGACACCCGCCGAGCGTCAGCGGGATCTGTCCGAGATAGCGGGCCTGTTCTCCGAGCAGGCCAACATGGTGCGCATCGCCATGGTGCTTTCCCTGGCGCTGATCCTGATCCTCGTGGCGCGGCAGAGCCGGGTGCTGCTGGAGCGGGCGGTGCGCGAGACGACCCTGCGTCTCAACCTCACCCGCTACCTGCCGCGGGAGCTTGCGCCCGTTCTCACGGAGGAGGCCTTCGCCTCCCTGAGGCAGGGGCGGCGCACCCGCATCACGGTGCTGTTCGTGGACATGCGCGCTTCCACCCATTTCGGCGAGACCATGGAGCCGGCCCAGCTCGCGGTGTTCGTCACCTCGTTCCGCCGGCGGGTCCTGAGGGCGGCGAGCCGTCACGGCGGCGTCATCGACAAGTTCACGGGCGACGGCGCCCTGATCCTGTTCGGCGTGCCGGGCGCAAGGGACGGCGATGCCGGCCGGGCGCTCGCCTGCGGGCGCACCCTGCTGCAGCTGATCCGGCGCTGGAACGCCAAGCGGCGTTTCGATCCGCCGGTGCGCGTGGGCATCGGCATTCACACGGGCGACGTATTCTGCGGCGTCGTGGGGGACGAAAGCCGCCTGGAATTCACCGTGGTCGGCGAGACCGTCAACATCGCCTCCCGCATCGAGCAGGCCACCAAGAATGTGGGCTGCGAGATGCTGGCCTCCATCGAGACGGTGCAGGAGGCCGGCGAGGAAAGCCTCTGGAGCGAGGTGGCGCACGAGCCCCTGCCCGGTGTCACCCGCAGCGTGGTTCTGATGAAACCTGCCGGATGAGGATTGCTACACCCACTCTCGTCATGGCCGGGCTCGTCCCGGCCGTCCCGATTCGGTAAAGCACTGCGCTCCAAGCAATCGGGATCACCGGCACAGGGCCGGTGATGACGTGGGAATCAGATTTCCTCCGCCTTCTTCACCTCGTAGCGCAGCAGCAGCGGCGTCTGCGCGAGGGCGAAGGCGATGGTGAGCGGCATGATGCCGAAGACCTTGAAGCTCACCCAGAAATCGGTGGTCTGGGTGCGCCAGACGATCTCGTTGAGCGCGGCGAGTGCGAAGAAGAAGAGCGCCCAGCGAAGGGTGAGCTTGCGCCAGCCCTCCTCCGTCAGCTCGAACACGCTGTCGAGGACGATCTCGAGCAGGGGCTTGCGGAAATAGAGGCCACCCAGAAGGATCGCGCCGAACATCGTGTTCACGATGGTGGGCTTGAGCTTGATGAAGATCTCGTCCTGCAGGACGAGCGTGAGCCCGCCGAACACCACCACCACGAAGCCTGAGACCAGCGGCATGATCGGCAGCTTGCGCAGGAGCCCATAGGAGACGGCAAGGGCCACGACCGTCGCGCCGACGAAGAGAGCGGTCGCCACGAAGATCCGCTGGCTTTCCGCGAAGCCGAACCGGTCCGCATAGGCGTTCGCGACGAAGAAGAGAGCGAGCGGCCCGAGTTCGAGGGCGAGCTTGAGAAGAGGCGGAAGGCGCTTTTCGTCGGTCATGAGGTTGCTTCTATCCCGGCAATGGCTTTTGCGAAATCCCCTGCGGTGAAAGGCTCCAGGTCCTCCACTCCTTCGCCGACGCCGATGAAGTGGACCGGCAGGCCGAACTTGGCGGCGAGCGCCACCAGAATGCCGCCGCGGGCCGTACCGTCCAGCTTGGTCATCACGAGGCCCGTCACGCCCGCCACCTTCTGGAACAGCTCGACCTGGCTCATCGCGTTCTGGCCCACGGTGGCGTCGAGCACGAGGAGCGAGGCATGGGGCGCGCTCTCGTCGAACTTCTTGATCACGCGCACGATCTTCTCGAGCTCGGCCATGAGTCCGGCCTTGTTCTGCAGCCGGCCCGCCGTGTCGATGAGCAGCACGTCCGTGCCGTTGGCCTTGGCTTCCTGAAGGGCGTCGAAGGCCAGGCCCGCCGCGTCGGCGCCCTGCTCGCGGGCGAGAACCGGCGCGCCGACCCTCTCGCCCCAGACCTTGAGCTGTTCGATGGCGGCGGCGCGGAAAGTATCGCCCGCCGCCAGCATGACCTTGAGGCCCTGTTGCCGGAATTTCTGGCTCAGCTTGCCGATGGTGGTGGTCTTGCCCGCCCCGTTCACGCCCACCATGAGGATCACGAAGGGCTTCTTCGCCCGGTCGATGGTGAGCGCCTGGGCCACGGGCTGAAGGGTCTTCTCAACCTCGCTCGCCAGGATGGTCCGCACCTCCTGGGGCGAGATCTCCTTGTTGTAGCGGCCGGCCGAGATCGCCTCCGTGATCCGCATGGCGGTGGGCACGCCGAGATCGGCCTGGATCAGGGCATCCTCCAGATCCTGGAGGGTGGCCTCATCCAGCTTGCGCTTCGTGAAGAGCCCAGTGACGTTCTCGGACAGGGATGAGGAAGTGCGGCGCATGCCCTCCGTCAGGCGCTGCCACCAGCCCCGAACGGGCGCAGGCTTCTCCGAAACCGGCTGGGCCTCGAGGGCAGGCTCGGACTCGAGAACAGGCTGGGAATCGAGGGCCGCCGGGGCAGGCTTTTCGGTTTCGGCCACGTCCGGGCGCGGCTCCGGACCCATTGCGGTCTCGACCTGCGGGATCGGTCCCTTCGGGCTGCCGCCTTCGGGGTCTATCGTCTCGACGGGCTGCAGATCGGCCCCCGCGAGTTCGGCGGGGGCCTTGCGCTCGTCCGGCGTGTCGGGGGAGGCGGCGGTCACCGTGGAGGGAGCAGCCGCCAGATCGTCCGCGCCTGTCGCGGGCGGGGAAGGCATGGCCTCGGGCTCGCCTCCCGCCTGGGGCGTCTGCGGCTCGGGCTCGGGCTGGGTTTCGGCCTTGCGCCCGAAGAGACGGGAGAAGAAACCGGGCTTGTTCTCGGCCATGCTGTGCTTTGCCTCGTCAACGCTTGTGCTTGATTTCACGTCGACGCCTCGATAGCCGAGGCATCATGAATGCGGAAGAGATAGTGTCCCGTTTGCTCTATCGCGATGCCCTGATGCTCGTGATCGACAAACCCGCCGGCCTCCCGGTGCATCCCGGCCCCAAGGGCGGGGAGACCTTGTTTCATCACCTCGATTCCCTCCGCTTCGGCCTGCCCCGCCGTCCGGAAGTAGCGCATCGCCTCGACAAGGACACCTCCGGCTGTCTGATCCTGGGCCGTCACCCGAAGGCCATCGCCCGCCTCAACGAGCTGTTCCGCAGAAACGAGATCGACAAGGTCTACTGGGCCGTGGTCGAGGGCGGGCCTCATGGGGACGAGGGCGAGATCGATCTTCCGCTCGCGCCGAAATCGCCGGATCGCGGCTGGTGGATGAAGGTGGACCCGAAGGGGCAGCCGTCACTGACGAAGTGGAGGATTTTGGGCCGCGCGGAGGGGCTCGCCCTGCTCGAGCTGCGCCCCGTCACGGGCCGCACCCATCAGCTGCGCGTCCATTGCGCGGCCATGAACTCCCCGATCCTGGGGGACACGATCTACGGCACGGCGCCGCGCTTCCATGGTCCGGGCCTGCATCTCCATGCCCGCAGCGTGAGCGTGCCGCTCTATCCGAAGAAGCCGCCGATTCGGGTGGAAGCGCCGGTTCCGGAGCACATGCGCGAGCGGGTCGAATCGTGTGGCGTCATCCCGGACCGCGCCGCCGATCCGGCCTGAGGCTCTCCACGTCATCCCCGGCCTTGCCCCGGGAATCCATGCCCTTATGGCGCCTGAAACGTGGATGGCCGTATCAGGTCCGGCCATGACGGCGTGAGCGCCGGGCTCGCCGGTGACCCGTCACGCCGCCAGCAATTCCTTGCCGTCGTGGCCGGCGATGGTGACCGGCACGATCTCTCCGGGCTTCACCTCGCCCGCGAAGCGCACGAGGGTGAAGCCCTCCGTGCGGCCGAGCTGGCGGGTTTCGATCAGCACGTTTCGTTTCGCCCCGACCTCCTCACCGAGATGCTTCAGCAATGCAGCCTCGCCCTTCTCGCGAAGCCTGCGGGCACGGTCCTTCACGATATCGCGCCGAACCTGCGGCATGCGCGCGGCGGGGGTGCCGGGACGGGGCGAGAAGGGAAAGACGTGGAGATGCGTGAGGCCGCACTCGTCGACGATGTCGAGGGAGCGGGAGAACATCTCGTCGGTTTCGGTCGGGAAGCCCGCGATGACGTCGGCTCCGAACACCATGTCGGGACGAAGCCGCTTGACCTGTTCGCAGAAGGCAATGGCATCCTTGCGCAGGTGGCGGCGCTTCATGCGCTTCAGAATCATGTCGTCGCCCGCCTGCAATGAGAGATGCAGATGCGGCATCAGGCGGCTCTCATTGGCGATGGCATCGAGCAGATCGTCATCCGCCTCCACAGAATCGATGGAGGAGATGCGAAGGCGTTCCAGTTCCGGCACATGGCGCAGGAGGCTTTTGACCATCGTGCCGAGCTTCGGCTCGCCCGGAAGATCCTTGCCGTAGCTCGTGATGTCCACGCCGGTGAGCACCACTTCCCGCGAGCCGTGTTCCACGAGGGTTCGCACCTGCTCCACTACGACGCCCATGGGCACGGAGCGGGAATTGCCGCGGCCATACGGAATGATGCAGAAGGTGCAGCGGTGGTCGCAACCGTTCTGCACCTGCACGAAGGCGCGGGTTCGCCCGCGCATGCCGTCGATGAGGTGCACGGCGGTTTCCTTCACCGCCATGATGTCGTTGACGAGAATCTTTTCCGTGGCGCCCACGCCGAAATCGCGCAGGCCCGTCCAGGTCTCGGCCTTCATCTTCTCATGATTGCCGACGACCTGGGACACCTCCGGCATGGAGGCGAATGTTTCCGGCTCCACCTGCGCCGCGCAGCCCGTCACGATGATGCGTGCATCCGGCTTCTCGCGGGCGATCCTGCGGATCGACTGGCGCGCCTGACGCGTCGCCTCGGAGGTCACGGCGCATGTGTTGATGATGACGACCTCGCCCAAGTCCGCTGCTTGAGCGTGGCGCTGCATCGCCTCGGACTCGTAGGTGTTGAGACGGCATCCGAAGGTGACGACTTCGACCGACATCATGCCGCTCCCGCGAACAGGGCAGGGGAGAGGAAGCCCTCGTGCTCGAGTTCCGTCGCGCCGGTCATGAGCACGTGGTCGTCGCTCGCGCGCCATTCGATCACGAGATCACCGCCGGGGAGCGTGACCGTGGCCTTGCGGCCCGTCAGCCCCTTGCGGGCTCCCGCCACCAGGGTGGCGCAGGCGGCCGAGCCGCAGGCGCGGGTGGCGCCCGCGCCGCGTTCCCACACCCGCAGGATCACATGGTCGGGGCCTTCGACCTGAGCGAAGGAGATGTTGGCCCGCTCGGGGAAAACGGGATCGTGTTCAAGCTTAGGCCCGATGGCGGCAAGGTCGTAAGATCCTGCATCCTTCACCCAGAAGATGGCGTGCGGGTTGCCCATGCCGACGGCGGACGGGTCCCGGAGCTCGGGCGCTTCCGGCAGATGCGTGTCGATTGCGATGACCCGGGTGTCCGGATAAGGGTCGCGCAGGGGAATTGCCTTCCAGTCGAGGCGCGGCGGACCCATGTCGACGGTAAACACCGTGTCGGAGACCTGCGCCACCGGCAGCAATCCGGCCTTGGTTTCGAGCACCAGCCCCCGGCCAGCCGGGCGACTCATGACCGGATCTGTCAGCATGGCCCAGGCGACGCAGCGGGTGCCGTTGCCGCAGGCGCCGGATTCCGAGCCGTCCGTGTTGTAGATGCGCATATAGGCGTCCGTGCCGGGGGAAACCGGATCGTGCAGCACCATCAGCTGGTCGAAGCGGGAGCGAGGATCTGCCGCGATGGCGCGCGCTTCCGCAGCGCTCGCCACATGGGCCGAGCCGCGCAGGTCCAGCACGGTGATCTCGTTGCCGAGACCGTTCATCTTCAGGAAACGGTGGTTCGCGAGGGGGCTCATTGTAACGCTCATGGGCCGTATATGGCTGAAAACTCGGAAAACCGCGAGAGGGGGATGTCGGCCTGCTACCATCCGTCCTCCACAGAAGCCTCCAGAGTCCCTCGCGACCGGAACAAAACCCTCCTATGCTCCGGCTTCTGATCCCTTCATGATTCGAGGCTTAAGGCTCTCTCCCATGCGGCTGCGCTCCTCCCACATCGTTCTTGTGCTTGCCCTCTGCTCGAGCGTGTCTCTGGCGCAAACGCCGCAGACCCCGGATCCGGCTCCGGCCGATCCCGCCCCGTCGGCTCCGGCTTCCGCCGCCCAGACCCTGTCCCCGGCCTCGCCCGAGCCCTCGACACCCGCTCCGGAAACGCCGGTTCAGCCGCAACAGCCCGCAACCGCCCAGCCCGCGCCGGCTCCGGCGTCCCCTGCAACGCCTGCACCCGCGCAGGAGGCGGCCCGCACGACGCTCTTCCCCAACCCGAGCGATCCCACGGGCGTCGAGGAAGGCGTTCTTGCGGCGAAGCCCGCCGCCGTTCTGTCCGGCACCAGCACCTGGGACGAGGCTTTCACCAATCTCAAGGACGCCGTCGCCAAGCTCGAGGGCGAGTTGAAGAAAGCCGGCATCGCTCCGGCGGGACGCCCGCTCACGATCTTCGTGGACACGGACGACAACGGCTTCAAATACGAGACCCTGATCCCGCTCGCGCAGGTTCCGGAGGGAAGGACCGAGCTCACCCCCGAGATCAGGTTCGGCAAGACGCCGGAGGGCAAGGCGCTCCGTTTCGTGCACAAGGATGCCTATGACGAGATCGACGGCACCTACGAGACGATCACGGCCTATCTCGACATCAAGGAGATCGTCGCCGAGGATGCCTTCATCGAGGAATATGTGAGCGAGTTCACCGACTCGCAGGACACCAGTTTCGAGGTGAACATCTACGTTCAGCCGAAGCGGTGATCGCCTTGTTCGATCCCGACGGACCTTCGGCCGAAAGTTCGGCCTGACACGCCTGTCCGTGGAGAAGCCTCGCCCGGTTGAGCCCGATCCTCATGCTGACGGGGTCCACACCTCGCCTGGCCGCAGGGGCCTGAACCGATCCGGCGGAATCCCGGCGCCTTGCAGAGCCGCCGCCAGTTCCTGCGGCGGCTCGTCGATGCCCTCGTTGGTCAGCCGGAAGGTGCCCCAATGGTGGCCGAGCGCCTGCTCCGGCGCGATGATCTGGAACGCTTTCACCGCATCTTCGGGGTTCATGTGCTGGGGCTCCATGAACCAGCGCGGCTCGTAAGCGCCGATGGGCAGATGGGCGAGGCGGATCGGGCCGAAACGCTCGCGCACCGCATGGAAGATCTTGCCGTCGCCGAAGCCCGTGTCTCCGACATGGTAGATCGCTCCTTCGGGCGTGGTGAGCAGATACGCGCACCAGAGCGCCATGCGCCGGTCGTTGATGCCGCGTGCGGACCAGTGATAGGCAGGCTCCAGATGCACGCCGATTCCATGGCCCAGATCGACCGACTGGCCCCAGTCCCGCGTCTCCACGGGGATCTCCGGATGCGCGCCTTGAATCACCGCATCGTTGCCCAGCGGCGCGACGACGCGCGGGCGATGATGCTGCCAGAGGCGGCCCAAGGCCTCGATATCGAGATGATCGTAATGGTTGTGCGTGATCAGCACCGCGTGGATGGGCGGCAGGTCCCGGTAGGCGATTCCGGGCGGATTGACCCGCTTCGGACCGGAGAACGACACTGGACTCGCCCGTTCCGAGAAGACCGGGTCGACCAGGATATTGAGACCCGTCACCTGGATCAGGAAGGAGGCATGGCCGATGAGGCTCGTGCGCAGTCCTTCCACCTCGGCGGGGGGCTTGTCCCGGAAAGGGCTCGGATATTCCTCCGGCCATTCTTTTCGGCCCCCGCCGAGCTGCCAGCGCAGCAATTCGGTGAAGCCCTTGTCCTGCGGCTGATTGGGCGTGAAGAACCTCAAGCCGTCGAAATGGTCGGTGACGGGCCCCTGATAATAGGGGTTCGCGGAGCGCGCGACCGTCATCCAGCCGAAGAGACCGGTCGCGGCCAGGGCAGGAGCGCTCAGGGCTTTCAGCAGGGTGCGGCGATTCATGGGGACCTTCGAGACAAGCAGGGCACGGTGTGCAGGGGCCGAACGGCGGAGGATCGTTCCGTCGATGATTTACCTCGTTCGCCTTCAGGTTCAATCTCTGACAACCGGGAAGCGGTCTGCACGGTTCTTGCGACGCGCATATCCGGCCTCCGACACGGATGCAGCGATCGCTCCCCGGGCCGGGCGAATCCTATCCTGAACCAAGACCGGCCGCGATATCCTTCATGGCTCAACGGCAGGACCCTTTCGATGAAATCGATCCTGCCTGCTTTTTCTACTCTGCCGAAAGCGAACCTGATGGGTCGGGCGAATTCGTCCGTGGGGACGTGACGGATACCGAGATCGGGGAAGAGGCCGCTGCCGTGCCGCTGCCGCTCAGATAGCGCTTCGTGACCCTGTCCACGCGCTGGCCGTTGCCTGCGATGCGGGCATCTCCCGAGGCGCGGGGCCAGGGATCCTCGATATGCACGACCTTGTTGTGGGCAATCGCATCTCCGGCGGAGGAGGTGAGCGTATCGCGATGCTTCACGTAATCCGCGCATGCGCCGAGGGCGAGCATGGGCAGGAGCCCCGCGCAGGCGATGAGGGAGATCTTAGCGTTTGACGATTTTCTTAGGGGCATTTCTCTGCTCCGGCTTGAGCTCGACGATATGTCCATAGGGCCCGGCAACGCCCGTCCCCTCGATGAAGCGGCGGCGCATGTCGCCGCTGACCTCCAGGTTCCCGAGCAGAAAGAACTCCGCGTCGTTGCTGGGCTTTGAGGCATCGAGCGGGGTGCGCAAGGGCTGCCCCGGCTTGGCGGGACGGACCAGGTGCGGCGTGACGATGATGACGAGGTCGGTCTCCTCCTCCTGGAAGGACGAGGACCTGAAGAGAGCGCCGAGGACGGGCAGCTGCCCGAGCCAGGGAAGCTGCTCCTGGCTTTTCGCATGAAAGCTCTGGAGCAGGCCGGCCATGGCGAAGCTCTGTCCGTCGCGCACTTCGATCGTGGTACTGGCCCTGCGCGTGATGAAGCCCGGGATGGAGATGGAACCCGTGCGGATCACGGTGTTCTCGTCGATCTGGCTGACCTCCGGTTCGAGCTTCAGGTTGATCGTGCCGTTGTCGAGGACGGTCGGCGTGAAATTGAGGCGGACGCCGTATTCCTTGAACTGAACCGTGAGCTTGCCGTCATCCTCCGCGATCGGGATCGGTATTTCGCCGCCGGCCAGGAAGCTGGCCTTCTCGCCCGAAAGAGCCGTGAGGTTCGGCTCGGCCAAGCGCCGTCCGAGACCCTTTTCCTCGAGAGCCTGCACGAGGATGTCGGCGCTGAAGCCTCCGGCGAGAACATTGGCGACCATCGCGCCGAAGGGAGTGCTGCCGCTGAGCAAGGGCGCAGCGATGACGGCTCCCTCACTGTCCCGTCTCAGGTTGGTTGCGAAGTTGATCCGGCTGCTGGGCTTGCCTGCGTTGAGCCAGCTGATGCCGAGTTCTCGTCCCGCGTTTCGGCTCGCTTCGACCACGCGGACCTCGAGCAGGACCTGCTGCCCTCCGGTCACGGTCAAGGCGTTGATGACGGGCGCGGAGCTGTATTGCTCGGCGATTTCGAGAACCTTGCGCTGTGTGATTCCGTCGGGAACCGAACCGCTCAGGCGGGTTCGCCCATTGATCGTCTCGACCTTGACCCTGGCCTGGGGAACCGCATTCCGGATGGTTTGCTGCAGATCCGGCATGTCGGGGCCGACCTCGACGTCGAGCAACCCCAGCAGCGTGTCCTTCGCACCGTAGACCGCCACATTGGTGCGGCCCCGGGACTTGCCCAGCACATAGAAGGTCGTGTCGGTGAGCGGAACGGCGGTCGCGACCGTCGGGTCACCGACGACCAAGCGGCTGACGTTCACGCTGGTGACCGCGTTCACGAACTGGCCCTGCGCTACCTGGACTTCCTCCGGCACGCCCGCCTCGAATCTGAGGAGGCGCTCCTGCGACAGGGCGGGCGACATCGATCCGCCGTTCAGGAGGATGAAGGCGCCCACCGCAAGAGCAGCCCAGAACCTGTTCGGTCTGAATCGCCGTGTGAGACAACAATGTGGATGCATGACGGATACCGGTCCCATGGAGATGTACTCTTGCCTGCGGCAAGCCGCTCTGCAGCGGCCGGAAGAGGGCCGCCTGCATGGCGGACTGCGTGTTATTCACCGTCAGAAGGCAGCGAAGGGAACGAGGAGATGTCCATCCACGACCATGACAGATGAATATGTGATAACGTTATAAAGTAAACGGGCGGTTAAGCCTGTGCGCGCCCGCCGGACATCCGTGGTCCTCATAAGCCGGGGATCGACCATGAAGCGTGGCAATGACCGGATGTCCGCCCCTTTCTCTGCAGAATATTATATCGTAATAATAAGGCGAATCATCTGTCCGCGGCAAAGCGCTGATGATCCTCCCAGTATGAACCGACAGAAGCGGAACTCCGAAAATGGCTCAATCGAACCGGAATCCGGCAGCGCATTTCGCCATGCTGCTCATCCTGCTGCTTCCGGCCTGCAACAGCATCGATCCCACATCGAGCTTCGGCAATCACCTGACGCCGATCGAGTTGCCGGACCATGTGGAGCCATACCCCGACAACCAGGTTCTCCAGGTCGCCAAGGCCAAATTCGCGGAAGGCGACTTCGGGCATGCGGCGCGTTACTACGAACGCGCGGTCGAGGTCGAACCTCGGAACGGGGAAGCATGGCTCGGGCTCGCAGCGGCCTACGATCAGGTCCGCCGTTTCGATCTGGCCGACCGCGCCTATCGCGAGGCAGGCAAATATCTCGGCCACCGGGCGGAGTATTACAACGGCCTGGGATATTCCCACATGCTCCGGGGCGACCTGGCGAAGGCGCACACGCACTTCCTCAAGGCCGAGGAACTCGATCCGTCGAACCCGACGATCGCCAATAACCTGCAGATGCTGCGCGACGCACTCACGCAGGCCAGACAAGGCTGAACTTGGCGTCCACGCCACACGTGGCGTGACCTGCATTTCACGACAGCAGCAGACTGCGGGAACACATCGTAACGCCGCTCGGTATACCGGGCGGCGACGTTGTCTTCGGTCGATCACGCCGCCGCGAGAAGGGTCGGCATCGGCCGTTCGGCCGAGGCCGGAGACCGGAAAAGTCTAGGCCACCAAGCTGAATAGACTCCTGATTTGCAACTTTGTTTAATCGATCCTGCCAGGCCGGGGGATCGACGGGACATTCCAAGCCCCAGACCTGCAAAGAAAGCTGCCGACCGGCAGCGTACCGATTAACCAGGTTGGGGAATGAAACCATGAAGTCTCATCTTGCTCGTTTCGTTAAGGACGAATCCGGCGCCACCGCCATCGAGTATGGCCTAATTGCCGCCCTTGTTTCCGTTGGCATCGCGACGATTCTGGGAACTGTCGGCACAAATCTTATCGGTGTCTTCCAGGATATTGCTACCAAGCTGTCTTCGGCCGTGAGCGGCGGCGGTGCTGGCGGTTAATAAGACGCCTCCGAAGCGGAGGGATTATCCCCTCCGCTTCATTCGATGCATCCTCTGAGATCAAAGCCCGCCATGTCTGAAGAGGCCATGAAATGATCACCACTTCAACAGCATTCATCGGCAGTATCTGTCTCGCCGCGGCAGTGATCTGGGCCGGCATCATGGATCTCACGACCATGAAGATCCGCAACGAGATCGTGATCTTCCTGTTCGCGGCCTATGCGGCGCTCGCGCCGCTCGCGGGGTTCAACTACGGAGCGATCGCGGTCAGCTTCCTGATGGCTTTCGCCGTCCTGACCGGCCTCTTCGTTTTCTTCAGTTTCGGCTGGATCGGCGGCGGCGACGCGAAGCTCATGGCCGTCATCGCTCTCTGGCTCGGCGCCGACCGGACGCTCGACTACGTTCTCAGCACCACGATCCTCGGCGGCTTTCTGACCTTCGGCATTCTCATGTTCCGCACGATGCCGCTGCCGATCTTTCTCGTCAGGATTCCCTGGATCGCAAGGCTGCATTCGACCGAAAAAGGGATTCCGTACGGAGTCGCCATCGCCGCGGGCGCGCTTCTCATCCTGCCGCAAACACCTTGGGTGACAGGCGTGTTCTGACAGCGCCGTCCCATAGCCAGCGAGGAACTCCACATGCTGCGCATCATCATCCTTTTCGTCGCGATCAGCGCCGGTGGCGCCTGCGCCTGGCTGCTGATGGCCACCAAACCTCCGCAGCCGGACGTTGTCAAAATCCGGCAGACGGAGGTTCTCGTGGCTTCGACCGATCTTTCTCCCGGGCAGCTCGTCGGCGAGGGCAATCTGCGCTGGCAGGCCTGGCCCGACGAGGCGGTGAGCGGCGCCTATCTCAGCCGCTCGACCCGGCCCGATGCCCTGACATCCTTGAAGGGGATGACCGTGCGAAGCCGCCTCGTCGCCGGCGAGCCGGTTTTGGAGGACAAACTCTCCCGATCCTCCTTCGGGATCTTGGCCTCCATGCTGCCGGCGGGCAAGCGCGCGGTGGCGATCCGCATCTCGGCCGAGAGCACGGCGGGCGGTTTCATCCTGCCCAACGACAGAGTCGATGTGATTCAAACCAAGACGCAAGCGGTCAAGAACGGAGACTTGGAAAATCTCGGCAAGACGCTTCTGACGAATATTCGCGTGCTCGCCATCGATCAGAAGGCCGAGGAAAAGTTGGGCAATGCGGCACTCGTGGGCAAGACCGCGACGCTGGAACTCGATGCGGAGCAGGCGGAGCTCGTCGCCGCCGCCCAGGCGACGGGAACACTCGTCCTGGCCCTCCGCTCGGCGACCGACAGCGACGACACGCCTGCCATCAGGCGCATAAACGATACGTCCATCCAGGTTTATCTCGGCGAGAGCGCCGAGAAGGTGAGGGTTCACTGATGAGCACGATGCAGTCCCGGTCCGGATCTTTGACCGTCGCCTTCGAAACGGCGGAAGCCCGCCTCGCGGAGCGACCCGAGGCGGTGCCCGGAAGGTTCGATCCCGTCTCCACCATCGGGAGCGGCGAGCCCAGCCAGATAGGTTTCGCGCGGCAGAGTGAAGCCTTCGTTCTTCCCGAGGATCCTGCGCCCGCGCATGAACCGCTGCAGGCGATGAGGGCGCACCTTGCCTCCCCGCAACAGCCGCGCAGCATCGCTCCCGTTCCGCATATCACGATCCATGCATTCTGCGAGAACCACGACGTTCTCTCGGTCCTGGAGCGAGCGTCCGCCGACAGGATCATGTCCCGGGCAACGGTCGAGATATTCGCCGGCGGGATCGGGGCCGCGACGGAGTATTACCGGCATCACCCCGCACCCAATCTCATCGTCGTCGAGAGACGGGCTCCGAACGATGTCATCCTGTCGGAGCTCGAAGAGCTCGCGCAAGGCTGCGATCCGGGAATCAAGGTGCTGGTGATCGGATATTCCAACGACATCGAATTCTATCGCGAGCTGATGCGTCGCGGCGTCAGCGAGTACGTCGTCGGGCCCGTCGGCGTCGTTTCTCTGGTCGGGGCGATCTCCGGCATCTACCGGGGTTCGTCGTCGGTCAAGCTCGGGCAGGTTTATGCCTTTCTTGGCGCGAAGGGAGGGGTCGGCTCGTCCACGGTCGCACACAACGTCGGCTGGACCATGGCCCGCAGCTTCGGCTCCGACGTGGTTGTGGCCGATCTCGACCTTCCCTTCGGCACTGCGGGTCTCAACTTCAATGTCGATACCCACCAGGGGATTGCCGAGGCGATCCAGGATTCGAGCCGTCTCGACGAGGTGTTGCTCGATCGTCTTCTCACCAAGTGCGACGACCATCTCAGCCTTCTGGCCGCGCCCGGGACGCTCGACGCCTCCTACGACTTGAGCCCGGATGCCGTCGCCCGCCTTCTCGAGATCGCGCAAGCCAATGTGCCGTTCACGATTCTCGACGTCCCGCATCTCTGGACGTCCTGGGCCTGCAACGCCCTCGTCCAAGCGGACGAGATCGTCATCACGGCGGCGCCGGATCTGGCGAATCTGCGCAACGCCAAGAACCTCATCGAGTTCCTGAAGCAGGCGCGCCCGAACGACGGGCCACCCAAGCTCGTGCTGAACCAGGTAGGGATGGCGAAGCGGCCGGAGATCAAGCCTAACGAGTTCGCACGCACCCTGGGACTCGACCTGCTCGCCTGCATATCGTTCGACGCGCAGCTGTTCGGGATGGCAGCCAACAACGGCAAGATGATCGCGGACACTTCGGCGAAGACACCGGCCGCCCAGAGTTTCGCCGGGATCGCGGCAGGGATCGCAGGCCGGAAGGAAGCGATCAAGACCCGGAAGGGCCTTTCCGACCTCCGGTCGCTTCTCGGGGCAATGAGGCGGAAATCCTGATTGGAGGGGAGGGGGCTGACATGCTCGGACTTCTCGACATGCGAAACTCAAGCGCGTCCTTGTCCGAAGCGCTCCAGGCCATGCGCCGGCGTATGCGACACGCGTTCGAAAGGATCAAGTTCTTCTCCCGTCAGGAGGAAGGTGTTTCCGCGATCGAGTTCGCCATTCTTACCCCTTTCCTCGTCGCTGCTATTTTAGCCCTGGGGCTGATCAGCGTACTGATCGATCATAGGATCAAGATGGATCAGGTCCTCCGTGCCGGAGCCGCTATTGCAATTAGCGATCCGGGAGCTGCTGCAGTCGCGCAGCGAATGAGAGAGGTTGCTTTATCCAAAGGATACAGCTCCATCAACACTACACCGGGCACGGTTCCTGGTGTTCTTCATATGCAGAGCGTAAGATCATGCTTCTGCCCCGAAGCACCCAACGGGAATCTCGGCTGCAACGCCATTTGCTTCAACCAGCGACCCGTCGTCGTCAGATATATTCTCGAAGCGGGTTACAGAGATCCGCTCACCTATAGATTCAACGACATCATGAGGCGGATAAGGTTGAATTTCGTGATTGCGTACACGGACCCGTTCGTGAGAACACAGGTCGTGGTCCGATGAAAATGCGGCTCCTCTCCAGGTATCGATCAGAGCGGAACGAAAGCGGGAGTGTTTCCGTCGAGTTCGCGTTGATCGGAAGCCTCCTAATCTTGGCGACGCTCGGAGCCTTTGAGCTAGGACGTGTTCTGTTCACGTATCACAACCTCGCTACAGCTGTCGGCGCGACGACGCGACTGATCCAGATGCAGGCGCCCGAGGAAGCGATCATCGAAATCATCAACTCTCGCTTCTCACCAAGCGAGCGGCAGCACCTGACGGTGGAGATCAATCCGAACGTGATCATTGGCGGGGCAATCTACACACGGATTGATGCCAGCTATGCGCTTCCGCTCATCATGCCAAACTTCAACTTGTTTCCGGGAAGTTCCTATACACTGGAGGCTTCGCAGCTTGTCCCCACGAGCTGACGATCGAAGCCGGCAATGAGTACAAGGACGAGGCGATTGTAGTGCCCCTTCCGGCACCCGGGTTCATGCGGTAACGGGACTTGGTGCTTCGACGTGTGTGGCTGCATTCAGCGCCCCTCGCTGCCGGCGATGGCGCTGAAATGCGACCCAGCGAGGCGTTTAATCCGCAAGATGCTCTGCCGTCTCCCGGCAACCTAGGCCGATTGGGCGATGTCCCTGGGTGAATGATAGGCCATCAAGCTGAATGGACCGCTGCCCGCAGCTCGCCTTTAATGACAAGACATTAGCATGATCGAGGCCAAGAATGTTCGGCAGAAGAAATGGCCAGGAAGGAGATGCCTTCCGCCCAGCCCCCGGTGCGCCAACAATTAGCGGTGGAGGAGGCGCAACTACTGCCGGCCGGCAGCCGCGAGCCACGTCACCGTCCGATCCGGCGCCCGTCGGCGCACAGATCTCGCGGCAATCCGGATGGCAGGGCGCGCGAGCCGTGGAGGCCGCCAACCGCAAGACCGACGAATATTACCAGCTCAAGGCACGTGTCTTCTCAGCCCTGCTCGAATCCATCGACGTCGCGCAGCTCGCGCGGTTGGACCAGCAGGAGGCGCGCAAGGCCGTGAGCGATGTCTGCAGCGAGATCATCTCGGCTCAGAAGGCCGTGATCTCGGTCGTCGAGCAGGAGGAACTTCTCCAGGACATCTGCAACGACGTGCTCGGCTACGGCCCGCTCGATCCGCTCCTCGCCCGCGACGACATCGCCGACATCATGGTGAACGGCGCCGAAACGGTCTATATCGAGGTCGGCGGCAGGGTTCAAAAAACCGATGTCCGCTTTCGTGACAACCAGCAACTGCTTCACGTATGCCAACGCATCGTCAGTCAGGTCGGGCGGCGCGTCGACGAGGCGAGCCCCATCTGCGATGCGCGTTTGCCCGATGGCTCCCGCGTCAACGTCATCGCGCCTCCCCTGGCGATCGACGGGCCGTCCCTGACGATCCGAAAATTCAAGAAGGACAAGCTGACGCTCGATCAACTCGTCCGGTTCGGAACCATCACGCCTGAGGGGGCGGAGATCCTCCGCATCATCGGACGCGTGCGATGCAACGTCATTGTCTCGGGCGGCACGGGGTCGGGCAAGACGACGCTGCTCAATTGCCTCACACGCTACATCGAGCCGGAGGAGCGTGTCGTCACCTGCGAGGACGCCGCCGAATTGCAATTGCAGCAGCCGCATGTGGTGCGCTTGGAGACGCGCCCTGCCAACATCGAGGGCGAGGGCCTGATCACGATGCGGGATCTCATCAGGAACTGCCTGCGCATGCGGCCCGAACGGATCATCGTCGGCGAGGTGCGCGGTCCCGAGGCATTCGATCTGCTGCAGGCGATGAATACCGGCCACGATGGTTCGATGGGAACGCTTCACGCGAACAATCCTCGTGAAGCCCTGTCGCGCATGGAATCGATGATCACGATGGGAGGGTTCTCACTACCCTCAAGGACGATCCGCGAAATGATCTCGTCGTCCATCGACGTCATCGTTCAGGTTGCACGCCTGCGCGACGGTTCAAGGCGGATCACTCACATCACCGAAGTCATCGGAATGGAGGGAGACGTCATCACCACGCAGGACCTGTTCACCTTCGAGATCCATGGGGAGGACGCGAACGGCAACGTCATTGGGCAGCATCGCTCCAACGGAGTCGGAAGGCCACGCTTCTGGGATCGCGCCCGCTATTATGGCGAGGAGAAGCGCCTCGCCGCTGCCCTCGATGCCGCCGAAAAGGCCGCTGCGTAGAACTTATGACCGGAGAAGCACATGCCGTCACCTGATACGATCCCGATCATCGTCGCGCTTTTGGCGGCAGTTTCCATGTTAGGCCTGCTTGCCGTCGTCTTCTACTCGCGCCTCGACAAGAGCTTCGAAGGACAGAAGCGGTTGGCTGCGATCGGGGCAACGAGTCCTGCGAAGGGCCGCTCCGCCCGATCCGAGGAATCCAAGCGCCGGGAGATCGAAAAGACCTTGCGCGAGATGGAGGAAAAGCAGAAGTCGGTGAAGAGCGCGCGACCATCCCTCATCGTCAGAATGAGGCAGGCGGGTCTGTCCTGGAGCGCGGGAACCTATTATCTCTCCTCCGCACTTGCCGGAGGCGGCGCTTTCGCAGTTCTGCTGGCTTCCTTCGACATCGGTCTCCTGCCTCCGCTCGGCTTCGGCATCGCTGCCGGGCTGCTGGGCCCCCACGTCTACGTGAACATTCGCCGTGCCCGCCGTTTCAAGAAATTCACCAAGGACTTTCCAAATGCCATCGACGTCATCGTGCGCGGCGTCAAATCCGGCCTGCCGGCCGTGGATTGCCTCAGGATCGTCTCGGTCGAGGCCCAGGAGCCCCTGCGGGAAGAATTCAGAGAAATCGTTGAGGACCAGACGCTCGGCCTTCCCATAGACCAGGCCGTTCAGCGGCTGCCTGAGCGCATTCCCCTTGCGGAGGCGAAGTTCTTTGCCATCGTGGTCTCTCTGCAGAGCCGTACCGGCGGCAGCCTGGCCGAGGCGCTCGGCGGCTTGTCCAAGGTCCTCCGGGAACGTCAGAAGCTGCAGGGGAAGATCCGTGCCATGAGCGCCGAGGCCAAGACGTCGGCTGTCATCATCGGATCCCTGCCCGTCATCGTTCTCGTCCTCCTGAATCTGTCGTCGCCGGCTTACATCGAACCCTTGTTGATGACCTTCGCCGGGAGGCTGATCCTTGCGGGTTGCGTGGCCTGGATGACGATCGGCGTGCTCGTCATGTGGAAAATGATCCGGTTCGATTTCTGAGGTGCAGGATGATCTTCGAAGTCGTTTCACGAAACCTGCAGTTCCTGACGGCGCTTTCGGCGGCTCTCTCCGTCTCCGCCGCCGTCATTTTGGTGTCTTGGCCCTATCTCCAGCGCGATCCGCTCAGCGCGAGAATGGCTCAGGTCGCCAACGAGCGCGAACGCATCAGGGTTCGCGAGCGCAATCGCCTCAACCAGCAGAGCTCCAAGGTCTCCCTGCGGAGCGAGCCCAAGCGCCTGTTCAAGGAGATCGTCGACCGGCTCAATCTTTCCAAACAGGCCGACAATGACGAACTGACCCTGATGCTGCGGCAGGCCGGATATCGCGGCAGAAGTCCCATCGTCGCATTCCTGGCCATCAGACAGCTCGCGCCTGTCGGGATGCTTCTTCTGTCCGCGTTCTATGTTTTCGTGATCCTGAATTTGCAGCAGCCTCTCGTCGTGAAGCTCCTCATCGTCGCACTGGCTGCAGGCTTCGGCTATTTCGTTCCGAATCTCTATATCAGGAACAAAATCGCAAAGCGGCAGGCGTCGATCCGGCGCTCGTGGCCCGATGCTCTGGACCTCCTCCTGATCTGCGTGGAATGCGGCATGGGGATCGACGGCAGCTTCCGAAAGGTCGCCGAGGAGATCGGCTTGCAATCTCCCGAGCTTGCCGAGGAGCTGAGCCTCACGACGGCGGAGCTCTCCTATCTGCAGGATCGCCGGAAGGCTTTCGAGAATCTGGGCGACCGCACGGGATTGGAGGGGGTCAAGGCGGTCGTGACCAGCCTCATCCAGGCTGAGAAATACGGCACGTCCCTGGGGCAGTCCCTGCGTGTGCTGGCCCAGGAAAACCGGGACATGCGAATGGCGGAGGCGGAGAAGAAGGCCGCCGCTCTCCCGCCGAAGCTGACGGTGCCGATGATCATGTTTTTCCTTCCGGTTCTTTTCGTGGTCATTCTGTCGCCGGCTGCCATCAGTTATCTGGGACTGCACTAGGAGTTCGAACGATGAACGCCCTTCGCCTGCGGATATCGTACTTGTGGCCCGCTTTTCTGCGGCCTGAGCGGATTGGAAAACCGCTCCGGGCCTTCGCGAGAGCAGAGCGCGGCGCGGCCGCGATGTTCTTCGCGCTGAGTTCTCCGGTTTGGCTCGGGGGGCTCGCGTTAGGGGCGGAGGTGGGGAGTTGGTACTACTTCCAACAGAAGCTCCAGGCCACCGCCGATGCCGTGGCGCTCAGCGTTGCAGCGCGTGTGGGCACGGGGCCATCGCAGGCGGAACTCGATCATCTTACCAACGATTTTTTGGGGAGAAATCAGTTCAGCTTTTCCCAAGGATCGTGGACGGTGACGCTCTCTGAGCCTCGTCAAGAATCCGTTTTCGTCGATGGAAGTACCGTCAATGTGGAACTGACGAGATCCGTCAGGCGCTTTCTGAGCGGGATTTTCGAGCCAGGCGAATTTGTCATTCGTGCGAATGCGTCGGCGCAGGTTCACAAAGCAACCGAAGGGTGCGTTCTAGCTCTCGGCCTGACGCCCAGCCAAGGGCTGCAACTTTTGAACGCCAATATCCAGGTGGCCGGCTGCGAAGTACTTTCGAACGGGAACATGATCTCCGTATGGTCGGATTCGAGGCTTGTGACGGACTGCGCCCGGAGCACGGCGAATTTCAACATTCATGGGACTCTGAGCGTAGGCTGCCGGAACGGGCAACCGGTCTCTCACGCAGGCTTTACGCTGGATCCGTATTTCGACCTCCCGGACTTGGACCTGAGCCTCGTGGGTGACTGCTCTACAGCTGGAACCGTCAACATAAGGAACAATGACGATTGGAATCAGATAGATCCGACCGTCCTGAACGGCAGACGATACGCTTACATGTGCCCGGGCCGGAATTTGAGCATACAGGGAACGGGAACTGGATTCATCACCGTGCCGGATTGGACATTCATTTTCGACGGATCTAATTTGAGCGTAAGCAACACGAACCTTACTGGTCTCAACGTATCGTTCTATTTTGCCAATGGCGGGCGCGCTGGCATTTTTGCGCCAAGTCAACGGATAATATTAACGTCCAATGATGCGCACGGCATGCTTTTCAGGGGAGCAAAAACCAATAGCGGTGTGAGTAACAACCAGATTATTGTTGGAGCAGGGTCCGCTCTCAGGGGAGCTGTTTATTTTCCGGCTTCGGAGGTCTATTTTCAGACAAGTGGGTTCATTGACGGTTGCCCGCAGATCATTGGGCGGACAGTTTCTCTCCTCGGAACATGGCAGCTGGCTGGCCCCTGCCGGGCTCCCGGAGTTCGTCCGATCGTCGCGTCACGGAGCGTGGATCTCACCCAGTAGCGCACCTGCTGAGTGGAGAGGAGCCGTGGCTGATGCACTGACCGGCGTCGGCTCTTTCTCCGGTCAACGTGATCGCCGCTGCCTGTCGGCTGTTGCGAAAGTGGATATTCCCATGAGGCGCTCAAGGCCTCCGCCGCAGCGGCAGAATCGAATGCCGTTTCACACGGGCCGGCCGCTCAGGGTGGCTTTTGGCCAACGAAAGCTCGATTGGCAGTAAAAGGGCATTCCGCCTCGCGAGTGCTGCGCGTGCGGACCTTCTTGCATCGATCCGAAGGCAGGACGATTTTCGCCTGCTTGGTAGAGGATTATCGTCACCGTCGTTAGGGGAGGAATGCGTCACCAGCCTGTTTCGGGTTCGTTGCAGCCCTGGATGCGGGGCACGATCGAACAACTGGATCGAGAACAGTCTGTGACGCTACCCTGGCATGGTCGGACTTCCACCGCAGGCACCGGCTCCGCTCATGCCGTCTTTGAGGGCCAACCTGCGGTCTCCCCAAGCATCCGTGCGATCGCTGTGCTGGCTTCGCTCGCCGAGCGGCGCGCCGCCTCCAGCGGCATCGTGAGATCAGCCTCGTGGTTGCAAGCCTGCTCGAGGGCGGCGCAGTGCTCCGCAATTCCGTAGAAGCCCAGGAGAGCGGCCTGCGAGATGAGCGCATGGGCCTGCTTGGCCATCTGCTGGCGATCCAGCACGATGGCCTCGCCCGAGAACAGTGCCTTGAGCTGCTCTTCGAGCCGGCGAAGCCAATGGTCGACCCGTTCCGCTCCCATCATGTTCCTGAATTCCAGGAAGCTCTCCTCGTTGAAGCCGGATGGCGCCTGTCTCGCCAGGGGAGGGCCGAGAGGCTTCTCCGGAACGGGGCTTCGTTCATCCTGGACGGGCAGCCACTCGGCGAGCTTCCGCAACAGGTCCTCGCGTTTCATGGGCTTGCCGATATGGTCGTTCATGCTGGCCTGCTTGAAATGCCTCACTTGCTGAGGCAGCACGTTGGCCGTCATGGCGATGATCGGAATGCCGCTCAGCGGTGGAGGCAATGCGCGAATGGCGCGGGTTGCCGAAATGCCATCCATACCGGGCATCTGCACGTCCATCAGGATGAGATCGTAAGACTTGCGTTGAACGGCATCGACGGCTTCGCTGCCGTTCCATGCGGTATCAACCTCATGGCCTTCCGCCTCCAGAAGATATCTTGCGAGTTCCTGATTGACATCGATATCTTCGGCCAGAAGAATCCGCGACGGTGCTGTCTTGGGCAGGTTCTTGTTCTGGTTCCGTGGTGTTAAAGCGATCTCTCCGCGGGGCAGTGACAGCTCGATCCAGAACGTCGATCCTCGGCCCTCCTCGCTTTCGACGCCGATTTCGCCGCCCATCAATTCGATCAGGCGTTTCGAAATCGCCAGACCAAGGCCGGTTCCGCCGAATTCGCGACTGATGGATCGGTCGACTTGAGAGAAGCGCCTGAACAGACGGTCACGCTTTTCAGGTGCAATTCCGATCCCGGTGTCGATCACAGAGATGCGGACGACCTCTCCCTTTTGCGACGAACCCTTGTACTGCGCGCGGGCCGTAATATGGCCTTCGCGAGTGAACTTGACGGCATTGTTGAGGAGATTGAGCAGGATCTGACGAAGGCGCGTTTCATCGCCCACCAGAATGTTGGGGATATCGGCATCCCACTCGGTCCGCAAAGGCACTCCCTTTTTCTCCGCGCCGCTGCTGACGATTGATACCGTGTTGTCGATCAGGGAGATCAGCGAGAACGGCTCTTGCTGAAGGACGACCTGGTCCGCTTCGATGCTTGAGAAGTCCAGTACGTCGTTGGCGACCGTCAGGAGAGCGGAGGCTGAGACCTGGATCAGCTCGGCATATCGGCGCTGCTGGGCCTCGAGCGTCCCGTCAAGCAGGCGCTCGGTATATCCTATGATGCCGTTCAAAGGGGTGCGGATTTCATGGCTCATGGTCGCCAGGAAGTCCGTCTTCGCATTGTTGGCGAGCCTAGCCTCGCCCAGGGCATTTTCTGCGACATCCTTCGCCGCGAGGAGTTCGTGTTCCCGGTCGGCGACCGCCTTCGCCATCCGGTTGAGAACACGGCCCAGGAGTCTGACCTCGCCTGCGCCCCCCTCCGGATAGCGCACGGTGAAATCTCCGTGCTCGAGGGCTCGGGCCGTGTACACCAGATCCCGCAACGGCCGAAGGATGAGAAGCTCCGCCCCGAGTATTCCAAGGATGATGGAGCCACCGATGATGAGAGTGATGAGGCTCAAGCGAAACCGGAGAACGCCATTGATCTCCCCGATGACCGAGTTGTGATTGATGCCGAGCGCGAAAATCGCATCCGTGTAGGGGAGGGGCCGGAAGATGAAGAGGCGGAGCTTACCGCTGAAGTCGATGACCTCGGTCGCTCCTTCGGAATGAGCAATGGCTTTCTGCGCGGCAGGGCGATTTCCGACGCTGACCCCCACAAGATCGTCCATGGGCGGATAATGCATGACCAGCATTCCCTTCTGGTCGACCAGGAACATGCTGATATCTGCTGGAAGTTCGCCTTGTCCGGAGACGCTCCGGAAGAGGTTCGCGGCGATTTCCAAAGAGAGAATTCCGATCACGCGCCCATTGTGGATGACCGGATTGGCCGCCGTCATGGTCAACGCGCCGGTCTTCCTGTCGGTGCCGAGATCGCCGAGAACGAAGCCTTGCTCTTGAAGGGCTCTGTTGTAGGCTTCCCTTCCGCTGACGTCGAAGCCCCTCAACATGGCCCTGTCCGCGCATGTCACATTCCCCGCGGGATCGGAGAGCTGAAGCGAAGTGGCCCACTGATGCAAGAGGACGTGGCGCGACAGGATGGCGTCGCATGCGGAGCCGCCCGTGCGAATCTCGGGCATCTCGGCAAGCACGCCCAACATGGTGCGGGCATCGTCTGCGATTCTGCGTTGATTGCCCAGGGCGTGTGAAACGAGGAGTTCAGCCCGTTCGTGAGTGACACGGATCGCCCAGTCACGCTCGTTGCTTGCGAACTGAACCAGGGCAGCCACGAGAGGAGCAAGTGCGGCAATGCCGATGAGGAGGAATCGCCAAACGAGGCTTCTGTGATGCAGCCAACCTATCGCGGCTTTACTGGACATGGAGTTCGCGTCTCTTGGCTGATGCCGGCTGGGATCAGCCAAGTCTGTCTAATGGGTCTTGATCAGATGCAGGTCTTCAAGGCACGCGCGCATGCCAGCGACAGCCGCAGCTGCGCGATTGTTGACCCCGAAATGCCGGAAGATTGCTGCGAGGTGGACCTTCACCGTTCCCTCTCCCAGCTTGAGAGCCAATGCGATTTCCTTGTTCGACTTACCCTTGATCAGAAGGTCGAGAACTTCTCGCTGCCGCCGCGTGAGCATGAATGCCGGATCGACCTCGTTCGGCTCCCCCTGTCCGGTCTCTGTCGGGAGCTCGTCCTCGGAAGGAGCCTCGACATCTGCCAGCAAGGCAGGCACATAAAGACTGCCGTCGAGGACTGTCTGGAGCGCTCCCGTCAGCTCTGGGATGCTGAGGCTCTTCGGCACATATCCGTGGACGCCCGCCTCCAAGGAGAGAAGGATGTCGCGCCGGGATTGGGAGCCGGAAACGACGGCGACTCTCGCGTGCGGAAAGCTTTCCCTGACGATTCTCAGATTCGTCGGTGTCTTCATCCCGGGCATTGAAAGATCGAACAATGCGGCGGAGACGTCGGAGTTCTGATCAAGGCATTCAAGGGCCTCGTCAAGGGATCCGACCTCCATGATGCGTGAGAACCCGAGTTGCCTCGTCAGGATGGCGCTCATCGCCATCCGGAAGTAGCTGTCGTCGTCAGCAATAAGACCTATACGCATGGCCTTCTCCAATGCTTGTGCATCGTTGCAATTGCAATTCGCTCATGGAGAGCAGACGTCAGCACCGGGACCGCGTCACACTTGCGGGCCGCAGGATGAGTCTGCGCTACTTAT
>JAPSLB010000057.1 GCA_031181145.1 Microvirga sp.
TCTGGAGATCGCCCGCGCCGGCGAGCTTGATGAAGCGGTCGCGCAGGTCCTCCCGCTCGAGCAGCACGAAGATCACGAAGATGATGACTAGGCCGGCAGTCGCGAGCGGCGCCAGCAGAGGGCCGACAACCGTTTGGATGATCTCGAGGGGCTTGGCCTGCGGGGCTTCGAGCCGCACGGTGACCGGTTCCTCCGTGGTGCCGCTGCCGAGCCCGGATCCGGGTGTCTGCGCCGGAGTGCTTTCAGGGGCCGGTTCGCCGGAGATCTCCTTGCCGACGCCCTGGATGGTGGTCGTGATCTTGTCCACGATTCCTCCACCGGGAGCGGATGTCTGCAAGGAGCGGATCTTGTCGGTGATCGTGGTCTGGTAGCTTGGAAGGTTGTTGGCGAGCTGGACGAGTTGGCGTCCGACCATGAAGGCAACGCCTGCGATCAGGATGAAGGCAAGACTCACGGCAATGAGAACCGCTGCAATCCGCGGCAGCCGCCATCGCCTGAGCCAGTTGACCAGCGGTGTTAGGGCGAAGCTCAGGAGGACGGCCAAGGCGAAGGGAACGAAGAGATCGCGGCCGAAGTAGAGACCTGCGATCGCCAGGACGATACCGCCGGCGGTCAGGATCGGGGATCCCGCAGGCTGTAGAGCTGGCGGGTTTGGAGGCGGGGCCGGTGCCGGGTCAACCATCGTGCGGTGCCTTCGGTTCAGGTTGGCCAGAGGACAACTCGGAGCCAGAGGCAAATGATCCGATCGCCGGCCCGGGTGCCGTCGGCTCCATGTTCAAGGCCATGTCTAACAGGCTACCGGCGAAACCTTGGCTACCGTCATGGACCTTTACTCTCGTGCCGCATTCCCTCTCGGGACCGATTTCCAATCATCAGAAGCAGCGAGCTTGCCACGATGTAGGTAACGAATGCCGTCAATCGGTACAAAGCGGAATCGGATCCAATGTCAGCTTTGGGCGGGAACACCGGATGTTCCCGAAGCGCAGGGAAGTTCAGCGCCTGACCCAAAACTCGGACTTTTCATGGATTCGCTTTGACTCCGACGGTCGATGCCTGAAACTGCACATCCAGCCTGTGATACCGTTAGGGGCAGGGATAGTTGCGACGCAGTTCCAACGCATTAGCGCAGATAATGGATGTGTGGCCGCGAATGATATGGCGAGGCTTCTACCCGAGCCTCTATGCCAAAGACCCCTCTCAGGAGATCTTCGGTCAGAACCGCCTCGGGCGCACCGGAAGCCACGACCCTCCCTTGTTGCAGAACGATCAACTGGTCGCAGAACATGGCGGCATGGTTGAGATCGTGAAGCGCAATGATGCTGGTGACAGGGAGGCTGGAAACAAGTCGCAGCAGGCCGATTTGGTGCTGGATATCGAGATGATTGGTCGGTTCGTCGAGGATCAACTCACCCGGCGATTGAGCCAATGCCCGCGCAATATGAGCGCGCTGCTTTTCGCCCCCAGAAAGGCTCTGCCAGCGCTCGTTGCGCTTCTCTGTCATGCCGACACGCGCGAGCGCTTCCCTGATCGCCTCCTCGTCAGCCGCAGTCCAGCCGGAAAACATCGAGCGGTGCGGAAAACGGCCGAGCTTCACGACATCGATCACCCGCAGGTTGGCGTTCGTCGTAGCATGCTGTTCCACAAAGGCGACGCGCTGCGCGATCTCGCGACGGGCAATGGACTGGAGATCCTTCTGGCCGAGCGTGATACGACCGGAATGTGGCCGCTTCAGGCCTGCGATAAGACGCAGGAGCGAAGTCTTGCCTGAACCGTTCGGGCCCAGCAAGCCGAGCATCCCGTGCGGCTTCGCCTCGAATGAGACGCCGTTGAGCACGGTCTTTCTGCCAATCTTCCAAACGAGCTTGTCTGCCTTGATGCTCATGACGCGCGTTGGAACCGGTACAATATGATCGAGAAGAAGGGCACGCCCACCAGCGCCGTCACTACGCCGATCGGCAGGACTTGTTGCGGAATGAGGATGCGCGAGGCGATATCCGCCAGCACCATGAATATTGCTCCAGCGATGGCGCAAGCTGGTAGGAGGCGGCCATGAAGGGGTCCGACGAGAAAGCGCGCCGCATGTGGCACGACAAGACCAACAAACCCGATCGAACCGACCATGCTGACGATCGTGGCGGTCATCATGGCAGTCAGCGCAAAGAGGATGATCCGAGCCTGACCGACATTGACGCCGAGCGCGGCCGCCGCCTCGTCGCCGAAGGCAAAGGCATCCAGAACCCTGGCATAAAAGAGACAGGCGACGAGCCCGAGGCCGACGATGGTCGAGACAAGCATGAACTCGGGCCAGCGCACGCCACCAAAACTGCCGAGCAGCCAGAATATCACGTCACGCGCCTGCTGTGCATTGCCCGACGTCGTCACGATATAGGACGTTGCAGCATTGAAGAGTTGCGAAGCGGCGACGCCGGCCAGGATGGTGCGGTCTGCCCCACCACGTGTGCCGCTTGAAAGCAGCGCCACGAAGAGGAAGGCAGCGAAGGCGCCGGCAAAAGCGCCCGCTGACAATGAGACTGTACCTGCGCCGATGCCGAGGATGACGATCGCAACGGCACCCGTGGAAGCGCCGGCCGAGATGCCGAGGACATAAGGCTCAGCCAGCGGATTGCGCAGCAGCGACTGCATGATCGCTCCTGACAAGGCAAGGCCTGCCCCACAGAAAGCCGCCACCAACGCACGGCTCAGACGATAGTCCCAGATGACCGTCTCATGAATGCGATTGAGCTCAAAGGCGGTCCATCCCAGCCGGTTCGTCAGGGCCGAGAATGTCGTGGCAAGCGGGATCGGCAGGTCGCCGATCCCCACGCTGATGCCTACGACAATTCCTATGGCCGCGAGGGAGGCCAGCGACAGAACGCCGAACGCAAGAAAATGCCGGATCGAAACGTGCCGTTCAGTCACTTCAGGAAGCCGAGGGTCTTCAGTTGCTCGGCCACCTGTTCGGCGCCATAGATCGTCCGAATGGTGGGATTCATGGCCGCGCCGTCCATGACGACGATCGCCTTGTCTTTGACCGCTGGGATCTGGCTGACAGCCGGATCGGAGGTCAGGAACTTGATCTTGGCTTCGGGCTTGTCGAGTTCCCAGCGGTTGCGGTCGAGACTGGCGACGACAATCACATCTGGATTGGTCGCGATGATGCTCTCCCAGCCGAGTGTCGGCCACTCGGCCTCAGCGGTGATGGCATTGTGTCCGCCGAGGAGGTCTGCAATAAAACCGGAGGCGCCATTCTTGCCGCCGAGATAGGCATCTGCGGACGGACTCGGGCTCGAGAACCAAAAGACATAGGACAGCTTCTTGTCACCCGCCGGAATGCGGGAGCGCAGTGCCGCCTCGCGCGCCTTGAAATCCGCGATCACGGCTTGGCCGCGATCGGCGACGTCGAAGATCTGGGAAAGCTCGTCGATCTCTCTGTAGAGAAGATCCATGTTCCACAACGAGGATCGGCTGCCATACTGGTCGCTTCCTTCATTGCGCGCCAAGCACGTGCTCGGTGAGAGGTAACTCGGGACGCCGACCTTCTCGAAATCCTGCCTCTTGGCAACCTTGCTGGAATCGCCCAGCAGGCTTGGCAGCGCGGCTGCTATGAAATCCGGGTTTTCCGCGAGGATCGACTCGAAGGTCGGGAACTCCACGGTCAGAAGCTTGACCTTGGAGTTGGCGGCGGCGAGCTGGGGAAGAACGTTGCTTGGCCAGAAGGCGGTGCCGACCATCTTGTCCTGGAGGCCAAGCAGCAGCAGGATTTCCGCACTGTTCTGGCCAAGGCCGATGGCCCGTTCCGGCGCTTTCTGGACGGTGACCTTCGCACCGCAGTTTTCGATGGTGAGCGGATATTTCGTCGGAGCAGCAATTGCCGAAGTCGCGATAAGGCCGAGAACAGCGCAAAAGCCAGTGCTGGCGAGAAATGCCTTCAAGATGCTCATGGGAGCTTCCTCGTTAGGATTGAGGGGGATTCACTTGCCTTTAGCGTGTAGGAGCAGCTGGAAACAAGAAGATATCGATTGGACGACCATTGATTAGAATCTCTCTAAAATCGATGCGATTATTAGACATCTTCTAATCTATACTCGCGTCCGAGGGGCTCGTGCCCCATCCTCTCCGGGTGAACCAGCCGGCCGGCACCCAGCGCGGCATCCGCAAACCGGGTGGCCTTGCGGAGGCCACCCGAAGGGAACCAAGGATCATCAGGTTCTGGTGATCGCAAGGCCTCCATCGGCCGCCAGGGCGCTGCCCGTGACGAAGGCCGAGGCGCCGGATGCCAGGAAGAGCACGGCCCTCGCGATCTCCTCAGGGAACGCCAGGCGCTTCAGCGCATGAAGGCTCTTGACGAAGGCGACGAGTTCCGGCGCGGCGTCGGGACTGTTGGCCACGTTGGATGGCGTGTCGGTTCCGCCCGGTATGACGGTGTTCACCCGGATGTTTTTCGAGCCGTACTCGGCGGCAAGAACCTGGGTCAGGCCGATCAGACCCGCCTTGCTCGCAGCGTAGGCGGTCATTCCAGGCAGGCCGGCCGTATGGCCCACGAATGTCGAGGTGAAGATGATCGAGCCGCCGCCCCGGTCCATCATGGCTGGCACCTGGTACTTCGCCCCGAGAAAGGCGCTCGTCAGGTTGGTGTCGATGGCCTCCCGCCAGCCGTCCAGTGACAGTCCGGATATTGGGCCCATCTCGCCCACTCCGCCGGCGTTGTTGAAGGCGATGTCCAGCCCGCCGAAGCGGCTCACCGCGGTGTCGACGAGCGTGCGGGCGAGGGTCTCGTCCCGGACATCGCCTGCGATGGCAAATGCCTTTCCTCCGGCCGAGAGGATTTCCTGAACGAGAGCGCTCAGTGCTCCCTCGCGCCGTGCCGTCACCACCACGCTCGCACCCTCCCTGGCGAACAATTTGGCTGTGGCGTAGCCGATGCCGGAGCTTGCACCGGTGACCATGGCGATCTTTCCCTGAAGCATACTCATGTTTTCGATCTCACTGTTGTTGCACGAGACCTCCTTCATGGGGGCAGCCGCCGCGTGCCCGCACTCCGAAACTTGCGGCAGAAATCGGGTGTCGCTTCGCGGGAGGTATTGATCGAATTCGACAGCAAGCGACGGAGTGCCGGGTCCGCTCGCCGATCCTAGTCTGGATGCTCAACGAACGGAGGACATGGTCATGCTGAAAGTCATGCCGGATGGCGATGCCTGTTGGGCCGCCCTCGAGACCCGCGACCAGGCTGCGGACGGAACCTTCGTCTATGCAGTTCGCACCACTGGGGTCTACTGCCGCCCGTCCTGTGCGGCCCGCCGGCCTCGTGCCGAGAACGTCGTCTTTTATCCCACGTGCGGGGCGGCGGAGCGTGCGGGCTTCCGCCCCTGCCTGCGCTGCCGCCCGAACGGGCCATCGCAGCAGGAGAAGGACACGCAGGCAGCCATTGCGGCTTGCCGTCTGATCGAGGAGGCCGAGAGCCTGCCGGCACTTGCCGAACTGGCCGCCGCCGTGGGGTTGAGTCCCTATCATTTCCACCGTGTCTTCAAGTCGGTCACCGGACTCCCGCCGAAGGCCTATGCCGCGGCCCACCGCGCGAAAATCCTCCGGGAGACGCTTCCCGCCGCCGAGACGGTGACGGCCGCCATCTACGAGTCCGGCTTCAATTCCAGCGGACGTTTTTACGCCACGGCCCCGGGGGTTCTCGGAATGGTCCCGACGCGCTACCGCCAGGGAGGCTCACGGACACGAATCCACTTCGCGGCGGGAGAATGCTCGCTGGGATCGATCGTCGTCGGCGCCACCGAAAAGGGGATCTGTGCGATCCTTTTCGGTGATGATCCCGATGCCCTGACACGAGATCTTCAGGACCGCTTTCCGCACGCGGAACTCGTCGGCGATGATGCCGACTTCGAGAGGATCGTGGCGGCCGTCGTGGGCTTGGTGGAGCAGCCGAAGATCGGTCTCGACCTCCCGCTCGACATCCGGGGAACGGCGTTCCAGCAGCGCGTGTGGCAGGCATTGCGCGAGATCGGCGTCGGACACACCGCCACTTATGCCGAGATCGCCGCGCGGATCGGCCACCCGAAGGCGGTGAGGTCGGTCGCGCGGGCCTGCGCCGCGAACCCACTCGCGGTCGCGATCCCGTGCCATCGGGTCGTGCGGACCGACGGTGATCTGTCCGGCTACCGGTGGGGCGTGGAACGCAAGCGCGAACTTCTGAAGAGAGAGGCGGCAGCATGAAAGCAGGATCCATGACCGATCACGATTGGCAGATGATCGCCGATCACCTCAACGACAACGGCTGGGCCCCGATCCGCGGCCTCGTCCCTGGCGAGGCGTGCGACGCCATCGCTGGAACGTACGATCGGGACGCGGGCTTCAGGACCCGGATCGTCATGAGCCGGCACGGCTTCGGCCGTGGAGAGTACAAGTACTTCTCCTATCCTCTGCCGGATGTGGTCCAGAACCTGCGATCCGAACTGTACAGGCGTCTGGAACCGATCGCGAATGCCTGGAACGAACAACTGGGCAGGGCCGTGCGCTACCCACCCGAGCACGCAGACTTCCTGACACGCTGCCACGACGCCGGTCAGCGGCGGCCGACCCCGCTGCTGCTCCGCTACGGGCCTAGCGACTACAACTGCCTCCATCAGGACCTCTATGGGGAGAACGTGTTTCCGCTTCAGGTCGCAATCCTCCTGTCGGAGCCGGGGCGGGACTTCGAGGGCGGGGAGTTCGTGCTGACGGAACAGCGGCCCCGCGCTCAATCCAGGGCGATGGTCGTCCCCTTGACCAAGGGGGATGGCGTCGTCTTCGCGGTCAGTCACCGGCCGGTTCACGGCACGCGCGGAACCTACCGCGTAAACGTCAGGCATGGCGTCAGCGAGGTGAGGGCAGGCCGGCGGCACACCCTCGGGATCATCTTTCACGACGGCACGTGAGGTGACACGGGGGCGGCGGCTCTCCGGTCCGCAAGGCTCCTCCTAGATGCGCCAGTCCGCTAGGTCTATCCTTGGTGGAAGGCAAGCGGCCTTCCCGTGATCCTGGATGTCCTGCGCCTCTGCGCTGTCTCTTCTCCCAGCCCGCGAAGCGAAGCGGTGCATGGGTACGGTCCATCCGTCATGACGAGGTGATGGGTCTCATCCGCTCGACACGGACGGCAGGCGGATACCGGGCTTTGGTCCGGATGATGCCGCATCCGGAGAGTGATCGGCCTTGGCTTCGCCACGGCCGAGTTCGCGTTGTTCCGGTCTCAAATCTCCAGAGCGGCGGTGCTGGGGAATGCTGTCGCAAACGCAAAGTATAGTACATTTTCTCTGCCACCATTCTGGGCTCTGACCGCAGCGCCAAGCCGTTGATTCCAGAGAAGCCGGTCGACAAAATCTGTTGGCATAGGCAAGTAGAAAGTGAAATTGTAACGGAACTCGCGGATCTACTTCTTCTGGTCGGCCTCTCTTGATCGATGCCTCCAAAGGAACAAAAATAGAACATATAAGATGGTCAAAGTATGCTTTGACCTCCTGCCGCTCCCTTCTAGTTTACCGAGAGCCGACCGCGAGGCCGGAGCCGGTAGTCTTGGGTGGAATGAACGGGAGCCGCGAGGAGCCTTCTCGTCAGCCGTGCCACGCAAGGATGAAGTCGAAGAGGCTAGGAAATCCTCCTGATAGATAGCATGAACCGGATGTTCCGACCGTCACAGGCAGACCAGGGACCTGTCCTCGAAACCCTTTCGGGATCGGTGGAACGGGTTACCTTCCACAATGCCGATAACGGCTTCGCCGTCCTGAAGGTCTATGCCCGGGGCAAGCGTGACCTCATCACCGTCGTAGGCCATACCCCGGCAGTGTCAGCCGGGGAGTGGATCACCGCCAGCGGCTTATGGATCAGCGACCGCACCCACGGGCTTCAGTTCAAGGCGGAGGTGCTCAAGACCACGCCGCCGACCGGGGCTGAGGGCATCGAGAAGTACCTCGCGTCAGGCCAGATGCGCGGCATCGGCCCGGTCATGGCGAAAAGGATCGTGGCGGCCTTCAGCGAGGACACCTTCGAAGTCATCGAGGCCGCGCCCGAGCGTCTGACCGAGGTGCCTGGGATCGGTCCCATGCGGGCCTCCCGCATTGTTGCAGGCTGGGCCGAGCAGAAGGCGGTACGGGAGATCATGATCTTCCTGCACGCGCACGGGGTCGGCACGGCCCGGGCGGTGCGCATCTTCAAGACCTACGGCTACGAGGCCGTTCAGGTCATGACCGAGGACCCGTACCGGCTGGCGAAGGACGTGCGCGGGATCGGTTTCCGGACGGCGGATGCCATCGCGGCCAAGCTCGGAATGGAAAAGACGGCTCCGCAGCGCATCCGGGCGGGCATTTCATTCGCGCTCCAGAGGGCGACCGACGAGGGGCACTGCGCCTTGCCGGTCGAGGCGCTCACCCGTCTGGCCGAGCAGCTGCTCGAGGTGGAGAAGGATCTGATCCGCACGGCGGTAGTCGAGGAGTTGTCCAAGGGCGAGATCGTCTCGGACACGATCGGGGATGAGACCTGTCTGTTTCTCAAGGGCCTGTATCTGGCCGAGCAGATGATTGCCTCTCGGTTGATCGAGCGGGCCTCCGGCCCGCCGCCCTGGCCGGAAATCGACATCGACAAGGCCATTCCCTGGGTGGAAGGCCGCACGGGCAAGACTCTGGCCGCTTCGCAGCGCGAGGCGCTGAAACTGGTGCTCGGCTCCAAAATTGCCGTGGTCACGGGCGGCCCCGGCGTCGGCAAGACGACCCTTCTCGATACGATCCTGCGGCTGCTGGTCGCCAAGGGCATCCGGGTGGCTCTGGCGGCGCCCACAGGACGAGCGGCCAAACGGATGACAGAGCAGACCGGTCTGGAGGCCAAGACCATCCACCGCCTTCTGGAGATAGACCCGAAGCACGGCGGCTTCTCGCGCAGTGAGGAGAACCCGCTCGACTGCGACCTGCTGGTGGTGGACGAGACATCGATGGTGGACGTGCCGCTGATGAACGCCCTGACCAAAGCCGTTCCGCCTCATGCCGGGCTGCTGCTGGTGGGAGACGTGGACCAGTTGCCCTCGGTCGGCTCCGGGCAGGTTCTGGCCGACATCATCGCCTCGGATCGTATTCCGGTGGCCCGCCTGACCGAGGTGTTCCGGCAGGCGGCGGAGAGCCGGATCGTGGTGAACGCCCACCGCATCAACAAGGGTCAGATGCCCGAATCGCCGAAGGCCGGCGAAGAGAGTGACTTCTACTTCGTCGAGATCGCCGATCCGGAGGAGGGAGTGCCGAAGATCATCCAGATGATCAAGGAGCGCATGCCGCGTCGCTTCGGGTTTGATCCAATGAGAGACATCCAAGTGCTCTGCCCGATGAACCGGGGTGTGCTGGGTGCCCGCAACCTCAACATTCAGCTTCAGGAGGTGCTCAATCCTGATCCTCCCGCCAGAGTGGAGCGGTTCGGCTGGCGCTTCTCGCCAGGTGACCGGGTGATGGAGACCCAGAACGACTACGACCGCGAGGTGTTCAACGGGGACCTCGGCACTGTGGTCAGGATCGACGATGAGGAGGGCGCGCTGATCGCGTCTTTCGATGGCCGGGAGGTGTCATACCCGTTTGGCGAACTCGACACGCTGATACCGGCCTACGCGACCACCATTCACAAATCGCAGGGATCGGAGTATCCGGCCGTCATCATCCCGGTTGTGACGCAGCACTTCACGATGCTGGCCCGGAACCTCCTCTATACCGGCGTCACCCGCGGCAAGCGTCTGGTCGTGTTGGTCGGCCAGAAGAAGGCCGTCGCCATGGCCGTCAGGGGCGGCCAGATGAAGCGGCGTTGGACCAAGCTTCGGGAGTGGTTGTCGGGAGATGTCACATTGGCTGAGTATGGTAAGTGAGACACTCCCCGGGGCACCTCTTGCGCAGCCCAAGTCACTGGGCGAGACCGTGGCGCTCGAGAACATGCGGGGACTGGATTTTCTCGTGCCCTATCGCAGAACAGGGCTGGAGCTGAAGAGATAGAAACGAAGGACACACTGCTTCATGCCGCCAGCCGCTCGAACTGCTCTGCAAGCGCGAGATTCGAATGACAGGCATACTGCGGCTGTCCTTTGCGCATCATGCACGCCCTCTCAATCCCGCCCGGGATCGCACGAGCGCTGCCAGCTGCCTTCTGCCGGATTCGGATTGATGCCGGCGAGCACCTTTTGGGAGCCGACATGCCGATTGAGTGCTTCGCGCGCGAACGGCCCACCCTCAACAACGAGGACACCAGGTGAAAAATTGTGGCCGTCGGAAGGTGTCACGGGAGAGATCTCCGATCATGACGGCATACGGGGCGTGCAACGGGAGGAACTTTCGTCGCGGGCCCTAATCTATTCCTCTTCCACCTAAAGAGAGGGGGGCGGGCGCATGCTTGATATAGTTTCGCGCAGGCGGTTTATGTAACCTGGCTCTTTATAGGAATATAACCTATATTTGAGTTCAGAGGGGGCAAGGAGGCAACTTTGGAAATCAAGAAGACCGATTTCATAACGGTGCTAAGCGCGGAACGTACGATCGCCATCCCCGCGATTGCAACCGTAAGCGCGGAGGTTTGCTCAGCTTTGATGGAGGATGCGGGGCGACACGGGCTAATGGTCAACGGCCCATGGACCTTCGTGTCCCATAATCTTCCCAGGGACAATCACACTGCGTTCAGAGTCGAGTTCTGCCTGCCCGTGTCCGCCGGCAGCGCCTATCAAGGCCGCTACGCCCTTAGGGTCCTGGAGCCGATCCTCTGCGCGTCGAGACACCACCAAGGGCCACTTCAGAGCCTGTTTTCGGGCGGCTATGGACCGCTGCTTCAAGAGGTCAAGACGACCGGGTATGCGCTCTCTGGCGAGAGCCGGGAAATCTATCATCGTTGGCAGGGCCCGGACGCGGCTGACAATCACATTGAAGTCCAGTTTGGGCTTCGGTAAGGATTCCGACGTCTAGCTGCCGAGAGGATGCTTTATCGAAGCGAAGAGGATTGGATTTCGGTGTTCCTTCCATCCAGTGCCAGCGGAGAGGCGAGGGCGATGGTGATGCATGAGCGGCATGGGGGCTGGCATGCCAGGACGAAACAAGGCCCAGTTGACGCCGATGACTAACGCCGTAGGCGCTTGATATTCGCTCGGACCTTCCTTCGATAGCCCTTCACGACCCTATGCGCTGTTCCGCCGGTGGCTATGATAGTGGCCGCCTCACCGAAAGCTGCAATCTTCTCCGTAACCATCCGAAGGTTCTCAGCGGGGGATCCCTGGCCTAGCGCGATTTGGGTCATGCGGGTCCAAATCACGGTCTGAGCCTCAAGCCCAAGCATTGTGGTCTCGACGGTCAACCGGAACCAAGAAGGAAACATTATCAAACTCTGTTTGAGACGGTGGGTTTTCAACTCAGGACTGGCTCAATTGATCCTGGATGAGTTGCATCTGACGGGGCCTGTTTCTCCTCTACCGAAAGAGAGGGAGGATACAGCCTGCTAAATCAACTTTGTGGAAGGCCGTTTACGGAACCGGACCAAGCATACAATCTGCGGTCGGCCCTCGCGTCCATAAAACCCGAAAATAGGTGTCACGACAACAAGCGAAACGTCCCATTGTGCACGGCCCTGGCCACTTCGTGCACCGTATCCTGCGGACTGTGCCCCTGTGTTCGAAGAGCATGCCGATCCAGCTCTCCGAGTGAAGAAAACTGCTGATAGAGCACTGTGATGGGCGCGGGATCAGTCAATGTGTCGCCGCCGCGTTCGCGACACCGTCGGATGGCAACATCGAGCTGGGGGCGGAGGACGATGTAGTGGAGGGGTACACTCAGGGCCTTGAACGGTTCCAGGAACCAGGGGCCGATGATCCCATCCACCACAACGAAGTAGCCGCCCTTGGCATATCCCTTCGCGGCCTTCGCCAGGATGTCGATCACCGTTGTGTTCTGCACATGTGCTTCGGGCAGATAGGGTGCGACCGCGCCATTCTTGATGAAATGCCAGAAGTCGTCGGCGTGAAGGTGCACCTTAGGACATCCTGGCTCTCTGGCGAGAGTTTGTGCCGTCGTTGTCTTCCCTGACCCTGGTGGTCCGGTCAGGATGAGAACTTCACCCTCAAGATTGGTCATGCGGTTCCCTATAATACATCGCGCAATTTGCCCGAAGCGCACTGGAAAGGCCATGTCATATTAACTCGGCATGAAGATGATCCGTACGGCGTGCAGCTTGGAGACTAGCCCGCCTTTCGTGCGGCCGATGCAGCAAGGGACATCCCCCCTTTGAGCAAGCTCGCGGCTGGTCCCTCTTCGGCGGCCGGGTTAGCGGAGATGCGATCGAAAACGCCTATCCGTGACCAGCGAACAAACTTGTCATACAAGGTCTTGTGGGCCCATAAGCCTCCGCGACCTCGCTCGATCGGCCCTGAGCCCAGGCTGACACTGCCCCGAGTGTTCATGCGCGGCTATCTCACTAACCTCCTCAATCCGAAGCCCGCGATCTTCTATGTCGCTGCGTTTCCTCAGTTTCTTGCGGGAACTGAACACTCTCTTTTCGTGTCGGGTCCGCTTCTGGCGCTTACCCAATGCGTTGATTGCTCTGGTGTTTTACGGCTCGGTGGTGATGCTCATCGGAAAAGTCTGCAAGTTCCTGAGCCGTTCTTCGGTCGCCAAGACGGTCAAATCCGTTTCTGGAACTGCTCTGATCCTATTGGGTGGCCGCCTGTTGCTGACTGGAGACGCAGTGTAAGCACATCGGTACACCACCTGCCCTGAAACAGAGGGCGACGCTCTGATCACTCCAAGTGCTTCTCGAAGAAAACACGGTTGAAGCCGTCTTCGCTGCGTCGGTCGACCTCGACGTATCCGAGCTTGGGATAGATCGAGAGATTCGCGGTCATCTTTTCGTTCGTATAGAGGTGCACAGCATCTAAGCCCAACCGCCGCGCTTCATCTTCACAGAACTGGATCAGAGCCTTCCCAATCCCCCGGCCTGACGCCCAAGGCTGCACTGCGACATTTTCAAGGAGCATATGTCCTTCCTGTGGGAAGAACACGATGAAGCCTTGCAGGGCATTGTGTTCGTCTGTCGCCACATAGACCTCGCCGGCGGCGATTTGCGCCGCAAAGTCGGCGACCATAGGGGCAGGTTTGCGTCCTATTGCAGCGACATAGCGGGCATAGGCACTCTCGGCACATTCTCGAATACCTGCCTCATCGTCCAGGATGGCTGGCCTAATCATCTCTTCCCTAAAGAGCACATTCACTTACAGGAAAACACACCAGATTCATGGGGGATAGTGGCGCCCGCGACGGGCATCTGACGCTCTCGATCAGTTATGGGTCCTGACCCTAGGCTAGGAGATGCTGTTCAAGCGCGGCATGGTCGTCTCCTAGGAGACGACTCGCCTAATCTTCCCTCGCTTTGGCGGACACCTCTGATACGCTCTTGCGGGAGCAGGAAGGAGTTTGATGACGAAGACAAGGCGAGAGCTGACACCCAACTTTCCACGAGAGGCCCTCGCACGGCTGGAGAGCAGCGGCAGATCGTGGCAGAGCCGGACTTCTCCCCGCTCATGCTCAGGAACTGGCGCGACATTGTCCATGGGCAGCATCCAAGTGCTGGCCTGGTGAGTGCAGGGCCCCCACCCTCGCCCGCAGATCAGGTGGCGGAGATCGCGCGGCAGTGATGTCACAGCAACTCCGAACATCAGAGCCCGGTCGAGGTGCATGACACCCTCGGCTGCGGCCGCGGGTGCTTTCAGCCGAGGTCCGCAACGAGTTCCCGGTGAGGCGTATTTCTGTTCTCGAATGTGCTCCCAGATTTTGCATGAGGTTTGATGCGGCACTTCTATCTGAGGTTAAACTCCTCTGAGATTCTGTATCCTATAAGAAAAAATCGCAGTGCTTTGGATACATCCAAGATCTAGCCGCTAGAAACAAATAGAACGCCAGATATTCGATCTGATTAATGAGCATTTGATCTGCATATAGCTCTTCATGTCGTTAATGTGACACGTGATGAACAATGGATTTCTATTCTTATTTGTGAGAGTTTTGTCGTATGATACGCTTGAGGCTTGATAACATACTGAATATATTTTAGATGGGATTCTCCCGTAGGGGCAATTACGGGCCGAGGGTCGCGCACACGGTTACAAGACCGGGCGCGGCCCGTACCATAGCACTCTGGCTTGGTTATCGCACGCGCGCAAAAACCGCGCCACGGATTGCGCCTTGATGATCAGGGCACACGTGGGGTAGCAGGCCCGGATCTACTAAAAGAAAGCGCCCCACCATCTCTCAAGGGGGCGCTCCAAGGTCCGGCCGTAGGGGCAGAATAAAAGGCCGGTAGGATCCCAATACTCGCCTGTCGCCCTTCTGTCTGTCGGGTAAATGACAGTTCTCAGATGAAATCCGCCACCTTGCCAATAAAACGGCAAGACGCCGATCGCGTACGTCGCGCCAAAGCATTCCGGCACTACTTTGGCAGGTTTGAGGAACCGGGCGAGCCCCACCAACTCTTCTTCCTGAAGGGTTTTCCGCGGGAGGTTGTCATGAGCCCCTCAGTTGCGTGGGGTCACGAATTTCAGTCCTGGCTTGAGCCCTTCCTCAAGCTCCTTCGTCACCCAGCCCGCCGGCGCATGTGTCCGCTCTATGTGGCCGGGTTGATCAGCCCTGGCGTGCGCAAGAGCCTGCAGCCGATGGCGGCTCGGCTGGCTCCTGCTGATTACGATCAACTCCATCACTTCGTCACCGTGGGGCCGCAGGACGAGACGCCGCTGGAAGCCGAACTCCTGGCGCGGGCCAACCAGCTCGTGGGCGGGCCCGATGCCGTCCTGGTGATCGACGACACCGCGCTGCTCAAGCAAGGCACAAACTCGGTGGGTGTGGGCCCGCAGTATGCTGGAGCTGTGGGCCAGAAGGCAAACTGCCAGGCGCTGGTTGTCCTCACCCTCGCCAAGGATGAGGTGCCGATCCCCATTGTCTTGCGGCTGTTTCTGGCCCGACACCTGGATCAAGGATCCCGACCGCTTGCAGCGCGCCAGTGTGCATGCGAAGCTTTGGCATACGCACTGGCATCTCGGTCCCCTTACACCGTCCCGCCGCCCTCGGATCAAGCCGCTTGGCCCTGACATGGCCGAGCGGGTGGTCCACCTGAGCCTGGCTGACCCACCGGCCGAGGCGACCCACTGGACCGCCGCCATGATGGCCGGAGAGTGGCGTCAGCGCCAGTGCCGTACGGCGCATCTGGCGCGTCCATGGTCTCCAGCCGCATCGCTATCGCCGGTTCACGCCCTCCAAGGCTCCCAAGTTTGCCGAGAAGCCCAAAGATGTGGTCGGGCTTTACGTCGATCCGCCCATGCCATCGGGCTCTCGGTTGACGAGAAGAGCCAGATCCAGGCGCTCGACCGCCACGAGCGCTTCACCCTCCACTCACCCCAAGCATCGGATTGACGTCTCACCCATCGATTTTTCTGATGGCTCTTGATGACAATTTAGATTGTTGTGTTATTTCGTTAACTTATGTACCCTTGCTCGCATAACTCTAAAAAAGGGGCTAGGGGGTGACCACATCTGCATTCCTCAGCATCGAAGGACTAGGAGTCAGCTACGGTCGGACAGCCGTACTTGATGATATCAATCTTCAAGTTGACCAAGGCGAATTCATTGCACTGCTCGGTTCATCTGGCTGTGGCAAAACAACCCTTCTCCGGACGATTGCCGGTTTCATGAAGCCTAGCGTCGGCAGTATCCGTGTCGGGATGCGGGATATTCAGCACATGCCACCCGACAAGCGAGGAATGGCACTCGTATTCCAGTCGTATGCTCTATGGCCGCATATGAGCGTCCGCCAGAACATTGGCTATGGCTTGAAAGTGCGTGGGGAAAGTCGATCGACTATCAACGCCAAGGTTGGTGAGGTCCTGGCGATGCTCGGCCTGGAGAGCTTCGCAGACCGCAACGTCACTGCGCTTTCAGGTGGGCAACGACAGCGAGTTGCCTTAGGCCGAGCCTTGGCGATAAGCCCTCAGATTCTGCTCCTCGACGAACCTCTGTCGAATCTTGATGCCCGCATTCGATTGACCGTACGCCACGAAATTCGTGCCTTGCAAAAGAGACTTGGAATCACCGCAGTGCATGTCACACACGACCGCGAAGAAGCCATGGTCATGGCCGATCGCATCGTTGTCCTGGACAAAGGCCGTATCGAGCAGGCAGGCACGCCCGAAGAGCTGTATCACCGACCGGTCAGTGCCTTCGTGGCAACTTTCCTTGGCGCCGACAATGTAATTCGTCTGAACGTCGAGCATCAGGGCTCGGATACGGTATTGTCCGGCCCGGGAATCGTCAGCCAAGCGCTTCTGCCACGCCTCTCCACTGTCCCAAATGCAGTGGGCTCGGTTCATGCTCATTTCCGCATCGAAGCGGCGGAGTTGAGGTCTTCTGACTCACCCATTGCCCCCTCCTGCGTCGACTTTGTGGGAGTCATCCGTCACGCATCCTATCCGGGTGGAGTCTGGCGGCATTCAGTCAATGTGGCTGGCACGGAGATTCTCGTGGACTCGAAGATATACCACCAACCTGGCGCGACGGTGCATGTCCGTGTGCCGAAGGATGCACTGTTCATCTTTCCATCCGGTCGCCCCAACTAAGAGCTCCGGCACTCCGCATTGGTGCCTGCAGGCGCCAGTGCGGCAGCTTGAGGCCCCGACCGCCCCGAGAGGCGGCCCTATTATAGAAGTTAGAGAGGCAACATCCGTATGAAACCAGTATTTCTCGCCAGCATACTTGCGGCGTGCCTTGCTTCGTCAAGCGCCGCACTCGCGCAGACCACGTTGAACGTCGCTACAGCAGGCGACCAGAACATGGTTGACTATATCAACGATTACCTCGGACCGCTGTTCGAGAAAGAGAACCCGAAAGTGAAAGTTCGAGCGATCGGAACAGGTGCTGGTGATGCAGGCTCGCAGAAGGTCTTCGAACGTCTTGATGCGCAGTCGAAATCCGGCGCACCAGCATGGGACGTGGATGTGGCGGTCGTGCACCAGAAGATCGCCGGCAAGCTCGTCGCCGAGAAGCTGCTCGCCAACTATCGTTCTGCAATCCAGACGGGCAATCTCGTCAGTAATCCGAACGCCAAGCTGTCGCTCGGTGCGTCTGTCGACGGTTACGTGATGCCGATGTTCAACAGTCAGACGGCTCTCGCGTACAATCCGGATCTCGTCAAGGACCCACCCTCGACCTACGATGAATTGGTTGAATGGGTGCGAAAGAACCCCAAGCAGTTCGGGTATAATGGCATCAAGGGCGGTATGTCCGGGGTTAGCTTCACCGCCGGTTGGATGTATGCCTACGGTCCGGATGCAAGCAAACTTGAAAGTGGTCCGTTCGACCCTGAGCTGATCAAGTCGCCCAAGTGGAACGAGGCTATGTCGAAGCTGAAGGAGTTCAATAAGAACGTCACCTTCACGCCGGGTAATGCGGGCACGCTCGACATGTTGAATCGCGGCGAAATCGCCATGGGCCCAGTATGGGTTGACATGTTCCAGTCCTGGAAGGCCGAAGGCCGCCTCAATCCCAACATGAAGCTCAAGCTCATTGGCCCGGGCATGCCGGGGCAGCCGATGTACTATGTAGTGCCAGCCAAGGCCGCTCAGGCCGATCTTGCAAAGAAGTTCATCGAGCTCGCCACCAGCCCTGCCGTACAGGCGGAGGGTATCGTAAAGCGATTCAGCTGGTATCCGGGCATCGACGCCAAGCACGTCCAGGCCAAACTGGATACCGCAACATGGCAGAAGCTGTTCACGGACGTGACACCGGAAGACTTGGCGGCGAAGGGAAAATCGTTCCCGATTGGGCCATATTTCGACGCGATTCTGGAATCCTTCGAGCGCCAAGCAGCGAACTGATCATCAGCCGAGCCGCCGCACCGCGGCGGCTCTTTCCCATTGGCTCAATGACGTCATGAATCATCGCACACTCGGACTTTTTCTTGTCGCGCCCGCTCTTGCGACCATCGTAGCGTTCTTCCTTTATCCGCTCGGATACTCGCTAATCAGCGCATTCACTACGACATCCGGCTTTAGCTTTGGTAACATTCATAAGGCGATTGAGCTTTACCAGAATGACATCCTATTCACTGTCATTATCATTGGACTTTCGACTGCCCTGATCGCACTCTGCTCGATAGCCATCGGCGGCTATCTCACGTTGGGAGAGAACCCCGCCGCGCTGACGATCCTGAATTGGCTCTACCGCTGGCCTCTGTTTATACCGTTCATCGTCGCAGGTCAGCTGATGCGGACATTCCTTGCCAAGAACGGCATGCTCAACAACACGCTTGTGTCACTTGGCCTGATGGCACCGGCTGATGCCGTGAATTTTCTCGATTGGCGCGGAATCGTGATCACTTTCGTCTGGAAGCAGACTCCATTCGTGGCCCTGCTCGTAGCGGGGGCAATGGCGTCGATTGATCGAGGCACCATAGAGGCCGCTCGCAATCTCGGTGCATCACGCTTGCGCATCCTTTTGGAGATCGTCGTCCCGCAGATCAAGGCCAGTCTGACTGTAGGCATGACATTGAGCTTCGTCACCATGATGTCGGTTCTATCGGTGCCGTTGATGATCAATGCTCAGACACCTACTACCATTACTGCAAACATGGCATTCCGCATCAACGCCTATGGTGATTACGGTGTCGCTAACGCGTTAGGTGTGATCTCCATTCTCCTGACAGGCGGCGTGGCATGGCTCTACCTTCGCCAGGCTTCGCGAGAAAAGGGCATTTCCGCATGACTACAAAGGTCGTCGCTACGTTGATTCGGCCGGGAGCGATGCTGCCTGGTACTGCACTTGTCCCCGTGCTCAAATGGGGGCGGGTCGTAATGCGAGCGCTCGCGCTGGGCCTGCTCGCCTTTGCGATCTTCGGCCCGCTTGTGAACATGCTGCTTTGGACCGTGGCCGAGAGTTGGTACTTCCCGGCAAAATGGCCCGTGCGCTACGGCTTCGCCTATTGGGAGCGCGTATTCTCCCCTCGTGGTAATGCGTTGGAGTCGCTGTTCAACTCGGTTGTCATCGCCTTTAGCACCGTATGCCTGTCCCTCGCGCTCGCCATCCCGGCGGGATACGCGATCGCTCGGCTCAGACTACCTTGGCGTAGCGTCATCATGCTGTTGTTCCTTCTGCCGCAGGCCTTTCCTAATTTGCCGGTTTACATCAATGTCGCACGCATTTTCTACGATTATGGACTCAACGGCACATTCACCGGCGTTGTTCTCGTGCACACTGTACACGGCCTCGTTTATGCGATCTGGATTGCAACGGCAGCTTTCGCCGCGGTCGATCCGACGCTTGAGGAGGCAGCGCGAATCTCGGGAGCGGGCCCATTGCGCAGCTTCTTCGACGTGACGCTGCCGCTTGCGTTGCCTGGCCTTATGGCCAGCGCGATCTTTGTGTTTCTCGAGTCCCTGGACGAGTTCACGGCTACGTTCTTCGTGGGTGCCCCGCAAGTGAATACGCTGCCTTTGTTGCTGTATACCGCCAGCGGCGGTGGAAATTATCAAATAGCTTCCATTACGGCCTTAATTCTGCTTGTGCCGTCGATTGCTTTCATGCTCCTCGTTGAACGGTTTCTGAAAGCCGACGTTTTGGCCAAGGTCGGGCACTAGGATACGCTCATGCTGATCGCACAGCTCTCTGATCTGCATGTTTGTTCCGACCCCACGCTGAGTGCAAAGAACATCTTTGCGGAACGAGCAATCGAAGCCATCTGGCGCCTCAAATCGCGCCCTGACGTCGTTATTCTTACCGGCGACGTTACGGAGTTCGGGACGGCGGAGGAGTACAAGCTTGTGGGCAGGATGCTGTCTCGGCTCGATATGCCTATCTACCCGATTCCGGGGAATCACGATGACCGCGACAGGATGCGAGCTGAGTTCCGACAGATTGGTCAACTGACTGCAGGATACAAGCTACTCAATTATGTGATTGAGACACGGCCCGTTCGCCTCATAGGTCTCGACAGTGTCATACCAGGCCGGGCGGAGGGGGCACTGGCCCAAGAGGCGTTAGATTTTCTCGACGATGCGCTCGCAAAGGAGCGTCGAGTTCCAACGCTCATCTTTCTTCACCATCCTCCCATTATGACTGGTCTTGAAAGCAAGGACGGCATTCGCCTATTTAAAGGCGCGGATAGGCTGGTGAACATTTTAGCAGGTCATCCGCAAATAGAGCGCATAGTCTCCGGTCATTTTCACCGGTCCATTCAAGCCCGGTTCGGGAACACAATCTGTCAAGTGTCTCCTCCGGTCCGGTATATGACACCGGCTGAGAGAGGTGATGTCGATGAGCATGAGATCGACGAGGAATTGCCAGGCTTTCTTCTACACCGATGGATCGAAACCGTCGGCCTCGTGACGCAGATCTGTCCGATTCCACTGACAGGTGGGAACCTATCGATATAGTCGTACACGAGCGCTTTCCATGTCGACCAGTTTCCTTGAGGTCAGTTCAATTGATACACACTCGAACGATCTTCGACGCCGAGGCAGTCGGGACCGATTCCGGCGGCGCCTCGATAGCTTATCGCGACCTGCGACTTCAATGCACGCTCAAGACTCTCAGTATCTTCTCGCCTGTCGAGGACATCTACAGAAGTCTGGATAACCATGCCGAGCCGCTTCAGCCTCTTTTCAGATCACCGAATGCCAGGACATAACAGAGATCTCCATGTTTGAAAAATTACGGACCTGCACACCGTCACAAATTTAGACGAAGACCTGACAACAAACCGTCCGCCTTTTGGATCCGGAGGAACGCCCGAACGCCATGACGACCCATAGCCTGGACATGAGATTTGCCGCTGCCTGCGCCATCGCCCGCGAGGCGGGCGTGCTGGCGCGCAAG
>JAPSLB010000058.1 GCA_031181145.1 Microvirga sp.
AAGAGCGCGGCCTGCGCCATGCAATCGGCATCGAGCCCGTCGAGCTCGGCCTCGGCGAAAGCCTCGTTCACATAGCTCAGGGCAGCCTGCTTGATGGAGCTGAGTTCGGGCAGCTCGGTGAGAGGGACGTCGTTATCGTTCATGAATCCATGCCCCTTTGTGGGGACGGCTCGCGGGTCGGTTGATTCGACCTTAGATATCGCGCCGTCCCACCGCCAGCATCACCTTGCGAAGAGGTTAATGCGAGAGGGTTTATGCCGAAAAATGTGGAAAAACCCTTGGTCTGTAACGAACTTGGCTGCGCTCAATCGTCGCCCTCCCTGAATGGAGGGGCGTTTAAAGGGTGTTTCGTCAGCCGCCATAGCGGCTGGTGATGTTGCGGGCGAGCTGCTCGCCTTCGTGGATGAAACGCGCCGAGGCTTCCTGGGCGGACGGGGTGCAGACGCGGTAGGTAAGGGCGTAGGCCTGATATCCCTTGTTGTAGGCTCCGGCCAGACGCTCGCGCCGTCCCGGCGTGGTCCCTTCGGTCTCGAGCAGGATCTGCATGCGCCGGCTCCATTCATCGGCGTCGGGCGCGGTGCAGAGCGGGCGCAGCATGGCGAGGGCGCCCATGATTTCGGCGAGCCGCAGCAGCTCCTTCTCGTAAGGTGCAGGCGGCGGCTCCACCGGCGGGGCGGGCTCGGCCTGCTGCTGCGGGTTCGGCTGCGGTTGGGGGGCCGATTGCTGGGGCCGCCGCTGCTGCGGCCGAGGTTGCGGACGCGGCTGGTATTGAGGCTGCGGCTGGTAGCCCTGCCGCGGCGCGTTCGGGTCCCGCGGAGGGCCGAACAAACGCTCGAAAAAACTCTGCGCCGCCGCGGGCTGGAGCGGGGCAGGCAGAAATGCCAGGGCGGTGAGCAGCGCGATGGCGCGCGTCATGGGCGCACGTCCTTTCGGGCGATCCTGAAGGCCTGCTCCAGAATCCCGGCGAGTCCCGCTGTCATGGGCAGATCCGCGATATCCCGTTCCGTAACCCAACGGATGTCCTTTGCTTCCGGTCCTGTCTGGGGTTCGCCGGAAACCCAGCGGGCTGCATGGGCGGCGATGACGACATGATGCTTTATATGGCCTTGCTCGTCCCTTTCAATGAATTCCACAGGCGCGATCAGGCCGATGAGCTCCGCCTCCACGCCGACCTCCTCCCGCAACTCCCGCAAGGCCGCCTCGCCGAGCCTCTCGCCGGTTTCCACCATGCCGCCGGGCAGGGAATAGAGCCCTTCGCTCGGCGGCTTGCCGCGGGATGCGAGCAGAATGCGTCCGTCGCGGATCACCGCGACCGACGCGGCGAGGGTCGGGCGGGTGGGATAGAAATGGTCTCCGGTCATGACGAGGGCATCTCCTCGCCCACACGATAGCGGGCGCGGGGCCGGATGAGCCGGGACTGGCTGCGCTGCTCGATGGCGTGGGCCAGCCAGCCGGCGCTGCGTCCGACCGCGAACAGCGTAAAGGCCGCTCCGCGTGGGAGTCCATAGGCGCGCTCCAGCATGACCAGCGCCGTGTCGATGCTGGGCTTCCTGTCCGTGGCGCTCTCGATGGCCCGGAGCATCGTCGCGTCGGAGGCCAGCAGAGGCACGTCCTCGAGAATGGCGGGCGTGCGAGGATCGCCATCGGGGTAGAGCGGGTGCCGGAAGATCGGGGCGGCAGCCCGGTCGGGAGCTTCCAGGAAGGCCCTCACCCGCTCGGTCATGCCGCCATGATAGGGGCCGCTCAGGGCCGCGAGCCCCGCGATGACCGCGTTGCGCAGCGAGGCGCCGGTCGAGGCCGTGACCCTCACCGCGAAGGCGGAGGAGCTGAGCTCGTGATCGGCGCAGAGCACGAGCGCCCGACGGATCGCTTCGGAAGCCTGGGGCGCCTTCCAGGCTCGCGCCAGGTGGCGGTGCAGGGGCTCCGCCCGCGGGTCCCCGCCGCTGCCCGCCGCAGCCACGAGCCGCAGGATCGCCGCCACTTCCGCAGCCCGCATCTCCTTGGGGGCCGGCTCGGAGAGGAGGCGCACGGCGTTCGCCACGAAGGCGTGGATGCCGTCTGCGGGGACGGGGAGATTCTGCGGCACCCGGGAGGCCAGGCGGAAGGCTTCGCCGTCGAGACCGCCGATCAGAAGGAGGGCCGTGTCCTCCAGGGTCGCCGTGGCGGCCCAGTCGATGGCGTCATGTCCCCGATAGAACAGCCGCCCGTCCTTGATCTGGGTAATGCCCGTCTCCAGCACCGGCAGGCCCCAGTCGAGGGCCGTCGCCGCGGCGGCGGCCGGACGGCGGAAACGGGTCTTGCGGGCGATCAGCGCCTCCACGTCTTCGAGCGCGTAGAGCCGCTGGCGAGGGTCGTGCGGGGAGGAAAAGGAACGGATCAGCCCTCGGCTCACATAGGCATAGAGGCTTGCCCGGCTGATGCCGAGGCGGGCGGAGGCCTCTCCGGCCGAGGTCAGTTCGATGCTCATATGTTGATATGTTGATTCAAGATTGACGCTTGTGCAAGCCCGGCGCGAAGCTCCTTTCGACAAAGGAGAAGTCTCATGAGCATTGGACTTGATGATGTCGTCGCGGCCGAAACCGTCCTGAGCCACGTGGACGGCGAGGCGGGCCGCCTGATCGTCCGCGGACATGACCTGGAGGAACTGGCGGACCGCGTGCCCTTCGAGGACGTCGCGGCGATGTTGTGGGACGGCCTCGTGTCCGGCGCATCCGACGATCCGCGCGCGCGCTTCGGCGAGGCGCGGGAAAGGGCCTTCCGCTACCTGTCGCCCCTTGCCGCGAACCTGTCCGGCCTCACGCCGGTCGAGGGCATGCGCCTTCTCCTCTCGGCCCTGCCGGACGCCGACGAGGATCCGGCTTTCCTGGCCGTCGGCGCGGCGGCGGTTGCCGCCGCCATGGCGATCCGCGGCGCGCAGGACCTCGCCCCGGTGGCGCCCGACGCGTCGGCCGGTCACGCGGCGGATCTTCTTCGCATGATCAAGGGAGCGCCCGTCGACGAGGGCAGGGCGAAGGGGCTCGACACCTATCTGGTGACGGTGATCGATCACGGCCTCAATGCCTCCACCTTCGCGGCCCGGGTGGTGGCCTCCACTGATGCGGGGCTGCTTTCCGCCGTCGTCGCGGGGCTGTGCGCTCTAAAAGGGCCGCTCCACGGCGGCGCTCCCGGCCCGGTGCTCGACATGCTCGACGCCATCGGCACGATCGACCATGCCGAGAGCTGGCTCGACGGTGCCATGGCGCGGGGCGAGCGCCTCATGGGTTTCGGCCATCGCATCTATCGCGTGCGCGATCCCCGTGCGGATGTGCTCAAGACGGCCGCTGCGAAGCTGAGGGGCGAGGTCAACCGCATCGCCTTCGCCGAGGCCGTCGAGCAGGTGGCCCTGAAGGTGCTCCAGCGCCGGAAGCCGGGCCGCCGCCTGGACACCAACGTGGAGTTCTACACGGCGATCCTCCTCGATTCCCTCGGCGTGCCGCGCGAGGGATTCACGCCCCTCTTCGGGGCCGGCCGCACGGCGGGCTGGGTGGCGCATGCCGTCGAGCAGGAGAATGCGCGCCGCATCATCCGCCCGCAATCGCGCTATGTGGGCCCGTGGCCTGCCGAGGCGGCTTGAGAAACACACTCCGTCATGGCCGCACTTGTTGCGGCCATTCCCACGTCCCGACCGGCAGCCTTTCCTCAGACGTGCTGGCCGCCGTTGATGTGCAGCTCCGCGCCGTTCACGTAGGAACTCGCCTCGGTGCAGAGGAAGTAGATGGCCTTCGCCACCTCGTCCGGGGTGCCCAGCCGCCGCATGGGGATCTGCTCGACGATCTTCTCCGTGCCCGGCGAGAGGATCGAGGTGTCGATCTCGCCGGGGGAGATGGCGTTCACGCGAACGCCCAGGGGGCCGAAATCGGAGGCCATCTCGCGGGTGAGCGCGGCGAGGGCCGCCTTCGAGGTGGAATAGGCCGCGCCCGCGAAGGGATGGACGCGCGAGCCCGCGATGGAGGTGACGTTCACCACCGATCCCTTGGCGCGGGTCAACTCGTCCTGCAGGCCGCGGGCGAGCATGATCGTGGCGAAGAAGTTCACCTGGAACACCCGCGTCCAGTCCTCATAGGCCGTGTTGATGGCGTTCAGGCGTGCGCCGCCGGGACCCTTCGGCGAGATGCCCGCATTGTTCACGAGCGCATGCAGGCAACCGCCCTCGACGGCGAGCCGCTCCTTCACCTCGGCGATGGCGCGCAGGGTGTCCTCCGCATTCGCCAGATCCACCTGCAGGTGATCCTCCGGCCCCATCTCCCAGGGACAGTTTTCCGGGAAGCCGTGGCGCGAACAGGTGATCACCCGCCAGCCGGCGGCGGAGAAGCGCTTGACCGTGGCATGCCCGATCCCTCGGCTGGCGCCGGTGAGCAGCATGATGCGGCGGGGGGAGTTGGACGAAGTGGACATGACGAAATCTCTATGAGAGGAGGCGCATCCTTTAACCGATCCGCGGGCACAAGTCTCACGGATAAAGCCGGACCTTTCGCCAGCCGTCCCCCTCGCGGGTGAAGACCACCCGGTCGTGGAGACGGAAGGGCTTGTCCTGCCAGAACTCGATCGAGACGGGGGCGATCCGGAAGCCGGTCCAGTAGGGCGGGCGCGGCACCTCGCCGATGGCGTATTTCGCCGCGTTCATCGCCACGGCCTTCTCCAACGCGAACCGGCTCTCGAGCGGGCGCGATTGCTGGCTCGCCCAAGCGCCGATGCGACTGTCGCGGGGGCGGCTCTGGAAGTATGCGTCGGCTTCCACATCGCTCACCAGGGTCACCGGTCCGCGCGCGCGGACCTGTCGGCGCAGGCTTTTCCAGTGCAGCACGAGCGCAGCCTTCTTCTGACCCAGAAGCTCGCGGCCCTTGTTGGATTCCGTGTTGGTGTAGAACACGAAGCCGTTCTCGTCGAAGCCCTTGAGCAGCACCATGCGCACATTGGGAAGCCCCGTCTCGTCCACGGTGGCGAGCGCCATGGCGTTGGGATCGTTCGGCTCGGAGGCTTCCGCCTCCTTCAGCCAGGACTGAAACAGGGTGAAGGGCTCTTCCGTTTCGGTGAAGTCACCGGTTGTTAACTGGTTCAATGGTTTATCTCAGGATGTGACTTTTCGATAGGGGGCCCGACGCGTGCCGTGGACCAATACGCGCCGTTATAGATCAGATGATTTCCTGCGCGAAGCCGGGAAAGTTCTGGCTGCTGGCCTGATTGCCCTGTCGACCTCCGCCTGCAGCTTCTCTCTCGGCATGGCGGGCATGGACGTGGAGGAGCCCAAGACCACCGGCTCCATCGCGCCCGCGAGCACCCGGGCCGCGTCGCCCCCGCTCTCGCCCGATCTGAGCGACGAGGACTGGCGCCGGGCCAAGGCGGCTCTGGGCGTCGCCCTCGATCCCCAGGGCCCCGGCACCCAGGTTTCATGGGACAATCCCGAGACATCCATGAAAGGCAGCTTCACGCCCACGGGCGCGCCCTTCGTGAAGAACGACGAGATCTGCCGCGCCTTCAACGCACGTCTGAGCGGCCCGGCCCAGGCTTCCCTGCACGGCACCGCCTGCCGTCTCTCGGGCGAGGATTGGACGATCAAGGAGATCGGGCCGGCGGCGGGCGAGACGAAGCCCGGCGCGACTCCCGCCAAACCCGCGAAGAAGATCGCGAAAGCTTAAGCGCGGCCGAACTGCTCGTTGCAAAGCAGCAACACTTTTCCCATATGAACCGAGAGTTCCGTGGGGCGGTTCTGCCCCAATCCAACGGTTCATGGATTTTCCCGATGCGAAACCCTTACGACGTTCTAGGCGTGTCCCGCTCCGCGAGCGAAGCGGAGATCAAGAAGGCGTTCCGCAAGCTCGCCAAGAGCTATCATCCGGACAGCAACACGAACGACCCCAAGGCCAAGGACAAGTTCGCCGAGGTCAACGCCGCCTATGAGATCCTGGGCGATGCGGAGAAGCGCGCCCAGTTCGACCGGGGCGAGATCGACGCGGAGGGCAAGCCGCGCTTCCAGGGCTTCGAGGGCTTCGGCGGCGGACGGGGCGCAGGAGGGCAGGGTTTCGAGGGCTTCGGCTTCGGAGGCGGCAGCCCCTTCGGCCGCCGCGGTTCGCGCGGCTTCGGCGCCGATGCGGGCGAGGACATCTTCTCTCAGCTCTTCGGCGAGGCGTTCCGCTCGGCCGGAGCCGAGAGCACGCGCGAGCAGAGCCGCGCCCGCCCTCAGAAGGGCGCGGACGTGTCCGCCACCCTGACGGTGACCCTCGAGGAGGTGGCCGCGGAGGCGAAGAAGCGAATCCGGCTGCCCACGGGCCGCGACGTGGACGTGGTCATCCCCAAGGGCGTCACCGACGGGCAGGTGATCCGCCTGCGGGGCCTGGGGCAGGGGGCGCCGGGCGTAAACCCGGGCGACGCGATGCTCACCATCCAGATCGCGCCGCATGAGCGTTTCACCATGGAGGGCGCGAATCTCCGGTATCGCATGCCGATCCAGATCGAGGAGGCCATTCTCGGCGGCTCCGTGCGCATTCCGACCCTCACCGGCGCGGTGAACATGAACATCCCGCCCATGACGGATTCCGGCCGCACCTTCCGCTTGCGCGGCAAGGGCCTGCCCACGAAGGGCGGAGGACACGGGGATCTCCTCGTCACGGTGGAGATCAAGCTGCCGCAGGTCGTGGACGAGGAGCTGATGGATTACGCCCGCAAGCGGCATTCCGCCAAGGCCCGGTAACCGCAATTCACGATATAACGCCTGGATTCGCCTCCTGTCGGCCAAGAGGGCTTCCCCACGCCTGCTGGGTCGGCTAAAGAGGCCGCTCTTCTCACGTGTCCAGCGACGATCTAGGTGAACTCATGGCGGAGACAAAGGCCACCGGCATCCTGGCCGGTAAGCGTGGCTTGGTGATGGGGGTGGCGAACAACCGTTCGATCGCCTGGGGCATTGCGCAGGCTGCTCGTCAGCAGGGCGCGGAGCTTGCCTTCACCTATCAGGGCGAGGCCCTGAAGAAGCGCGTTGAGCCCCTGGCGAGGGAGCTCGATGCCCATGTCGTGGGCCATTGCGACGTGACGGAGGGCGCCACGATCGATGCCGTGTTCGAGGAAGTGAAGCGCCTCTGGGGCTCCATCGACTTCGTCATCCATTGCATCGCCTTCTCCGACAAGGACGAGCTCACCGGCCGCTACGTCGACACTAGCGAGGGCAATTTCTCCAAGTCGCTCCTCATCTCCTGCTATTCCTTCACGGCCATCGCGCAGCGGGCCGAGAAGCTGATGAACGACGGCGGCTCGCTCGTGACGCTCACCTATTACGGCGCCGAGAAGTGGATGCCCCATTACAATGTGATGGGCGTGGCCAAGGCCGCTCTCGAAGCGTCCGTGCGCTATCTCGCGGCCGATCTCGGCCCCAAGAACATCCGCGTCAACGCCATCTCGGCGGGCCCGATCAAAACCCTGGCCGCCTCCGGCATCGGCGATTTCCGCTACATCCTGAAGTGGAACGAGTACAACTCGCCCCTGCGCCGCACGGTGACCATCGAGGAGGTCGGCGAGACGGCCGCCTACCTCGTGTCCGACATGGCGCGCGGCATGACCGGCGAGATCCTGCATGTGGATGCCGGCTATCACGTGGTCGGCATGAAGAATCCGGAAGCTCCCGACCTCTCCCTCGACAAAGAGTAATCTGACAGATCATGCATTCGCCTCGCCCGACGATCTATTTCATCCGCCATGGCGAGACGGATTGGAATCTCGAGGGCCGCCTCCAGGGTCAGAAGGACATTCCGCTCAACGACCTCGGCCGCATCCAGGCCGAGGAGGCGGGCCGCCGCCTCCGTTCCGTCTGCCCGTGCCTGGAGGATCTCGCCTATGTGGCGAGCCCGATGCGGCGTACCCGCGACACCATGGAGATCCTGCGGGGAGCCGTCGGCCTCCAGCCCCAGGGCTACAGGGTGGACGAGCGCCTGATCGAGATCACCTTCGGTGCATGGGAGGGAATGACCTGGAAGGAGGTCCGCAGGGCGGAGCCGCAGCTGGCGGCCCTGCGCGAGCGGGACAAGTGGAACTACGTCCCTCCCGGCGGGGGCGAGAGCTACGCCATGCTCGTCGATCGCATCCGGCCCGTCCTCGACGATCTGACCCGCGATACGGTGATCGTCGCCCATGGTGGCGTGGCTCGCGCCTTCCTGTCCCTGTGTTGCGGCATCTCCTCACGCCAGGCCGCGAGCATGGATATCTGGCAGGGCCGGGTGCTCGTGCTCCAGGGGCGCAACCACCGTTGGGTGTGAGACGGAGCAGGGAGCGTGACACCCGGGCGCTTTGGCTCTAAGACGCCCTGAACATCTTCGAAGCGCGCCATGTCCCACAATACTTTCGGTCACCTTTTCCGCGTCACCACCTTCGGCGAGAGCCATGGACCGGCCCTCGGCTGCGTCATCGACGGCTGCCCGCCCATGACCCCGCTGGAGGTCTCCGAGATCCAGGCGGAGCTCGACCGCCGCCGTCCGGGCCAGTCGCGCTTCACCACCCAACGCCAGGAGCCGGACCAGGTGAAGATCCTCTCCGGCGTGTTCACGGACGAGCGCACGGGCCGGCAGGTCACCACCGGCACGCCCATCGCCCTGATGATCGAGAACGTGGACCAGCGCTCGAAGGACTACTCGGAGATCAAGAACTCCTATCGCCCGGGCCATGCGGATTTCACCTACGACGTGAAATACGGCATCCGCGATTATCGCGGCGGCGGACGCTCCTCCGCCCGCGAGACGGCTGCCCGCGTGGCGGCGGGCGCGGTGGCCCGCAAGGTTCTGTCCGGCGTCACCATCCGCGGCGCCCTCGTGCAGATGGGGCCTCACGCCATCGATCGCGGCAACTGGGACTGGGACGAGGTCTCGCGCAATCCGTTCTTCTGCCCGGACGCCAAGGCGGCCGAATTCTACGCGGAGTATCTGGACGGGCTGCGCAAGGCGGGCTCCTCCATCGGCGCTGTGATCGAGATCGTGGCCGAGGGCGTGCCTGCGGGGCTCGGCGCGCCGATCTACGGCAAGCTCGATTCCGATCTCGCCGCCGCGATGATGTCGATCAATGCCGTGAAGGGCGTCGAGATCGGCGAAGGCTTCGCCGCCGCTGCTCTGCGCGGCGAAGATAACGCGGACGAGATGCGCCCCGGCAACCAGGGCGCGCCGACCTTTCTGTCGAACCATGCGGGCGGCATTCTCGGGGGCATCTCCACCGGCCAGCCCGTCGTCTGCCGCTTCGCCGTGAAACCCACCTCGTCGATCCTCACCCCCCGTGCCAGCGTGACCCGCACCGGCGCCGAGGCCGAGGTGATGACGAAGGGCAGGCACGACCCCTGCGTGGGAATCCGCGCGGTTCCAGTGGGTGAGGCCATGATGGCCTGCGTCCTGGCCGACCACCTCCTGCGCCATCGGGGGCAGGTGGGCGAGGGACCGTCCTGGCCGTTCACGGCTTGAGGACTTCGCAGAACACCCTCCAATTCCTCTCTCCGCCGCTGCTTCGGCCGGGGGCATGCAACGGAGTGGTCCTGGGGCTTGTCTCCAGGAGTCCGCACCTTTGGCCCGCCGTGGTTTGATGACCGGGACGATCCCGGGCGTGGCGCTGTAGGCGCCTTGGGCTCTCTGGGATGGGCGCGCCATCCTGGCCGGGAGGGGCCTGCTGTCCATTTCCGGAAGAGGAAAAGCACTGAATTTTAGTTTTACTAAAATCGTCCCATCGGCTAAGCCAGCCCCATGAAACTGGCTGAATGGTTGTCCCGCAATGGCATCTCGCGCGTGGAATTCGCGCGTCGGATTGGCGTCACCCCCGGCGCCATCACCCAGATGTGCAACTCCGACCATGCCTGGCTTTCTCGCGACACCGCGAAACTGATCGCCCGCGAAACCCGCGGAGCCGTCACACCCAATGATTTTCTGCCCCTATCCGCCCAGGAGACCCTGATGTCCAACTCCGTCACCGAAGCCATCGAGGCTTTTGCTCGCGGTGAGATTGTCATCGTCACGGATGACGACGACCGCGAGAACGAGGGCGATCTCATCGTCGCGGCCTCCCTCTGCACGCCGGAGAAGATGGCCTTCATCATCCGCAACACCTGCGGCATCGTCTGCGCCCCGCTCACCGTCTCGGAGGCGCGCCGCCTGCGGCTCGATCCCATGGTGGCCTCGAACGACGCGCCGCTCGGCACGGCATTTACCGTCTCGGTGGATGTGAAGCACGGGTTGACCACCGGCATCTCGGCCGAACAGCGCTCCAACACCGTGCGGGCGCTCGCCAACAACAACATGGGCGCGGCCGATTTCGTACGTCCCGGCCACGTGTTCCCGCTCATCGCCAAGGACGGCGGCGTGCTCATGCGCTCAGGCCATACGGAGGCCGCCGTCGATCTCTGCAAGCTGGCGAATCTGCCGCCGGTGGGCGTGATCTGCGAACTCGCCAACGACGACGGCACGGTGATGAAGGGCGCGCAGATCGACGCCTTCGCCGAGAAGCACAGCCTCAAGCGCATCTCGGTAGCCGATCTCATCTCCTACCGCCAGTCGCGCGAGAAGCTCGTCGAGCGCATCGCCACCTTCCCGGTGGAGACGCCCTGGGGTTCGTTCACGGGGTATGCCTATTCGACGCCCTTCGACAGCGTGCAGCATATCGCGGTCGTCCATGGTCGCATCGGCGACGGCACGAACATTCCCGTGCGTCTGCACCGCGCCAATGCGCTGACCGACGTGTTCGAAGGCGGCAAGACGGTGGCTGCGGCCCTGCAGCGCTTCGTGAAGGAGGGCAGGGGCGTTCTCGTCTACCTGCGCGACGGCACGGCGGGCGTGCCGACCACATCCTTCTCGGAGCACGAGGAGACCGCCTCGGAAGTCGCGCGTTCCAGCCAATGGCGCGAGATCGGGCTCGGCGCGCAGATCCTGAGGGATCTCGGGGTGGCGTCCATCCGTAACCTCGCGACCTCGAGCCGCTCCTATGTGGGCCTCTCCGGCTTCGGCATCGAGCTGCTCAGCCAGGAGCCGATCGAATGCTGACGGAATCTGGCGTCATGCCCGGCCCTGTGCCGGGATAGTCCGGGCATCCCCGCCGTCGCCCGCTCCCGCCTCAGGTCATCACCGGCCCTGTGCCGGTGATCCCGATTGCCCGGAGCGCGGCGCTTTCCGAATCGGGACGGCCGGGACGAGCCCCGCCAGGACGAAGGAAGACGCTAAACGTTACGTGTGCATCTCGCGCCCCATCAGGGCGTCGAGGTGGAACGCGGCCGATTTCGCCAGTCCCTCGAGATCGTAGCCGCCTTCGAGGATCGACACGATGCGCCGCCCGCAAAGCCTGTCGGCGAGGTCCATCAGCCTCTGCGTGGCCCAGGCGAAATCCGTCTCGGTGAGGTTAAGGCTAGCGAGCGGATCGCGCCAATGCGCGTCGAAGCCTGCCGAGATGACGATGAGATCCGGCTCGAAGGCTTCGATGCGCGGGAGGATGGCCGTGTCCACGGCCTCGCGGAAGGCTTCCGTGCCGTCGCCCGCATTGAGGGGCACGTTGACGATGTTGTCGTGCTCGCCCGTTTCGGAAGCGGCGCCCGTTCCGGGATAAAGCGGGGCCTCGTGGGTGGAGCAATAGAGCACGCTGCCATCGCTCCAGAAGATGTCCTGCGTGCCGTTGCCGTGGTGGACGTCCCAATCGAAGATCGCGACCCGTCCGGCACCGTGCTTCTTCTGCGCGTGGCGCGCCGCGATGGCGGCATTGTTGAAGAAGCAGAAACCCATCGCCTTGATGCGCTCGGCGTGGTGACCGGGCGGGCGCATGGCCACGAAGGCATTCGTCACATGGCCGGCCATGACCTCGTCGACGGCTTTCACCGCGCCCCCGGCGCCGCGGAGGGCCGCCTCGTAGGTCCCGGGCGACATCACCGTGTCCTCGTCGATTCTCACCAGACCCTCGCGGGGCGCGATGTCTCGCAGCTTCACCACATAATCCTCGGGATGGGCGAGAGTGAGGCTTTCCATTTCCGCCATGGGGGCCCTGTCGCGGATCAGGGAGGTGAAGCGCTCCTTCTCCAGGGCGCGCTCGATGGCGCTGATGCGATCCGGCCTCTCGGGATGGCCGAGGGGTGTCTGATGGTCGAGGCTGGACGGGTGGCTGATGTAGAGCGTGGACATGCAAGCACTTGATCGGTGGTTGAAAAACAGTGTCGCAGCCGCACGAGCGATTGTCCATGTTGTTGCAATGCAACAGCTGTCGCAGAGTAACCGTGGCATTGTCGCGCTGATTCGCTGATTGACCTTGGGTCCGACCAACCTAACGCCATGGCGTTGCATTAACCGAAGCTGCCTTTCCGGCAGTCAAGCAGAGCTTTGTTCCGATGCGCCTCTCGAGCCTCGTTTTCCTTTTGGCAACCATGGCGGCCGCCCTGGCCGGGTGTACCTACAAGGGCATTCCGGACCCTCAAATCTCCGCCCGCGACGCGGAGTGGATGGCGCAGATCCCGACAGCACAGGAAGAGCCGCGCTACGGCCGCTATCTCGTCGACGACCCGACGGGCGAGGCGCCGGGGACCATCGTGGTGGATACGAAGCAGCGCTTCCTCTATCTCGTGCAGGAGGGAAAGAAGGCCATCCGCTACGGCGTCGCCGTCGGTGACGAGGCCTATGGCTGGACCGGCACGTCGCGCATCGCCCGCAAGGCGGAATGGCCGGATTGGAACCCGCCCTCCGAGATGAAGGCGCGCTGGCCGCACGTGCATTTCACGAAGGGCGGCCCGAGCAATCCGCTCGGCGCCCGCGCCCTGTATCTCTACGAGGGCAACCGCGACACGCTCTATCGCATCCATGGCACCAACGAGCCTGAGAAGATCGGCCTGGCCGTATCCTCCGGCTGCATCCGGATGCGCAATATCGATGTGATCGATCTCTACAACCGTGTGGCGCTGAATACGAAAGTCATCGTCCGCTAAAGGAAAAGCGCCCCTTCGGGCGCTTTTTCGTTGCAGGCGGCAGGCGAGCCTTACCGGTCCAGCATCGCCTCCTTGCGGAGAATCGCGGGAGGATCGAAGGTCCTGGTCTTCACGGAGCGATGCTGCGCCGAACGCATGGCGGCCGCCAGGGCCGGGAGAGCGACGGGCTTGAAGGCCGGGACGGTCTGGGCGGCCGCTTTCGGGGACGATTGCTGGTCGCGGTTCGGGTTGTGCGTGGTCATAGGTTTCCTCCTGGTCATAGCGGGCGTTACGCCTGCCGTCATGATCGGGAGAGACGCGACCTCATTGAGGCAAGCCCTCGACCATGCGTTGGTTATCCAACCCGTAGTCAGAACAGGCTTAATCCAGGATGAACGCCGGCCCGTTCCGGCTTCGTCGCGGTGCAGGCAGCGTCACAGGTCCCGCTCGCCCATGCGCCGGGCAAAGCCTTCGCCATCCTTCAGGCCCATCTCGTAGGCCTTGCGGATCCCGTCGGGATTGGTGATGTCGAATTGCCCGATCGGCACCGGCTCCGACGGCTGGACGTAGGTGCGCCCCTTCACATGCGGGATCACACGGTAACGCCGCGACAGGATGACGAGCGTCCTGCCTCCCTGCGCCTCGACCGGAAGCAGGGGTTCGGTGGGCACATTGTCCACGAGGCCGCCGTCGAGGGCCGCCATGCCTCCGATGCGGCCCACCGGCATGAAGGGTGGCACGCTGGCGCTCGCCATCAGAGCTGCCGTGATCTCGGCGGGCGACGCGAGATCCTTCACGCGAACGAATTCAGGAATGAAACCTAGCGCCCTTCCGCCCCGGGGATGGACCGGAGAGCGCAACTTCTTCTCGATCTGATAGGTGGCGATCCCAAGGGGGATCGCCATGGTCAGCGGCAGGCGCCGCGGCTGCCGTGCAAGGCCGATCAGGATCTCCGGGCCCTTCTTCAGGCGCTCCAGTGCGGCTTCGTCGATGATGGCCTCGATGAGGCTGCGGTACATCAAGGAAACGGGCCAGGGCGAGCCCTCGCGACGCCAAGCGCGCCACTCGAAATTGCGGCGCCCCTGGCTGCAGCCCTCCGCCACCATCTCGCTGACCGTCCGGCCCAGGTCCAGGAGGCTGTAGCAGGCGGACCATGCACCTGCGCTCACGCCAACGATCATGGAGGGATCCAGGCCCAGGAGGGGAGCGGCCGCCTCCCAGAAGCCCCCCTGCCAATAGCAGCGGTTGCCGCCGCCTGCGAATGCCACCGCGTCGAACATGGCTCCTATCGCCGCAATGTCGCGAGCGTTGCCTCCTCCGCGACCCGGGCGCGTTCGCGCCAGGCGAGCACGATGCGCTCGAGATCGGCGAGGTCCTGCTCGGGAAGAGAGCCCAGCGTGCGCTGCACATAGGCGCGCTGCGCCGCGATCCCCTTCTCGGCCAGGTCGCGTCCCCTCTTCGTGAGGTACAGCGCATTCGAGCGCCTGTCGCCCGGGATGGAGCGGCGCTCGACGAGGTCGGCCTCCACCATCCGATCGAGGAGGCCCGAGACATTCCCCTTGGTTACGTAAAGCCGTTCCGCCAGTTCCTGCTGGCTCAACCCTTCCCTCTCCGTCAGCGTGGACAGCAGATCGAACTGAGGAATCGACAGGCCGATGGCCTTCAGCTCGCTGGCGACCGTATTGAGCGCGCGGCGATGCAGGCGAATGACCCGGAACCAGATACGAAGCGGATCCGATCCGAGATCCGCAGGGGCGGGGGAGGAGGAAGACACAGACAGAGGCTCCTGTTGAGGGCGGATAGTTTATAGTGAAACAGTCCATGCCGTCATCCCTGTCGGAGGAGGTCTCGACTGAAACGGGGACCATGGTCTCATTGGGCGGGCCCACCCATCCCATGGCGCTGTTGCTCAAACGCATCGAAGCGGAGAAGGATGAAGACGAGGGAGAGGGCGAGGGGAACGAAACGGCCATTCTTGCTTTTCCGTTGACCCACCCGGTCACCGATCAACGCTTGAAAGCTTTGGAAAAACAGGTGCCTTCCCAGCCCGGCGAGCCTCTTCTGAACCAGGAGGAGTGGCGCGCACTCAAAGAGATCTGTAAGACCCCTTGATGCGCCGTCTCATCATCGAAGAACCCTATTCCCGTCCGGCCCAATGGTCGCCCGCGGTGGCCTGGTTCGCGCTTGTCGTGACGGTTCTATCGGCTCTCCTGATCCGCTCCGGCCGAATCGACTATCAGTCCGGCTTCATTGCTCTGGGGCTTGGGCTCGCCATGGCGACGATCGCAGTTGGGCTTTCCCTCATTGCCTTCGTCCGCATCTGGCAGGAGGGGCGCCGGGGCCTCGGCAGCGCCATCAAGGGGCTCGTGCTGGCAGCGCTCGTTCTCGGCTATCCGGCTTTCCTGGGCCTCAAGGCCGTGATGCTGCCTGCGATCAACGACGTCAGCACCGATACGGACGATCCGCCCGCCTTCTCGCGCTCGCGCGTCGCTCTCGATGCCCGCGACGGCCGCACCCCGCCCGATGTTTCGCCGGAGAAGCGCGAATGGCAGCGGGAAGCCTATGTCCAGATCGCGCCGCTCTCGCTCGATATCCCGCCGGAGGATGCTTTCCCCCTGGTGCGCAAGGCCGCCGAAAACCTCGGATGGCAGATCATCGAGGCGGTGCCTCCCGGAGGGCGGACGGGCGTAGGCAGGCTCGAGGCTGTCGACCGCACGCTCGTCCTGAAAATTCCCAACGACATCACCGTGCGCATCCGGCCTCGCGTCGACGGGACGCGCATCGATATCCGCTCCGCATCCCGCATGGGCCATCACGATCTCGGCGCGAATGCCACGCGGATCCGCGCCTTTCTCGAAGAGGCCTCGAATCTCGCTTTGGCCGTGAAATAGGCCGCTTCAGGCCGGGCGATACTCCCCCTCGAGGCTCGGGGCGCCGTCCGTCGCCGCCATTTCCTTGGCGACCAGATCTTCCAAATGGGCAAAGACGGACAGGCCCGCGGCATTCACGAGAGCCGGATTGAGGCCTTGATAGATGGCGGTCACGATTTCGGGGATCGTCCGGTCGCCGGCTTTCAGGCGGTTGAGGATCGCAGCCTCCCGGAGCCGCCGGTGATGGATGAGCGCGCGCACGAAGCGCTGAGGCTCCTGCACGGGGCCTCCATGGCCGGGCCAGTAGACCGATTCCTCGCGGCCCTTGAGCTTGTCGAGAGACGCCATGAACTCGCTCATGGACCCGTCGGGCGGCGCGACGACGGTGGTGGACCAAGCCATCACGTGATCACCGGAGAAAAGGGCCTTCTCCTCGGGCAGCGCGAAAGCGAGGTGGTTGGCCATGTGTCCGGGCGTCGCCACGGCCTCGAGGGTCCAGCCGGGGCCTTGCACCATGTCGCCATCGGCCAGTTCGAGGTCGGGGGCGTAATCCTTGTCGGAACTCGCCTCGAGAGAGTTCACCTCGCCGCTGAACAGGGGGCGGGCGCTCCGGTGCGGGCTGCAGCCGACGACAAGCGCTCCCGTCGCGGCCTGGATGGCGCGGGCGGCGGGGGAGTGATCCCGATGGGTGTGGGTCACCAGAATATGGGACACGGTCTGGCCGCGGACGGTGTCGAGCAGGGCCGCGATATGCCCAGGGCTGTCCGGACCCGGGTCGATGATCGCCACTTTGCCCGAGCCGACGATGTAGCTGCAGGTTCCGGTGAAGGTGATGGGTCCCGGATTGTCGGCGACGATTCGGCGCACGAGCGGGCTGATCTGCAGGCATTCGCCCGACCGGGCCGGAGGACGGACATCGAAGGTGAGCTCGTCAGCCATGAAAGATCCTGGGAAATCTCTGTGGGTTCCGCATCGTGGCCGTGCCGCGGCTTGAGGCCGGCCTGCCCCTCCTATAGGGCTTTCCGCGCCGCCTGCGAATGGCGGATTGAACTGGAGATATGTTTCATGTCGACTGGCGCTACCTCGCCATCTACTCCGTCGACCCTCGTCGGCCTGATCTGGCCGACCCGGGACGACGCCCGTTTTTCCGCGCTCCGCGCCATCGTCCTGATGACTGCAGGCACGGTGCTCTTGACTCTCTCCGCCAAGGTCCAGGTGCCCCTGCCTTACGTTCCCATGACGCTGCAGACTCTCGTCGTGCTGATCATCGGGACCTCCTATGGCTGGCGCCTCGGCGGCGCGACCGTCGGCCTCTATCTGCTGCAGGGGGCGATGGGCATACCCGTCTTCGCCGGCCCGACGGCCGGCATCGGCTATATGATGGGCCCGACGGGCGGCTTTCTCTTCGGGTTCCTGGCCGCCGCGATTGTCATGGGTCTCATGGCGGAGCGCGGCTGGGACCGCTCGCTCCTGCGCGTCATCGTGATGATGAGCCTCGGCCACGCGCTGGTATTCGTGTTCGGCCTCGCCCAGCTCTCGCTGGTCATGCCCTTCGCCAAGGCCTGGACCGTCGGCGCTGCGCCGTTCGTCGCCGCAACCGTGGTGAAAACCGCCCTGGCAGTGGCCCTGATGCAGGCTGCCTGGTCCGTGACCCGCCGCGGCGATCACACCCGGTAAGACGGCTTCAACTGCATGAACGGGAAGCCGCCTTCGGGCGGCTTCTTGCATTTGAGGGTTCCCGGCTCTCGGACCCGGCGCATCGCGCGCCAAGCGGATCCCGTCTCTCTCCGGTGCTTTAGCGCATCGTACGGAAAAGCGGACCCGGTATTCGCTGCCGCGGCCCTTCGGGTCCGCTCCAAACGATGCGCTCATTCAAGAAGGGATCATCGGACCCAAACGTGCGAATCCACTTTTCACGTCCGATGCTCTAGCCCACCGAATGCACGAGCCGGAGATTGGGCTTCGCTTTGATGAGACCGTGACGGAACGTGAGCTCCACCCACTCTTCGTCGCCGCTTTCCTCGGTGACGCGATAGCCCATTTGTCTGGCGATCGCTTCCACCTGTCCTAGATTGGCCCGGGAAATCCAGCGCGAGAACTCGGGAGTCTCCTGGTCCATGAGAACGGCGACCATGCCGATCTCGACGCCCTGGTCAAAATCTTCGCTGCGGCCGGGAAATCGCAAACGCAAGCCCTCATCGAGATGGATATGTCGCATGGTGGGAGCCCCCATATTGCCGTGCGCGGCATTCTTTTGTGTAACTGTAGCAACATTCTGCTACGACCGGAAGGCGTCAAGGGCGCGCAGCGTTGCAACGAAACTTGGCCGCAACGCAAGAATGACCGGAACCCTCCCAGGAAGCGCTCATTAGCCTTGCAGGACGGAAGAGGCATCCTTGGAGGCGAACTCATGGCCGAGCGTAGAATCACCGCTTTCTTCAATACTTACGATGAGGCAGCCAAGGCCGTGCAGCGGCTGGAGGCGGCTCAGATGCAGAATTTCGAGATCAGCCTGATCTCCAACAACACCAGCAACATCTCCTCGGACCGTGCGGAGCGCTCCTTCGAGGACGAGAGTGCATCCCACGAGTTCGCCGAGGCCGGGGCCGCGGCAGGGACGATCGCGGGCGGCGGCGCTGGGCTTCTGGCCGGGCTCGGCACGGTGGCCGTTCCCGGGCTGGGGCCCCTGGTCGCAGCCGGGTGGCTGGTCTCGACGCTCGTCGGCGCAGGGGCGGGGGCAGCGTTGGGAGGCCTCATGGGAGCGCTGGCCGATTCTGGCCTGAGCGAAGAGGAGGCCAAGGCCTATGTGGACGGCATCCGTGACGGAGGAACCCTCGTGACCGTTCGCGTCGATGAGTCCGAGATCGATCGCGTGGTGGATATCCTGGATGACGAGGGGCGCATCGAGCCCGGCCGGCAGGAGCGGGATTGGCGTTCCGAAGGGGCCGCTCCCCCTATCGGAGCCGCGGCCTCGACGACGACCGGGCTCATGACGGACCTCATGCCGAATCCTCTCGACGATGACGATGACGACGATGACGAGACGCTGCATGTGGAATTGGAGGACGAGCGCCTCCGGCGCCCGACCAGGCCGGACGGCGAGCGGACCTGAGAAAGGCGGAAGGCCGATCGGCCTTCCGCCTCCGCTCGCCGAGACATTTTTTCAGGAGTTCCTGCGCAGGATGTTGTCCAGGCTCCAGACGCCGCCCCCGGCAGCTACGAAGTAGAGGAATACGAAGCAGTAGAGGATCGCCGCATCGCCGCCGTTCAGCACGGGGAAGAAGCTCTTGGGCGCATGGGCGATCCAGTAGGCGCAGGCCATCAGGCCGGAGAGAACGAAGGCCACGGGACGTACGAAGAGACCCAGAACCAGAAGAGCCCCGCCGAAGAGTTCGAGCACGCCCGCGATCCAGGACAGACTGAACATGGCAGGCGAGGCGCCCGCCGGGAAGCCCAGGATCTTCTGGGTGCCGTGCGCCATGAAGATCAACGCGGCGACGATCCGCAGGATACTGAGAAGGCGCGGCGACCAAACGGACTCGAGTGTGCTTGTGTGCATCGATTGTATCTCCGGTGATGGATGGCGGCGCTGGCCGGAATGCGCGCCGTTGGCGATGCCCCGGTTAAAGGTCCCGCTACGTCATTTCCAGGTGCGAAAGCACACGCCCCGGTAACGAATTGCTTACCACGTTCCAAGGACATGTTGATCGTTCCCCCGCGTCCGGCGTTTTCCTCATGCCAACAGCACAGGAGGCTGCCATGACCATCCTCGATCCTCGCACCGGCCAACTCGTCACGATCGATCTCACGCCCCGTCCGCGTCCCTGAGAAGGTGGCATGATCCTCCCGGTCACCTGAGTTCCAATTATCTTGATCGTTCTTCCGCACCGGCCATCATGCCGCAAAGCCTCGGAGGCTTGAGGCGAATTGTGCGGGACATCACCTTCCAACATGGCTGCGCCCGGTTCCGGCCTGTTCGCCGGAACCTGAAAGCCGCCCCTGCATTGGCCTTGCAACGGCAAGGTTCGGCCAGCGTTACGGTCGAGGTTCTATTGGCCCGTTCAGCCGACCTCGGCTTTAGAGGCGCACTCTTTGCAAAGTACGATGGAGTTGGGAGAGTTGAATGGCTCTGACAGGACGTTTTAATCTACGCAAGACCTTCACGGGTCGCATCATCCTGCAGGTTGAGGAGGAGGTGCAGGGCTTCTGGGGACGCATGATAGGCCGCCCCAAATTGCATCGCCGCTGGCGCGACGCCAATGTGCTCGACCTGGCGGCTCCGGAACTTCGCTCCCTGGTCGATCTGCGGTTCCGCCCCCGCTACATGCCCCAGTCGCACGAGACGGCGCAGGACTGGCCGAAGGGCCCGCGCCAGCTGGAGGCGATTCCGGCTCAGACCCTTCATTATGAAAGCTATGACGAGAATGGCCGGTTCTCGACCCATTAGAGCTGTCTCTGTCAACGTGGAATCATCATTCTCGAGTTGCCGCTTCTCGACGGCGAACCGGATCCACGTCGTTGAAAGGTGCTCTAGGGAGGATGGGAGCCAAGATCTGATGCGGGAAGGCCGAGGCCGCTCACGCCCGGCCTGGTCGTTTGCTGCCTGAAGAAGAATGGTCGGAGTGATAGGATTCGAACCTACGACCCCCTCGTCCCGAACGAGGTGCGCTACCAGACTGCGCTACACTCCGACACCGATTTTTCATCGGGAGGCCGGACTTATAGCGACGAGGGCCGGGAGCCGCAAGAGGGGAATTGCGCCTTTCGGGCGATATCTTTCGAAGCGGGACTTTCGCAAAACCGGGTTGCCAGGAGCGGCTCCGCCGATTATGTACACGCCCACCATTGGGGCGTAGCCAAGCGGTAAGGCAGCGGTTTTTGGTACCGCCATTCCCAGGTTCGAATCCTGGCGCCCCAGCCAAT
>JAPSLB010000059.1 GCA_031181145.1 Microvirga sp.
CCTTCGACCCTCAGGACATGCGCTTCACGCTCACCTTCGCCAAGGGCGGCAAGGCCCATGTCGAGGTTGTCGATCTCAACGAGGAGCGCATGGCCCTCGACGTGACCTTCGACCAGGCGATCTCGGGCATGCCCTTTGCGACTTTGCGTTCCATGTACGTGACCGAGTTCAATGCGGATGTGGCGCGCATCGCCGTGCGGGAGGAAAGGGCCAGCTCCTGGCGCGAGGAGATGATCATGGATTTCCGAGCGGCCGCGGCCACCGATGCCTGGATGGGACGGCTCGTCCCCTCCCGCCACAACACCAGCGCGCCGGACATGATGTTCAATCGCTTCCGCGCGGAGCCGGCGCCTTCGCGCTGAACGTCCCGGCGATCGCGGCAACGGGCCGGCCGTCGATCAGCATGAGCCCTGCTGCGATCAGCACCATGCCGGCCACGTGACGCAGCTCCAGCGTCTCGCCCAAGATCAGTACGCCGAAGAGAATGGCGCTGACAGGGATCAGGAAGGTGACAAGGCCGACATTGGTCGCCCCCGCCCGGGCGAGCAGGCGGAAGAAGATGAGATAGGCGAAAGCCGTCGAGACGAGCGCAAGCGCAAGAAGGGACAGAACGGCTCCCGTACTCGGCATGGCCAGGGCCCAGGGGCGGTCGACCACAAGGCTCGCAGGCAGGAGGATGCAGCTCGACGCCGTCACCTGCCCGGCAGCCGCCACAAGTGGCGGGATTCCCAAGGTCTTGAAGCGGCGGCCGAACACGCCGGAGAAGGCGTAGGAAAGGGCCGCGCCCAGCACTGCGAGCTGCGCGAGCACGCTCGTATTCAGCGACGCCAGGGCCGCGGAGCCGATCATGACCGCAACGCCCACGAATCCGACGATGACGCCGCCCAGGCGTGTGCCCGTCAGCCGCTCGTCCGTCGTGAAGTAATGCGCCACAACCACCGTGAAGAGTGGCGTCGTCGCATTGAGAATGGATGCCAGGCCGCTCGCAATGTGGCTCTGCCCCCATACGATCAGGGTGAAGGGAAGGACGTTGTTGAGGATGCCCATGCCGAAGAAGGCCGCCCACACCTGACGCTCCCGAGGAAGGCGCACGCCCATGGCCTTCAGCACGAGCTGCAATGCGAGCGCCGCGAGCAGGACCCGCACCCCCACGATGGTCAGGGGGGGCAGCTCTCGCACCGCCACGCCGACGAACAGGAACGACCCGCCCCAGATGATGGAGAGGAGCCCGAGCAGCGCCCAATCCGAGGCTGCAATGGTTTTCTGAATGGGAGCCTGAGACATGCGCCGGTTCCAGGTGAGACGGCTCTCCCATGCCACAGGGCATGGTGGTCCGCGACCCGTTTCCTGTGATGAAGCCGGTCCGCCTGTCCTGCCGGACTTCGAACCCAGCCGGGAACGAGACGGAAAGGTTTAATTTACGAAAAGTGTGGGTTGTTCCGGATCTTTACGGCTCGTTCACGCCTTGAGCGCGAGTTTAGGGTCGTCACACGCCCCTGGAAGCCTCAGGCATGAATCCCCAGACCTCACGTCATCCCTCCTATGACACCGACAATTCCGGTTACGGGCAGGCGCGCGGTCATGTGCGGTCGAGCTTCTGCATCATGCCCCACACTCCGCATCCCGGGCGCAATGCCAGCTTCATCTTCGGCCGCTCGGATTCTCGCATCCGCCCGCTGCTCAACCAGGCGGAGCGGGACCGGCTGCACTGCTGGTCCATGATCATCGCTCTGGCCTCGTCGGCCGCCGGCACCACCCTGCTCCTCACCGCTATCTTACGTTGACTCTCGCGCATCGTCCCGACGTGCATTGCCCCTCGTTACGTTAGCTGAGCGGCCAGAAGAACATGATGAGGGGCGTCCCAACCAGGACCACGATGATCGAGAGCGGCAGACCGAGCCGCCAGTAATCGCCGAAACGATATCCGCCAGGTCCCATCACGAGCGTGTTGCACTGATGCCCGATGGGCGTGAGGAAGTCGCAGGCCGCGCCGATCGCCACCGCCATCAGGAACGCATCGGGCCTGAAACCGAGCTGAGTGGCGAAACTCGCGGCGATGGGCGCCATCACGAGCACGGTCGCCGCATTGTTGAGGAACGGCGTCACTGCCATGGCGGCCACCATGATGAGAACGAGTGCGCCGGTGGGCGGCAGCATGTTCGCCGCTGACGAAAGCCAGCCTGCTATCAGGTCCGTGCCGCCGGTAGTTCGGATGGATTCGCTGACGGGAATGAGTGCGCCCAGCATGACGACAATGGGCCATTCGATCGTCTCATAGGCCTCGCGCAGGGTGAGCGAACCGAACAGAACGAGCAGAACGCCCGCGCCGAAGAAAGCGATGGAAACGGGAAGCAGATTGAACGCGACGAGCCCCATCGTGACGCCGAGAATGATCACCGGCAGGAGGCTGCGGCGAGCGCTGCCGAGGCGGATCTCGCGCTCGGCGAGAGGAAGACAACCGAGGTCGCGCAAGGTGTCCGGCAGCTTCTTGAGATTGCCCTGGAGCACGAGGACATCGCCCGCCCGCAAGGTGATGGTACGCAAACGCTCCTTGAACCGCTCGCCGCTGCGGCTCACCGCGATCAGGTTCACCCCGAATCGCTCGTAGAGACCGATGCGCTCGGCAGACAGGCCGGCGAGCACCGAGTTGGGCCCGACAATCGCCTCGATCACCCCGATCTCATCCGTTGCCTCGTCCATCTCCGGAAGGCGATGCTCACGACTGAGCTTGAGACCGGCACGTGCCACGGTACTCTCGAGCGACTCGGATTCTCCCTCCAGCATGAGGAGATCGTTCTCGCGGATCGTCATGTCCGGGAGCGGACTTGAGCTGCGGGTCTCATTGCGAATGATGGCAGCCACCTTCACTTCGCCATTGGCGAGCTTGTGCAGATCGGCGACAGTCCGCCCCACCACATCGGACTCGGCCGTGACCCGCGCTTCGGTGACGTAGTCCTTGATATTGAGCGCCTCGTCGAGGGAGGCGGCCCCCTTGCGGCCTTTGGGCAGAAGACGATACCCGAAGGCGAGGAACACCATGCCTGCCAATGCTATGCCGATGCCCACCGGCGCGAAGTCGAACATGCCGAAGGGCTCGCCCAGCAATTCACCTCGCACCCGTGACACGATGATGTTGGGAGATGTGCCCACCAGGGTCACGATGCCGCCCAGGAGGGACCCGAAGGCCATAGGCATGAGAAAGCTGGAGGGGAGCGTCTTCGTCCGCCGTGCAATCTGGAAAGCAACGGGGATCATCATCGCCAGCGCGCCGATATTCTTCACGAAAGCCGACAGGACGGTCACCGACGCGACCAGCATGATCACCTGGCTCTGCTCGCTTCGCAGGTAAGGTGCTACCCTGTTGAGGGCCACCTCCAGCACGCCGGATTTCGCCACGGCCGCGCTCACGAGGAGAGCGCTGGCGACAATGATGACGATATCGTCGCTGAAGCCGGTGAAGGCCTCCTCGGCTGGCACGATGCCGACGAGCACCGCGACCAGCAGCGACATCACGGCAACGAGGTCATATCGGAACCGCCCCCAGACGAAGAGCGCCATCATCCCGGCGACGATGGCGAAGGAGAGCATTTGCTGATGGGTCATGAGGGATGTGCGTGAGTGGGAGCTTTCGTCCTAACGCGCGACCGACCTCCTTTGTGCCCTGCTACCTATTGACCGATAACGAGAGCCCAGTAGCGCCCGTAGCGATTGTCGGCATCCGCGCGGGCGAGGCCGATCTTGCGGGCCTGAGGCATCAGCAGGTTGATGTTGTGCCCGGGCGAAGCCTTCCAACGGCCGATGGCGCCATCCACCGTATCGGAGCCTGCGGAAAGATTCTCGGCCGCATAGCCTATGATGCCGAACTTATCCATGCGGCTCGCGAAATTGCCATGGCTCAGCTTGCCGGCGGCCGCCACCACCCGAGCCTGGTATTCCGCCGCCTCGTTGAGCTTGGGATCGACGCTCACCGGGCTCAGCCCTTTGGAGACACGATAGGCCGAAATCAATCTGGCGGCCGCCGCCGCGTCACCGGTGGAACTGGCGAGAACGGCATCCCTCCCCGTGAGCGACGTATCGCTGGCGCAGCCCGCAAGCGCCAGGACGACCATGGTCGAAATGAAAAGAACACGCATCGACACTCCCCTTGGGGGCGGCTTCAGACACCGCTCCTCTTGAAAAAAAGTCCCGTGGCGGTCATGTGCAAAGCCATGATCCGATGCGCTGAATGCCATGATGAAGCGTGAGGGTCCAGACGGTTCCCATCTTCCCTTACGCGTCAGCTGAGCGCATGTCCCTGCCTCCTCTCCCCTCTCAGGTCGCCATCGTCGGCGGAGGTCCTGCCGGCCTGATCGCGGCGGAAACCCTGGCGCGCGCAGGCGTTGGTGTGACCGTCTACGACCGGATGCCTTCCGTCGGCCGCAAGTTTCTCATGGCAGGCCGGGGAGGCTTGAACCTGACCCATTCCGAGGAGTTCGGGCGGTTCGTCGCCCGCTATGCCGAAGCGGAACCCGTGCTGAGCCCCCTGATCGGAGCTTTCCGCCCAGAGGATCTGCGCTCCTGGTGCGAAGGCCTGGGCCAGGAGACCTTCGTCGGGTCCAGCGGACGGGTTTTTCCCAAGGCCTTCAAGGCCTCGCCCCTTCTCCGGGCATGGCTGGCGCGCCTGGAAGGCCTCGGCGTGCGATTTGCCCTGCGCCACACTTGGCAGGGCTGGGACGATGCAGGCGCCCTGGTGTTCACGGTCCCCGGGGGTGAGACGGCGCGAGCCACCCCCGGCGCCACGATCCTTGCCTTGGGCGGCGCCAGCTGGCCCCGGCTCGGCTCGGACGGCTCGTGGACGGGCATCCTCCAGGACAAGGGCGTCACGCTCGCCCCCTTCCGCCCGGCCAATATGGGCTTCACCCTCCCCTGGTCCGAGGTGATGCGGAGCCGTTTCGAGGGCGAGCCCCTGAAGCGCATTGCCCTGACCTTCGAGGGCATGACCGTGAAGGGCGAAGCAATCGTCACGGCGGACGGACTCGAGGGGGGTGCGGTCTATGCCCTCTCGAGCCGCCTGCGCAACGCCATCGAGCGGCAAGGAGGCGCGGCGCTGCTGCTGGACCTTCGGCCGGATCTCTCCCTCGACGCCCTCACGAAGCGCCTGAGCGCACCCCGCAGGGGCCAGTCCGCCTCCACTTTCCTGCGCAAGGCGGCGGGCTTGAGCCCCCTCGGCACCGCCCTGCTTCGCGAATCAACGCCGCAGCTGCCGGCGCAACCCGATGCTCTGGCCCGGCTCATCAAGTCCGTGCCCCTGACGCTGACGGGCACGAAATCCTTGGAAAGGGCCATTTCCACCGCTGGCGGCATTCCCTTCGACGAGATGGACGAGCATCTCATGCTCAGGCGCCTGCCGGGAGTCTTCGCGGCCGGAGAGATGCTGGACTGGGAGGCACCGACCGGGGGTTATCTGCTCCAGGCCGCCTTCGCGACGGGGGTGGCCGCCGCCCGCGGCGCGCTGGCAGCCTTGCGGATTCCCGATGCCGCATTGACCTTGAATCCGCGATCGGCCACACCGCACCCGTGATCGACCCGCGCAAGATTCTCCACGACGTGTTCGGCTTTCCCTCCTTCCGCGAAGGACAGGAAGAGATCGTGCGCGCCGTGCTGGCCGGCGAGGACGTGCTCGCCGTCATGCCCACCGGCGCGGGCAAGTCGCTCTGCTACCAGCTCCCGACACTCGCCCGCGAGGGCCTGACCGTGGTCGTCTCGCCGCTCATCGCCCTCATGCGCGATCAGGTGGCGGCCCTGCGCCATTTCGGGGTCGAATCAGGCAGCCTCAACTCCGCCAACGACCCGGAGGAGAACCGCCGCGTAGTGGATTCCGTGCGCGATGGGCGCATGCGCATTCTCTACGCCTCTCCCGAGCGGCTGGCGAATACGGGCACCACCGAGTGGCTCGGCCGCTCCGGCGTGAACCTGCTCGCCATCGACGAGGCGCATTGCGTCTCGCAATGGGGGCACGATTTCCGCCCCGAATACGCCATGCTGGGCGACGTGCGGCGGCGCCTCGGCAACGTGCAGACCATCGCGCTCACCGCCACCGCCGACGTGGCGACGCGCGGCGATATCATGCATCGCCTTTTCGAGGAGGAGCCGCGCCTCTTCATCCATGGCTTCGACCGCCCGAACCTGCGGCTCGCCATGCAGGCGAAGGAGCACGCGCGGCGCCAGCTCTTCTCCTTCCTTGACAAGCACCGGCACGAGAGCGGCATCGTCTATTGCTCGTCCCGCGACGCGACCGAGCGGCTCGCGGATTCGCTCAGTCAGGCGGGCTATCGGGCGCTTCCCTATCATGCCGGCATGCATCAGGCCGAGCGCGCCAAGAACCAGGACATCTTCCTCCAGGAGGACGGCGTGGTGATGGTGGCCACCGTCGCCTTCGGCATGGGCATCGACAAGCCGGACGTGCGCTTCGTGGCGCACGCGGCCCTGCCGAAATCCATCGAGGCCTATTACCAGGAGATCGGCCGCGCGGGCCGCGACGGAGCACCCGCCGACACGCTGACCCTCTACGGCCTCGACGACATGCGCCTGCGCCGCCTGCAGATCGAACAGAGCGACGCGGCCGACGAGCAGAAGCGCGTGGAGCGCCAGCGGCTCAACGCCCTCGTCGCCTTGTGCGAGGCGCCTCGCTGCCGCCGCCAGACCCTGCTCGCCTATTTCGGCGAGACGACCGAGCCCTGCGGCAATTGCGACCTGTGCATCGAGGGCGTCATGTCCTTCGACGGTACCATCGAGGCGCAGAAGATCCTCTCGGCCATCGTCCGCACCGGCGAGCGCTTCGGCACGGAGCATCTCATCAGCATTCTCGTGGGCGACGAGACGGAGGCCATCCTCCGCCTCGGCCATGACAAGCTGAAAACCTTCGGCGTCGGCAAGGATCGCTCGAAGAACGAGTGGCGCTCCCTCCTGCGCCAGATCTATGCCGCCGGGCTCGTAGGCCTGGAACTCGCCGAGTATGGCCGCTGGACCCTGACGGATAAAGGCATTGCCGTCCTCAAGGGGCAAGAGCGGATCGAGCTACGCTCCGACGTTCTCATGAAGCCCGCCGACCGCCGCCGTCGCCGCTCACGCATCGAAGCGGAATCCGTCGTGCCGTCCGACGACCCGCTGCTGCTCGACCTCAAGGCGCTCCGCACGCGCTTGGCGAAGGAGGAGGGCGTGCCGGCTTACGTGATCTTCTCCGACCGCAGCCTCATCGACATGGCAGCGAAGCGCCCCGTCACGGTGCACGGATTCGGCGAGGTGCACGGCGTCGGCCAGGCCAAGCTCGACCGCTACGCGGATGCCTTCCTCGAGGTGCTGAAGGCCCACGCGGTTTGAACTCCGGGAAAATTCTCGCGCCGTCATGGCCGGGCTTATCGGCCTTCTCGATCGGAAGAGCGCAGCACTTCGCTGATCGGGATCACTGGTACGAAGCCGGTGATGACGGAAATCCCCGCTCAGGATTCTCCGCTCTCGCTTTCTCCCGCTTCGATCCAGCGCCTCTCATGGGCGCTGCGCGCCATGGCGTGAACCGTGCGCTCGATGCGGACGCCCTCCTCGAAATCGATGAGGTGCGCCTTCTCGCCCGCGATGCGCCTCATGAGTTCGTGGCACTCGATGATCTTGAGGTCGTTGAAGCCGAGACCGTGCCCGGGCGCGGGAATGAACCTGTCGTAGGGCGGATGCTGCGGCCCGGCGAGGATGGTGCAAAAGCCCTGGCGATCTTTCGCGCCGTCGGCGGTGTAGAGCTGCACCTCGTTCATGCGCTCCTGATCGAAGACGATGGTGCCTTTCGAGCCGAAGATCTGGAGAGCAATGCGGCCCTTTCGGCCCCAGGCGGAGCGGTTGACGGCGAGAAGTCCCGATGCGCCGCTCTCCAACTCCAGGAGCACCGTCGCGATGTCGTAGGTCTCGACCGCGCGGCGGCCACCGCCCTGAACGGGGCGATCCGCATAAGGTTTGAGCATGTGCGCGCAAACGCGCCGCACCCCGCCGAGCAGAACCCATAAGAGGCTCAAAGGATGAACCCCGAAATCGTCCAGTGCGCCGTGGCCTGAGGAGGCCTCGCTCTTCCAGTAGAAGGGATCCTCAGGGTCGGCCATGAAATCCTCGTCCATCTCGAGGCGCACATGGTTGACCTCGCCGATCTGCCCGTCGCTGAGGATGCGGCGGATCAGTCGCATGACCGGATTCTGGATGTAGTTGTAGCCGAGCGCCGCGACCCTGCCGGAGGCGCACGCGGCGGCGAGCATGCGCTCCGCATCCTCCAGCCTCGTCGCCATGGGCTTCTCGCACCAGACATGCTTGCCGGCTTCGAGCGCCGCGATCGCCATGTCGGGATGAAAGGCATTCGGCGTCGTGATCGAGACCACATCGATTGTGGGATCGCTCACGAGAGAGCGCCAATCGCCCGTCGCCCGCTCGAAGCCGAGTTCCCGCGCTTTTCTGTCCGCAAGCTCCTGCGAAGCCTCGGCCAGCATGGCAAGGCGCGGGCGAGGCACGTCTCCGAAGACGGAAGCGACCGCGTTCCAGGCGAGCGCGTGGCACTTGCCCATGTAGCCGGTGCCTATGAGGCCGACGCCGAGCACTTTCATTCTCCACTCCCGGAAGACGGATGGACTCGTGAACAGAGGAGAGAAGGGCTCCCCTCGCTGCGTGAGAACGGGGCCGGCAGATTCACACCGTCCCGCCCAATTCCTCCGACACGGCCTGCAATTCCTTGCCGCCGGCCATGAGGGTCTGCAGTTCGTCGATGGCGATCTCGGGCTTGGCGTAGGTGCCAAGGGTCTTGCCGCGGTTGAGCACCGTGAAGCGGTCCCCCACCGCATAGGCATGACGCACGTTGTGGGTGATGAAGATCACGCCGAGCCCCTTTTGACGCACCTGATGGATGTATTTCAGCACCATGGAGGTCTGGGCCACGCCGAGCGCCGAAGTCGGCTCGTCGAGAATCAGGACCTTCGCGCCGAAATAGACCGCGCGTGCGATCGCCACGCATTGACGCTCGCCGCCCGAGAGCGTGCCGACCGCCTGATGCGGATCGCGCACGTCGATTCCGATCTTGTGCATCTCCTCGCGGGTGACCGCGTCGCAATGGTCGAAATCCACATGGCGGAAGGGCCAGACACCCTTCACCGGCTCGCGGCCCATGAAGAAATTGCGCGTCACCGACATGAGCGGGATCATCGCGAGGTCCTGGTAGACCGTGGCGATTCCCGCATCGAGCGCGTCGCGCGGGCTGTTGAAGAACACGGGTCGCCCCTCCACCAGGAAATCGCCCGATGTCGGCTTGTGCACGCCGGCGAGCGTCTTGATCAGCGTGGATTTGCCCGCGCCGTTGTCGCCGAGCAGGCACATCACCTCACCCCGATGAACGGACAGGGACACGCCGGACAGCGCGATGACGGACCCGAAATGCTTGACGAGGCTGCGGATCTCGATGAGCGGAGCCTGATCTGCCATCAGCGTTCTCCCGTGACCTTCCGGCGGATGAAGTTGTTGAACACAACCGCCAGCAGCAGCATGGCGCCCAAAAACACCTGGAACCAGTCCGAGTCGAACCGGGTATAGGTGAGGCCGATGGAGACCATTCCGAAGATGATGGCGCCGAAGAACGCGCCGATGGCCGAGCCGTAGCCGCCGGTGAGCAGGCAACCGCCGATCACCGCCGCGATGATGGCCTCGAACTCCTTCTGAAAGCCGCGCCGCGCATCCGTCGATCCCGCATCGAGAACGGTCAGGATCGCGACCAGCGCCGCGGCGCAGGCGGTGAGCATGAACAGGCTGGTCTTCACGCGGTCCACCGGGACGCCGGAATTGCGCGCCGCGTTGGCATCCCCGCCCGCTGCGAAGATCCAGTTGCCCGCGCGTGTGCGGAGCAGGATCCACGTCGCCAGCAGCGCGAAGCCGATGAACCAGAGAATGGAAACCGGAACGCCGGTGACCGTGGGTATCCCGTTCGGGAATTTCGCAATGAGGTCGTTCGCTGCAAGCCAGGAGAACAAACCCTCGAGCGCGTTGCCTGAGAAAATTTCGCGGACCCAATCCTCGTTGGCCGCCGCGCCGATGCCGCGCATCTGCGTGGAGCCGCCGGTCGCCCATTTCAAGCCGACGAGGGAAAGGCCGCGCAGGATGAACAGGAAGGCCAGCGTGACGATGAAGGAGGGCAGCCTCGTCCGGATGACGATCTGCCCGTTCAAGCCGCCGAGGATGGCGGCCACGGCGAAAGTCGCCGCGATCGCCAGGAGCAGCGGCCATCCGGTGAGCGTGATGAAGCAGCCGAAGACGAGCCCCGTGAAGGCCACCATGGAGCCGATGGACAGATCGAACTCGCCGCCGATCATGAGCAGCGCCGCCGCGATGGCCAGAATGCCGAGCTGCGAGGCAGGCGAGAGGATGTTCATCACGCCCGCCAGCGAGAACATGGACGGATCGGCAGTGGAAAGGAAGAAGATCGTGACCAGGATCAGGCCGGCCAGGGCCCCGAGTTCCGGACGGCGCATGATCCTCGTCAGGAGGGAAACCTCTTTCAGGCGCTCGTCCTGAATCTGCTTGACGGCGGCAGCCGTCGATAGATCAGCGGTCGGCTGGGTGGTGTTCACCATGAAGAGCCTCCCTCGGACAACAAGGACCCATGGAATGAGAAGCCCGCGGCACGTTCTGCCGCCGCGGGCTTGTCTTTTTTCAGCGAATGCCCTTTGCGGAGAGCTCGATCACCTGATCGGCCTTTTCCTTCGTGATCAGGTTCGGGCCGGAGGGCACGTTGCCGCCGGGCATCAGGCCGTATTTCGCATTGAGAGCCAGGAAAGCCACGGGCAGATAACCTTGCAGATACTGCTGCTGGTCGATGGCGAAGGCCGCCTCGCCCGCCGCAACGGATTTGAGGAAGTTGGCGGAAAGGTCGAAGGTGGCGACGCGGACGCTGCCCGTCTTGCCGGATTCCTTCACCGCCGCCACCGTCGGCTCGCCGGCCGTGCCCGCACCCAAGGCCAGCACCGTGTCGACGGAAGCATCGGCGGCGAGCGCCGCCTTCACCTTTGCGCGCACATCCGCCGGATCGTTCGTCACCGGCAGCACCGTCACCTTGCCGCCGAAGCCTTCCGTGAAGCCCTTGCAGCGCAGGTCGAGCGACACGTTGCCGACCTCCTGGTTGACGCAGATCCCGACCTTGCCGCCCATTTCCTTCAATCGTGCGCCGGCGATGCGTCCGGCCTCGACCTCGTCCTGGCCCACGTGCAGCATCGCGCCGAGCTCCTTCGACACGTCGGATCCGGAATTCATGGAGATCACCGGTATGCCGGCGGCGACCGCCTTCTGGATCGACGCCCCCAAGGCCGATGCGTCGGGGATCGAGACGACGAGGCCCGCGGGCCTCTGGTTCACGGCCGCATCGATGAGCTGGCTCATGTTGACCATGTCGAAGGTCTCGGGCGCGCGATAATCGACCTGGACGTTCATGTCCTTGCCGGCCTCGGCGACACCGTTCTTCACCACCGACCAGAAGGGATCGTTGGCTTGGCCATGGCTGACCACGATGATGCGGCTGTTCTGCTGAGCGGACACGGGGGCCGCGGCAGCAACGGTCAGGGCTGCGGCTGCAACGAGACCGGTTACGAACGACTTCATGTGCTTCCTCCCAAAAGGGCTCTATGTGCGTGCCGCAACCGGAAGCCCCGGCTGCAAAGAACGCCGTGCATGAGTTCGCAGAGGGGCAACAAATGACTTGGAGGTCGAATCGTCCTCTTCTATGCCGTTTCCTCTGCCGCTCCGGTCGTCCATTTTGATGGAACGCCAGAACCTTTTTGTTTATACGATGGAATATTCATTCCATTTTTCAAGGATCGGTGTCAAGGTCCGGCTTAAATGTAGGGCAGCAGGCATATGGAGACCGAAAGAAGCATGAGCGAGGCCGCTACCGCTAGGGAAGCGCCCGGCGATTACGAGAGCCTGCGGGCGCTGCTCCTCAGCCGCCGGGAGACGATGCCGAAAAGGCTCAAGCAGCTGGCCGCCTTCGCTCTGGAGCATCCCGAGGAGGTTGCTTTCGGCACGGTGGCGGGCATTGCCGAGCATGCCGGGGTGCAGCCCTCCACTCTCGTGCGCTTTGCCAAAAGCCTCGGATACGATGGCTTCTCCCACCTGCAGCAGATCTTTCGCGACCGTTTACGGGAGCGCTTTCCCGATTACCGCGAACGACTGAAAGTGCTGCGCGAGCTGGAAGGCGACCATGTACATGCAGCCACCCTTCTGGAGGGCTTCACCAACGCGGCCGCGATCTCCCTCGAGAAGATGCGTGACTCGGTGCAGCCGGAGGAGCTCTCGCGCGCCATCGAGACCCTCGCGAAGGCCGACACGATCTACCTTCTCGGCGCCCGCCGGGTGTTTCCCATCGCGGCCTATTGCGCCTATGCCTTCGGCAAGCTCGGCATCCGCACCATTCTGATCGACCATGTGGGGCAGCTCGGCCCCGAGCAGCTGGGCACCGCGACGGATCGCGATGCGGTTCTCGCCATCAGCTTCACGCCCTATGCGCCGGTGACGGCCGATCTCGCGGCGGCTGCCGCCCGCAGCAACATCCCTGTGGTGGCGATCACGGATTCCGCCTTCAGCCCGCTGGTGACGAGCGCCGACGTGTGGCTCGAAGTGGCGGAGGCGGATTTCGGCGCTTTTCGCTCTCTCTCCGCATCCTTCGCCCTTGCCATGGCGCTCGCCGTGGGAACGGCGGAGAAACGCGCGCAAGGCGCATGAAGTACGCGTCTCGGACGACAGGGCCGATCCGGGAGCGTGTATAAAGCAAGACGTCTCCTCTCTGTCGGAGCCGGCCTTGTACCGGTGATCCCGGTCATGTGAAGGGATCCCCTTCAGGAACGAGATGACCGGGACAAGCCCGACCATGACGAGAACAAGTACTCGGCAGACGATGTCGGTCTCTGCCACGCAGCCTCAGGACAGCGCCTTCGATTACAGCCTCACCGGCTTCCCGGTCTGCGCCGACTCGGTCGCCGCGTCCGCGAGACGTTGGGCCATCAGGCCGTCGCGGCCGGTAGGATTGCACGGCTTGCCGTCGCGGATCGCGTTCAGGAACGTCGTGAGCTCGTCGCGATAGGCTTCCGCATAACGCTCCAGGAAGAAATCCTGCACCGGATCTGCCGTGATGCCGGAGGCGTTCGCCACCTCCACCGTGGTACGGTGGATGTTGCCCGCGCGGATCATGCCCTTCGAGCCGTGCACCTCGATGCGCTGATCGTAGCCGTAGGCGGCTCGGCGGGAATTGGAGATCTGGACGATCCTGCCCTTGGCCGTCTTCAACATGACGGCCGCCGTGTCCACGTCGCCCGCCTCGCCGATGGCCGGGTCCACGAGGGAGGAGCCGACCGCATGCACGTCCACGGGCTCGTCGCCGAGCAGCAGAAAGCGCGCCATGTCGAGATCGTGGATCATCATGTCCCGGAACAGCCCCCCGGACGTCTTGACGTAGCTCACGGGAGGCGGACCGGGATCACGGGAGAGAATCGTCACGAGTTCCACCTCGCCCACCTCTCCATCGGCCAGACGGCGGCGCAAGGAAGCGAAATGGGGGTCGAACCGGCGGTTGAAGCCGATCATCAGCGGCGTGCCCGCCTTTTCGACGGTCGCAAGGCACCTTTCGATGCGAGAACTCGAGAGATCGACGGGCTTCTCGCAGAAGACGGCCTTGCCGGCCCTGGCCCCACGCTCGATGAGATCGGCGTGCGTCGTGGTCGGCGTGCAGATGAGAATGGCGTCAACGTCCGAGCGCTCGACAATCTCGTCGAGCGGCGAGACATCCGCACCTGTCGCCGCCGCCAGCTCCTGCGCGGAGGGGGCATGCGGATCGGCGACAGCCACGAGGCGTGCGTCGGGATGATTGGCGGCATTGCGCCCGTGAATGCGGCCGATGCGGCCTGCGCCCAGAACGGCGATCCTGATCATGGTTCCCCCAGGGTTCTTTGCCGGCTACCGGCAAATTTGGAATTGATATTCCAGCATATGATGCTAATAGAATAAACGTTCTACAACTGCAAGGGCCAGAACGCAGCCCTGACATGGCTTCCGGGAAAGACCGGCCGCGGGAGGAATAGCATGAAGCCGACCCTGGATGTGATCACCATCGGCCGCGCCTCGGTCGATCTGTACGGACAGCAGGTCGGAGGACGGTTGGAGGACATGGCCTCCTTCTCGAAAGCCGTTGGCGGATGCCCCGCAAACATCGCCATCGGCACGGCGCGGCTCGGGTTGAAATCGGGCCTGATCACCCGCGTGGGCGACGAGGCCATGGGCCGCTTCATCCGTGAGCAGATGGAGCGCGAAGGCGTCTCCACCCAGGGCATCATCACAGACAAGCAGCGCCTGACGGCTCTCGTGCTCCTCGGCGTACGGGACGAGGATTCCTTCCCGCTCATTTTCTATCGCGACAACTGCGCCGACATGGCACTGACCGAGGCCGACATCGACGAAAGCTTCGTCGCCTCTGCGGCCGCCATTGTCGTGACCGGCACGCATTTCTCCCGTGAGGGCACAGCCGCAGCCCAGAAGAAGGCGATCCGACTCGCCAAGGCGCATGGCCGCAAGGTGGTGCTCGATGTGGATTACCGCCCCAATCTCTGGGGCCTCCTCGGCCATGGCGCGGGCGAAGCGCGTTACGTGCGGTCCGATGCGGTCACCGAACACCTGAAGCCTATTCTCGCCGATTGCGATCTCATCGTCGGCACGGAAGAGGAACTGCACATCGCCGGCGGGTCAGAGGATACTCTTGCGGCGATCCGCGCCATCCGCTCGATCTCGACGGCCACCATCGTGTGCAAGCGCGGCCCCATGGGCTGCGTTGTGTTCCCCGGCGACATTCCGGCCTCCCTCGACGAGGGCGTGAAGGGTCCCGGCTTCCCGGTGGAGGTCTACAACGTGCTCGGCGCGGGTGACGCCTTCCTGTCCGGCTTCCTTCGCGGCTGGCTCAGGGACGAAAAGCTCGAAACCTGCTGCGCCTATGCCAATGCGAGCGGCGCCTTCGCGGTCTCACGCCTGCTCTGCTCGCCCGAGATCCCGACTTTCCCGGAGCTGCAGCATTTCCTGAAAGAGGGCAGCCGGCACAAGGCGCTGCGCTTCGACGAGAGCCTCAACCATATCCATTGGGCGACGGCGCGCCGGCCTCAGGCCGATACACTCATGGCGTTTGCCATCGATCACCGCATGCAGCTGGAAGCGATGGCCAGCGAGGTGGGCGCATCCGTCGATCGCATTCCCGAGTTCAAGGTGCTCGCCGTGCAGGCCGCCGCGAGGGTGGCCAATGGCCGCCCCGGTTTCGGCATGCTGATCGACGGCACCTACGGCCGTGAAGCGCTGTTCCGCGCGGCCGATCATCCGTTCTGGATCGGCCGTCCCGTGGAGCTGCCGGGTTCGCGCCCTCTCGATTTCGAGGGTGGCGGCAGCATCGGTGCGAAGCTCGTGGAATGGCCGGTCGGCCATACTATCAAGTGCCTGTCCTTCTATCATCCGGACGATCCGCCGGAACTTAAAGCACGCCAGGAGCGCGAGCTGCTGCGCATCCACGATGCCGCGCGCCGCATCGGTCGCGAGCTGCTGGTGGAGATCATCGCCGGCAAGCATGGTCCGCTCAAGACGGACACGGTCGCGGGCATCGTCCAGCATCTCTACGATCTCGGCATCAGGCCGGATTGGTGGAAGCTCGAGCCGCAGCAGGACAGGGCCGCATGGGAAGCGATCGGCGAGGTGATCACGAGGAACGACACTTACTGCCGCGGCATCGTGCTGCTCGGCCTCGAAGCGCCCGAGGATCAGCTCGAAGCCGCCTTCGCGGCTGCTGCTACCGAGCCCCAAGTGAAGGGCTTCGCAGTCGGCCGCACCATCTTCAATGACGCCGCGCGGCGCTGGCTGAAGGGAGAGATCTCGGACGAGGCGGCCATCGCCGACATGGCGGGCCGCTTCCAACGCCTCGTCGACGCTTGGCAGCGCGTGTCGAACCCAGCCAAAGCTGCCTAGGACGGAGGGCGGAGCCGATCGTCGGCTTCGCCCTCTCTTCATGAACTGCAAGAACTGAGAACGCTGCCGGCACAGCTTCCGGCGCATTTTGAGAGAAACGCTCATGAGCACGATTCGCCTCACCATGGCGCAAGCCGTCGCCCGGTTCCTCACCGCACAGAAGACGGAAATCGACGGACGGATCCTGCCGCTGTTCGGCGGCGTCTGGGCCATCTTCGGCCACGGCAACGTGGCAGGCATGGGCGAGGCGCTGCACGGCGTGCGCGACAAGCTCCCCACTTTTCGCGCCCACAACGAGCAGGGCATGGCCCATGCGGCGATCGCCTTCGCTAAGGCCTCCCGCCGCCGCCGCATGATGGCCTGCACCACCTCCATCGGCCCCGGTGCGACGAACATGGTGACGGCGGCGGCGGTGGCTCACGTCAACCGCATTCCCGTCCTGCTCCTGCCCGGCGACGTGTTCGCCAACCGTAAGCCCGATCCGGTGCTGCAGCAGATCGAGAGCTTCTCGGACGGCACGGTCTCGGCCAATGACTGCTTCAAGCCGGTCTCCCGCTATTTCGACCGCATCGCGCGACCCGAGCAGATCATCCCCGCTCTTCAGCGCGCCATGAGCGTGCTCACCGATCCCGCCGATTGCGGACCGGTGACGCTGGCGCTCTGCCAGGACACGCAGGCCGAAGCCTACGATTACCCGGAGAGCTTCTTTGCCGAGAAAGTCTGGACGCTGCGCCGCATCCGTCCGGACGAGTCGGAACTCGCACAGGCCGCGGATCTCATCCGCAATGCGAAGAAACCGTTCATCGTGGCAGGCGGCGGCGTGCTCTATTCAGGTGCCGAGACAGTGCTGGCGGATGTTGCGGCACGGCACGGCCTCTTCGTCGGCGAGACGCAGGCGGGCAAGTCGAGCCTCCCCCATGATCATCAGGCCAATCTCGGCGCGGTGGGCGTGACCGGCACGGGAGCCGCCAATGCGCTCGCCGAGGAAGCCGATGTGGTGATCGCCGTGGGAACGCGCCTGCAGGATTTCACGACCGGCTCCTGGGCCCTGTTCAAGAACCCGAACCGCCGCATTGTCGGCCTCAACGTGCAGGCATTCGATGCCACCAAGCGCAATGCGCTGCCGCTCGTCTGCGACGCACGCGTGGGCCTCGAAGAACTGAGCCGCGCGCTCGGAAGCTGGAAGGCTCCGGAGGTCTGGATCGGAAAGGGTCGCGAGGAAAAATCCCGCTGGCTCGATACCGCGGCACGCTTTACCGATCCGACGAACGCGGAACTTCCGTCCGACGCGCAGGTGATCGGAGCGGTGCAGCGCAGCTCGTCCCCTGCCGATGTGGTGGTCTGCGCGGCTGGCGGGCTGCCGGGCGAGCTGCACAAGCACTGGAAGACAAGCGCCGCCCTCGGCTACCATATGGAATACGGCTATTCCTGCATGGGCTACGAGATTGCGGGCGGTCTCGGGGTAAAGATGGCTGACCCCACGCGCGAGGTGATCGTGATGGTGGGCGACGGCTCCTACCTCATGATGAATTCCGAGCTCGCCACCTCCATCATGCTGGGTCAGAAGCTCACCATCGTACTGCTCGACAACCGCGGCTATGGCTGCATCAACCGTCTGCAGCGCGCCACCGGCGGCGAGAGCTTCAACAATCTTCTCCAGCACACCAACCATGTGACCTTGCCCGATATCGACTTCGCGTCCCATGCGGCGAGTCTCGGCGCTCGCTCGCTGAAGGTGAGAAGCATCGCCGAACTTGAAGATGCGCTGAAGAAAGCACGTGCGGCCGAGCGCAGCACTGTGATCGTCATCGATACCGATCCGCTCGTCTCCACAGACGAGGGCGGTCATTGGTGGGACGTAGCGGTGCCGGAAGTGTCGTCCCGCGAGCAGGTGAAGACTGCGCGAAAAGAATATGAATCAGCCCTCGCCGCACAGCGCGTGGGCGACTGACCGATGCATGATCCGGCGAAGAGAATCCGGTTCGCCGCTCAGAAATTGCGTTCTCGCACAAAGAGAGGATAACGACAGATGACGATCCGTGTCGGGGCGAACCCCATCGGCTGGTCCAACGACGACATGCCTGAACTCGGCGGCGAGACGCCGCTGGAGGTGTGCCTGGCCGAAGCCAAGGAAGCCGGCTTCGAGGGCATGGAGCTCGGCAACAAGTTCCCGCGCGAGCCTAAAGCGCTGAAGAAGGCGCTCGCGCCCTTCGGCCTCGCCTGCGTATCCGGCTGGTATTCGGCCGAGCTCCTCAAGCGCGACGCCGATGCGGAGATGACGGCGCTGCGCCCGCATCTCGATCTCCTGAAGGCCATGGGCTCCGACGTGCTCGTCTTCGCCGAGACTTCGAACGCCATACACGGGGATCGATCGAAACCGCTCTCGCAGCGCCCCATGATGAAGGATGGCGACTGGGCGGAGTTCGGGCGCCGTATCACTGAAGTGGCCGAACGTACCCTGCAGGAAGGCGTGCGCTTGGTCTATCACCACCACATGGGCACCGTCGTAGAATCGGAGGCCGATATCGACGCCTTCATGCGCGCCACGGGCGAGGCGGTGCACCTGCTGCTCGATACCGGTCACGCTACCTGGGGCGGTGCCGATCCGGCGACGCTGGCCCGTCGCTATCGCAGCCGTATCAGCCATGTGCACACCAAGGACGTGCGCAGGAGCGTGATGGAAAGGTCGCGCGCGGAAGGCTGGAGCTTCCTCGATTCTGTCATCGAGGGCGTTTACACAGTTCCGGGCGACGGCATGGTAGATTTCGTCTCCGTGTTCAAGGAGCTGCCAGGCTATAGCGGCTGGGTGGTGATCGAAGCGGAGCAGGATCCCAAGAAGGCGCATCCGCTCACCTATGCCAGGATGGGCTACGCCAATCTCACCCGCTTCCTGAAGGAAGCTGGCTTACGGTAAGGAAGACAACGATGTCGAAGCTTCTCGTCAAACCGTCGAAGCCCGATGTGAACGGGCGCATTCACTCCATCACCCCGGCATCCGCCGGTTGGACCTATGTGGGGTTCGAGGTCTATCGGCTCAAAAGCGGGCAGAGCTTGAAGCAGCCGACGGGAGATCGGGAAGCCTGCATCGTCATGCTCTCGGGCAGGGCGCATGTGGAAGCGGGGGATCAGGATTTCGGCGTGATCGGCGGGCGCTCCTCGCCCTTCGAGCCGGATCCATGGTCGCTCTATGCTCCTGCCTGTTCCGAGTGGTCGCTGAAAGCGGAGACCGATTGCGAGATCGCGGTCTGCACCGCGCCCGCCGAGGGCAAGCTGCCGGCGCGCGTCATTCGTCCCGATCAAGTGGGTCAGGAAACGCGCGGCAAGGGGACCAACACGCGCCACGTGCGCAACATCCTGCCCGAGACGGAGCCTGCCGAAAGCCTGCTCGTCGTGGAGGTGATCACACCGTCGGGGCACTGGTCGAGCTACCCGCCCCACAAGCACGACCGGGACATGCTGCCTCACGAATCCCTGCTGGAAGAAACCTATTACCATCGCCTCAACCCGCCGACGGGTTTCGCGCTGCAGCGCGTCTATACGGACGACCGCTCGCTCGACGAGACGCTTGCCGCCAGCAACGGCGATGTGGTGCTGGTGCCGAAGGGTTATCACCCGGTCGGCGCGCCGCACGGCTATGAGCTCTACTACCTGAACGTCATGGCTGGCCCGAAGCGGATCTGGAAATTCCACAATGATCCGGACCACGAATGGATGGTGGCATAGCGCATGGCGCGGAACCATTTGCATTTCACGCCCGATGCTCGCAGGCGAATCATCGCTTGAACTCGACCGTCAGCCGGATCGCCCCGGCCGGAACGCCGAGGATCCGGGCGATCCGCTGGCAGGCCTCTTCCAGAACTTCCGGCACGCCCGATGTCTCCCAGGCGACGGGAGGAGGCTCGCTATCGTTCCGAGCTTTTGCGGCATCGTCGACGAACATGATGCCGTAATTTGGTCCATCGTACCACATGACCTGCGCACGCCGAACGAGCTTCTTCCTGGGAACCTGCAACTCGAATTCCGCGGGGATTTTGACCGGCTGGGCAAACACGAGGCGCGCGCCGGTCTCGGACAGGTCCCTCACCGTGCATTCCATGCGGGAGAGCTGATTATTGTAGATGATGTGTCCCTTGAGAAGGGTATGCGAGCGAGGACTGGCGCGACGCTGCTCCACTGGTTTCATAGGCGCCCCCTTATCTTGTCCTGCCGCAAGGGAACGCGAGCAGGGCTCCTGATCGACCCTGTGCGGCGGACCGTTCAGCCGACCAGCTCGGCAGGCCTGCCGCGCAGGGACTGCCGAGACAGCCGACGATCGAAGGTAATATCATATCGCGGACATTGGCAACCTGCCCAGTCCACTTTCGAGCGCCGCCTGTGAAATCTCACTCCGGATTGGCAGACCACCCGGCGATGTAGGACGGGTGCTCGTTGGCGACAATCTCAGCCGAGGCAATCGGTTAGGAGGGCGTGGCACAGGCCATGCAGGTCCC